>NZ_JAHCKK010000003.1 GCF_026125825.1 Hydrogenophaga sp. | reverse complement strand
ATTCCTAAAGAACAAACCCGTGTCACGGTTTAAGGTCTGCACCACACTGCTGGATCGCCCCGCACGGGAACAGGGCGGCGCATGGTCGCAGACCGGCTTGGATCCTTTGGAGACAGGCCACCAGGGCGACCCGCCTCCAGAATCATTATTTCGCGCGTGCAGCCACGATGGCTTCGGACACGTTGCGCGGCGCTTCGGAGTAGTGCTTGAACTCCATCGTGTACGTGGCACGGCCTTGCGACATCGAGCGCAACGTGGTCGAGTAGCCGAACATTTCAGACAGGGGCACTTCGGCCTTGATGGCCTTGCCGCCACCCACCATGTCTTCCATGCCCTGCACCATGCCGCGACGGCTGGACAGGTCGCCCATCACGTTGCCGGCGTAGTCTTCAGGCGTTTCCACTTCCACGGCCATCATGGGTTCCAGAATGACCGGGCTGGCCTTCTTGCAACCTTCCTTGAAGCCGAAGATGGCGGCCATCTTGAACGCCATTTCGGACGAGTCCACGTCGTGGTACGAACCGAAGTGCAGCGTGACCTTGACGTCCACGACAGGGAAGCCTGCCAGCACGCCGGCGTTGAGGGCTTCGATCACGCCCTTCTCCACGGCCGGGATGTACTCGCGCGGCACCACGCCGCCCTTGATGGCGTCAACGAACTCGAAGCCCTTGCCGGCTTCGTTGGGTTCGATCTTGAACACCACGTGGCCATACTGGCCCTTACCGCCCGACTGGCGCACAAACTTGCCTTCGGCTTCGTCCACGCTCTTGCGGATGGTTTCGCGGTAGGCCACCTGGGGCTTGCCGACGTTGGCTTCAACGCCGAATTCGCGCTTCATGCGGTCGACGATGATTTCCAGGTGCAGCTCGCCCATGCCGGAGATGATGGTCTGGCCGGACTCTTCGTCGGTCTTGACGCGGAACGAAGGATCTTCAGAGGCCAGGCGTTGCAATGCAATGCCCATCTTTTCCTGGTCGGCCTTGGTCTTGGGTTCCACGGCCTGAGCAATCACAGGCTCGGGGAAGACCATGCGCTCGAGCATGATGATGGCATCCGGATCGCACAGCGTCTCGCCGGTGGTCACATCCTTGAGGCCCACGCAGGCAGCGATGTCGCCTGCGCGGATTTCTTCCACTTCCAGCCGGTTGTTGGCGTGCATCTGCACGATGCGGCCGATGCGCTCCTTCTTGCCCTTGACCGGGTTGTAGACCGAGTCGCCCTTCTTGAGCACGCCGGAATACACACGCACGAACGTGAGCTGGCCCACATAGGGGTCGGTCATCAGCTTGAACGCCAGGGCGGACAGCTTCTCGTCGTCGGACGCCTTGCGCGAGGTGGGCTCCTCGTTGTCGTCGGTGCCGCCCACGGGAGGAATGTCCACCGGCGAGGGCAGGAAGTCGATCACCGCGTCGAGCATGCGCTGCACGCCCTTGTTCTTGAAGGCGGTGCCGCACAGCATCGGCTGGATCTCGGTGGCCAGCGTGCGCGCACGGATGCCTTGCTTGATTTCGGCTTCCGTCAGGTTGCCTTCCTCAAGGTACTTGTTCATCAGCTCTTCGCTGGATTCAGCGGCAGCCTCGATCATCTTCTCGCGCCATTCTTCGGCTTGAGCTTGCAGCTCGGCCGGGATGTCCTGGAACTCGAACTTCATGCCCTGGGAAGCTTCGTCCCAGATGATCGCCTTCATCTTGATGAGGTCGACCACGCCCTTGAAGTTGTCTTCAGCGCCAATCGGGATCACGATCGGCACCGGGTTGGCCTTCAGGCGCAACCTCATCTGGTCGTACACCTTGAAGAAGTTGGCGCCAGTGCGGTCCATCTTGTTGACGAACGCCAGGCGCGGCACCTTGTACTTGTTGGCCTGACGCCAGACGGTCTCGGACTGCGGCTGCACGCCACCCACGGCGCAATACACCATGCAGGCGCCGTCAAGCACGCGCATCGAACGCTCCACCTCGATGGTGAAGTCCACGTGGCCGGGGGTATCGATGATGTTGAAGCGGTGCTCGGGGTAGGACAGGTCCATGCCCTTCCAGAAGCAGGTGGTGGCAGCTGAGGTGATCGTGATGCCACGCTCTTGCTCCTGCTCCATCCAGTCCATGGTGGCAGCGCCATCGTGAACTTCGCCGATCTTGTGGTTCACACCGGTGTAGAACAGGATGCGTTCGGTGGTGGTGGTCTTGCCGGCATCAATGTGCGCGGAAATACCGATGTTGCGATAACGCTCAAGGGGCGTGGTGCGGGACATGGAAATACTCCGAAAAGGGGACGAGCCCGCTCCCCTGATTTAGGGAATGCGGGCTCTCGGTTCTGGATGCTCTACTGGGCGGTAGCCCGGATCAGAAGCGGAAGTGACTGAAAGCCTTGTTGGCTTCGGCCATGCGGTGCACTTCATCGCGCCGCTTCATGGCGCCGCCACGGCCTTCGGTGGCCTCGATCAACTCGTTGGCCAGGCGAAGGGCCATGGACTTCTCGCTGCGCTTGCGGGCAGCCTCTTTGATCCAGCGCATGGACAGGGCCAGACGACGCACGGGCCGGACTTCAACCGGCACCTGGTAGTTGGCACCACCCACGCGGCGGGACTTCACTTCCACCATGGGCTTGACGTTGTTGATGGCGACCGAGAAGATTTCGACCGGGTCTTTGCCGCTCTTCTTCTCGATCTGCTCCAGCGCACCGTAGATGATGCGCTCGGCAACAGCTTTCTTGCCACCTTCCATGATCACGTTCATGAACTTGGAAAGCTCGACATTGCCGAACTTGGGATCCGGCAGGATTTCACGTTTAGGGACTTCGCGACGACGTGGCATTTTTTCACCTCATATTGCTTCAGTTGGCACCTATTCAGGGGCCGCGAGAGCCATGCAAAAACTCTCACTTACTCGACCCGCACGGACCATTCCGTGTTGTGGGCCACTGCGCTTGAACCACCTGCCAGGCGGAACAAACACCGGAAAATTCAAACGATCAGGCCTTCTTGGGGCGCTTGGCACCGTACTTGGAGCGCGACTGCTTGCGATCTTTCACGCCTTGCAAATCGAGCGAACCGCGCACGATGTGGTAACGCACACCGGGCAAGTCCTTGACACGACCACCGCGGACCAGCACGACGCTGTGCTCCTGGAGGTTGTGACCTTCACCACCGATGTAGGAGATGACCTCAAAACCGTTGGTCAGGCGCACCTTGGCAACCTTGCGCAGAGCGGAGTTGGGCTTCTTGGGGGTCGTGGTGTACACACGGGTGCACACACCGCGACGCTGCGGAGAGTTTTCCATGGCCGGGCTCTTGGATTTGGTCTTTTCGACCTCCCGGCCGTGGCGCACGAGTTGATTGATGGTTGGCATTAAAACGTCCCTAAACGTTTGAAAAAAGCGAAAACGAAAACTCCTCGGAAGATTCCGAAAAGCCCTCTACTGTAGCACGCGGTCAATTTCCTGACAATGCCGGGCCCTCACGGGGCGGGCGGCCTCACTGGATCCAGAGACGGATCGCGTCCCAGGCGCGGCCGAAAATGCCGCTTTCCTCGACCGTCTCCAACACGGTCAACGGGATTTCGGCCACCGCAGCGCCGCTGGCAGTGGTCACACGAAGGGTGCCGACCGACTGCCCCTTCAACAGGGGCGCCACCAGCGGATCGGGGCGGACCACCTCGGACTTGAGCTTGGCACCCTCGCCAGCGGGCACCGACACCACCACGCCTTCGGCCCGGCCCAGGCGGACCTGATCGGCCTTGCCCTTCCAGATTCGCGGTGTCGCCACGGGCTGGCCGACAGGGATCAGGCGCACGGCGTCAAAAGCGGTATAGCCCCAGTTGAGCAGCTTCTGGCTTTCGGCTGCGCGGGCGTTTTCACTGGTCGCGCCGAGCAACACGCTGATCAGGCGCCGCTGACCTTGGGCGCCTTCACCCAGGCCAGGCACCTGCCGGCGCGCCGTGGCGACCAGGCAATAGCCGGCTGCGCTGGTGTGGCCGGTCTTCAGACCGTCCACACTTGGGTCGCGGAACAGCAGCAAGTTTCGGTTGGTGTCGTTGGCGGCGGGCGTGCCCGGGTAGCGGTAGCGCTGGATGGCGTAGTACGGCACGTACTGGGGGAAGTCGGCCATCAGGCGGGTGGCCAGCGTGGCCAGGTCGCGCGCGGTGGTGGTGTGCCCAGCCTCGGTGAGACCTTCCACATTGCGGTAGCTGGTGGAGGCCATGCCCAGCACCTTGGCCTGTTCGTTCATGAGCTGCACGAAGCGCTCGACCGAGCCGGCCACGCCCTCGGCCAGCGCCACCGTGGCATCGTTGCCCGACTGCACGATCATGCCCTTGATCAGATCCTCCACCGGGACCTGCATCTTGGGGTCGATGAACATGCGTGAACCAGGCATTTTCCAGGCGCGCTCGCTCACGCCAAAGGTCTGGGTGAGGCTGATCTTGCCGGCTTTGAGCGCGTCAAAGACCAGATAAGCGGTCATGAGCTTGGTGAGCGAAGCGGGCTCAACGGCCTGATCCGGGTCCTTGGACGCAAGCACCTGGCCCGAGGTGGCATCCAGGAGGAGGTAGGCGCGCGCGGCCACCTCCGGCGGGGCTGGCATCTGCGCCAGCGCGGGCCCCATCACACCAAGCGACAGACACAGCAGAAAACGGGAAAAGAGACGACGCAACAAAATCCGGTCCTTCAAAGGGAATACAAGAGAACCTGCGAGCCGTCAGGCACGCAGGTGACGCAGCACCAGCGTCCGCAAAAGCGGGAGCTGGCCGTGGAAGAAATGGCCGCCACCGGGCACCACCAGCACCGGCAGCGACTGGGGACGCGCCCAGTCCATGACTGACGACAAGGGCACCGTGTCGTCCTGCTCGCCATGAACGACCAGCGTGCGCTCGTGAAGTTCCGTCGCCACGGGCGCCACCTCGAAACGGCTGGCCGCCGTGCCGATGAGCACCAGATGCCGAATGTCGCGCGCGCCATGCAGCCTCGCGGCGGCATGGCTGGTCACAAAGGAGCCGAACGAAAAGCCGGCAAGGCACAGTGGCCCGCCTGGCGCCTGGGTCTCGATCACCGCCAGAAGATCGTCAAGCTCACCACGCCCTTCGTCGTAAGCACCCTCGCTCTGACCGACGCCGCGAAAGTTGAAGCGCACGGCGGTCCAGCCGCTCTGCACACAGGCCCGTGCCAGCGTCTGCACCACCTTGTTGGTCAAGGTCCCACCATGCAACGGATGGGGGTGGGCAATCACGGCCACGCCCTGCGCTTCGGCCACGGGTCGGTCGATGGCCAGCTCCAACCGGCCGGCAGGTCCGGCGATCGAAAGGAACTCGGTTTGTGCATTCATCGGGCTTCAGCGCCCCACATCCGGCGGCGTCAGCAGTCGCTGCACCACCACACCGTCGCGCAGATGTGACTGAACGATCTCATCGATATCGTGCTCATCGACATAGCTGTACCAGACCGCTTCGGGGTACACGACGGCGATCGGACCACCCGCACAGCGGTCCAGGCAGCCCGCCTTGTTGACGCGCACTTTGCCCACTCCGGAAAGACCCAGCGCCTTGGCCTGGGACTTGCACCGATCGAATGCCGCCTGCGCCCGGTGCTGGGCGCACGATGCTTCGCCACCTTCCCGCTGATTGAGGCAGAAAAAGATGTGCCGCTCGTAATAGGACTTGTTTTCGGTCATGGCGGAATTTTAGTGGGCAGCTCCAGAACCGTCGGTGCGCGCGCCACCGCCCGCAGACCGAAGATCAACGCCGCAAAGGGCCACAACCAGCCCAGCCATTGCGAAATGCCGTGAAAGCGGATAAAGCGCCCCTGCTCCCAGACTTCCAGCGATTGCGCGAAATAGGGACTGTCGGGCGCGAGGTTAAGGAGCGTCAGCGACACCGCCAGCGTCAGAAGCATCACCACATTGCACAGCCGACGCGGGAGCCCCAGCATCGCCAGGCCCAGCAGCACTGCCATGACCAGGCCCATGGTGGCTTGCGGGCTGACCCACGCCCATGCATGGGACGGCCCGTAAGTGAGCGCGGCGGACAGGCCGGCCGCGCAGGCCGCGGCCAGGAAAAGCATCAGCAGGAACAAGGCGCGGCGCAGCAGCGAACGCATTTCGGCAAAGCCCATGAGCAGGGGCGACAGCAGACACAGGGCGATGCAGAACGCTTCGGCCAACGGGCTGAGGGGGTCGGGCACCTCGAGGCGCACAGGCACCCAGGTCAGGAAAGGGGTTTCCTCCAGCAGCAGCACCAGGCCGGCCTCCAGCCGGTCCCAGACCTGGCCCAGACCAAATGGAACCGAGAGCGGGTAGAGAAGCGCAAAAGGCCAGAGCGCCAGCAGCACGAGGCTGCCGTGGGCGGAGGGTTCAAACCAGTTGGCGCGAAACTGGCTCCAGTGGCGCAACATCCCCATGCGCTCCAACGCCCAGGCGCACACCGCGCCGAAGGCGGCGCCGGCGCTGTTGAGAACGAAGTCAACGTTTGACGGCACCCGCATGGGCAGATAGTTCTGCAGCGTCTCCACCCCGAGCGACAACAAGGTGGGCACCCCAAACGCCAGCCACGAGGACCATCGCCCCCAGTCCGATCGCAGCATGGCCAGGCTCAACAGAAAGCCCAGAGGCGCATAGCCCAGCAGGTTGGACGCGACATCGAAACCGGTCCAATACTGGGGCAGCGGCGCCCACAGAAACGCCAAAGGAGAGACCCCTTGCACGCGCCAGCCGGTGAAAGGGTACAGACTGGCGTACACCACCATGGCGGCAAACAGCAGCGCCAACGGCCAGGCGGAAGAGCGGGTTTTCAAGGCGTCAGAAAGGCTTGACGACCACCAGCACCACCACGGCCACCAGCAGAATGACAGGCACTTCGTTGAACCAGCGGTACCAGACGTGGTGGCGGCGCTCACGGCCTTGCACAAACCGGCGCAGCATCCGCGCACAGGCGTGGTGATAGCCAAGGATGAGAACGACTGCGGCCAGCTTGGCGTGCATCCAGCCATTGCCCGCTCCCCGGCCGATGCCATAGCCCAGCCACAGCCAAAGCCCAAGGCCCAGGGCCGGCACCGCCAGGAAGGTGGTGAAGCGCATCAGCTTTTGCGCCATCAGAAGCAGGCGCTCACGCTCGGCGGCGCTCTCGGGCGGCACCATGGCCAGGTTCACGAAGATGCGCGGCAGGTAGAACAAGCCGGCGAACCAGCTGGCCACGAAGACGATGTGGAAGGACTTGACCCAGAGCATCCGGGCAGTGTAGCCCCGGGGCTGCGGCGACCCACGAAGAAGAGGGCCAATGCCAAAAAGTGACAGGGCAAAAAAAACCCGGCCTTGAGGGCCGGGTCAGGAAGCCTTTTTGCTGTCACACACTAAGGCACCCGCTCAGGGAGGAAAAGCGGGGAGCGGCCTTTCGGCAGCTCGACAGAAATATTACACCAAGATGAGGCGAAAACCAAGAAAACCTGTCAGTTCTGACATTGTTCTAGTCAAATTTTTGTTGTAGGAAGAACAGATCACATCATTTTGGCGAGCTCAAACATCACCGCCGTGCCCAGGGCTTCGCGGATGTTACCCCGCCCCACCTTGGCCATGGAGAACTCGCCAAATCCAGACATGTCGAACGAACTGTCGTCCGGCGAGATCTCGACGAAGGGAAACTCGAACACTTCGCGCAGCAACTCGCGGCGGAACAAGTCGAATCCCTCGTCCTTGATCGCGGAGTCCACCACGATCAGGTTGGGCATGCGAGAAAGAATGGCCTCCCGCGCCTGCCGGAAGTCGACCACGCTGTCCGAACCGATGCCGATCTCGCGCAAGGCATCGCGCACATCGGCCCGGATCTGCAGCGTGGGCGAGATGGTCAACACATAGACGCCTGACAACGACTTGAACATCGAGGAGTGGTCGTCCGAGAGGTCCACGGCTGAAATGCCGTCCACCGCCTGCACCGTCCGGCTGAACAAGGCGGTGAAGTTCACGCCGTCGTCGGTCACCTGGCGCTCGATCTCGATGCCTCCGGCCGCCAACGCGATCTGCCGCACCAGCAGCCAACTCAGGCTGTCCGTCGACGCATGGCTGGATGGCGGCGCACCATCGTTGGAGACACGCAACTGCAGCCGCGCGTGCCGCGGCCAGGCATTGATGTCCATGCGAACGTCCATGCGGCTGCCGAACGGCAAGCCCCAGTCCAGCACGGCGTTGACGAAGGTGTGGGCCACGGTCGGGTCCACCAGCACCTCGACAGGCTTGAGCTTGCGCCGCATCTCGATACCCAGCACGGCGAATTCCTTCTTGCGCTCCTGCAGCACGCCCTCCACCAGGTCGGCCATGCCCACCTTTTCATGCGATTGCCGGATGCGTCCGCCGTAAAAACGATGGATCTGCTGCGCACTGACACCCGACTGCTTGATGCGTTCGGCGGGGATGCTCAAGGCCCGGTGCTCCTGCCGGCTGATGGTGCCCTTGCTCAGCAGCAGATCGATGGTGTTCTGCAGCGCGCTCACTCCCTCCGTGACCTGATCAGCCAGGCCGGACAACAGGGTGGGCCAATGTTCGTCCAACGACCACGACTCGGGCTCACTGGCACCGGGCTTGGTGTTGGCAAAGCTGTTTGAGGAGGGCTTCTTGGTGGTCAACATGGGCGGACTCGTGGTGCGCAGGGGCTCCCGCGGATCAGTAACAAGATGTGTTGACTGAAGAATAGCGGCTGACACGCCGGATGGTGACCTGCCAGAGACCAGTATTTTCTTCTTACCGTGGAGTTCGCCACACCTGCAGCGCTTTTTCCGGCGCTCGCACCCTGTCAACTTTGCCAGTGGCGCCTTGCGAAGGATTGCCAGAAGCCACCGTCACACGTCCCGAGGGGGCGTTTGCCACAATACGCGCATGCACGTCCCTGCCCCCTACCCTCACAGCCGCCCCCGCCGCCTGCGCCGGGATGCCTTTTCCCGCGACCTGGTGCGTGAGCATCGCCTGAGCGCGGCGGACCTGATCTACCCGGTATTCGTGCTCGATGGGCAAAACCGGCGCGAGGCGGTGGCGTCGATGCCGGGCGTGGAGCGCGTGAGCCTGGACCTGTTGCTTCCGGTGGCCGAGGACTGCGTGGCGCTGGGCATCCCTGCCATGGCGCTGTTCCCGGTGATCGACCAGTCGCTCAAGACGCCGGACGGCCAGGAGGCACTCAACCCCGACGGGCTGGTGCCGCGCGTGGTGCGTGAACTGAAGAAGCGTTTCCCGCAGCTCGGCGTGATGACCGATGTGGCGCTGGACCCGTACACCAGCCACGGGCAGGACGGCGTGCTCGATGAGCACAACTACATCCTGAACGACCCCACGGTGGAAATCCTGGTCAAACAGGCCCTGACGCAGGCGCAGGCGGGCGTGGACATGGTCGCACCCAGCGACATGATGGACGGGCGCATCGGCGCCATCCGCACTGCGCTGGAGACCCACGGCCTCGTGCACACACGCATCATGGCCTACAGCGCCAAGTACGCCAGCGCGTTCTACGGCCCGTTTCGCGACGCGGTGGGCTCGGCCGCCAACCTGGGCAAGGCGGACAAGAAGGTCTACCAGATGGACCCGGGCAATTCCAACGAGGCCTTGCGCGAGGTCGCGCTGGACCTGGCCGAAGGCGCCGACATGGTGATGGTCAAGCCCGGCATGCCCTACCTGGACATCGTGCGCCGGGTCAAGGATGAATTCGGTGTGCCCACCTTCGCCTACCAGGTCAGCGGTGAGTACGCCATGCTCAAGGCCGCCGCCCTCAACGGCTGGCTGGACCATGACGCGGTGATGATGGAGAGCCTGCTGGCTTTCAAACGCGCGGGTGCCGACGGCGTGCTCACCTACTTCGCCCGGGACGCGGCGCGCCTGCTGCGCGGCTGAAATCCGGCAACCCACCCACCATGCGCATCTTCCACATCCTGCCGGGCTCGGTGAACGAATCCGGCGCCCTGCCCATGGTGCTGCCGCAGAAGGGGTACATCTGGATCGCCTGTGGGCGGCGCGAGTTCGAGCTGGAGCAGGGCGCGGTGCAGTCCACCCTGCAGGTGCTGTGTGGCATGACCCTGGTGGACCTGCACATTTCCGACCTGCTCAACAACCAGTTGCCCTCGCACTACGACTACACATCGCAGTACGACATCCTGGTGTTCCGCCGCCTGGCAGCCGGCCACAGCGAAACCGACCTCGCCCACCCGGGGGAGGTGCTCACCCAGTCCGTCAAACGTGGTGGCCCACCGGTGTTGCGGCGCATCGACACCAGCCCGGTCGGTTTCGCGGTGTTCGATCGCGTGCTCCTGACGGTGCATCCCGTCGGCTGCCAGGCGCTGGAGCAGTACGCCACGCGGCTGCTCTCGGCGGCCACCGCGGCCTCGCGCGCGGCCGGTGTGCACCTGCCGCCCAGCCCGGCTGACCTGATGCTGCGCATCGTGAACCAGATGGTCGATGGGTACCTCGCGCTGCGCCGCGAGCTCACCCGCCAGCTCGACCATTGGCAGACCGAACTGCTCATGCCCAAGGCGCGCTTCAGCAATTGGGGCTCGTTGCTGGATGCGCGCATCTCGCTGCACCAGCTCGACGAAATCTGCGAGGACCAGCGTTCGGCCATCCAGGACTGGAATGAGAACCTCGCGACCTGGGAGCCCAACGACTCGATCGGGGGGCAACGCGGCCTGGAACTGCTCAAGGTGCGCTCGCGCGACGTGCTCGAACACATTGAACGCGTGGTGCACCACGTGCGTCGACTGGAGCAAAACGCGGAGACCGCCGTGCAGATGCACTTCTCGGCGCAGAGCAACCGCACCAACGACATCATGCGCACGCTCACCGCGCTCACCGCGATCTTCCTGCCACTGAACTTGATCGCTGGCATCTTCGGCATGAACTTCCAGTTCATCCCCCTCCTGCATCAGCAGACCGGCTTCTGGTGGGCCATCGGCTCGATGGTCGCGATTGCCGTGGTCCTGGGCGTGCTGTTCTGGCGCAAGCGCTATCTGGTGCGCACGAGCAGATAGCCGAGAAACAGCTCTTGCGGTGCTGAATCGCGCACCGGCATCAACTTATACGTAGGGTTCGCTCAGGCCTTCGTTGGCCAGCACCCGCTGCACCGAAGGGCGAGCCAACATCCGCCGCAGGTACGGGCCCAGGTGCTTGCGGTCCCGCGCTGGCGCGCTGGGGAAATGGCGCGTCCAGCGGCACAGCGTGAACACGTAGGCATCAAGCAGCGTGAACTGCGTCCCCATGAACCACGGGCCGCACCGGCGCTCGATCTCGGTATCGAGTTGGTCGAGCAGCGGCCCCACGCGGGCCTGCGCGTTGCGCTGCACCTCCGCGGCCACCTCGGCGTGCCCGGTGTCGGCCCAGCGCTCGGGATAGAAATACACGATGAGCGTGGCCTGCAGGGTGTTGGTCAGCCACATGAGCCACTTGTAGGCATGTGCCCGGTCGCGCGTGTCCATCGGCGGCATCAGCGCGGCCTGCGGATGCGTGTCGCTCAGGTGCAGGCAGATCGCGGCTGTTTCGTACAGCACCAGGTCCCCATCGACCAGCACCGGGATCAGGCCGTTCGGATTGAGCGCAAGGTAGCCCGGCGCCTTGTGCCCGCGGTTCTGTTTGTCGACCAGCACGCGCTCGTAGGGCAGGCCGATCTCCTCGAGCAGGATGTGCGGCACCATGGACGCGGTGCTGGGGGCGAAGTACAGCTGGATCATGGAGCTCAAGGGTTGGGTGAAGCGACGCCAAAGAGCCTCGCGCCGTTGTCCCAGGCAATGCGCCTGGCCACGTCGCCTGGCAGGCCACCGAGCCAGGTGCGGTAGCCTCTCATGAGATCGTCGTAGTACTGCCAGCGCTGGTTGATCCAGGTGTCCGAGCCGATGAGAAAACGGTCGGGGTACTTGAGCAGCAGCGAGCGCCATTCGGGGCAAAGCTGGCCGTCGGCACAGGTCAGGCCCGGGCGGTAGGACAGCTCGCCGACCAGCAGCGGGTAGCGGGCGAAGAGTTCGTCCACGCGCGCGACCGGCGTACCCCCGATACCCGTGTGGGCCCAGATCAAAAGCGACTTCCGCCCCTTGGACGGTGTGTTCGCCATCAGCAGGTCGATCGCGGCATCGTCCACGTGCGCGAGGATGGCAAGGCCCTTTTCTTCGGCCAGGGCCATCAGTTGCTTGGCCACCGGCCCATTGGCATTGGCGCTGTCGTACAGGTGGAACTCGCCCAGGCCGCGGTACGGGCCGGCGGGCGTGCCGCGCTGGAGTTCGGCGTTGACCATCTCAACAATGGTCGGGTCCCTGAACCAATTGTTGTAGTCGGCGCGGTCGCGGTACAGGCGCACGAAGGGCACGACCGTGACGCCCGCCTGGCGCGTCTGTTCGCGGGCGCTGGCCAGCGCCTTGGTGCCATCGTTGGGCCGCGAGTTGGCCACGATGGCGCGCACGCCGTTGCGCTGCATGCGCTCGAGCACGTCGGTCATGGGGTGCGGGCAACCCGGGGCCGGCATGTCGTGCGTGCAGGCCTCGTTGTTGTAGTGCAGGTGCGCGTCGAACAGCGGGCCCGTGTAGTCGGCCGCGGCCGCACTGGCAAAAGCCCCGGCAAGCAGCCCCAGCGACGTCACGGCGCGCCACATGGTTCAGCCCAGGTGCTGCGCAAAAAAGGCCAGCGTGCGCTCACGCGCCAGCTTGGCCGCTGCCTCGTTGTACGAGCCTCGCTGGTCGCAGTTGAAGCCGTGGTTGGCGTCGTACACATGCACCGTCACGCCGGGCTGGGCTTTCTTGAAGGCCTCCACCGACTCCAGCGGGATCCAGTGGTCCTGCGCGCCGAAATGCACCATCACAGGCACGGTCGGGCGGCGCTGAGCGTCCTCGCCCACCGTCATGCCGCCGCCGTAGTAAGGCGCTGCTGCGGCCAAACCCTTGAGCGCGCAGGCAGCGCGCCAGGTCAGCAGACCACCCCAGCAGTACCCGACGATGCCCACCTTGCCGGCCTGCGCCGCGTGGTCGATCGCGGCCTGGATGTCGGGCATCACGCCCGGCGCGGGCAGCCCTTCGACAGCGGCCTTGAGTTCCATGCCGGCCTTCATGTCGGCTTCGGTGTAGCCCAGCTCCACCCCAGGCTTGACGCGGTGGAAGGTGGCGGGTGCCACCACGAAGTAGCCATCGGCCGCGTAGCCGTCGGCCACCGCACGGATGTGCGAGTTCACGCCAAAAATCTCCTGCAGCAGCACCAGGCCGCCCTTGGCCTTTGCGCTGGGCTGGGCCACGTAGGCCGGGAAGGTGAAGCCGTCGGCGGATGTGAGTTCGATCGTCTGACCCATGGTGTTTCTCCTGTCGTCGGTTGAAAAATCAGGCGCGCAGCCGGCGCGCCACGAAGTCGAGGCGGTCCTGTCCCCAGAACAGTTCGCCATCAATGACATAGCTGGGCGCGCCGAACACGTTGAGGTCGATGGCGGCCTGCGTGTGCTCGTCGTAGCGCGCCTGCACCTCGGGTTGCCGGGACTGCGCCAGCCGCTCGGCACCCAGGCCGCTCTCGGCCAACAAGGCCGCCAGCGTGCCATCGTCGGCGATGTCGCGCTCCTGGGCCCAGACGGCGGCCAGAACGGCCCCCGTCAAGCGCATCGCTGCCTCGTCGCCATCGTGCTGGGCCACGGCTGTGATCAGCCTGGCGGCAGGATCGCCCGCCACGGGGAAAAAGCGCGGCTCGGGATGGAGAGGGATGTCCAGCGCCTGGCTGAAGCGTCGCAGTTCGAGCAGGCGGTAGGCCTGGCGCTGCGGCGCGCGCTTCTGCAAGGGCAACCCGCCGGAGATCGGGAAAATCTTGCCCAGATCCATGGGGCGCACGCGCACGGCGGTGCCGGTCTCGCGCAGCAAGTCAGCGAAGCGCGCGTGGCCCAGGTAGGTCCAGGGGCTTTGCGGAACGAAGTAGTAGTCGACTGTGCGACGCATAGCGGTCTCCTGTCGCTGTTGTAATGGCAAGCTCGGTGGCAGGCCCCTGTTGTACGCGATGCCACCACTTTCTGCAGGAGACGGGTTATGGCTGAAATGACAGGCCGAGCACTGCTGGTCACCGGCGGCGGACGCGGCATCGGTGCGGCCACCGCCAGACTGGCCGCGCGGCAGGGCTGGGCGGTGGCTGTGAACTACACGGCGAACTCGCTCGCGGCCGACGAGGTGGTGCGCGCGATTCGCGCCGAGGGGGGCACGGCGATCAGCGCGCAGGCCGACGTGGCCGACGAGGCCCAGGTGCTCGCGATGTTCGCGAAGATCGACGCCAAGCTCGGCCGCCTGCACGGCCTGGTGAACAACGCAGGCGTGGTTGACGTGACGGCCCGCGTGGATGAGATGAGCGTGGCGCGCTGGCGTCGTATGTTCGACATCAATGTGATCGGCTCGATGCTGTGCGCGCGCGAGGCGGTGCGCCGCATGAGCACGAAGCACGGTGGCGAGGGGGGCTCCATCGTGAACCTCTCCAGCGCGGCCTCGCGCCTGGGCTCGGCTGGCCAGTACGTGGACTACGCGGCGGCCAAGGGGGCGATCGATGCCTTCACCATCGGCCTGGCGCGGGAGGTGGGCGGCGAAGGCGTCCGCGTCAACGCCGTGCGGCCAGGGCTGATCGAGACCGAGATCCACGCCTCGGGCGGCCTGCCCGACCGGGTGCGCGACCTCAAGCACCAGGTGCCGATGCAGCGCGGCGGCCGGGCCGACGAGGTGGCACAGGCCATCGTCTGGCTGCTGTCGGATGCGGCGAGCTACACCACCATGACCCTGATGGACGTTTCCGGAGGACGCTGACGTGACCACGACACCCACGAACACGACCCACATCAAGTATTGGTGGGAAGACCTGCAGGTGGGCGAGACGCGCGACCTGGGCACGATCACGCCGACCGAAGAGGAAACGGTGGCTTTCGCGCGCCAGTTCGACCCGCAGCCGTTCCACCTCGATGCCGAGGCCGCCAAGGCCTCGGTCTTCGGCGCGCTCAGCGCCAGCGGCTGGCACACCTGCGCCATGGCGATGCGGCTGATGGTGATCAACTTCCTCAGCGAGAGCTCCAGCCTGGGCTCGCCGGGCCTGGAGAGCGTGAAGTGGCTCAAACCGGTGTTCCCGAACGACACGTTGCGGCTGCAGCACACCATCCTGGAAAAACGGCCCATGAGCAAGCGCCTGGACGTGGGCCTGGTGCGCACCACCTGGGAGATGTTCAACCAGCATGGCGACAAGGTGCTCTACATGGAGGGCTACGGGATGTTCCGGCGGCGCGAGCCGGGCAAGGCCTCGTAGCCCCCCCGACCTTCTGCGGCGCGATGGGCCGCATCCAGGGCACGCGCGCAGCGCGGCGGGGGTGGGTCACAATCCGGTATGGATTTCAAGCCGCTCATCACCCTGCTGGCCATCGTCAACCCGCTGGCGATCGTGCCGTTCTTCATCCACTACACGCAGGGCTTCTCACGCCAGCAGCGGCGGCGCACGGTAATGATCTCGGCCTTCAGCGCCTTTGCAGTTATCGCCACCTGCGCCCTCGTCGGCCTGCAGATCCTGGCGTTCTTCAGCATCTCGCTGGCCAGCTTCCAGGTGGGGGGCGGCATGCTGCTGCTGACCTCGGCACTGTCCATGCTCAACGCGCGCCCGGCCGAGGCCAAGGCCACCGACAACGACTTGAGCGACACCTCGGCGCGCACCTCCATCGCGGTGGTGCCACTCACCATCCCGCTGCTCACCGGGCCGGCGACCATGTCCACCGTGGTGATCTATGCCGACCAGGCCAAGACCTTCTTCCAGCACGCTGCGCTGATCGGCTATGGCGTGGTGATCGCTCTGGCCACCGCCATCTGCTTCACCCTGGCCGAGCCGATCGCGCGCTTCCTGGGCCAGACCGGCATCAACGTGATGACGCGGCTGATGGGCCTGATCCTGGCCGCGCTGTCCGTCGAGGTGATGGCGACGGGTCTGGTGAAGCTGTTCCCGGCATTGCTGGGCTGAGGCGCCCCCCGCTGTGGCCCAGGGGGCACGCCCTCTTTAGTACAGCCCCAGCGTCTGTGCCTGCAGGCGCGAGAGGCCCAGCAGCGCGTCGGTGAACGGCGTGGGCACGCCGGTGAGCTGGCCGAGTTCGCGCACCGCGGTCACCAGGGCGTCAAGCTCCACGGGCTTGTGGGCCTGCACGTCCTGCAGCATTGAGGTCTTGAACGCGCCGAGTTTGAGCGTGACGGCATGGCGGTCCTCAGGCTGCTGGTCGATCGGAAGGCCGATGCGCGAGCCGATGTCCTTGGCTTCGAGCATCACGCGGCTGATGAAGTCGCGCACCAGTGGATCGCCCAGGATGCGGTCGGTGGTGGCGCCGGTGAGCGCACTCACCGGGTTCACTGTCATGTTGCCCCAGAGCTTGTACCAGACGTCTTTCTGGATCTGCGGCGACACCGTGGCATGAAGCCCGGCGCGCCGCAGCAGCTCGGCCAGGGCCGTCACGCGCTCACTGGAGCCGCCAGAAGGTTCACCGAGGATGAATCCGTTGCCGAAGTGGTGACGGATCACGCCGGGCGCGTCCACGGAACAACTGGCATGCACCACGCCACCGATGACATGGCGCGCCGGGATGCCGCGCTCGATCTCCCCGTCCGGGTCCACCGCCTTCAGGCGCGTGCCGGCGAGCTCGCCGCCAAAGCCGTTGAAGAACCACCACGGCACGCCGTTCATGGCCGTGAGCACCACGGTGTGCCGACCGATCAGCGGCGCGATGCCGCGCGCGAGGCCGGGCAGCGAGGGCGCTTTCACGGCGACGATGACGAGGTCCTGCACACCCAGGGTCACAGCGCTGGCGGCGGCCTGCACGGGCGCGCCCTGCAACTGGCCGTCTTGGTGCAGTTGCAGCCCATCGCGCTGGAGGGCCGCCAGCGTCTCGCCGCGCGCCAGCGCGCTCACGATGCAACCGGTGTGCGAGAGTCGCACCCCGAGCCAGCCGCCGATGGCGCCCGCGCCGACGATGGCCACGCGCTGAAAGTCAGGGGAAGAGGTCAAGGCTCACTCCAGGTAACTGCGGTCAAGGCGGTTGACCTGCCGGACCAGCGCGTCGAACACGTCACGGCCGGCGCCATGATGGGGGTTGAACTGCAGCGCGTCGCGCGTGCATCTTTGCGCGATGGCTTCGGGCACCGGCAGGGCCGCCTGCGCGCCCCCCATCGAGAACGTGGCCATCTGGATTTCGCAAGCTCGCTGCAGCGTCCAGAGAATGGCAAAGGTCTGAGGCAGGGTCGCACCCCAGGCCAGCAGGCCATGGTTGCGAAGGATCACCGCCGGCCGCTCGCCAATGCTCTGGAGCAGGCGCGGCGCTTCGTCGGCGTGGATGGTGATGCCCTCGAAGGTGTGGTAGGCCACCATGCCGTGCAACTGCGCGGTGTAGAAGTTGGTCTGCTGCAGGCCGTCCTTGAGACAGGCCACGGCCACCCCGGCGGTGGTGTGGGTGTGCATCACGCAGTGCGCACCTTCGATGCCGTCGTGAATGGCAGCGTGCACCGTGAAGCCGGCCGGATTGACCGGGTGCGGCGAGCCGTCGAGCACCTCGCCCTGCAGGTTGATCTTCACCAGGTTGCGCGCTGTGACCTCGCTGTAGTGCAGGCCGAAAGGGTTGATCAGAAACTGCTTGTCCTCACCGCAGACGCTCGCAGGCAGGCGCAGTGTGATGTGGTTGTAGATCATCTCGGTCCAGCCCAGCATGGCGAAGACGCGGTAGCAGGCGGCGAGCTCGACACGCGCGGCCCATTCGTCCGGGTGCATGCCCGCAGGGGTGGAGGCAGTGGCTTGCATGGCGGCGTTCATGGGGGTCTCCTAGTACACGCTGCCCTTGGCCTGGGTGGGCACAGGGGATGCATCGGTCTTGAAGCGCGCGGCCAGGGCGCTGGTCTGGCGCGCGAGGATCTGGGTGTCCAGCCCCACGGCGACGAAGACGGCCCCCAGCGCGAGGTAGTGACGCGCCTGGGCTTCGTCGGTGGTCAGAATGCCGGGCGCCTTGCCGGCGCGCAGGATGCGCGCGATGGCGTCCTCGATCGCGGCCTGCACGTCGGGGTGGCCCGGGTTGCCCACGTGGCCGAGCGAGGCGGAGAGGTCGGCCGGGCCAATGAAGACCCCGTCGACGCCGGGCGTGGCCGCGATGGCATCGAGCTGTTGCAGCGCCTCGCGCGTCTCGGCCTGCACCAGCAGGCAGACCTGGGCGTTGGCCTCTTTCGCGTAGTTGGGGTAGCGGCCCCAGCGCGAGGCCCGGGCACCGGCCATGCCGCGCACGCCGCCCTGACCGTCGTCCTGCGGGTAGCGGCAGGCGCGCACCCACTGGGCAGCCTGCTCGGGCGTGTCCACCATGGGGACCAGCAGGGTCTGCAGACCAATGTCGAGGTACTGCTTGATGAGTGCGGTGTCGCCCACGGGCACGCGCGCGATGGCGTGAGAACCCGGGTAGGCGGCGATGGCCTGGGCCTGGGCCAGCAGGTCCTGCAGGCCGTTGGGCGAGTGTTCGCCATCGATCAGCAGCCAGTCGAAGCCGGCACCGGCGCAGATTTCCGCGCTGTAGGGGTTGGCCAGGCCAAGCCAGAAGCCGATTTGCGCGCGGCGCTCGGCGAGCGCTTGTTTGAAAGGGTTGACAGGGGTTTGCATAGGGGAAGTCGTCAGACGAACTGGAACCGAAGGCTGCCAAGCGGGCCGTAGTCGGCCTCGAACTGGTCGCCCTGGCGGGCCACGACCGGCCGCGTGAACGAGCCAGCCAGCACGATCTGGCCGGGCTGGAGCGACTCGCCCCAGGGCGCGAGCTTGTGCGCGAGCCAGGCGATGCCGACGGCAGGGTGGCCCTGCACACCGGCGGCCAGCCCGGTTTCCTCGACAGCGCCGTTCTGCCGCAGGATGGCGCCGCACCAGGGCAGGTCCAGGGCGAAGGGGTCGGCGCGGTAGCGCAGGTCGCCCTCGCCGATCACGATGCCGGCATTGGCTGCGTTGTCGCTGATGGTGTCGAACACCTTGCGCATTGCCTTGGTATGGCGGTCGAACTGCTCGATGCGCGCGTCGATGATCTCGATGGCAGGCGTGACGTACTCGGTCGCGGCCAGCACATCCTCCACCGTCACGTCCACGCCTTGCAAGGGCGACTTGAGCACGAAGGCGAGCTCCACCTCCACGCGCGGCGCGATGAAGCGTGCCGTGGGGATCTGCAGCACCTCGCCCGCCGTGGCGGTGAAGCGCATGCTGTCGAGCAAGGTGCCGTAGTCGGGCTCGTCGATCTGGCTGGAGATCTGCATGGCGCGGCTGGTCAGGCCGATCTTGTGGCCGATCACCTGTCTGCCGGCGGCGACCTGCAAGGCGACCCAGGCCCGGCCGATGCGGTAGCCGTCCTCGATCGTCATGCCGGGAAAGCGCTTGGAGAAGTGCTCCAGCGGCACGCGGCTGCGCTGGGAGAGGTCGAGCTCGGCCGCGAGCTGATGGATGAGGGTGTCGTCGAGCATGGGGTCAGCTCCGGTTGAACAGCGGGTGCAGGGAACTCGTCTTGGCATCGAACACTTCGTGGCCCTCGTCCACCTGCATGGTGATGCCGATGGCCCGCGTGGCGAGTTGCACGGCAAAGTGCGCCTTCACCACGGCCTGCAGCGCCTCGCCCACGCGCTGGTGCGTGGCGGCGCTTCGGCCCGTGGCCATGCGCAGATTCATGTAGACGAAGGCGTAGTCGCCGCCCAGGCCAGCGGCGATGCCTGCCGCGCCGCCGTCCGAGATGGCGCTGTGCGCCGCGGGGTAAGCCAGCACGCGGGTGCCACCGGTGGGGAAGACCTGTTTGCCGGCCTCATCGCGCACCGCGAGCATGGCGTCGCACAGCTCTCGACAGAGCGCGCCCATGTCGGCGCCGCCTTCGCTGGCGGGCTTGTCGAGGTTGGGGGTGTAGAGGATGACGAGGTGCGGCATGGGAGGCCTTGTCAGAGGCGGGATACGGCCTGGTAGCCCCGGGCCGACGAGGCCTGCGCGGCGGGAATGGCCGCGCCGGTCTGCGGGGTGACGGGGAAGACGGCGTTGATCTGGCCGGTGCCGGAAGCGCCGAAGTAAGGGGTGATGATTTCGGCCCGCCCGTCGTAGTCGCTCCAGCCAAGGGCGCCGAGCATCATGGCGGTGTCGTGCATGAAGCCTTCGCCGTGGCCTTTGGCGGCGTACTCGGGGAGCATCTCGCAGAAGGCTTTCCACTCGCCCTGCTCCCACATCTCGACCACGCGGCGGTCCAGGGTTTCAAGGAAGGGGCTCCAGATCTTGAAGGCATAGTCCGGGGCCAGTCCGTTTTGCGCGAAACGGTGGCTGAGCGATCCGCTGGCGAAGAAGGCGACGGTGCCGTCGTAGTGGTCCTCGACGGCCTTGCGCATGGCCCAGCCCAGGCGCGCGCTGTCATTGAGGTAGTGGGACTGACAGAGCGCCGAGACCGAGATGGCCTTGAAGTGCTGGTCGGCGTTCATGTAGCGCATGGGCACGAGCGTGCCGTACTCAGGCCCCAGCGTGGTGGCGTCGTGGGAAAGGGTTTCGACACCGTACTCGTTGCACACCTTGGCAAGCAGTTGGCCGAGTTCGGGGTTGCCCGGAATCTCGAACGGCATGTTGCTGATGAAATGGGGCAGCTCGTTGCTGGTGTAAGTGCCCTGGAAATGGGGGGCGCAGTTGAGGTGGTAGCTGGCGTTGACAAGCCAGTGGGTGTCGAAGACGACGATGGTGTCGACACCGAGTTCGCGGCAGCGGCGGCTGATTTCCTGGTGGCCGTCAATGGCATCCTGCCTCGTGCCCTTCCTCGGGCCGTCGAGTTCGCTCAGGTACATCGACGGGACGTGGGTGATCTTTGCGACAAGTGCTAGTTTTCCCATGGGGTCTTTCCCTTGGTGATGGTGGAGTTCGCTCCGTGGATGGGCGGTGCGATCCCGCTGACCTGTTGGCGTGAAAGCACTTCAAACACCCCAGTGAGGAATGTGGTGAGAACCCAGGGACACAGCGACGTTCTTGGGCTCCAGGAACGCCTCGTAACTCCAGGTGCCACCCTCGCGCCCCGTGCCACTCGCCTTGGTGCCGCCGAACGGCTGGCGCAGATCCCGCACGTTCTGCGAGTTGACGAAACACATGCCCGCCTCCACGGCAGCCGCCACGCGGTGGGCGCGGCCCAGGTTCTCCGTCCACACATAGCTGGAGAGCCCGTACTGGATGTCGTTTGCCAGCTCGATCGCATGCGCCTCGTCGCGAAACGGAATCAGGCACGCCACCGGACCGAAGATCTCCTCCTGTGCGATGCGCATGCGGTTGTCCACGTCCGCGAACACCGTCGGCCACACGTAGTTGCCCTTGGCCACGCGCGAGGGCAGTTCCGCGGCGTACGACGGCCGGTCCAGCCCGCCGCACAGCATGGTGGCACCCTCCTTCGCACCCAGTTCGATGTAGCCGCGCACCTTGGCCAGATGCGCCTGGCTGATCATGGGGCCGATGATGGTTTTCTCGTCCAGCGGATCGCCCACCGTGATGCGCTTGGCGCGCTCCACGAACTTCGCCACGAAGTCGGCGTAGATGCGCTGTTGCACCAGGATGCGGCTGCCCGCCGTGCAGCGCTCGCCGTTGTTGCTGAAGATCATGAACACCGCCGCGTCCAGCGCGCGATCCAGGTCCGCGTCGTCGAAGATCACGAACGGGCTCTTGCCGCCCAACTCCATGCTGAACTTTTTCAGCCCGGCGCTTTGCACGATGCGGTTGCCCGTGGCGGTGGAGCCGGTGAAAGAGATCGCGCGCACGTCCGGATGCGCGCACAGCGGCTCGCCAGCGTCTTTGCCGTAGCCATGCACGAGGTTGAGCACCCCCGCCGGGATGCCCGCCTCCAGCGCCAGCTCGCCCAGGCGCGCGGCCGTCAAGGGCGACAGCTCGCTCATCTTCAGCACCGCCGTGTTGCCAAACGCCAGGCAGGGCGCGACCTTCCAGGTCGCTGTCATGAAGGGCACGTTCCACGGGCTGATGAGCGCGCACACGCCCACGGGGTGGAACAGCGTGTAGTTCAGGTGCGTGGGCGTGGGGTAGGTGTGGCCGTCCACGCGCGTGCACATCTCGGCGAAATAGTGGAAGTTGTCGGCCGCGCGCGGCACCAGCTGCTTGCCGGTCTGGGCAATCACCTGGCCGCTGTCGTTGGTCTCGGTCTGGGCGATCTCGGGCACGTGGGCGGCGATCAGCTCGCCGAGTTTGCGCATGAGCTTCGCGCGCTCGGTCGCGGGCAGCCCGGCCCATTTCGGGAACGCGTCCTTCGCGGCCTGCACCGCGGCGTTGATGTCTGCCACGCCGCCGGCGCTGACCTCGGCCAGCACGTCCTGTGTGGCGGGGTTGATGGTCTCAAAGCTCGCGGCGCTGGCCACGGCCTTGCCGTTGATGAGGTGCTGGATCGTCGTCATGCTGCGGTTCAGGGATGTTGGGTGATGGTGTTGACAAGGTCTCCGATGCCTTCGATGGACGTGACGATCACGTCGCCCGGCCGGCAGTCGACCACGCCGTCGGGCGTGCCGGTGAGGATCAGGTCGCCGGGCTGCAGCGTCATGAAGGCGCTGAAGTACTCGATGAGCGTGGGAACGTCGAAGATCATGTCGCGCGTGCTGCCCTGCTGCGTCACCTCGCCATTGACCGTGGTGCGCAACGAGAGGTTCATGGGGTCGGGCACGTCGGCCGCGTCCACAAGCCAGGGGCCGATGGGCGTGCAGGTGTCGCGGTTCTTGGCACGCAGGTTGGGTCGGTACCAGTTCTCCAGCACGTCGCGGATCACATAGTCGTTCGCCACCGTGTAGCCACCCACGAAAGCCAGCGCGTCGGCCTTCTTCACGCGTTTGGCGGTGCGCCCGATCACCACGGCGAGCTCGCACTCGTAGTGCATGAAATCCACGCCAGGTGGGCGCCGCGTGAAGCCGCGGTGGCCGGTGAGCGACGCTTCTCCCTTCACAAAGGCCAGCGGCTCCTCGGGTGCCTTGAAGGCGAGCTCCTTGGCGTGGTCGGCGTAATTGAGGCCCAGCGCGAGCACGGTGCGCGGGCGCTGCGGCGGCAGAGGCTGCAGCGGGGGCAGCCAGACCACGTCGTCAAAGGACACGCGGCGGCCTTGCAAGGCTGGCGTGAGCAGTTCGAGTTGGCCGTCGGCCTCGATGGCGTCGTGGACCGCGCCGGCCCAGGCGATGCGGGCGCGCTTCATGCGGCCACCTCCTGTGTGAAGCTGTGCAGGGTGGGCGCAAAGCCCGGGGCAGTGATCTCCACCGTGTCACCGGGGTGCACCAGCGGGCGGGCGCCATCGGCCAGGCAGTCGGTGCCCAGCATCAGCACGTCGCCCGGGCGCAGGGTCATGAATTCGCTCACGTCGGCCAGCAGTGTGGCGGCATCGCGCAGCAACTCGGTCAGAACGGTGGTCTGGCGGTGCACGCCATTGATGTGCAGTTCGATCTGCAGATCCGCCAACCCGGCAAGGCCGCCGAAACGCGCAATCGGCACGCACTCGGCCCCTACGCCAAGGAAGCCGTCGACGCAGCGCGCCTTGACCGGCGGGCGGTAGTAGCTCTCGTGCGCAATGGCCACGTCGTTGAACAGCACCGCGCCGAGCACGCCGTCGTCGCCCATCACCACGCCGAGCGAAGCCGACACCTGCACCGCCGCGCCGGCAGGCAGCGCGATGGACTGCCCATGGGGCGTGAAGGTGTTGGCGGTCTTGATGTAGAGCACCGGCGCTTTCGGCGCTGCCTTGTACGGGACTTCGCTCATGCGCGGCGCCCAGAGCGCGTGCTCGCGCTGAAAATTGAGCAGGGTGCCGTAGACCGTGCCGGCCGGCATCCAGGGTAGGGGGTTCATGCGGCGTCTTCCTCCAGGCCGTCGGCCTCATCGGTATTCAGGGGTTGTTCGAGCGCGATCACCTCGTCGAGCAATGCGTACAGCTGCTCCAGCCGGGCCTTGCCCAGGCGCTGCTCCATCCACGCGTAGTGCGCTTCGATGGTGCTGGACAGGCCCTTCACCAGCTTGAGCCCGGCCGGTGTGGCACGCACCACGGTGCGCCGGGCGTCCTGCGGGCAGCGGCTGCGCGCGATCAGGCCGTCGCGCTCCATGCGGGTAAGCACGCCGGTAAGGCTGGGGCCGAGCAGAAACGCCTCGCGCGCCACGCGGCCCGTTTCCACCCCACCGGGCAGTTGCGCGTGTTCGCCCAGCACGCGCAGCACGCGCCACTGCTGATCGGACAGGCCATGCTCGCGCAGGCTGGGCCGGGTATGCAGCATCACGGCCTCGCGCGCTTCGAGCAGCAGGCGCGGCAGGTTGCGGTGAGTGAAAGGGGTGGTGTCGTCCATTTATTTAATATATTAAATGATTATTCTGGAAACAAATCAAGGGTTTACCCGGAACGGCGACGCGGTGAGAATGCGCGCATGAACGCACTCACCACCCTGCTCGGTACGCAATACCCCTTGATCCAGGCGCCCATGGCCGGCGTGCAAGGCGCGGCCCTGGCCGTGGCGGTGAGCAACGCGGGTGCGCTGGGCTCTTTGCCCTGCGCCATGCTTTCGCCCGAGGTCATGGACCGCGAGCTGGCGGCACTGGCCGCGGGCACCCAACGGCCGTTCAACGTCAACTTCTTCTGCCATGCGCCGCCCGAGGCCGACGAAGCGCGCGAAGCAGCGTGGCGTGCATGGCTGAGCACGTACTACCGGGAGGCGGGGCTGGACATCGATGCCGTGCCAACTGGCCCGGGCCGTGTGCCGTTCAACCGAGCGGCGGCCGATCTCCTCGAGCGCTTCCGGCCGAAGGTGGTGAGCTTCCACTTCGGCCTGCCCGACCTGGACCTGCTGGACCGGGTCAAGGGCTGGGGCAGCGTGGTGCTGTCGTCGGCCACCACAGTGGAGGAGGCGCGCTGGCTGGAGGCCTTTGGCGCAGACGCCATCATCGCCCAGGGCGTCGAGGCCGGTGGCCACCGGGGCATGTTCCTCACGGACGACCTCACCACGCAGGCCGGCACTTTCGCGCTCTTGCCGCAGATCGTCGCGGCCGTGGGCGTGCCTGTGATCGCAGCCGGCGGCATTGCCGATGCGGCGGGCGTTGCCGCAGCCATGGCGCTGGGCGCCTCGGGCGTGCAGGTGGGCACGGCCTTTCTCTGCTGCACCGAAGCCACCACCAGCGCGTTGCACCGCGCGGCGTTGCAGAGCGAGGCGGCGCACCACACCGCCCTCACCCATCTGTTCACAGGGCGCCCGGCGCGCGGCATCGTTAACCGCGTGATGCGAGAGCTTGGCCCCATGAACCCGGTCGCGCCGGCCTTCCCGCTGGCCACGGCGGCCATGGCGCCGCTGCGCGCCCATTGGGAGGCCAAGGGCAGCGGCGACTTCTCACCGCTGTGGTCAGGCCAGAACGCCAGTGGCTGCCGAGAGGTCCCGGCGGCAGAACTGGTGGGCGAACTGGTTCGAGGACTTGCCGCCCATTCCTGACAGCGGCAGGTCGGTGGCTCTGTGGCTCCGTGGCAGGAGACTCACAAACGCGCGTCAGCGCCCCATGCCTTAAAGACATAATCGGCCACCCGACGGAGAGAAAAGCTTCACTGACTTCGTGATGAGTCATGGACACCGTCACACCGTCGTGAGTGCTTGATCACGCTCAGCCTTTCATCAAAAACACACCGTGCATCCCCCACCGCTGAGCCCTACCGCGTCAAGAACCGCGATTCGACTGGACCATGTGTTCTCAGGTTTGTCGTTGATCGGCACTCTCTGCATTCTGGGGTGGGTCCTGGGCTATGCCCACTTTGGACTGGACTTGACTGATGAAAGCTCTTACTTGGTCTGGATATCCAATCCGCTCATCTACGACGCTTCGGTCACACAGTTCGGCTTCATTTACCACCCGCTGTATGAGATGCTGGGTGGCAATTTGGTTCGCTTGAGGCAAGCCAACATCCTGATCACGTTTCTTCTTTCGTGGGCATTGATCGATGTGGTGCTGGCGAAAACGCTGCATGGAGTCACCACGGCCAGGGCTTTCAGACTGATCCTGTCGGCGGGCTTTGCCACTTCGTCCATGATGGCATTCAGCCTATGGCTGACCACCCCCAGCTACAACAGCCTGAACTTGCAGGCCCTGCTGATCACGGCCATCGGAATAGTCCATGCGAGCCGAACCCCATCGGTGGCCAGCACCGTTGGATGGGTCTTGATCGGCGTCGGCGGATGGCTCTCTTTCATGGCCAAGCCCAGCAGTGCCGCGGCACTCGCCGCCTGCGTCCTGCTCTACCTGGCTTTGACAAGGAAGCTGGGGCCAAAGCTATTGACGCAGGCCCTTCCCGTCACGCTCGCAATGCTCGTGCTCAGCGCCTTGCTGATCGATGGTAGCCTGAACGGCTTCGCGCAGCGAATTCGCGACGGCCTTGAACTGGGCAGTCATCTGGACAGCGGGCATTCGTTGGCAGAGATCTTTCGGGTAGATGAATTCAGTCTCACCGCCATGGAACAGGCGCTTCTGCGCTACCTGCCCTTCTGCATTGTTTTCTCGACCTATCTGCTGTTGTCCCCCCGCCGCCTCTGGCAGATTCTGGGAGTCACTTCGGCCGTGATCCCTTTCATGGTGCTTCTTGCAGTGACATCCGGCAGAGTGCAACTGCATGGGGGCCTGGGTTATTTCCAGAATTTGGTGATGTGGGCCGCCTTCTTTTCCGCCCTGGCGTTTTACGTGATCCATGTCTGGTCCTCTGCGTCCGGATTTCGCGGATTCCAGGAACCACTGACGGCGATGGCCTTGCTTGCGATGCCCTACATCTATGCCTTCGGATCCAATGGGAATTACTGGTGGGTCGGAGGTTTTGCCGGCATCTTCTGGCTTGCAGCCGCGCTGCCCTGCATGGGTCCGTTGGTTCGTCAAAAGAACAGCGCGCTTGTTCTCGCGCCCATTTTGCTGTTCGTACAAGCGATCACGGTCGTGCTTGTGCAGTCTGGCATCGAGCGGCCGTACCGACAGACACAGCCGCTGAGGATCAATACATTCAAGATTGAAGCTGGGCATCCTGGCTCGGGCGTGCTTCTGGCCGAGCCCACTGGCCGCTTCCTCTCGCAAGCGATGACATTGGCTCGCAACGCGGGCCTCGAAGCCGGCGCACCAATGATCGACCTGACCGGCAGATCGCCCGGCATTCTGTACTTGCTGAACGCGGAGAACATTGGACAGGCATGGACCATGGGAGGGTATCCAGGCAGCCTGAATCTGGCGATCGCGGCCCTGCGCCGGGTGCCGTGTGAAAAGGTCGCGATCGCCTGGGTACTACAGGAAGAACAAGGCCTCAGCCGAATCTCCCCGGATCTGATGGTGCACTTCGGAGGCGATTTGACACATGATTATCAGGAAGCAGGGCGCTGGACCACCTCCGAAGGCGCCGGTGGCCATCGCTCCCAGGTGCAAACCCTCCTGAAACCCACGCGCACCAGAGGCCAAGCCACCGAAGCTTGTGAGCGAGCGAGACAGGCTGGAGAAACCCATTGAAAAAGATCGCTATCCTCCAGTCCAACTACATTCCGTGGAAGGGATACTTCGATCTCATCGCCTCGGTGGATGAGTTCGTCCTCTATGACGACATGCAGTACACGCGACGCGACTGGCGCAACCGCAATCAGATCAAGACGCCCCAAGGCGTCCAGTGGTTGACCGTGCCAGTCGTGGTGAAGGGCAAGTACCACCAGAAAATTCGGGAAACGGAAATTGATGGAACGTCTTGGGCGCAGGCCCACTGGAAAACGCTGTCTCAGAACTACAGGCGTGCGCCTCATTTCGACGAAGTCGCATCGTGGCTTGAACCTCTTTATCTGAACACCCACCAGACGCACATTTCAGCGCTCAATCTGCAGTTCATCGAAGCCATCTGTCACTTTCTCAAAATCGGCACCCGGATCCGGAGTTCATCCGAGTTTTATCTGAACGAAGGAAAAACCGAGCGTTTGGCAGGTATTTGCCAGCAGGCCGGTGCCCAGGTCTACGTCTCTGGGCCTTCAGCCAGGGAATACATGGACGAAACGGTGTTCCAGCAAATGGGCATGGGTGTGTCGTGGTTCGACTACACGGGCTACGGCGAGTATCCCCAGTTGTGGGGGCCCTTCACCCACCACGTGACCATCCTGGACCTGCTCTTCAACTGCGGTCGCGAGGCCCGTCACCACATGAGATTCGTCCAGCCATGAAGCTGTCCGTCGTTGCCACTCTCTACAGATCCGCACCACATCTGCGGGAGTTTCACGCGCGCGCGAGTCAAGCGGCACGGTCGTTCGCAGGCGATGACTATGAAATCGTTCTGGTGAACGACGGCTCACCCGACAACAGCTTGGACATCGCCATCGAACTGACACGGCTTGATCGGCACGTCACCGTCGTAGATCTCTCTCGCAACTTCGGTCACCACAAGGCAATGATGACGGGGTTAGCGCATGCCAAGGGCAGGCAAGTCTTTTTGATCGACAGCGACCTCGAAGAGGAGCCGGAGTGGCTTGAAGCGTTTGCACAGCAGATGGATCTGGAAAACTGCGACGTAGTGCATGGAATCCAGGAACGCAGAAAAGGAAGCTGGTTCGAGCGCTGGAGTGGGCAGTGGTTCTATCGCCTCTTCAAGGCGCTTACCGGCCTTGCACTGCCAGAAAACGTTGTTACCGCACGCCTTATGACGCGTCGATATGTGGATGCGTTGTTGCGCCACAAGGAGCGCGAGGTATTCATGGCCGGCTTGTGGCACATCACTGGGTTTGACCAACGGTCCCATGTCATTAAGAAGCACAGTACCAGTGCAACCACATACACCTTTCGTCGAAAAATGTCCTTGCTCGTCAATTCGGTGACGTCTTTTAGTAACACACCGTTGGTGAGCATTTTCTATATAGGCGTTTCTATCTCATTATTCGCAGTAACGTATCTTGCTTACTTGATCACACAATGGATTTTTTTCACAAAGCCATTGAGCGGATGGACCTCCGTGATGGCCTCCATTTGGCTGCTTGGAGGAATGATCATCTCTTTTATCGGCGTAGTTGGAATATATTTGTCTAAGATATTCTCGGAAACCAAGCGGCGCCCATATACCATTGTGAGGCAAATCTATGGACAATCGCAAGAATGAACTGCTTGACGAGGTTGCAGCTTACTATGCTGAAAAACTCGCGAAACATGGAGACACGCCGCGTGGGGTTGACTGGAATGGAGAAGAAAGCCAGACGATCCGGTTTGCACAGTTGTGCAAAGTCATTCGCCCAAAATCTTCCGATTTTTCCCTCAACGACCTGGGGTGTGGTTACGGCGCTCTTTTCAACTTCTTGTCAGACAAGTACCCGCAATGCTCTTATTTGGGAGTCGACGTTTCAGCGGAAATGATCATGGCTGCTCAGTTGCGCAACGCAGCATCTCCCAATGCTCGATTTATTACCTCGTCAGAACCTGACATCATCAGTGACTATGGCGTAGCAAGTGGCATATTTAATGTGCGACTTGGCAGAACCAATGCTGACTGGCATGAATATATTCAAGGCACGTTAGACCAACTCGATCGCACCAGTCGCTTGGGATTCTCATTCAACTGTCTCACATCCTACTCCGACGAAGACAAGAAACAAAGCTACCTGTACTACGCTGATCCGTGCCAGTTATTCGATCTTTGCAAGCGACGCTATTCACGACAAGTAGCCTTGCTTCATGATTACGGACTGTACGAATTTACCATTCTAATAACGAAGGAATGAACGATGCAGCGAATTGTCCCCTTCGTCGATCACGAGATTGGCTATCGACTTTTGCAACAACTTCTTGCCCATGCCGCCAAGGGACGCCTGGAAATCCCCGCCGTCGTCACGACACCCGAGAATATGGATTCATGGTGGCCAAGCGTCGATGAACTTTGCAGGCAGGCAAACATCCCGTTGTATTTGTATGAAAATTCCTTTTCGGCTGACTTTTTAGATCAGCAGCCCGATTGGTTTTTACTCCTAAGCTGGAAGCACATTATTCCACTCCGTTTAATTCAACGCCCAAAGCATGGCGTGCTGAATCTTCATTACAGCCTGCTTCCCGAATTTCGTGGAGTTTATCCAGTTAACTGGGCCATCATCAACGGCAAACGTGTGACTGGATTCACCTACCATTTTGTCAACGACAACATTGATGACGGTGAAATATTCATGCAAGCCGAAGTTTCCATACGCCCAAGTGACACAGCCAGGTCACTGCAATTGCGAATCGATGATGAGGTGTGCACTCATTTTGATGCGCTAATAAATAGACTGCTAACGCAAAATTTGACAACCCTCGCCAAAGCTCCCTCCAAGACGTCAAATGAGAAAAGCGAGTACTATTCCAGAGCCAAATTCGAGGCGGTGCGCAGAATAGATTTGACCCAACAGCGCAGTGGCGCTGATTTTTTCTCCCTGATTCGCGGACTGACTTTTTTTGAAAACTCAAACAATGCTTATGTGGTCGACGAGGAATCAGGAAAAAAGATATACTTTAGCTTGAATGTCTGGGAAGAATAGTGCACCCTCCGTCAAAAGTGAATCGAAAGACTTTGAGGCAATTGCTCAGCTACCTTTTGATCGGTTTACTCACCAATGTTGCGGGATACACGATCTATCTATTCCTTGCTCATTTATGGGGCACTCCAAAAACAGCGATGACCCTGCTGTATGTTGGAGGAGCGACATTCGGTTTCTTTGCCAACCGACACTTTAGCTTCCGTCACAAAGGGCATATGGGTACGGCTGGTGCCCGCTACATTCTGGCGCAGTTGTTGGGCTATCTTCTAAATTTGACTCTACTTTTGATTTTTGTTGATTGGTTAGGCGTCGCACATCAGATCGTTCAAGCAGCAGCAATGGTCATTGTCGCAATTTTTCTTTTTGTCATGTTACGGATATTCGTATTTGCATCGCGCCAATCCGAGCCATACTAACTCGCCTCCTGTCATTGCGACCCGATCCAATGTAGAGCAACCATCCGCTGTTCAGCCAATTCACCTTCGTCAATCGACCACGCCGTCTCCGTTCGTATGATTGTTTGCCCCTCCTGCAACTCTGACAGCATCCAGTCTGGAAAGGGCTGCGGCGAATGCGGCTTCACGCCCGCGCGGGTCGACGGCTTCCTGGCCTGGGCGCCCGAACTGGCAAAGCAGAACGACGGATTCCACAAGGAGAGTTTTGAAGGCTTAGCCCGCGTCGAAGCGGGGAACTTCTGGTTCCGAGCGCGAAACGCCATCATTGTGTGGGCGCTTCGCAAGTATTTTCCTGACTTCCAATCTTTGCTGGAAGTGGGATGTGGAACGGGCTTCGTGCTCTCTGGCATCTCGCAAGCGTTTCCCCAGGCGAAGATTGCTGGTAGCGAGATCTATACAACAGGACTTGCATTTGCCGCTCAGCGCCTGCCCTGCGTCGAACTTCTTCAGATGGATGCACGAAGGCTTCCCTACGTGGAGGAATTTGACGTCGTGACCGCCTTCGATGTCATCGAGCACATCCTGGAAGACGAACTGGTGCTGCAAAACTTCCACCGAGCCATCAAGCCCGGCGGGAGTTGCCTGATCACGGTCCCGCAACACCAATGGCTGTGGAGCCCCGTGGACGAGGACGCGTGCCACCAACGCCGGTACTCAGCCCGGGAACTGCATGTGAAGGTGCAGGCAGCCGGTTTCCAGATCGTTCGGAGCACGTCATTCGTCACGCTTCTGCTGCCGCTGATGTTGGCCTCCCGGCTAGCGGCTCGCCGCTCGGGCACCTCTGGCGGCAGCGAGGCGCTCCAACTCAACCCCATCGTCGATCGCGTGCTGGACGCCGTCATGCGCATGGAGCGTCTGATCATCAAGTCAGGTGTCTCACTGCCCATCGGAGGCTCGCGGCTCGTGGTGCTGAAAAAAATCCCGTCCGCATGAACAAGACTGCCAACCCAACGATTCCCTTCAACTGGCCCCACATGACGGGCAAGGAGCTGTACTACATCGCGGAGTCACATTTCAATGGGCGCCTGGCCGGCGATGGCCCTTTCACCAAACGCTGTCACAACTGGATTGAGACGCGCACTGGCTGCAGCAAGGCCTTGTTGACGCATTCCTGCACCGCCGCCCTGGAAATGGCGGCGCTGATGCTCGACATCCAGCCGGGTGACGAGGTGATCATGCCCTCCTTCACCTTCGTGTCGACGGCCAACGCCTTTGTGTTGCGGGGTGGCGTGCCCGTATTCGTGGACATTCGGGAAGACACACTGAACTTGGATGAACGTCTTATCGAGGCAGCGATCACGCCGCGCACCCGGGCCATCGCACCGGTCCACTACGCTGGCGTCGCATGCGAGATGGACGCCATTTTGGAGGTCGCCTCCCGTCACGGCTTGAAGGTGGTCGAGGATGCCGCTCAGGGCGTGATGTCCAGCTACAAGGGTCGTGCGCTGGGCAGCCTGGGCGACTTCGGGGCATTCAGTTTTCACGAAACCAAGAACGTGATCTCAGGCGAAGGTGGTGCCCTGTTGGTCAACGACCCCGCGCAGGCCCTGCGAGCTGAAATCATCCGAGAGAAAGGGACCGATCGCAGCCGCTTCTTTCGCGGTGAAGTGGACAAATACACTTGGCAGGAAGTGGGCTCGTCCTTCTTGCCGGGCGAACTGATCGCGGCATTCCTATGGGCGCAACTGGAAGAAGCGCAGTCGATTACCGACAACCGGATGGCCAGCTGGGAGCGCTATCACGCCAGCCTGGCACAGCTCGAAGCCCAGGGCATTCTTCGCCGCCCTGTGGTGCCGGACACCTGCCAGCACAACGCCCACATGTACTACGTGCTGCTCTCGCCCGAGATCGATCGCCAATCGGTACTGTCTGCACTGAAAGGCGCAGGCATTTCTTCGGTGTTCCACTATGTGCCCCTCCATTCCTCGCCTGGGGGGCAAAGGTATGGTCGGGTCCATGGCTCGATGGAATTCACCGATTCGCAATCGAGCCGCCTCGTGCGTCTGCCACTTTGGGTAGGCATCACCCCAGAGCAGCAGGCTCGTGTGATCGACATCCTCACTCAGGCTGTCAATTCATGAGGGCACCTGCTGCCCGTTGAGCCAGCGCTTGAGCTGCGACGGATCGCTCGCCTGCTCCAGGTCGCGCGCCAGTTGAGCAAGCGCGCTTTCCAGCGCACGGCTTTCATTGATCCGGCTCTGCAGCAAGGTGTTGGCGTTCAGTGACACGCGTTCGGGCAGATCGAACTCATCGGCCAGCGCGCTCTGCCTTGCCGCGCGCTCGCGTTCCAGCGCCGCCACCTGGGCCTTGAGCAGGAGTGTGAGCGACGCCAGGCGATCGTCGGACAGTTGCTGCACAGCGGCAGGGTCGGCGAGCTCGGCGCGAACCTGGATCTGCAGCAACGCGACGAGGTCACGCCTTTCGTAGGCGGCGTTCGCTTCGCTCATCAAAGCCGTCTTGCGCAGCCGCGCCTGTGCATCGGTTTCGCGGTCGGGGTGCAAAGCGCTGGCGAGCTGGCGGAACAGGCGGCGCAACAAGGTGTCGGCATCGTGCTGCCCGGTCTGCCGGGCTGCGGCGCCGGGCTTTTTGCGCTCGCGCCGGGCGTGCGCAGCGTCGCGGCGCTCCTGCTGGAGGTCTTCCTGCGCGCGGCGCAACCGCTCCATGCCGGCGCGCAGGAGCTGTTCGGCACTGAGATGCTCGCCCTCGTCTTCCAGCGCCTCGCCCAGCACCGCTTCCAGCCGCTGGCGCAGCGCATCCGCCGATTCCTGTTTGAGTTGGGCCAGGGTCCGTGGGCTGTGGCGGTCATGCAGTTCGCGCATCGCGGCGTCGCCCGCTTCGGCCAGGCCCCGCGCCAAGCGGCACAGCAGCAGGCGGGCCGTGTCGGCTTGCACACGGCTGAGCAACTTGCCCTGCAGGTGTCCGTCCAGCGCCAGGGCCAGCGCCCGCTGGTCCTGGGCCAGTTGCCGGCGCAGTGGATCGACCGCGCGGTGCCGTTCCTGGCGGTGCTGCTGCGCGAGGGTCTCCATCTCGGCCAGCTGGCTCTTGAGCTTGTCGATGCGGGTGAGTTGCAGGTTGTAGGCGCGCGCGGCGGCCGAGAGCGCCTGCGCGCCAGGCGGCATGACTTGAAGAGCGGCGGCGGGACGGGGGGCGGACATGGTGTCTCGACTATATTGCCCAGCAGCATGGCCAAAGACAAAACACAATACATCTGCAACGAATGCGGCGGCACCAGCCCCAAATGGCTGGGCAAGTGCCCTCACTGCAATGCTTGGAACACCCTGGTCGAATCGGTCGCGGAATCAACCGCACCGGCCAGGAACCGCTTTGCCTCGCTGGCCAAGACGGCCGAGGTCACCACCCTGGCCGACATCGAGGCCACCGACGTGCAACGCACGCCCACCGGGCACGACGAGTTGGACCGCGTGCTGGGCGGCGGCATTGTGGAGGGCGGCGTGGTGTTGATCGGCGGCGACCCTGGCATCGGCAAGTCCACGCTGTTGCTGCAGGCACTGGACTCGCTGCAGCGCGCTGGCCTGAAGACGCTTTACGTGACCGGCGAGGAAAGCGGCGCCCAGGTGGCCCTGCGTTCGCGCCGCCTCGGGCTGGACGGCTCGCAGGTCAGCGTGCTGGCGGAAATCCAGCTCGAGAAGATCCTCGCCACGCTGGACGCCACACGGCCCGCGATCGCGGTGATCGACTCGATCCAGACCGTCTACTCCGAGCAGCTCACCTCAGCCCCGGGCTCGGTGGCCCAGGTGCGCGAGTGCGCGGCACACCTCACGCGCGCGGCCAAGGCCAGCGGCACGGCCATCGTGCTGGTGGGACACGTGACCAAGGAAGGCGCTCTGGCCGGCCCGCGCGTGCTGGAACACATGGTGGACACGGTGCTGTATTTCGAAGGCGACACCCACAGCAGCTTCCGCTTGATCCGCGCGATCAAGAACCGCTTCGGCGCGGTCAACGAGATCGGCGTGTTCGCGATGACGGAGAAGGGCCTCAAGGGTGTGAGCAACCCGAGCGCGATCTTCCTTTCGCAGCATTCGGAGCCCGTGCCCGGTAGCTGCGTGATGGTGACGCTGGAGGGCACGCGGCCCATGCTGGTGGAAATCCAGGCGCTGGTGGACAGCGGCGGCCCCAGCCCTCGACGCCTCTCGGTCGGCCTGGACCGGGACCGCCTGGCCATGCTGTTGGCGGTTCTGCACCGCCACGCGGGGGTGGCATGCATGGACCAGGACGTGTTCGTCAACGCCGTGGGCGGCGTGCGCATCAGTGAGCCGGCGGCCGACCTGGCGGTGATGCTGGCCATCACCTCCAGCCTTCGCGGCAAGCCACTGCCCAAGGGCTTTCTGGCCTTCGGCGAGGTGGGTCTGGCGGGCGAGGTGCGCCCCGCGCCACGCGGTCAGGACCGGCTCAAGGAAGCCGCGAAGCTCGGTTTCAGTGTGGCCGTGGTGCCCAAGGCCAACCTGCCGCGCAAAAACGACAAAGCCTTCGAGGGCCTCACGGTGCACGGCGTCGACCGGATCGAAGAGGCCATGGAACTGGCGCGCAGCCTGGCCTGAGCCGGGGCATCCGTACTTGCCGCAAACGGCCCGCCCCGGGGAGCAACGACAATCCCTTCCATGCGATTCCAGAAACTGCTTTACCTCGCGGCCGGCCTGGGCCTCCTGTACCTGTCCCACCGCACCTACGGCTGGCCCGGCGTGGCCGCCGTCGGCGGCGGCCTGACCATGTGGCTGCTGCTGCACTTCACCCGCCTCATGACCGTGCTCAAGCGCGCGTCCGACCGACCCATCGGCTACGTGGACAGCGCGGTGATGCTCAACGCCAAGCTCAAGCCCGGTGTCACGCTGATGCATGTGATGGCCATGACCCGTTCGCTGGGCGAGCGGCTGTCCGAAGAAAGTGTGCAACCCGAGGTCTACCGCTGGCGCGACAACGGAGACTCGACCGTGACAGCAGAATTCCTGAACGGCAAATTGCAGGGCTGGAAGCTGCACCGCCCCTCCCCGGATGAGGCGGCGGGGTCCGGCAGTTCGACACCGTAAAATCATGGGTTTGGCAGCCGCACTGCCCCACGAACAACCCAAGGACCCCACATGAGCCCCATCGTTCCCTCGATGTCCGACCGCGACGGCAAGATCTGGATGGACGGCCAGATGGTGGATTGGCGCGACGCCAAAATCCACGTGCTGACCCACACCCTGCACTATGGCTGCGGCGCCTTCGAGGGCGTGCGCGCTTACAACACCCAGGGCGGCACGGCGATCTTCCGGCTCGAGGAACACACCGAGCGCCTGTTCAACAGCGCGAAGATCCTGCGCATGAAGATTCCCTTCACGCAGGACGAGGTGAATGAGGCGCAGAAAGCCGTGGTGCGAGAGAACAAGCTCGAGAGCTGCTACCTGCGCCCGCTGACGTGGATCGGCGACAAGAAGCTGGGCGTGTCGCCCAAAGGGAACACCATCCACCTGATGGTCGCTGCCTGGGCCTGGGGCGCTTACCTGGGCGAAGAGGGGCTCAAGCGCGGCATCCGGGTGAAAACCAGCAGCTACACCCGCCACCACGTCAACATCACGATGACGCAGGCCAAGGCGGTGAGCAATTACAGCAACTCCATCCTGGCCAACATGGAGGCCACCGACGATGGCTACGACGAGGCGCTGCTGCTGGATTCCAGCGGCTTCGTGAGCGAAGGCGCGGGCGAGAACATCTTCGTGGTCAAGAACGGCGTGATCTACACCCCCGATCTCTCGGCCGGTGCGCTCAACGGCATCACCCGCAACACCGTGTTCCACATCGCCAAGGACCTGGGCCTGGAAATCGTGCAGAAGCGCATCACCCGCGACGAGGTCTACATCGCCGACGAGGCCTTCTTCACCGGCACGGCGGCTGAAGTCACCCCGATCCGCGAGCTCGACCGCATCGAGCTGGGCAAAGGCGACTACGTGGGCAGCCGCGGCCCGGTCACCGAGAAGATTCAAAGCGCGTTCTTCGACATCGTCAACGGCCGCAACCCCAAGTACGCCCACTGGCTGGCCAAGGTCTGAGGAACACGCCATGAGCAAAGCAACCGTTGAACTCAAGGCCTCCGACCTCAACGCCCATGGTGGCGTGTTCTGTCCCAGCCCCCTGGCCGACATGAAGCTGTGGAACAGCCACCCCAAGGTCTACCTGGACGTGGCCGTCACGGGCGAGGCGAAATGCCCGTACTGCGGCACCGTGTACCGCCTGAAAGCGGGCGAAACCGTTTCACCCGGTCACTAATGGAACAGGTCGGTCGCCCGGAAGCCCTGGCAGACCGAAGATAATGCGGTGGGCAGAGTGCACCTGAATGGTGCCTACAGACCAACACCCAAGGGATAACCGATGATTCTCGTCACTGGTGGCGCCGGCTTCATCGGCGCCAACTTTGTGCTCGACTGGCTCGCGCTGCACGACGAGCCGGTCATCAACCTCGATAAGCTCACTTATGCCGGCAATCTGGAGACCCTGGACAGCCTGCGCGGTGACGCGCGCCACAGGTTCGTCCAAGGGGACATCGGCGACACCGCACTGGTAGCAGGCCTGCTCACCGAACACCTGCCGCGCGCGGTGGTGCATTTCGCCGCTGAGAGCCATGTGGACCGCTCCATCCATGGCGCGGAGGACTTCATCCAGACCAATGTGGTCGGCACCTTCCGCCTCCTTGAAGCAGTGCGCACTCACTGGAGCAGACTGCCCGACACCGACAAGGCCGCCTTCCGCTTCCTGCACGTCAGCACGGACGAGGTGTATGGCAGCCTGGCGCCCGATGCGCCGGCCTTCACAGAGAAGCACGCCTACGAACCCAACAGCCCGTACTCAGCCAGCAAAGCCGCGAGCGACCACCTGGTGCGTGCCTGGCACCACACGCACGGCCTGCCCGTGGTCACCACCAACTGCAGCAACAACTACGGCCCCTACCATTTCCCCGAGAAATTGATCCCGCTCATGATCGTCAACGCGCTGGCGGGCAAGCCCCTGCCGGTGTACGGTGATGGCATGCAGGTGCGCGATTGGTTGTATGTGAAAGACCATTGCAGCGCGATCCGCCGTGTGCTGGAAGCCGGCGCGGTGGGAGAGACCTACAACGTGGGGGGCTGGAACGAAAAACCCAACGTCGAGATCGTGCGCACCATCTGCGCGCTGCTCGACGAGTTGCGCCCACGCGCGGACGGCGCGTCGTACGCGACCCAGATCACCCATGTGAAGGACCGCCCCGGCCACGACCGCCGCTATGCCATCGATGCCCGCAAGCTCGAAGCAGACCTCGGTTGGAAGCCGGTCGAGACCTTTGAAACTGGCATCCGCAAAACCGTGCTGTGGTACCTGGACCACCCCGAATGGGTCGCGCACGTGCAGAGCGGCGAATACCGGCAATGGGTCAAGGCGCAATACGGAGCAGCGGCAGCCGCATGAAAATCCTGCTGCTCGGCAAAAATGGACAAGTCGGCTGGGAGCTGCAGCGCAGTCTCGCGCCGCTGGGCGAACTCGTCGCCCTGGATCGACATAGCAGCCCAGCCGATGGCGGCTGCGGCGACCTTACCCGGCCCGATGCGTTGCACGAGACCGTGCACCGACTGCGCCCCGACGTGATCGTCAATGCCGCCGCCCACACGGCCGTGGACCGAGCCGAGAGCGAGCCCGCGCTGGCGCGCACCGTCAACACCGAGGCGCCCGGGGCGCTGGCCGACGCCGCGCGCCAAGTGGACGCGATGCTGGTGCACTACTCCACCGACTACGTGTTCGACGGCAGCGGCCACCTTCCCTGGCGCGAGGATGCCCCCTCTGCGCCCCTGAGTGTTTATGGCATGACCAAGCGCGACGGTGAGGACTTGGTGCGTGCCAGCGGAGCGCGGCACCTGATCCTGCGCACCAGCTGGGTCTATGCCGCGCGCGGCGGCAATTTCGCGCGCACCATGCTGCGCCTGGCACAGGAACGTGAGCGCCTCACCGTCATCGACGACCAATGGGGCGCACCCACCGGCGCCGAGCTCATCGCCGACGTCACGGCCCACGCCATACGGCATACGATGCACGATCCCGCGTGCGCTGGCACCTACCACCTGGCCGCGGACGGCGAAACCAGCTGGAACGGCTATGCCCGCTTCGTCCTCGACACCGCGCGCGCGCTGAAACCCGACCTCGCCATCAAGGCACACGAAGTAGCGCCCGTGCCCACCAGCGCCTACCCCACCCCCGCCCGGCGTCCGCTGAACTCGCGGCTGGACACCCAGCACCTGCGCCAGACATTCGGGCTGGCTTTGCCCTCGTGGCAAGTCGGCGTGCGGCGTATGCTTGCCGAAATCCTCTGACCCAAGGGGCACATCCGCATGACGCAACGCAAAGGCATCATCCTCGCAGGCGGCTCGGGCACCCGCCTGCACCCGGCCACGCTCGCCATCAGCAAGCAATTGCTGCCGGTGTACGACAAGCCGATGATCTATTACCCGCTGACCACGCTCATGCTCGCCGGCATCCGCGAGGTGCTGGTGATCAGCACACCGCAAGATACGCCGCGCTTCCAGCAGTTGCTGGGCGACGGCAGTGCCTGGGGCATGAACCTGCAATACGCGGTGCAACCCAGCCCGGACGGCCTGGCGCAGGCCTTCGTCATCGGAGCTGACTTCGTGGGCGACAGCCCGAGCGCCCTGGTGCTCGGCGACAACATTTACTACGGCCACGACTTCGCGAGCCTGCTCGCTAACGCCGACAAACAGGCCAGCGGCGCTACCGTTTTTGCCTACCACGTGACCGATCCACAACGCTATGGCGTGGTCGCCTTCGACGCCCAGGGAACGGCCCGCAGCATCGAAGAGAAGCCGGCCCAACCCAAGAGCAACTACGCCGTGACGGGGCTGTACTTCTATGACGCGCAGGTGATCGACATCGCCCGTGCCGTGAAGCCCAGTGCGCGTGGGGAGTTGGAGATCACGGCCGTCAATCAGGCGTACCTTGAGCGCGGCCAGTTGAACGTGCAGATCATGCAACGCGGCTATGCCTGGCTCGACACCGGCACGCACGACAGCCTGCTGCAGGCCGGACAATTCATTGCCACGCTGGAGCACCGGCAAGGCTTGAAGATCGCCTGCCCGGAAGAGATCGCCTGGCGGCATGGCTGGATCGACAGCGCGGCCCTCGAAGCGCTGGCGCAACCACTGAGCAAGAACGGCTATGGACAATACTTGCTGCGTCTTCTCAATGACCCGAGGCCCGAATGAAGGTCACACCTACCGCCATCCCCGACGTGCTGCTGATCGAACCCAAGGTGTTCGGCGACGCGCGCGGCTTCTTCTTCGAGAGCTTCAATCAGAAGGCTTTCCGCGATGTCACTGGCCTGGACCTGAATTTCGTCCAGGACAACCACAGCCGCAGCGCTTACGGTGTGCTGCGCGGGCTGCACTACCAAGTGCAGCAGCCCCAAGGAAAACTGGTGCGCGTCGTGCGCGGCTCGGTCTTTGATGTGGCCGTTGACATCCGCAGAGCCTCGCCAACCTTTGGTCAGTGGGTGGGATCGGTGCTCAGTGAGGACAACCATCACCAACTCTGGGTCCCACCTGGCTTTGCCCATGGTTTCCTGGTGCTCAGCGAGTCGGCCGATTTTCTCTATAAAACCACCGACTACTACGCGCCCCAACACGAGCGATGCATCGCCTGGAACGATCCGGAAATCCAGATCGCTTGGCCAAAGCTGGACATCGAACCCCTTCTGTCGACAAAAGACCTGACCGGCAAGCGCTTGTCCGACGCAGAGGTCTTCCTGAATTTTTCCCAATGACATGAGCAACACACCGGCAACAAAAATCTATGTGGCGGGACATCGCGGCATGGTGGGCTCGGCCATCGTGCGCCAGTTGTTGGCGGCGGGACATCCGCAGAGCCACATCGTCACGCGCACCCACGCCGATCTGGATCTGACCGACCAACTGGCGGTGCGCAGCTTCTTCGCCGAAGAACAACCCGAACAGGTGTACTTGGCGGCAGCCCGGGTGGGGGGAATTCATGCCAACAACACTTACCCGGCCGATTTCATCTACGACAACCTGACGATGCAGGTCAACGTTGTCGAAGCAGCTTTCCGCCATGGCGTCAAGAGGCTTCTTTTCCTCGGATCGAGCTGCATCTATCCCCGGATGGCGCCGCAGCCCATGGCGGAGGAAGCCTTGCTCACAGGGCCTTTGGAACCCACCAACGAACCGTACGCGATCGCAAAGATCGCGGGCATCAAACTGTGCGAGAGCTACAACCGGCAGTACGGGCAAAGCCACGGCATTGACTACCGCAGCGTGATGCCCACGAACTTGTATGGCCCGGGCGACAACTATCACCCGGAGAACTCCCACGTCATTCCCGCCCTCATTCGCCGCTTCCACGAAGCCAGGATCGCGAAGTCGCCTGTGGTCACGATCTGGGGCACCGGCACGCCGATGCGCGAGTTTCTGTATGTGGACGACATGGCCGCCGCCAGTGTGCATGTCATGAACCTGCCAAAGCAGCTCTTCGATCAATACACCCTCCCCATGCTGAGCCACATCAATGTGGGCTGGGGGTCGGACATCAGCATTGCCGACCTAGCACGTGCCGTGAGCCGGGCGGTGGGTTTTGAAGGCAGCATCCAGTTCGACACCAGCAAGCCCGATGGCACTCCCCGCAAACTCATGGACAGCCGGCGGATCCACGCATTGGGTTGGCGGGCGCAAACCGACCTGGAGTCGGGACTGTCCCGGGCCTACGCCGATTTTCTGAATACCCACGTTCCCAGTCTCTAAGAACATGCCACAACTCAATACCCCCAAGACCGCCCTGATCACGGGTATCACCGGACAGGACGGCAGCTATCTGGCTGAATTTCTGCTTGAGAAAGGCTATACCGTGCATGGCATCAAGCGCCGTGCCTCAAGCTTCAACACCGCGCGGGTGGATCACATTTACCAGGACCCGCACATCGAGAACGCACGCTTCAAACTTCACTATGGTGACCTGAGCGACACCAGCAATCTGGTGCGCATCATCCAGGAGACGCAACCCGACGAGATCTACAACCTCGGAGCGCAAAGCCATGTCGCCGTGAGCTTCGAAAGCCCAGAGTACACCGCCGATGTCGATGGCATGGGCACGCTGCGCATGCTGGAGGCGATCCGCATCCTCGGACTCGAAAAGAAGACCCGCTTTTACCAGGCTAGCACCAGCGAACTCTATGGTCTGGTGCAGGAAGTCCCTCAGAAGGAAACCACGCCGTTCTATCCCCGCAGCCCCTATGCCGTGGCGAAGCTCTACGCGTACTGGATCACCGTGAACTACCGGGAGGCCTACGGCATGTATGCCTGCAACGGTGTCTTGTTCAACCACGAGAGCCCGCGCCGCGGCGAAACCTTCGTGACCCGCAAGATCACCCGCGGACTGGCCAACATCAGCCAGGGGCTCGAGGATTGCCTGTACATGGGCAACATCGATGCGCTGCGAGATTGGGGTCACGCCAAGGACTACGTCCGCATGCAATGGATGATGCTGCAGCAGGAGCAACCCGAGGACTTTGTCATCGCCACCGGCAAGCAGTACAGCGTGCGCCAGTTCATTGAGTGGACAGCCGCTGAACTCGGCATGGCACTGCGCTGGGAAGGCAAGGGAGTCGAAGAGATTGCCTACTGGACCAATCCGCCTGCAGCTCTCTCGGCCAAAGAGCGCGCAGTCGTGAAAATCGACCCACGCTACTTCCGCCCTGCGGAGGTGGAAACACTGTTGGGGGACCCCACCAAGGCCAAGCAGAAGCTGGGGTGGGAGCCTGAGATCACTGCGCAGGAAATGTGCGCCGAAATGGTGGCTTTCGACCTCGCACAGGCCAAGCAGCACGCCTTGCTGAAAACCCACGGATACAGCGTCAACGTCAGCGTCGAGTAAGCCCCTGCGACACCCACTCTACTCCCAAGCATTCACCATCCATCGAGACACATGATCAACTTCGCAATCCTGGGCTGCGGCCGAATCGCCAAACGCCACGCAGAGCTCCTCGGCAAGGGGCAGATCAAGGGCGCACGGCTGGCAGCGGTTTGTGACATTCAAGGCGAGCGAGCGGACGCTTTCGGGGCCACCTATGGTGTGCCGGCATTCCACTCGATCGAGGAGATGCTGGCGCGCCCAGACATCGACGTGGTGTCCGTTCTCACGCCCAGCGGCATGCATGCCGAACATGCGATCGCGGTCGCATCCGCCCGCAAGCATGTCGTGGTTGAAAAACCGATGGCGCTTACGCTGTCGGATGCCAACGCGATGATCGAAGCCTGTGATGCCAATGGCGTGCGCCTTTTCGTCGTGAAACAGAACCGCTTCAATGTGCCGGTCGTGAAAGCGCGCGAAGCACTGGACGCGGGCCGATTCGGCCAGCTGGTTCTCGGCACGGTGCGCGTGCGCTGGTGCCGTGACCAAAGCTACTACGACCATGACAACTGGCGGGGAACGTGGGCGCAGGATGGCGGCGTGCTGTCCAACCAGGCAAGCCACCACGTCGACATGTTGAGCTGGTTCATGGGCGATGTGGAAAGCGTGCACGCGCGTGGCATCACGGCCCTTGCGAAGATCGAAGCGGAAGACACCGCGGTCGCCACCATCAAGTTCCGCAACGGCGCTCTTGGCATTGTGGAAGCGACTTCAGCCACGCGCCCCAAGGACATGGAGGGGTCGCTGTCCGTGCTGGGCTCGGGTGGCTCGGTGGAGATCGCAGGTTTCTCGGTGAACAAGATTCGCACTTGGCAGTTCGCGCACGCCCTGGAATCGGATGGCGACGTGATGGACAAATACTCGGTCAACCCGCCCAACGTATACGGCTTCGGACATCAGGCCTATTACGAACATGTGGTCGACTGCTTTGTGAACGGCACGGAAGCCTTGGTGGATGGCCATCAAGGGCGACAGAGCCTGGAGTTGATCATGGCGCTCTATGAGTCCATTGCGTCTGGCAAAGAGGTGCAGTTGCCGCTGAAGGTCGAGCATTGCAAGCTAGGCCGCAAATGAGCACGCCGGGCAAAACCCCATCCATGCTCAAGGCCCAGGTCCGCGATGTCACTTGCGGGGAGCGCGTGCGCGTCGTTGAGCCTGCCAATGTCTACGAGTGCACGCTGGGGGACGATTGCTTCGTTGGCCCTTTCGTCGAGATCCAGAAGGGCGTGAAGATCGGCGCACGAACCAAGGTGCAGTCCCATGCGTTCATCTGCGAACTCGTTGAAATCGGTGAAGACTGCTTCATCGGCCATGGCGTGATGTTCACCAACGACCTGTTTGCCCTGGGTGGTCCGGCGCGCGGCAACCGCGCATTGTGGAAATCGACCTACCTGGGTAACCGTGTTTCCGTGGGCTCCAACGCCACACTCCTGCCGGTGTGCATATGCGACGATGTCGTGATTGGCGCTGGCGCCGTGGTGACACGCGACATTACCGAACCTGGCACCTACTCGGGCAACCCCGCCCGCCGTCACCCCAACCGTCCGACTCTAAAATGAACGTTCCATTTGCAGACCTGCACGCCCAGTATTTGTCGATCAAGCCCGAGGTCGACGCTGCCATTGCCGAGGTAATCCGCACTTCTGCCTTTATCCGAGGACCTTTCGTGCAGAAGTTCGAGGCAGAGTTTGCCGCGGCCGTGGGAGCGCAACACTGCATCTCTTGCGCCAATGGCACCGACTCTCTGTACATCGCCATGCACGCCCTCGGCGTGAAACCCGGCGACGAGGTGTTGACCACCGCACACTCCTGGATCAGCACCAGCGAAACGATTTCCCAAGCCGGTGGCACGCCTGTATTCTGCGATACGGATGCGCAAACCTTCACGATCGATCCTGCGCAGATCGAAGCTCGCATCACGTCCCGAACGGTGGGCATCGTACCGGTCCACCTATATGGACAGCCGGCAGACATGGACGCGATCATGGCCATCGCACGCAAACATGGCCTCTGGGTCATTGAAGACTGCGCACAAGCCCACCTGGCGCGGTACAAGGGTCAACTCGTTGGCAGTTTCGGCAACGCGGCGTCGTACTCCTTCTACCCGGGCAAGAACCTGGGCGCGATGGGTGATGCTGGCGCAATCACGACCAACGACGCAGCATTGGCCCAACGGATGGCGATGTTTGCACGGCATGGAGGTATCAACAAAGGCGATCACCAGATTGAAGGAGTCAACAGCCGCCTGGATGGTCTGCAAGCGGCCGTGCTGTCCGTCAAGCTGCCCCACCTCGCCGCCTGGACACGCCGCCGGCAGGCCATTGCACAGCAGTACGACGAGATGCTTGCCCATACACCTGGTGTGACGCGGCCGACCTGCGCATCCGGACGGGAACATGTGTATCACCTCTATGTCATCCGACACGAGAATCGGGACCGTCTGGTCCAGCACCTGAGCACGCAGGGCATTCAAACCGTCATAAGTTATCCCGTCGCGCTGCCCTTTCTCCCGTGCTACTCGCGCTTTGCCCATCGCCCGGAGGAGTTCCCCAACGCGCACCGCAACCAGTCGCACATCGTCTCAATCCCCATCTTTCCCGAGATGACCGCGGCGCACGTGGCACGGGTTGTCGAGGCGATCGGCGAGTTGCCGGCGTGAACTCCACTCAGGCACCCGACGGTGCCAATGGCAAACTCCTTTCCAATTCCCGTTGGAATCTGCTGGCGTTTGCCGCCTCCTTGATGGTCAATTTCGCGACGCTGCCTATTGTTGTGGCGGCGATCGGCCTGCCCGCATTCGGGGTGGGCGGTCTGGTGCTGGCCATCTACGCGCCGTTCATGCTGGTGGGTACTGTGCTAGGGCAAGCGATGGTGAAGGAGTTGGCCCCTCTTTTGCTGGCCACTCCACGGCGAGACGCCCATGCGGCATCCCTGCTCTCCACAGCCATTTTTCTGTGCGTTGTCGGAAGCATCGCGGTGACAGCGAGTCTGGTCGCCTTGGCGAATGTGGCCATGACCCTTTTCGATGTGCAAGACGATCTTGCCGTCGATTGGTGGCTGGCATTCCTGGTTGCGGGGTTGGGGTGGGCTGCGCAGCAAGTGGTTCTCGTCATCCAAGGAAGCATCGCTGCAACCCAGCGCTATGCAGCAGTTGCCCAACTGAGCGTGGTCACAGCTGTCGTCAGCGCCATTTGCGCGGTGGCCGGCTCGAAGTGGATGCCCGACTACCGGGGATTCCTCATCGGCACCAGCGCGGGTTTCATCATATCGGTCGTGCTCTGGACGTTTCAGGCACGGCGCCAACTGCCCTTTCTCTTCCCGTTACCTAGAGTGTCGCTAACTGATATGAAGACCATTGCAGCCTTCGGCAAATGGCAAGGAGGGGCACATTTCGTCGGGGCGGTCAGCAACCAGATCGATCGGTATCTTCTTGGTATTTTGGCCCCACTGGCGGTGGTGGGGCAGTTCAACATTGCGATGCGCTTGCAGGAAGTTGTTCACATGGGTCTGCTCAAGGCGACAGAGGTGTTGCTGCCGCATTTCGCTGTGACAGCAACGGACTCGCCGGAACGCAGAAGCACGTTTTTCCTGCAGGCAAGCTGGGCGCTCAACCTGCTGGGTGCATGCGCCCTTGCACCCTTGATCCCCCTCGCTCACAGCCTCATCTCCTTGTGGATCGGTCCGGAGGCCGCCCAAGGCAGCGCGCCGATGCTGCGTACCCTTGCGGCTGCTGGCGTTCTGGGATGCGGCGTCAACGTGTACTACTACTTTGCGTTGGGAACTGGCCAACAGGCCCGCATGGCGGCCCTAACGGTAGCTCACGCGGTTCTGACGATTGCGTTGACGGCGGCTTCGCTGTTGTTGTGGGGTCCGGTGGCGGCGGGCGCAGGGTACCTGGGCGCCAATCTGTTGAGATTGGGCGTCAGCCTCTGGCTAACGCGAAATCACTTTTCTGACGCCATGCGCTCAACGCAGTTGTTGCAGACAACCTTGCCCCCTTTGGCCATCGGCCTGGCCATCGCGTACAGCGCCTGGCGCATGGACCTACTCCATCCTACAAGTTGGTGGGCGTTGCTCGTTCAATACGCGTTGGTCGCTCTGATGATCGGTGGGGGCACTGCGTTGGCGACATGCACCAGCCCATCGGGCCGGGCACTCGTCCGGCATTCCGCGCAAGCGCTGCGCCAAACCTTCAGACGGAACTAGGTATGTGCGGCATAGCAGGAATCATTGCGAACGATCCATCGTTGCTCCAGCGCTCCGATCTGGCACGGCTGGCTGCGGCCATTGCGCATAGGGGGCCGGACGGGGAGGGCATCTGGGTCAACCCGGAAGAAACCGCCGGCTTCGTACACAGGCGTCTGGCCATCATTGACACCAGCGATCGTGGACATCAACCGATGCACTCGCCTGATCGCCAGTCCTCCATCGTCTACAACGGCGAGGTCTACAACTTCCTGGAGCTTCGTGCGGAGCTTGAAACCCTAGGCAGCCAGTTCTTGAGCGACAGCGATACGGAGGTGATCCTCGAGGCCTGGCGCCATTGGGGGCCGGAGATGCTCAAACGCTTCAACGGAATGTGGGCCCTGGCGATTCGGGACAATCGCTCTGGCGACGTCTTCTTCGCTCGCGACCGCTTTGGCATCAAGCCCCTTCTATACACACAGGCGGGCGGGCGGTTCGCGTTCGCGTCCGAAATGCGCGCGTTGCTGACCATGCCCTGGGTGGATCGCGAGGTCAATGCGTCTGTCGCAACACGCCTGTTGTTTGATCCCTTCAGCATCGAAGGAAGCGAATTCACCCTCTACAAAGGCATCCGCCGCCTCCCCGCGGGCCATTGCGCGTGGCTGCGGCGCAATCGGCTGGAAACACACCGGTGGTGGAACACCACCGACCATCTAGTTGCCGTGCCCCACACACAGGCAGAGCGGGTTGAGCGTTTTCGTGAGTTGTTCCTGGACGCGGTTCGCGTTCGGATGCGCAGCGACGTCCCGGTGGGTACTTGCCTCAGCGGGGGCTTCGACTCCAGCGCCATCGCATGCACCATGGCTCATGTGGCGCAAGGCACGCACCCGCACCGACGGGAAGCCGAGGACTGGAGGCATGCATTTATTGCATCCTTCCCGGGTCAGTCCAATGACGAAACGCCAGAAGCACTGGAAGCCGCCCAGTACGCTGGCGTCGCTCCCCATGTCTTGCGCTTCGATCAACAAGATCCTTTGGGGTCGATCGACAGCATCATGGGCGATCTGGACGACGTGTACATCAGCCTCACCACAGCCCCCTGGCAAATCTACCGCGAACTGCGCGCGGCTCGCACACTGGTCTCGCTCGATGGGCACGGGGCGGACGAGTTAATGGGTGCGTATCTACAAGATGGGGGCGGATTTGGTTTTGCCCTGCGCAATCAGGCAGCTCGTTGGACGCAGCGGTCTCCGCTGGCGCAGCGGACCCTGGACACCGCCAAGCTAGCCATGCTGTCGAATCGCGGGCTCAACTTCCTCAAGCATCATCGCGTGATCGCACCTCGTGCACCTCACATCGCCGCCGACGCCGATCGACTGCCTCACCACTGGGGGGCCCTGAACAAGCGCCTGTACCGAATGTTTCATTCAACGGTGCTGCCGACGATCTTGCGCAACTTTGATCGCCTGTCCATGGCCCATGGCATCGAAGTGCGCATGCCCTTCATGGATTGGCGCGTTGTCACGTATGTCATGTCCCTTCCGGACGCTGACAAGCTTTGTGACGGAAGAAACAAGTGGGTGGCGAGACAGGCCATGGCCGGCCTCATGCCTGAACGAATTCGAATGGGAAAACGCAAAGTGGGCTTCAACTCACCAATGCCTGAGTGGCTGAATGCCCAAGGAATGGAGCCCTGGTTGTCGGACCTACTGAACAAACCCAACGAAATCTTCGATGAATTGGTCGATGCCGAGGGGCTGCGCAAACGGGTCCAGGCACTCACGAGTACCGGCCAATGGGGGTGGGACAACTCTGCTCGCCTGTGGCCCTACATCAACTTGAAATGGGTGCTGGATGCCAGCTTCCGGACCTGAGCGTGCCCCCTACGATGACCGATCTGCTGCCACTTTCTCTCATTCTGCTGGGCTTTGTGCCGTTGTATTGGCGGTTGGTGGGCTTCAATCTAAGCGTGACCTCTGTGTTCATGGGTGCGATCTGGCTCATTTATGGCGCTGGATATGTGGCATTCACTCGATTCTTCGGTCCCGGCGTTTTTGAGTCTCTGCTGCCGCCAAATCCAGACAATAAGCTTGCTCAGTATTTGATCTGCGGCAGAGAACTGAGCCAATACAACTTCATTCTTCAGACTTCGATCAACCTGAACATCATCCCCACATTTGATCGCGCCATCTCACTCCTATTTATCGGTTTAACCTTGGGGTGCATGCTCGCCGACAGAGTATGCTCAAGCTCGCCGCAAAAAATGCGACTTGCTATGAATGAATGGAGCGCGAAGCCTCCAGAGGCCATAGGCCCAACACGCAATTGGATGCTAACTCTGGTGTCGGCGGGCGCGTTGCTCCTATTGGTGTATTTCATGGTGCACGACCACCAGATCTCCAAAGTCTGGCGTTACTTTATCTCGCAGGCGGGTGAATTTGAGAAGATCAAAATGCGCCAGTCAGAGGGAGGCAGCGACAGCTATTTCTTTAACTTGATGTTGTGCACCGTCTTGCCCTTCATCTGCTTCTACCTAATCGCATCCCTCAAAGAGCGGCGCGGCTCATTCTTGACTCTTGCACTGTTGATTACCCTTTTTGTGGCACTGGCCAAACTGGCACTTCTGAGCAAGGCTCCTGTGGTGGTGTTTTTCGCCCAAATCTGTTTACTCTTCCAATTGCGCAAGACATTGCGTTTTAGAGGTGCCATCGTGTGGACGTTTCTGGCCGCACTCACCACGCTGTTCGTGATGACGTTTGTAGCGAACCCGGAATTGAATGCGACGCAGGGTTTGGGCTTTGTCCTCTACCGAATCTTCATGGCGCCCAATGAGGCACTTTTGGAGTATTTCGCGGCAATTCCCCATCTCATCCCACACACCTGGGGTCTTGATAACCGATTTTTAGCCAAAATTCTTCAAATCACGCCACTTGAGGCCACTCACTTCCGCGTTAGCGAGCTGTATCGCGGCGTCAAGGGGCACAGCACCAACACCATGTTCATTGGAGACGCTTGGGCTCAATTCGGTTGGGCAGGCGTCATCGCAGGCTCTGCGCTCGCCGGATTCATGTTCCGCTGGGTCGATGTCCAAATGATTATCGTCAGGAAAAAGTCGGCCGCCTCTATCGCGGGGTTGGCATTGGCATATTTCGCTGCATTCACTGCACTGTCCACCGCCTTGCAGACGTCATTCCTGACGGGGGGCTTGCTGATGGTAGTTCCTCTGGTGTGGCTGTTTTCCCGAACGCGGCCGAGTTCACCTCTCGTGCAATAGCACAGGCTCTTACTTGCGATATCTACAATGAGAGTATTTCAAAACTCCGGAATCTATCCTGCTTATCTCGAGAGGCTTGCTGCACTCAGAGTTGACAAGAAAGGCTTCAGCGCGTGGACCAAGGCGTTTCTCGATGATCGCTTTGGCGCCGCCCATTTTTTACAACCTGTACTGTCCGGAGATCCGGACGCTTTCTTTACAAATGGTGACGATGAGGCAGCACAAAGACTGTGGGCCAGCGAACAAGGGCTTCCCTCCAAAACGTCGCTTGGAGACATCCTCTTGGCTCAGATCGAGAGCCATCGCACAGAGGTCTTCTACAACCTCGACCCTCTGCGCTATGGAACCGACTTCGTGCGCAGGCTTCCGGCTTGCGTGCGCAGAAGCTTCGCGTGGCGCGCCGCGCCCTCTCCGGGCGCTGATTTTGCAGCGTATGACGCAGTGCTATGTAACTTTCCCGGCATCCTTGCCAGCTACAGGGAACGCGGATGGCGAGGTGCCTACTTCTCGCCCTCGCATGACCCGGTCATGGACAATTACGCTGCACGGCAGCACCGCCCTATCGATGTGCTATTCGTTGGTGGGTATACCCGACATCACCGTCGTCGTGCCGAGTTGCTTGAGGCCGTCGCGGCCTTGACTGACAAGTTCAAGCTGCGCTTTCACCTCGACAACTCTCGGGCGACAAGATTGGCTGAATCGCCACTGGGGTACCTCTTGCCGCTTGGCCGGCATCGCCGTCCTGCATCCATTCGAGCAATTGCATACGGACCAGTGTTTGGCCTCGATCTATACGAAGCGGTCTCTAGTGCCAAGATTGTATTGAATGGCGCCATCGACATGGCCGGACCAGACCGAGGGAACATGCGTTGTTTTGAAGCGATGGGATGCGGTGCGGTATTGCTGTCTGACACGGGCAACTACCCAGACGGCATGCAAGAAAACAAAACTTTGGTGACATGGAGCGACCCTTTGCAAGCGGTAATCAAGATCGAAGAACTGCTACAGAATGATCCTTACCGGGAAGAGGTGGCGCGGGCTGGGCATCAACTGATCGCAACGCGATATTCAAAATCTCGCCAATGGGAAGAATTCCTCAAGCTGGCGTCGTGAAGACCGAGTGATACATGGATTTTAAACGGCATATCAAACGTCTACTGGGACGTCCCACGTGTGTGTTGGAGGACGGCGCACGCATTGGGCCGCGAGGGCGGATCTTCAACATTGCACAGCACTCATCGCAAATTCACATTGGGGCAAATTCGATTATTGAGGGGCAATTACAGGTCTTCCCTGGCGACGGGTATATTTCTATTGGTCAATGGTGCTTCGTTGGAGAGGGAACGCACATTTGGTCTGCTGCGGGGATCGATATTGGCAATAGAGTAATGATCTCTCACAATGTCAATATATTTGACAATTTGACACATCCAATATCTGCAACTCTACGACACCAGCAGTTTCGCCACATCGCGACAGTTGGCCACCCCCGCTCCCTTGATTTGGCCGGTAAGCCTGTGAGAATTGAAGACGATGCCTGGATTGCCGCAGGTGCAATCGTCCTAAAGGGGGTCACTATTGGCAAGGGCGCGATTGTGGGCGCTGGTTCAGTGGTGACGCGCGATGTCGCGGCTTGGACGGTGGTAGCCGGCAACCCCGCTCGCATCGTACGCCACCTCGAGCCGCAAGAGCATGCTTCCACTCCCGACACACACTAAGAATTTGTCTGGCGTGATTTCTACAAATCACATGTCACGATTGGATATCTCGACTGATGCAAATTCTCTCGAGGAAGCACTAGATGATGACTGAAAGACCTCGTTTTTCCACCTGGGAGCAGGCCGTTCAATGGCTGCGTGACCAGCCCGACCAGCGCGAGCTGGTGCTGGCCGCCTACTATGACGACCCGCTACTCGCGGCGGCAGATCGCTACCACCGTAGCGAAGAATGGGCCGCGATCCGCCCTCTGTTGCCTACCGCCAGGGGTACCGCGCTCGACGTCGGCGCTGGTCGGGGCATCGCAAGCTACGCACTGGCTCGTGACGGGTTCGAAGTCACCGCTTTGGAGCCCGACGGCAGCGCGCTGGTTGGCGCCGAGGCAGTCCGCGCTCTCGCTCGAGAGAGCGGACTGCCTATCCAAGTGACACAAGAATTTTCCGAACGACTACCGTTCGCGGATGCCAGTTTCGACGTTGTCTTTGCGCGCGCCGTGCTGCACCACACGCGCGACCTCAATGCCGCCTGCGCCGAGTTTTTCCGCGTGCTCAAACCGGGCGGGCGTCTCCTCGCAGTTCGCGAACATGTGATTTCCCGCGAGGAGGACCTCGAGGCTTTCCTGCAGGTCCATCCCCTGCACAGCCTCTATGGCGGTGAAAACGCCTTTCGGCTGCCGCAGTACGAGGCGGCCATTCGCCAGGCTGGTTTCCGCCTGGAGCAGGTCAGCAGTCCGCTCGAGAGCCCGATCAACTACGCGCCGCAAACTCGACAGAGCCTGCAGCGCGAGATCGCAGCACGTGCCACGCGCAATCTCCCCGTGGTGCGCGATCTCGCGCGCCAGGTGTTCTCTATTCCGGGTGTCTGGCCACTGGTGCTCCCCGTGCTGACCCGCATTGATCACCGGCCGGGCCGGCTTTATTCCTTCGTGGCGAACCGCCCCCTCTGACATGGCGCGTATTCTCATCACAGGAGCCCACGGCTTCATCGGCAAGCACCTCGCCCGTCACCTCGCGACACAGGGGCACCTCGTCAGCGGCCTCGGTCACGGCATCTGGCCACCGATCGAGGCTTCCCGCTGGGGCGTGCAGGAATGGCTCAACGGCGATGTGCAGGCGACCAACCTGCGCTCCCTGCAGGCACGCTGTGAGCCGGAGGTGGTGTTCCACCTTGCGGGAGGGTCCACCGTGGGCGCCGCGATCGCCAACCCACGAGAAGATTTCTTCCGCACGGTGGCCAGTACCGTTGAGCTGCTGGAGTGGATGCGCCTGGACGTGCCGCGGGCACGTCTGATCGCCGTGTCAAGCGCAGCGGTCTACGGTTCGGGCTTCAGCGGCCCGATTGCGGAAGACGCACTCGGTGTGCCTTACTCGCCCTATGGCCATCACAAACGCATGATGGAGCTGCTGTGCCGCTCATATGGCGACACCTATGGGCTCGACTTCCGTGTCGCACGCCTGTTCTCGGTGTATGGGCCAGAACTCAAGAAGCAATTGTTGTGGGACATCTGCACCCGCCTGGCCGCAGGTGAATCGACGCTGATGCTAGGCGGCACAGGTCAGGAACTCCGCGATTGGACCCATGTGAGCGACGTGGTGACGGCGCTCGCGCAGATCGCATTCGATGGTGACCCCGTGCAACGCGGCCAAACGGTCAACATTGGCACCGGCGTGGGCACACCCGTCCACGCCATCGCACAAACCTTGATCGACGCATGGCATGTGCGCGCTGGCGTCGCGAACAAGCCCTCGCTGCAGTTCTCCGGCCAGTCGCGCCCCGGTGACCCTTTCAGCCTGGTGGCAGATCCGTCGCGTTTGTCTCGCCTGGGCTTTGCCAGGGGCATGCCCCTGGCCGAAGGCGTGGGCTCTTTCGTCGACTGGTTCCACCAGTCCACCGCCCGTTGACATGACCCGCATCGCATTCACCTTGATCGGTGGCAAGGCCTGGACCGGGGGGTACAACTACCTGCTCAACCTTTTGCGCGTGATCACGCAGCGTCACCCCGGCGTGCTCCAGCCGGTGCTGTTCTTCGGCACCGACATCGATTCCGATGACGCCCGGCCTTTCCAGTCCATCGCCGGTGTGGAGATCGTCACCTCGCCATGCATGAACGCCGATCGTCGCACCGCCTCGCTGCTCAGAAGCCTTGTGCTCGGCGCTGACCCGGCGACGCGTCGGCTGCTTCACGAGCACCGCATCGACGTGGTGTTCGAAAACGCGCAATTCCACGGCGCGCGGCTTGGGATTCCCGCCATTGCCTGGATCCCCGATTTCCAGCACCGCGAACTGCCCCATCTGTTTTCGCGCGCCGCCTGGTGGAAGCGCGAGCTGGGTTTTCGGGCGCAGATCCACGGCGGCCGCGCCATCATGCTCAGCAGTGGCGATGCGCGCGACGGCTGCGAGCGCTACTACCCGACCACGGTCGGCCGTACCCACCTGGTCCGTTTCGCCGTGCCTTCAGCCGGTCGGCCCGACGCTGCCACGGTGCAGGCCGCACGCGAGGCACATGGTCTGCCTGAACGCTTCTTCTATTTGCCAAACCAGTTCTGGCAACACAAGAACCACCTGCTCGTGATTGAAGCCCTCGCCTTGCTCAAGCAGGAGGGCCATTCCGTGGTGGTCGCCGCATCGGGCAAGCAACTCGATCCCTACCGGCCCGATCACTTCCAGCGCATCACCGAGCGCCTGACCACCACCGGCGTGGCCAACGAATTCCGCCTGCTGGGCCTGATTCCCTACGAACACGTGGCGCCATTGATGGTGGGCAGCGTGGCCGTGCTGAACCCCTCGCTGTTCGAGGGCTGGAGCACCACCGTGGAAGAAGCACGTGCACTGCGCGTGCCCCTCGTTCTCTCCGATCTTGCGGTGCACCAGGAACAGGCAAGCGGCATGGCCCGTTTCTTCGACCGCACCAGCGCGCGCTCGCTGGCCGATGCCCTGCTCGAAGTCTGGCGAGGCCAAGACACTTTGAAAGCCGGCGACGCGGCAGCCCCGACGCCCGCGATCGATCCTGTTCAGCGCTTTGCGGACGATTTCGTCGACCTGGTGCGGCAAGTCACCAGCCAGCGCCATCCAACGCCGAAAGCTTCTACGTGAAAATCAGCGTCATCACCGTCGCCTACAACAGCGCCGCGACCATCGCAGACACGATGGATTCGGTGGCGATGCAGACCCATACCGACTTGGAGCATCTGGTGGTCGACGGTGCGTCGAAAGATGACACCGTGAAGATTGCGCAGGCCCACGGGACGCCGCGCACCCTGATCCGGTCCGAACCCGACAAGGGCATCTACGACGCGATGAACAAAGGCCTGGCGCGCGCCACGGGTGACATCGTGTGCTTCCTCAATGCGGACGATGCCTATGCGGATGCAGGGGTGCTCGATCGAGTGGCTCACGAGATGGAACTGCATCGCCTGGACGCATTGTTCGGCGATGTGGTTTTCTTCAGGGCCGATGCCCCGCAACGCAGCGTGCGCCGCTACCGCTCTGACCGTTTTGCCCCAGACCGCCTGGCTTACGGCTGGATGCCCGCACATCCCGCGCTGTTCATGAAGCGCAGCATCTACGAACAACTCGGCGGGTTCCGAACGCACTTCCGCATCGCCGGTGATTTTGACTTTATCGCCCGCGCATTTGGCCCTGGCCGATTGCGCTATCGGCACTTGCCCGACATCATGGTGCGCATGCAGGCCGGCGGCGTGAGCAACGCCGGCTTGCGGAGCAAGTGGCGTCTCAATCGCGAGGTACTGCAGTCGTGCCGAGAGAATGGAATTGATACCAACTTGTTCAAAATTCTGTCGAAGTACCCGGCCAAGCTGATGGAGTTGCTGCGGCCGTGAGTACGCTGATCACGGGAAGCAGCGGCCTTGTTGGCCAAGCCCTTGTCCAGGAACTGGCGCGTCGCGGCCACAAGAGCCTGCGTGCCGCCGCCAGACGGCCCCAGGCCGGACTCCCGCCGGACGTCGAGCCCATAACCCTGCCTGCCTTGCAAGGCAACGCGGATTTCGGCACCGTGCTGGCGGGAGCCTCCACAGTGGTTCACACGGCCGCACGCGTCCACGTCATGCGCGACGCCGCCCTTGACCCCCTGAAGGCCTTCCGCGAGGTCAACACCGCAGGCACCCTGAACCTGGCGCGTCAGGCGGCCCTCGCCGGGGTGAGCCGCTTCGTCTTCGTCAGCAGCGTCAAGGTCAACGGCGAGGCGACCGAGCCAGGGCATGCCTTCCATCATGACGACATCCCGCGGCCGATGGATCCCTACGGCATCTCCAAGGCCGAGGCCGAGCACGGCTTGCGCGAGCTGGCGACTGAGACCGGCATGGCGGTGGTCGTCGTGCGTCCGCCTCTGGTTTACGGCCCAGGTGTCAAGGCGAACTTCGCGACCATGATGCGCGCCGTGCAGCGTGGGATACCCCTGCCGCTCGCCTGCACCGCGCACAACCGCCGCAGTCTCATCGCCTTGGACAACCTCGTGGATCTCCTCATCATCTGCCTGGATCACCCCGCGGCCGCGAACCAGATCTTTTTGGCCAGCGATGGCGAGGACTTGTCCACCGCCGACCTCCTCAAGCGGCTCGGTCAGGCGATGGGCCGGCCGGCCCGGTTGTGGCCCGTGCCCAACAACCTGGTCCGACTCGGGGCGACAATGCTGGGCAAGGGCAGCGAAGCGCAACGCCTGCTGGGCAACCTGCAAATCGACATCGCCCACACCAGGAAAACACTGGGATGGACGCCACCCATCACAGTGGACGAAGGACTGAAGCGCGCCGTGGCCGCGCTGCCAGCACCATGAAGCGCCTGTTCGACCTCGCTCTCGCGATTCCTGCCGCACTGATCCTGCTGCCGACCATCGCACTCGTTGCATTGGCCGTGCGCCTGACCTCCCCCGGCCCGGCGCTTTACTGGAGCGATCGCGTGGGCCGCTACAACCGCATCTTCCGCATGCCCAAGTTCCGCAGCATGCGCATCGACACGCCGGCGGTGGCCACCCACCTGCTGACCGATCCAGGCAAGTACCTCACGCCCATTGGCCCATTCCTGCGCAAGAGCAGCCTGGACGAACTGCCACAGCTGTGGAGCATCCTCATGGGCGACATGAGCTTCGTGGGACCTCGCCCTGCGCTCTTCAATCAGGACGATCTGATTGCCCTGCGCACGCAGCAAGGCGTGCACGAACTCGTCCCTGGCCTGACGGGCTGGGCCCAGGTCAACGGCCGCGACGAACTGCCCATCCCCCAAAAGGTGGCGCTGGACGCCGAATACCTTCGTCGCCAGAGTCTGGGCTTTGACCTGCGGATACTCTGGATGACGTTTGTCAAAGTGCTGCGCCGGGATGGTGTGGCCCACTGAAAACATGAACAACCGGGACCATAGAAGCCAAGCCGCCGCCACGCTTCTGCACATGCCACGGGCCGCCAAGCGCCTGTCGGCGGTGCTGGTGGACATCGCGCTGTGTGCACTGACCGTCTGGCTGGCCCTGTGCCTTCGGCTGGAGCATTGGGTGCAGCTGACCCCCTCGCATGTGCTGGCCATCATGGGCGCGGTGTTGATCGCCCTGCCCTTGTTCATCCGTTTTGGCCTGTACCGCGCCATCTTCCGCTACGCTGGATGGAATGCCATGGTGAGCCTTGCGCAGGCGATGGCGCTCTACACCTTGTTCTACGCCACGGTCTTCACCGCAATCGGCATTCCGGGCGTGCCTCGCACCGTGGGCGTGATCCAGCCCCTGCTGCTGCTCGTCACGATCGGATTCAGCCGCGTGGTGGTGCGTTACTGGCTGGGCGGCCTTTACCGCACCATGCTGCAGCGCGAACATCTGCCTGGCATCCTCATCTACGGAGCCGGCATGTCGGGCCGTCAGCTCGCGGCAGCGCTCGCTCGCGGTAGCGAGCAGCGCTTGCTTGGCTTCATCGACGACGACGACCAACTGCAGGGCAACAGCCTTGATGGCCGCACGGTGTACGACCCAGCAGATCTGGTGCAACTGATCCCCAACCTCGGGGTGACGGACGTGCTCCTCGCATTGCCCTCCATCACGCGCCAGCGCCGACTGGACATTCTCGACACCTTGCGCCACCTGCCCGTGCACGTTCGCACCCTGCCAGGCATGTCGGACCTTGCGGCGGGCCGCGTGACGATGAGCGACGTGCGCGAACTCGACATCGAAGATCTGCTTGGTCGCGACCCCGTCAAGCCAAATACCGAGCTGCTTCATCGCCTGATCCATAGCAAAGTGGTGGCAGTCACGGGTGCAGGCGGCAGCATTGGCAGTGAGCTGTGCCGTCAGATCGCAGCCTGCGGGCCGCGCACCCTTCTTCTGGTGGAAAACAGCGAGTTTGCGCTCTACCAAATTCACCGCGAATTGGAAGCCCTCTTCGACAGCGACACCGTTGCACCATCCGAAGGCCGTGGTGACGCGACGCCCGAGGTGCAGCTGGTCCCCCTGCTGGCCTCGGTGCAGGACGAGGCCCGCATCCGGCAGATCATGCAGGCTTGGCGGCCCGACACCGTGTACCACGCGGCGGCGTACAAGCACGTGCCCCTGGTGGAGCACAACCCGGTGCAGGGCTTGCGCAACAACGTATGGGGTACCTGGGTGTGCGCACGCGCCGCGCAGGCCGCCGGTGCCGCCAACTTCGTGTTGATCAGCACCGACAAGGCTGTGCGCCCTACCAACGTCATGGGGGCGAGCAAGCGCCTGGCCGAGATGGTTTTGCAGGCGATGGCAGCAGAGTCGGGCAGCCCTACCACCTTCGCCATGGTGCGCTTCGGCAATGTGCTGGGCTCCAGTGGCTCGGTGGTGCCCCTGTTCCGGGAGCAGATCAAGAATGGGGGCCCGATCACGCTGACCCACCCGGACATCACGCGCTACTTCATGACCATCCCCGAGGCCGCTCAGCTGGTGATCCAGGCCGGTGCCATGGCACAAGGCGGCGATGTCTTCGTGCTGGACATGGGCGAGCCCGTGCGCATCATCGACCTGGCCCGGCGCATGGTGGAGCTTTCAGGCCTGCAAGTGAAGAGCGAGCAGAACCCCACTGGCGACATCGAGATCCAGATCACGGGGCTGCGGCCAGGCGAGAAGCTCTACGAGGAACTGCTGATCGGCGACAACCCTCAGCCCACGCAACACGCGCGCATCATGAAGGCCCAGGAAGACATGCTGTGCTGGAGCGAGTTGCAGGGCCTGCTGCGGTCGCTGGAAGATGCCATGGATCGCAACGACGCGGCGGCCCTGCGGGCCTTGTTGCAGGCGTGTGTTCAGGGCTACCAACCCACCGGCGAGGTGGTCGACTGGCTGCACACATCGCCGGGCAACAGCCTGGAATCCAACCGCGTCTGAGCAAAAAAAAGCCACCGCAGGGTGGCTTTTGAAAGTCCTTGAAGGGACGTCGTTGGGAGACCAGATTCAAACGTTTTTCATGACGTATGGTGTTTGCCGGATCCGTTGTTCTGATGTTGTGACAGCAACGACGCGAATTGTGCGCTGTGAGTGGGCTTTCGAACATCCCCCATTTGTGGGAACCGGCGTGTTTTCTTGGTGAATAAAACCCAAAAGGTCCAGGCCAGTCCATAAACTGTCCTCCAACGGACATTTCTTGGCGCAAGGGTTCTGACTTTCCCCACTCAAAGCCGCGGCAGCGGCCACGCCCCGCCACCCGTCAGACGGGCAGCTCCACCACGAAACGTGCGCCTCCGCCCGGACGGTCTTCGCAGCGCACGCGGCCCCCGTGGCGTTCGATGATCGTCTTCACCAGTGACAGGCCCAGGCCGACGCCGCCTTCGCGTTCGCTGGCACCAGGCAGACGATAGAACGGCTCGAAGATGCGCATGCGATGCTCGGGTGGCACGCCCGGGCCGCGGTCCTCCACCCACAGCGCCACTCGCGCAACGCCCTGCCCCGGGCCGGAGGAAGCGGGCGCAAAGATGCTCAACCGCACCTGCGAATCGCCCGCGCCGCCGACATGGCCATAACGTCGCGCGTTCTCCAACAGGTTGCGCAAGACTCGGCGCAGCAGACGGGCCTGGCCATGGACCAGCACGGGCGAGGCTCCGGCGGCGATCTCCAGGTCGGCGCCGGTGCGCGCGCACTCCTCGGCCGCCAGGCCAACGAGATCGACCTCCTCCGTGGGGCCGAGCGCACTTGCGTCGCGCGCATCGATCAAGTCCAGCCGGCTGGCCAGCAGGATCTCGTCGATCAGCTGATCAAGTTCTTCGATGCTGCGGGCGATCTCGGCGCGCTGTGGTGCATTCGCGCTGTCCTTGCCGAGCAGCTCCAGCCCCATGCGGATGCGCGCCAGCGGCGAGCGCAGTTCGTGCGAGGCATTGGCCAGCAAGGCCTTGTGCGATTGCAGCAGCGTCTGCACGCGTTCGGCCGCGGCGTTGAAACGCGTCGCCAGAAAGGCGACTTCGTCCTGCCCCTGCATGGGCAGGCGCGTCGACAAGTCGCCGTCGCCCCAGCGCTCCACACCTTTCTGAAGCGCCTCGAGGCGCTTGGTCAGGCGCCGCACGATGGGGTAGGCGCCCAGGGCCACGGCAAAAGCCACCAGGCCCAGCAGCCAGGCAAAACCGGTCGGCGTCTGGAACCACTCGGGTGCGCGGCGGCCCGCGCTGCTGCCTCCCGACGGGCGGTTCGGGCGCGGCAGCAGCACGTACAGAGTCTGCCCGTCCTTCATCACCACCTCGAACTCCCAGCCTTCGCCGGGGAGGCTCACGGCCCGCGCGGGCGCCTGACCCACGATCTCACGCGCGCCATCGCGCACGATGATCGTGCGGGTGACTCGCGCCTCGCGCTCGGCGCGGTCTTCGTCCAGCGCCTGCTGCCACAGCCAGCCCGTGACCAGCGTCAGCACCGTGACCGCAGCCACCACCGCGAGCCAGATGCGGACGTACAGCCGGGAGCCGAAAAGCGAGCTCATTCCTGCTGCTTGGCGAACACGTAACCCACACCGCGCACCGTGAGGATGCGTTTGGGGTCCTTGCTGTCGGCCTCGATGGCGTTGCGGATGCGCCCGATGTGCACATCGATCGAGCGGTCAAAGGCTTCCAGCTCACGCCCGCGCACCGCTTCCATGATCTGGTCGCGCGTGAGCACGCGGCCCGCGCGCTCGGCCATGGCCACCAAGAGATCAAACTGGTAGGAGGTCAGCTCGCACGGCTGGCCCGCCACCTGCACGGTGCGCGCGTCGCGGTCGATGTCGAGCGAACCGAAGCGCAACACCGGCGTGGAACGCGACACGGCCGCGCTGCCGGAGGGTTCGCCTCGGCGGCGAAGCACGGCGCGCACGCGCGCAAGCAACTCGCGCGGCTCGAAGGGTTTGGGCAGGTAATCGTCGGCGCCGAGCTCCAGGCCGATGATGCGGTCCATCGGATCGCCCTTGGCGGTCAGCATGAGCACCGGCACCCGCGCGGCTTCGCCCGGCATCGAGCGGATGCGACGGCAGACCTCCAGCCCATCGATCCCAGGCATCATCAGGTCCAGGATCACCAGCTGCGGCTGGATGAGCTGCAATTGCTCCAGGCCGGCCTCGCCATCGCTGGCGTGTGTCACCTCGAAACCAGACTGGCCCAGGTACTCCACCACCATCTGCGCGAGGCGGCCATCGTCTTCAATCATCAGCAGGGGAGGGTTCATGGTTTTCAGTGTAGCGGCGGGCACCGGAGCCCATCATCGTGTCAGTGCTGTGTGAAGCAGGCTTTCGGGTCACGTAAAGTCATGTAAATGGCACCGCCCAACCCGCCCCCCGCCCTGCCCGCCCCTTCGCTGGAGGCGCTGCTGCACCAGCAGGCCCGTGCCAGGCCGCTGGCGACGGCACTGCGTTGGATCGAACCGGGCCAGACGGCCCCCGACCCACGCTGGAGCCACTTGTCGTTCGCCGGGCTGGCGCAGCGCACCGGGGCGCTGGCGCAGGGGCTGGCCCGCACCCACGGCGTGCGCGCGGGCGACCGTGTGGCCTGGCTGGGATGGAACCACCCCGCGCAGATCGCGCTGCTGTTCGCGCTGGCGCGCCTGGGCGCGCTGCTGGTGCCACTGAACCACCGCCTCTCGCCCGCCGAATGGGCCGCGGTGCTGCACGACTGTGGCCCCAAATTGCTGCTGCACGACACGGCGCTGGCCGAGGCGGCGCGCTCCCTCGCCCACCCCGCCACGCTCCACGTGGACGGCCTGCCGACCGACCCGATGGCCGGCGATGCGGCCGACCAGGGCTGCGCGGACCACCCCGTGCTGCTGGTCTACACCTCAGGCACCACGGGCGCACCCAAGGGCGCGGTGCACACCCAGGGCAACCTGCTGGCCAACATGGCCATCGCCGCGCAAGTGCAGGAACTGAGCGAGCACGACACGGTGCTCACTGTGCTGCCCCTCTTCCACGTGGGCGGCCTGTGCATCCAGACGCTGCCCGCGCTTTCGGTGGGCGCGCAGGTGGTGCTGCACAGCCGCTTCGATGCCAGCGCCACCCTGCGCAGCCTCCGCAGTGAGCGCCCCACCCTCACGCTGCAGGTGCCGGCGACGTTGCAGGCGCTCACCAGCCACGCCGAATGGCCCGCCACCGACCTGGCCAGCCTGCGAGCGATCTGGGCCGGCTCCAGCCTTTTGCCCGCCCCGCTTATCGAAGCCTGCCACGCCCGCGGCGTGCCGGTGTGCAACGTGTACGGCAGCACGGAAACCGGCCCGTTCTCCATCGCCCTGCCACCCGCCCACGCAGCCAGCCACCTGGGTGCCTGCGGCTGGCCGGCGCCCGGCGTGCAGGTGGCGCTGCGCGATCCCGCTGGCCAGCCGGTGGGGGCCAGCCAGGTCGGCGAACTGTGGCTGCACGGGCCCAATGTGGCGCAACGCTACTGGCCCGACCAGCCCACCTGCGACGCCGAGGGCTTCTTTCACAGCGGTGACCTCGCCCAGCAGGCGGGCGACGGCAGCTTCACCGTGGTCGGTCGCGCCAAAGACATGTTGATCTCGGGCGGCGAGAACATCTACCCCGCCGAAATCGAGAACCTGCTGGCGCAGCATCCCTGCGTGGTCGAGTGCGCGGTGGTTGGCCAGGACGACCCGCGCTGGGGCGAGGTGGTGGTGGCCGTGGTGGTGCTGCGCGACGACGCACCCGAGGATTGGGAAGCGTCGCTGCAAGGCCTGCTCGAGGGTCGGCTCGCGCGCTACAAGTGGCCGCGCCGCTGGCACCGGGTGGCGGCCCTTCCAAAGACCGCGCTGGGCAAGGTGCAGAAGCCCGCCGTCAAGGCCTTGCTGGGCAACTGAGCCTCACGCCTTGCGCTCCACCGGCGCCAGGCGCGTCGCCAGCCAGATCAGCAGCAGCACGGGCACGCCCAGGCAAGCCGTGGCGATGAAGAAGGTGGGGTAGTCGTAGGCATCGACGAAGGCACCCGAATAGCCCGCAAGCCACTTGGGTGCGAGCAGCATCATCGAACTGAACAGCGCGTACTGCGTCGCCGAATAGCGCACATTGGTCAGACCCGAGAGGTAGGCGATGAACGCGGCCGATGCCACGCCGGCGCTGAGGTTGTCGGCCGAGATCACCAGGATCAAAGCGGTCACGTCGTGGCCGTGCCCCGCCAGCCAGGCAAACAGCAGGTTGCTCGCGGCCGAGAGCACCGCACCCAGCATGAGCACACGCATCACCCCCAGGCGCAGCGAGAGTGCCCCGCCGACGAAGGCGCCCACCAGGGTCATGATGACGCCAAACACCTTCGTCACCGCGGCCACCTCGTCCTTGGTGTAGCCCATGTCCACGTAAAAGGGGTTGGCCATGATGCCCATCACCACGTCGCTGATGCGGTAGACGCCGATCAGCGCCAGGATCAGCAGCGCCTGCCTGCCATAACGCCGCAGGAAGTCGGCAAACGGCTCGATCAGCGCACCGCGCAGCCAGTCGGCGGCGTTCTTCGCCGGCGACAAAGCCACGCGGGCAGGCTCGTGCGAAAACAGCACCGTGAGCACGCCCACGAGCATGCTCGCGGCCATGACCAGGTAGGCGGTGGTCCAGGCACCCTGCTGGTAGAGCGCGCCGGGCGCGGCAGCCACGGCAGCGGGCGCGACTTCCGCGCGGGCGGCGATCCACAGCACGCCCGCCCCGGCCCAGATCATGGCCAGGCGATAACCCGTCTGGTAGGTGGCCGCCAGCGCACCCTGGTGGCGCACGTCGGCCGACTCGATGCGGAAAGCGTCCAGCGCGATGTCCTGCGTGGCCGAGGCAAACGCCACCGCCAGGGCGCACCACACCACGAGGTGGAGCTGGGTGCGCGGATCGGCCAGTGCCATGCCCACGAGCGAGGCCATGATCAGCGCCTGCGACAGCAGCAACCAGCTGCGCCGCCGGCCGAACCAGCGCGTAAGCAGCGGGATGGGCAGTCGATCGACCAGCGGTGCCCAGCACCATTTGAAGCCGTAAGCCAGGCCCACCCAGCTCAGGTAGCCGATCGTGGTGCGGTCCAGCCCGGCCTCGCGCAGGCGAAAACTCAGCGTGCCCAGCACCAGCAGCAGCGGCAGCCCGGCCGAGAAACCCAGCGCAAACATGCGCAGGCTGGCCGGCTCCAGGTACACCCGCAGCGTTTCACCCCAGCTGGGGCGGGTCGGCGGCTCGGCCACGGCGCTGCCGGGCGCCTCGCTGGGGGCGGTCGGCGGCAAGGTGGAGGGCGGTGGCATGGGCGGCGAAAATTGTGGTGGGTGGCAAGCAGCAAACAGGCACGAACGCCCGGCTTTGTCTATTATTCACGCATGTGCCTGCTCTGCGACCTCAAGTCCCCCGCCCCTGAGACCCCACGGCCCGAACACGTGTGGTCGGCCCGCCGCGCCTTCGTGCTGGCGGGCACAGCCGCTGCAGCGGCCTCTGCCCTGCCGGTGGCCGCGCAGGTGAACGTGGGCGAGGGCTCCACGCTGCGCAAACTGGTGCCCGCCGATGAACTCGAGAACGCTGCTGGCCAGCAGTATGGCCAGATGATGGCCGAGGCCAGCGCCAAGAAGCTGCTCATGCCCGACGGCCACCCCCAGGTGCAGCGCCTGCGCACCATCGCGCGCCGCATCATCCCCCACTCCGCGCAGTGGAACTCGCGGGCCTCGCAGTGGAAGTGGGAAGTCAACCTCATCCAGAGCACGCAGATCAACGCCTTTTGCATGCCCGGGGGCAAGATCGCGTTCTACACGGGCATTCTGGAAAAACTCAGCCTTACCGACGACGAGACCGCGATGATCATGGGCCACGAGATGGCGCATGCGTTGCGCGAACACGCGCGCTCGCGCGTGGCCAAGAGCAACGCGACCGGCATCGGCCTGTCCATCGCAGCGCAGCTGCTGGGCCTGGGCCAGTTGGGCGATGTGGCCGCCAACCTGGGCACGCAATTGCTCACCCTCAAGTTCAGCCGCGAGGACGAAACCGAGGCCGACCTGGTCGGCCTTGAGCTCGCGGCGCGTTCCGGCTATCAGCCCCGGGCCAGCGTGAGCCTGTGGCAGAAGATGGCCGCCAACGGCGGTGGTTCGGGCGCGAGCTTCCTCTCCACCCACCCCAGCGGCCCCGATCGCATCCGCGAGCTGGAGGCCAATGTGCCCAAGGTGCAAGGCCTGTACGAACAGGCGCGCAAGGGCTGAAGCTCAGGTCCCGCGCACGTACGGGTTGCTCTGCCGCTCCCGGCCAAACGTGCTCTCCGGGCCATGGCCGGGAATGAACACCGTGTCGTCGCCCATGGGCCAGAGGCGCCCCGTGATGCTATCGATCAACTGCTGGTGGTTGCCCTGCGGGAAATCGGTGCGGCCGATGCTGCCGGCAAACAGCACGTCGCCCACGAAGGCGCGCTTGGCTTCGGGGGAGTGAAACACCACATGGCCCGGTGTGTGGCCTGGGCAGTGCCGCACGTTCAGCGTGCAACGGCCAATCTGCACCGTGTCGCCGTCGTCCAGCCAGCGCGTCGGCGTGAAGACCTCCGCCGGTGGAAAGCCGAACATGGCGCCTTGTTGCGGCAGGCCCGATATCCAGAACTGGTCTCCCGGGTGGGGGCCGATGATGGGCAGGTTCAGGCGGCGAGCGAGCTCGGCTGTGCCGCCGGCGTGGTCGATGTGCGCGTGGGTCTGCCAGATCGCCTTGAGGTTCAGGCCCAGGCGCTTCACCTCGGCCAACAGACGCTCCAGGTCGCCGCCGGGATCAATCACCGCCGCCTCCATGGTGTCGTCGCACCAGACGAGGGAACAGTTCTGCGCGAAGGCGGTGACGGGGACGGTGTGGTAGCGGAGCATGGGGAATCGTTGACGGCTGACAAAGATGGGACAGAATATTTTCACGCAAGGACGAAATGCGCTTGTCCCCAGTTTTCAGGACGATTTCCTAGCCCACCCCGCCGAAGGCAGATCAGTTCGGCAAGCTGCGGGCCAGAAGCGCACGCGTGACTTTGGAGGCGGGCGAGCGCTGGAGCAGCATGGAGATCCAACCCGAGATGGCCACCAGCCGGTCCAGGTCGATACCGGTGCGCAGTCCCTGGCCGTGCAGCAGGTACACCAGGTCCTCAGTCGCCACATTGCCGGAGGCGCCCGCAGCATAGGGGCAGCCGCCCAGCCCCGAAACGGAGCTGTCGAAGGTGCGCAGTCCCATCGCCAGGGACGCTGCCACATTGGCCACCGCCATGCCGTAGGTGTCGTGGAAATGGCCGGCCAGCTGCGCGGCCGGCAGGTGACGCAGGCACGCCTCGAGCATGGCGGTCACCGAGGCAGGCGTGCCCACGCCGATCGTGTCGCCGAGCGATATTTCCTGGCATCCCATCTCCTGCAGCTGCAGGCACACCTCGGCGACCTTCGCAGGCGCAATCGGCCCTTCGTAGGGGCAGCCCACCACGCAGGACACGTAGCCCCGTACCCGCACCCCGTGGCCGCGCGCCGTCTCGACCACCGAGCGGAAACGCTCCAGGCTGTCGCGAATGGAGCAGTTGATGTTTTTCTGCGAGAAGCTTTCGGAAGCAGCGCCGAAGACGGCCACGTCCTGGCAGCCGCTCGCCAGAGCCGCCTCCAGGCCCCGCAGGTTGGGCGTGAGGGCGCTGTAGCGCACGCCGGGCAGCGGCGGCAGGCGGGCCATCACCTCGGCACTCCCCGCCATCTGAGGTACCCAACGGGGCGAGACGAAGGAGGCCGCCTCGATGTGCTGCAGCCCGGCATCCACCAGTCGCTCGATCAGCGCCACGCGGGTGTCCACGTCGATGGGCTGGCGCTCGTTCTGCAAGCCGTCGCGCGGCCCGACCTCCACGATCCTCACGAAACCTTGCACGGTCTGTTCTCCTGCGCTTGGCCGCATCAGTGCACGGCCGCGTACATGATCTTTTCTTCCAGCGCGCTCCCGGGCGTGAACTCCTCGACCACACGCCCCTGGCGCATCACCAGGATGCGATCGGACAGCGCCAGGATCTCGGGCAGGTAGGAGGAGATCACCATGACGGCCAGGCCGTCGTCGGCCAGGCGGTGGATCAGTTGGTGGATCTCCGCGATCGCACCCACGTCCACGCCCCGGGTAGGCTCGTCGAAGATGACCAGGCGGGGCCTTTGCACCAGCGATTTGGCGATCACCACCTTCTGCTGGTTGCCGCCGGAGAGCTCGATCACCTTCGCGTCGCCGCTGATGGCGCGGATGTTGAGCGATTCGCGCCATTGCTGGGCCAGCTGGGCCATCTCCCCGTAGCTGACCAGCGCGCTCCCGCCGGAGGGGGCTGCGAGCTGGCCAGCGTGGATGTTCTCGGCGATGGACATCGTCTCGAAGAAGCCCTCGAGCTTGCGGTCCTCGGTCACGTAGACGATGCCGTCCTTCACGGCAGGGCGCGGGGTGCGGTAGCGCACCGGTCGGTCATCAAGCAGGATCTCGCCACCGTGCAGGAAATCGCGCTTCACCACGCCAGCGATGATCTTCGCGGTCTCTGTGCGGCCCGAGCCGATGAGGCCGAAGAAGCCGGTGATCTGCCCTTCATAAAGCGAGAAGGCGTTGTTCTTGACGATGTTGCCCATCGACAGGTTCTTGACGCTGAGCACCTTGCGACCGCGCGGGCGACAGGGGCGACCGCGGCCCTTGCTGCCATACAGGCTGTCCGAGAGATCGCGCCCCACCATGGCCTTGACGATCTTGTCGCGGTCCAGCCGGGCGGCGTCTTCGGTGAGCACGCGCTCGCCGTCGCGCAGGACGGTGATGCGGTCAGCAATGGCCAGGGCCTCTTCCAGCGCGTGCGAGATGAAGATGATGGACACGCCATCTCGCTTGAGGCGCTCCACCAGGCCGAAGAAGTGGTGTTTCTCTTCCGGCGTGAGCGTGGCCGTGGGTTCGTCGAAGATGATCAGCCGGGCCTTGTGGTGCACCGCCCGCGCGATCTCCACCATCTGGCGCTGCGCCGCGCCGAGCTGCGAAACCAGTTTGGTCGGGTCCACGTTGAAGTTGAGGGTCTGCAGGAACTGCTGCGCGGCGATGTAGAGGCCACGCAGCCGGTTGAAGAAGGGTTCGTCACCCAAGTAGAGGTTCTGCGCGACGGTCAGGGACGGCACCAAGCTGGTCTCTTGATACACCATGGCGATGCCGCTGCGCAGCGCGGCATTCGGCGTCTCGAACAGCACCGGCTCGCCCTCGAGCAGGATCTGCCCGCTGGAGGGCCGCACGGCCCCGGCCATCATCTTGGTGAGGGTCGACTTGCCGGCCCCGTTCTCGCCGAGCAAGGCATGCACCTCGCCCTTGCGCAGGGTGAAGTGAATGTCCCTGACCGCAAAAGCGCCTCGGTAGTCTTTCGACAGGCCGCGCAACTCCAGAAGAATGCTCATTTGCAATGTCCCTTGGGTGTCAGGCCAGCGGTGCCGCCACGAGCTCATCGCCCCCGCGACTGGCCAGCCAGAGTTCGCCGCGCCATTCCATCGCGCTCGTGATGCCGTGCCGCCGCCCATCGGCCCGGCTGTGCAGACTCGACACCGGCGCGAAGCCAGCGTCCAGCCGCACCACCAGCCCGTACGAACGGGTGGGCGCCCACGGCTTGAGGATGCCCATCGACTTGATCGATCCGCCCTGCAGCGGCTCCCTGAAATCGCGCCCGGAGGAGAGCGCAGGCGCCACCCAGAAACCCTCGGGCACCTCGGCCATCATGCGGTGCAGGAACTTCGGCTCGCGCAGCACAAACTCCACCAGCTGGCTGCGCGGTGCAAACAGGCACAGCCAGTGGCCACCGTCTGCGGCCGGGCTCAGGCGGCCCGGATAGCCCGGCAGGTCGGCCAGCAGCACCGTGGACGAGCCGCCGTCCAGCGGCAGCCTCAGGAGCCGGTGGCGCCAGCTCTCACTGACGGCGACACCGCCATCGGCGGTGCGTGCCAGGCCATTCGGAAAGGCCAGGCCACGGGCGAGGCAGCGCGCGCTCGCCTGCCGCAGGTCCAGCAGCCAGACCGCACCGCTCTTCTCGCCCGCCATCAGGTCGCGCCGCCAGGCGCTGCAGCGCTGGCGAGCAGAGCCTTCGGCCACCACCAGGCGGTGTTCGTCCAGCGCCAGCACCGCCGTCGGGCAGGCAGCCCGGTAATCCCCCAGCTGGCCGATCTCGCGGCCGGTGGAGGGACCTCCTTCGAGCAGCAGGCGGCCGTCGTCCAGGCCGACCACCAAAGTGGCGCTGTCCAGCGCCGCCAGGCAGGTGATCTCGACCCCAAACGACTTCAGCCGCACACCTACGCCACCCCCGGCCTCCACGCGGTAGAGCGCGTCGCCGCTGCTGTGGCAGAGATGTCCGTTCCACCGCACGAGGTTGTCGGGCGCGGCCACGGCCTGTGCGCTGCGCGCGGCCTCCAGCGCCTGATTGGGCTGCAGGGCACCGTCCATGGGAGGCACCGTCACCGCGTGTTCCCCGCGCCCCAACAGCGCATCGCCCAGCGATACCAGTCGATCCATCACGCGCGCCATCATGGCCGATCCCCCCAGTAACTTCGCTCGGCGGTCCATGTCGGGTCCGCGCCAGTCACGCGGTACTTGCCGATCCGGTTGTTGAGCAGGCCGCCCAGGTACAGGTACCCCTTGTGCTCGCGCATCGAGGTGATCATGGGATGGTTCTTGCCCCCCAGGTCCCACAGCGACTCGAGCACCTCGCCCTGTTGGCTGAATTTGAGTACGCAGCCGGTGTTGATGTTGGGGAAGATCAACTCCTGAGGTGATACGCGGCGCGCCATGCGGCGCCGAAAACCGGGCATGCGCAGCGCGAGGTCCATCGACGGCGTGCGCATGCCGACCAGGGCGACCCAGTAGTGTCCGTCCGAGGCGCGGTTGATGTTGTCGGGGTACCCGGGCAAGTTGCCGATCACGCATTCCGTGGTACCCGCGCGCGGGCCGCTGAACCAGTGGCGATTGATGCGGCAGGCCCAGGTTTCGGCGAAGAAGAACGACTCGCCATCGTGCGCCATGCACACGCCATTGGGGAAGATGAGGTTGCGGATCACGGTGCGCGTGCGGTCGGTGCGCGGGTCGTAGCAGATGATGCGGCCGTTGCCGCGGCTCTCCAGCGCGTCGTAGGCCCAGTTGTGCATCTCATAGCGCACCGTGGCTTCGCTGAAGAACACGCGTCCGTCGGGCGCGATGTCGAGGTCGTCCGCGAGCTTCAGCCGGGAGTCGTCGATCACCGACCACGCCGAGCGCTGGGTCTCGTCGGTGAGCTTGCGCACCTCGCGCTGCGGGCTGACGCTGTAGAGCCCCATGCCGGCAATGCAGACCAGCAGATTGCCATCGCGGTCGAAGGCCAGCCCCAGCGGGTGGCCGCCGACGTGGGCGAACAGCTCCATCTGCTGGTGGTCCGGGCCGAGGAAGCGCACGATGTCGCCGTGCCGCGTGCCGGTGTAGAGGTGGCCATCCCGGTCGAAGATCACGTCCTCGGGCCCCTCCACCTGCCCCAGGCCGATCAGCTCCACGTCCTTGAGCCGGTCGTTGACGGCGAACGGCGTGGCGCTGCCGGCATTGGTGGCGGGGGCGGCAGGCAGGTCCAGATAGGCCGGCGACACGTACACCTTCGCCAGCAGCTTGTGGCGGTTCTTCAGCCAGCGTACGTCGATGAAGATCGCCGCCAGCAGGATCAGGCCCAGGGCCAGCGAACCGGCGCCGCTCTGGAAGCCGATGCGCACCAGGCCGTTGGTGATCACCAGCACGATCACCGCGCCCATCAGCGCTTTCATGACCGAGCCACGCCCACCGCCCAGGCTGTTGCCGCCCACCACGGCAGCCGTCAGCGCCATGATTTCCAGGCCGACGCCGGTGTCCGATCCCGCGCTGGACAGGCGCGCGGCATACAGCAGGCCGGCCACGCCACACAGGGCACCCGAGGCCACATAGGTCAGGCAGACCGCGCGCCGCACCGGAATGCCCACGTTGTAGGCCGATTTGCGCGACCCGCCGATGGCCATGATGTGCCAGCCCGGCCGCGTGCGGCTGAGGAAGAGGTGGGCGCCCAGCGCAAAGAGCGCGGCCAGACAGAAGCTCAGCGGAAAACCCCAGAGCGAGCCCCCGCCCAGGAAGTCCCAGACGCTCGACGCCGGGATGTTCGTCGCGATGTCGACCGCGTAGGCCAGCAGCAGCATGTCAACCACGGCGCGCACGATGATGAGCGTCACCAGCGTGGTGAGGAAGGCGCGCAGCCTCAGGTAGCCGATCAGCACCCCGTTGAGCAGCCCCACGGCGGCACAGGCCAGCAGCACCACCGGCACCACCGCCGCCACCGGCCAGCCGTGCACGTTCATGAGCAGCAGCGCGACGAAGTTGCCGAGGGCGAAGTTGGACCCCACGCTGAGGTCGATGCCACCGGCCACCATCACCAGCATCATGGCGAAGACGATGAACGAAAACTCGCCGAGCTGGCGCGCGCTGTCGCCCAGGCTACCGAGCGAAAAGAAGTTCGGGATCAGCGAGCCGAACACGGCCAGCACCAGCACCAGCGAGAGGAAAGGGACGCTGTTGTCGATCCAGTTCTTGGACAGCACCTCCCCGACCACGTGGTCGGGAACGTACCGGGAGCGCCATCGCGCCAGGGTGTTTTCAATGTTCATCGTGTCTTGCTCAACGGAACAGGCCGGGCACACGGCCCGTCCTGTCCCCTGCCCTTACTTTCGGACGTCGGCCAGGTTCCAGCAGGAATCGGGGCGCAGCGAAGCCTTGTCGATCACGGTGATGGGGGTGATGCGCGAGACCATTGCGGCAGGCCGCGGCTTGGTCAGCAGGTCGCGCGTGACGGCGACGAGGTCGTCCGACTGCTGCTTCACGTTGTAGGTCATGTAGGCGCTGAAGTTGCCGTTGGCCACATTGCTGCAACCCGTCATGGCCGCGCCGCCGTTGGTCACCAGGAACACCTGGCCCTGCCGCTTGGCTTCGCGGATGGCGGCGGCGGTACCGGTGTCGTGGCCGTCCCAGAAGCCAATCACACCGCACAGGTCGGCGTGCTGGCGCAGCACGGTATCGGTGACCGCCCGCGCCTTGGACGCATCCCAGTCGGCCGCCTGGTTCGACACCACCTTGATCTCGGGGTGCTTGGACAGCACGTTCTGCACACCCTTCATCTGGAACGTGCTCGCCGCCGCCGTCAGCACGCCTTGCACGATGCTCACCTTGCCCGATTTGCCGCTGCCCTTGCCGCACTGGGCGACCACAGCGTTGGCCATGGCCTCGCCGATACCGACCCAGTCGGCCCCCACGAAGGCGCTGGTGTTGGCGGCGGAGCGCATGTTGACCTGCACCACCGCGATGCCCGCGTCCTCCGCGCGCTTGAGCAGGCGGGCATAGGACTGGATATCCGGGTTCTGCACCAGCAGCACATCGGGCTTCTCGGAGATCAGCGAGGTGATTGCCTGGGCGCCTGCGTCGGTGCTCCAGTTGGGGTCGCGCACCACCCATTTCGCCCCCAGCGCCTGCAGCTGTTTGCCCGCCATCGCGTTCCAGCCGTCGGTGAGGTCATAGCCGAGCGAGGTGGGCACGAAGGCCACCGTCTTGCCCTTGAGGGGAGATTCCTGCGCCAACGCGGCGGTGGCCACTGCGGCACCGAGCCCCAGGGCAAGCAACAGGCGGATGGTGATCTGTCGTTTCATGGTGATGTCTCCTTCGGGTTGGAACAGGACGGCGCGCGAGCCTTCAGATGTCGCCCTGCTGGGCCGTCTGCTCGTCGCGCGGGTTGAGCAGGCTGTCAAAGATCAGGGCAGCCAGCAGGATCGAACTCTTCACGACGTTCTGCACCGTGTATTGCACGTTCATGATGGTCATGCCGTTGAGCAGCACCCCGATCAGCAGGGTGCCGATGATCACGTTGCGCACACCGCCCTTGCCGCCGCTCAAGCCGATGCCACCCAGCACGACCACCAGGATCACGTCGTAGATCAGGGTGGAATTGACGATGCGCGTGTTCATGCCCGAGACCGAGGCGGCCGTGACCAGCCCGCCGATGCAACCGATCAGCGAGGCCACGCCGTACTGCAGCACCACCATGGGCCGCACGGGAATGCCGGTGATGCGCGCAGCCAGGTGGTTGTCACCCAAGGCGTACACAAAACGTCCGGCGCGGGTGTGCCGCAGAAACACGTGGCCCGCCAGTGCCACCGCCAGGAACAGCCAAACCGGCATCGGTACGCCCAGCAGTTCGCCCTGGCCGATCCGCGTAAACCAGAGAACGTCCTCGGGCGCGGGCACCACGTCGGAGGGAATCAGCTTCAACCGCCCCAGGCCATAAATGAAGGTTCCCATGGCCAGCGTGGAGAACAGCGCCGGGATGTCGGCATAGGCGATCAGCACCCCGTTGACGAGGCCGACACCGATGGCCAAGAGCAGGCCATAGGCGATGGCCTGGCCCATGGGCATGCCACTGCCGGCCAGCGCCAGCGTCCAGGCGACCGAGATCGCCATCGTCGCCACCAGCGACAGATCGATGCCGCGACCGATCACCACCAGCGCCATGGCCAGCCCCAGGATCCCCAGCACGGAGACGCTGCGCACCAGCGAGAGGATGTTGTCCTGCGTCGCAAAGCCCGGCAGGAAAGCCGCGAACAGCGCGAACAGCGCGACCGCCAGGCTCAAGACGATGCGCTCCTGCGTGAACCCGTGCTGGAGGCGGCGCCAGCCGATGGCGGCGCGGCCGGGGGGTGATGAAGAAGTACGGTTCATGGTGGTGGCGTGCGGTAGTCGACGCGCTCGCCGCGCGCGAAGGCGGCCAGCCCCCGCCGGGCGTCGCTGCTGGTGAAGGCGGCCTGGCCCAGCACGGCTTCTCGCCGGAACGCGCTGTCCAGGGGCAGGTCCGCCAGTTCGCGCACGGCCTGCTTGGTCACGGCCAGGGCGCTGGCGCTCAGGCGCGAGATGCGCTCGGCCAGCCCGAGCGTGGTGGGCATCAGTTCACCGGGCGCGACCACCTGGTTGAGCACACCCATGCGCAGCAGGTCGGCAGCAGAAAAACGCCCGGCGGTCAACAGCAGTTCCATGGCGTGCGCGTGGCCGACCTGGCGCGTGAGCCGGGCCAGCGTGCCGCCGGCGGGCACGATGCCCAGCGACACCTCGGGCAGGCTGAACTGCGCCGTGTGGGCCGCGATGCGGATGTCCGTCGCCAGCATGATCTCGAAGCCGCCGCCCATGCACAGCCCGTTGATGGCACCGATGATGGGCTTGTCGATGTGCACGTGCTTGAGGTGGGCTGCGTCCCAGGCCGAGATGTCGATCTCGTTGCGCGCCAGCGCCGGAATGGATTCGGTGAGATCGGCGCCGACGCAGAAGGCGCGCTCGCCTGCGCCGGTGAGCACGATCACCCGCACCGCATCGTCCTGCCCCGCCTGCGCGAACGCGCGGCCCAGGTCGTCGTACATCGCCAGGGTGAGCGCATTGAGCTTGGCCGGCCGGTCGAACCGGATCACGGCGGTCGCGTCGATGGTGTCGTAGGCAATGCCCATGGTCAGATCACGCCTTGCGCGCGCAACCGGTCGATGTGGCCGGACTCCAGTGCCATCCACTGCGCGTACACCAGTTCGTTGTGCTCGCCGACCAGGGGAACCCTCGCGCCTTCCTGAGGCGCCATCGCCGACAGATGGACCGCCGAGCCGAACACCTGCGCCTGCGTCGCCCCATAGTCCACCGGCCGGATCATGCCTCGCGCGGCCATGTGCGGATCGGCCACCACCTCGGCGATGTCCTTGATGGGTGTCATGGGAAAGCGGTCGGCCGCCAGCTCTTCGAGTTCCTGCTTGGTGCGGCTGGCGCACCAGCCATTCACGATCGGCCGCACGCGCCGCTCATACACGTCGGGCGCAAAACGTTTTTCCATCGAGTCGATTTCCGGATCGGCCGCGAGCTCTGGGTGACCGAACGCGCGGCAGGCTTCCTGCCAGAACTTGTCGGTGTAGGCGCCGAAGAACACGTGACCGTCCCGGCAGGCGTACCGCCCGTAGGGTCGCACGAAGGGATGGTCATTGCCCAGTGGCTCCGCCACCTTGCCTGCAGCCGTGTAGTTCACCACCGCATTCTCGGTCAGCGTGAACACCGAGTCCTGCTGCGAGACGTCGACCAGCTGACCCAGGCCCTGGGCCTCGGCCTGGCGCAGTGCGGCCAGCGTGCCGAAGGCCGCGTACAGCGAAGCGGCGAGGTCGCCGATGATGGTGCCCACCCGCATCGGCTCGCCGGGTGCGCCGTTCATGGACCACAGGCCGCCTGCGGCCTGCGCGCTGTTGTCGAACGCCGGCCGCGAGGCGTGGGGACCGGTCTGGCCGAAACCGCTGATGGCGGTGAACACCATGCGCGGGTTCACCGCATGCAGCGCCTCGAAACCCAAGCCCAGCTTGTGCATGGTGCCGGGCCGGAAGTTCTCGACCAGGATGTCGGCGCGCTCGACCAACCGGAGGAACAGCTCGCGGCCCTCGGGCGCCTTCAGATCGAGCGTGATGCCGAACTTGTGCCGGTTGTACTGGGCGAAGAAGCCGCTGCGCTCCTCGTCGCCAGCGCGCACCATGGGGGGAAAGGTCCGCACGTAGTCGGGGTCATGGGGATTCTCGATCTTGATGACCGTGGCCCCCAGGTCGGCCAGCATCATCGTGCAGTAGGGCCCGGCCACCACGCGGGTGAGGTCCAGGACGATCACCCCTTTCAGCGGCCCCTCGCGGGTGGGCAGGGCGTTCAGGTCAGGTGCCATGGGAAAACTCTCCGTTTGAATCTCGGGTCAGCGCGGTCGCGTGCAGCGGGCCGACACCGTCGGGGTGAAGCAGGGACACGCTGCCGCGCTCGATGTTCAGCGTGCGGCTCTGCACCCCCTCCAGCAGCGCAGCGTTCGACTCCGTCACCACCACGCACAGTTCGGGTCGCGTGCCGCGAAGCGCCCTGAGCGCGTCGCCGTACTGGCGCGCCAGCGCCGGCGCCAGGCCCTGGAACGGCTCGTCCAGCAGCACGAAACGCGTGCCGACCATGAGCGCGCGCGCCAGAGCGACGATCTTTCCCTGCCCGCCGGAGAGCGCCGCGCCGGAGCGCGAGAGCAACGGTTCGAGCTGGGGCACCACCGCGAGCACGTTCTCGATGCGCCGGCCGATCTCGCTGGGCGACACCCGCAGCACGTCGCAGGGCAGCGTCACGTTCTCCCTGACGGTCAGGGTCGGCAGAATCACGCGGTCTTCCGGCGCATAGCCGAAGCCCAGGGTCGCGCGCTGGTGCGCGGGCTGCGCTGCCATGTCCACGCCATCGAGCAGCAGGCGCCCGGAACGGGGCCGGACCAGCCCCATGATCGCGCGCAGCAGCGTGGTCTTGCCGGCACCATTGCGCCCGACGACGGCCACGGTCTGCCCGGCTTCCAGGGCCACGTTCACGCCCCGCAGCACCGCATGGCCCGCCAGGTCGACGCTCAGCGATTCGATCGCAAGTTTCATCTTTCCCCCAGAACTTCGCGCCGGATGACGGGATCGGCAAAAACAGCCTTCGGCGCGCCGTCGGCGGCAATGCGGCCATCGATCCACGCCGCCACGCGGGTGGCGTACTGCAGCACGATGTCGACGTCGTGCTCCACGAACCAGGCCGTGACCTCGCGCTCCTGCAGGGCCCGCATGATGGTTGCCATGACGGCGTGTTTGTCCTCCGAGGCCACACCGCTGGTGGGCTCGTCCATGATCACCAGCTGCGGCTGCAGCATCAGCGCGATTGCCACATCCAGCAGTTTGCGATGCCCTTCGGGCAACACGGTCACGGGATCGGCGGCGAAGGGGCCGAGTTCGACCAGCTCGAGCATCGCCGCCACCGCGCGCTGGTCCGCCGTGACCGACAAGGGTGCGAAGCGCGAGAGCCGGCCCTGGCGAGCGGCGCTGGCCAACTGCAGGCATTCCCGCACGGTGTGCTCAAGAAACAGCTGGGGCAGCTGGAACGAACGCCCCACGCCCAGCTGCGCGATGCGGCGCGGGCCCATCGCGGTGACGTCGGCGCCGCCAAAGTAGACCCGGCCGCTGGAGGGCTTGAGGTAGCCGGTGCAGATGTTGATGAAGGTGGTCTTGCCCGCGCCGTTGGCGCCGATCACGGCGAGCCGTTCACCGCGCTGCAGCTCGAAGTCGATGCCATCGGCCGCCGTGACACCGCCGAATTTCAACGTCAGGGCCGTGGTGCGCAGCAGGGCCTCGCCAGAAGGGGCGTTCATCCTCATTCCTTGCGCTCCCGTTGCGCGCGATCGCGCTGGATCCATCCCATCAGGCCGCGCGGAGCAAAGAAGATCACGGCGATGAGGGTGCTGCCCAGCAGGATCTGCCAGGCGTTGGTGAAGTAAGCGGCGGCCACGAGCTTGATGACCTCGAACACGCCGGCTCCCAGGAAGGCGCCCAGCGCATGGCCCGCGCCGCCCAGGATGGCGATGAACACGTACTCGCCCGAGCGGATCCAGTAGCCGCTCTCCGGCGTGACCAGGCCCTGCACCAGCGCCATCAGAGAGCCGGAAAGCCCGACCAGGGCCGACGAGATGACATAACCCTCGGCCAGCGAGCGGCGAGCCGATACGCCGATGTACTCCAGACGCGTTTCGTTGGTCTTGATGGCCGCCATCATCTGGCCGGCGGCGGAGGCGAAATAGCGCTGCACCAGCCAGGCCACGGCGATCGCCAGGCCCAGCGCCAGCACCATCACAGTGAGCTCGAAGGTGCCGCGGTCCAGCGCCATGCCGAGGATCGGCGGGCGCTCGAAGCGCAGCCCGTCGGTGCCACCGGTCCAGTGGTAGAGCTTGCCGGCCAGGGCGAACAGCACCATCGAGATGCCCAGGTTGAGCATGCCGAAGAAGATGCCGCGATAGCGCGACAGGAAGGCGGCGGCCAGCGTGCCAGCCAGCACGCTGGCCAGCACGCCACCGAGCACAATGAACGCCGCGTCCACCGAGGGGTGCGCGCGCGCGGCAAAGGCCACCGCATAACCGCCGATGGCGGCGTACATGGCATGGCCGAACGAGACCTGGCCAGCGCGCATCAGCACGGTCAGGCCCAGGGCCGCCATGCCGTAGCTCAGGAACGTGATCACCGGCACACGCAGCCAGGGCAGCGCGACACCGAGGATCAGCAGACCGGCGGCCGCCAGGGCCAGCAGAAGGGAAAAACCGGGCAGCCTCATCAGATCCTCCGCGCCGCCGCGACCGTGAACAGGCCGTTGGGCCGGATCAGCAGCACCAGCACCATCATGAGATAGGGCATCACGACCTCGAGCTCGGGCAGGGTGTAGACCGCCATCGAGCGGGCCAGGCCGATCAGCACGGCCGCCACCAGGGCACCGGTGATCTGGCCCAGGCCTGCGGTGGCGATCACGGCGAACGAGGTGACGATCATCTCGGCCCCCAGGCCCGGCACGAACGAGGTCATGGGCACCGACAGCGCGCCGCCCAGCGCGCCCAGCATGCCCGCCAGCGCAAAGGTGAGCGTGCCAACGCGCGCCGCGTTGATGCCCAGCGCCGTGGCCACCTCGCGGTGGTGGATGATGGCCACGATCTGCTTGCCCGCCACCGAGTGGCGCAGCAGGAATTGCAGCCCCCCGTAGGCCAGCAGCGCCACCGACGGCACCAGCACCAGCTGGTAGTTCATGAAGGTGACGCCCAGCAGCTCCGAAGTGCCCAGGCGCGAGGCGATCTCTCCCGAGTTCACCGGCGTAGCACCCCAGACCATGCGCTGCACATCCTCCAGCACCATGAAGGCGCCGAAGGTCACGAGCAGCTGCAGCACAGGATCGCGGTCCTGGAAATGCCGCAGCAGGCCGCGCTCGAGCAAGGCGCCGAGCGCCGCACCGACCACGATCGATGACACGAAGAGCGCAGCCACCAGCATCCACGTGGGCGGCGCGTGCGGCATGAGCCAGGCGACCAGGCTCGCGGCGCTGTAGCCACCGATGGCGTACAGGCTGCCGTGCGCCACGTTGATCACGCCGAAGACGCCGCAGATCAGGGTCAGGCCCAGGGAAATGAGGAACAGCAATCCCGCGTAGGAGAGTCCATCCACCACGGCCAGCAGAAACAGATTCAGGTTCATCGACAGTGCGGCAGCGCCCGTTCCTCAGCGACCCACGCGCTTGATCTGCGGGTGGTCGATCAGCGACGGCTTGAGCGTCTTGACCCAGTCGACCGATTTCTGGCCCACGGGTGCGGTGGCGATCTCGGCCGGGTAATAGAAGAGCTCGCCCACGACGGGGAAGGGGTAAGCCGGGTCGTTGCGGGTGACGCCATACAGCTGGCCCTGCAGGGCCTGCCCATCCTCGCGCAGGCGAATCGGGCGCGACAGGCCCCGGTACTCCAGCTTCTGCAGTGCCGTCACGACCTGCTCGGTGCTGGGCCACTGGCCCTTGTTGGCGGCGATGGCCTGGCGGTAAGCACTGGTGGCTGCCTTCAGCGCCTGGATCATGTGGTAGACGGCGAAGTTGGGATAGGCCCCTGTGCGCGCCTTGAAGCGCTGGACGAAGGCCTTGGCCTCGGGGTCGTTCTGGAACTCGGGATCGGCAAAGTAGCCGTCGCCCACGAAGCCGACGATGACGCCTGGAGGCACGGCGTTGCCCAGCCGCTCCAGGGACGAATCGGCCAACGGCAGCACGAACTGCGAGGTCTTGAGCAGGCCGCGCTGGGAGGCCTGGCGCAGGAAGGTGTCGAGGTCACCGCCCCAGGCCGTGGTGAGCACCACGTCAGGCCTGAGGGCCTGCAGGCGCGTGACCTCGGTGGAGAAGTCGGGCGCGCCGAACTTGGGGAACATCTCGGCCACGACCTTGACGTCCGGCCGCAGCGCGGCGAGCGTGTGGCGGAAGATCTCCCAGGAGTCTCGGCCCCACGCGTAGTCCTGGTTCACCACCGCGATGGTCTTGAAGTCTGGCTTGACTTTGAGCAGGTGCAGCACGGCCGCGACCATCTCCATGGTGGCGTTGGGGCCGGTGCGGAACACGTACTTGTAGCGGCGCTCCTCGAGCACTTTCTCGGTGGAACACTCCCACAGGATGTTGATGACCTTGAGGTCCTCCGCCACCGGGGCCAGCGCATTGCAGTAGCCGCTGGAGATCGCCGAGAGCATCAGCTTCTCGCCGGGTTCCTGCGCCAGGCGGCGGTATTCGGAGAGGAACTTGTCCGCGCCCTGGCCTTCGTCGATCCAGGTCGGCTTGAGCTTGACGCCATCGATGCCACCGGCCGCGTTGAAGTCCTCGATCCACATGTCGGCCGCGATCTTCGCCGGCGTGCCCAGCACCGAGGCCGGGCCGGTCATGAAGGTGCTCATGCCGAGCTTGAGCTCGGCCGGTTTGGCGCTCTGCGCGAAGGACGCGCTCGCCAACGCCAGCAGGCTGATGCCTGCCGTGAGGAATCTGGTGAAACGTTTCATTCCGATGTCTCCTTGTGCTTGTTGAAATCCAGGCGGGGACAGCCGCTGGGCGGCCCCGGCGTTCGGCGCGTCAGCGCCGCTTTTCGGCGAGAAGTTCGACCGCGAGATCCATGCGAACGTCGCGGGCGGCCGCCAGGCGCTGTGCCACCCAGTCGATTTCCTCGCCCGTGGCGCCTGCGGCGAGTGCGATGTTGCGGGCGTGCAGGGCCATGTGGCCGCGCTGGATGCCCTCGGTGGCCAGCGCGCGCATGGCGGCCATGTTCTGGGCCAGCCCGACGGCCGCGATCACCTCGCCCAGTTCTTCCGCGCTGGCCACGTTCATGACCTTGAGCGCCAGGCGCGCCAGCGGGTGTGTCTTGGTGGCGCCACCGACCAGGCCCACCGGCATCGGCAATTCGATCGAGCCGACCAGGTCGCCGTTGTTGGCGCGCTCCCAGCAGGTCAGCGAGGTGTAGCGACCGCTGCGGCAGGCGTAGGCGTGCGCGCCCGCCTCCACCGCCCGCCAGTCGTTGCCCGTGGCCACGACCACGGGATCGATGCCATTCATGATGCCCTTGTTGTGGGTCGCCGCGCGGTAGGGGTCCACCGCCGCGAAGGTGTAGGCGTCGAGAATGCCGTCCACCACCCGCTCGCCCGCGAAGTCCCGGCTCGCCAGCGTGGACGCTGAAACCCGCAGGCTGGCACGCGCCACGCGCAGGTCGGCCAGGTTGGACAGGATGCGCAGGCGCACCGAACCGCCCGTGATCTGCTCGATGCGGCCGGCCACCGCTTCGGCCATGGTGTTCACCGTGTTCGCGCCCATCGCGTCGCGCACGTCGACGATCAGGTGGGCCACCACCATGGGGCCGCGCGGCGTGTCGGGAAACACGTGGACCTCGACGTCGCGGCAGCCGCCGCCCAGGCCGATGAGCACCTTGTCGCGGCTGTTGGCGATCTCGATGATTTCCTGGCGGTGGCGCAGGATGGCCTGGCGCGCGCCCAGCGGATCGGACACGCCGATCACCTGCACCTGCGCTCGCATCAAGGGTCCCGAGCTGGAGGTCTGGAAGCCACCCCCTTCGCGCACCAGTTTGGCCATGAAGGAAGCTGCCGCCACCACCGAAGGCTCCTCGACCACCATGGGCACGAGCACGTCCTTGCCATTGAGCTGGAAGTAGCCCGCCACCGCCAGCGGCAGCTCGTAGGTCCCGATCACGTTTTCGATCATCCCGTCCGCCGTGCCCAGCGGCAGCGCACCGGGCGTGTGGATGGAAGCCATTTCGGCCGGCGTCAGGCCGGCCTTCTGGGCAATGACCTCCAGCCGTTGCGACGGCGTCAGGGAACGGAAACCGGGAAGGGTCGAATCGATCGGCATGGGCGTGAAATCCTGAAGCAATTGGGATACAGTGGCGCCGACTATAAGCAAACCGTCTGGCTCCAAATAGGTACAGTTTGAGCAGACACTTTTAAAACTGTCTCAGGACAATTCTGGCGACCAGATGCCCTCAGGAAGCTCAGGGGCAGGGACATGCAGAGCAGGGAAAACACCAATGCAACCCACTCTCTCGAATGCGGACCAGGTGGCCAGCGACTTGCGCCAGCAGATCACCGAGGGAACCTGCGCGATCGGCGAGCGGCTTCCCTCGATCCGCCGCCTTGTGGCGCAGTACGGCTTCTCGAAGAACACCATCGTCGACGCCTACGAGCGGCTCATCGCCAGCGGCCATGTGGAGGCGCGGCGCGGCTCGGGCTACTACGTCAGCCAGCGATCCGCAGAGCCGCCGGCAGAGGACGAGCCGAGCTCGCTGGACCGCGCGCTGGACTCGGTCTGGATGATGCGCGAGCAACTCAACAACGACCCGCAGCACCTCGCCGTGGGCCACGGCATTCCACCGGGACAGTGGCTGGCCGACAACCGGCTCGAGCGCATCCAGCAGAGAGTCTCGCGCGTGGCGCTGGAATCGATGTTCCAGTACGGCAACCCGTACGGCTACCGTCCCCTGCGCGACCTGCTGGAGCGCAAGCTCGCGGGCTACAGCATCCAGGCGCGCGCCAACCAGATCGTGCTGACCTTCGGCGCGAACGAGGCACTGGACATCGTGGTGCGCTGCCTGATGCGCCCGGGCGATATCGCCCTCGTGGACGAGCCCGGCTACTACCCGCTCTACGGCAAGCTGCGCCTGCACGGCACCACCGTGGTCGGCGTGCCGCGCGAGGCCGACGGGCCCGACGTCGCGACTTTCGAGCGACTGGTGGCAACCACCAAGGCCAAGGTTTTCTTCACGCAGTCGGTCGGCCAGAACCCGACCGGCTCCGACATCTCACCGGCCAAGGCGTTCCGCCTGCTGCAGGTGGCGGAGAAACACGGCGTGACCATCGTCGAGAACGACGCAGTGGCCGATCTCAAGCCGACGGCGGTGTCGCGCCTGAGCAGCCTGGACCAGCTGCGCCGCACCGTCTACATCGGCAGCTTCACCAAGTCCGTGGCGGCTGCGCTGCGGGTCGGCTTCATTGCCGCCGACGCCGGCCTCGCCGAGCGCCTCGCGGACGTGAAGATGCTGGTACATGTCAGCACTTCGGAGTACGCCGAGCGCACCGTGGATGCGGTGCTTCGCGCGCCCGAGCATCCCCGGCAGCTGGTGCAGCTGCAACAGCAGGTCGAGCGCGCCACGCGGCATGCCGCCAAGGTGCTGACGGGGCTGGGCGCCAACCTCTTCTGCTCCCCGTCGCACACCCTCTACCTGTGGGCGGAGTTTCCGTGGGCACCCGATTCCCTGGCACTTGCAAAGAACCTGTTGAAAGACAAGGTGGCCCTCGCCCCGGGCGCCTTTTTCGGGATTGATGCAAGGCACGTCAGCGCATGGAGTCGCTACAACGTGGGCTATGTGGTCGACCCCAAGTTTGCGAGGTCGATGCTTCAATACCGCCCTCGAAAGTCCCACCCGGGACCCTGAGCCCTTGCCCATCGGGCGCCCTGGACGCGCGCGGGGGCGTCTCTGCCTCGGACCAAAGGCCCGATACGGCATCGGCGTCTGCCCCAAACGTGCGCCGGCCATGCCGCCTTTGTGCCATCCTTCCGCATTGGTCCTCAATGGCGTGCGCCGTCCGCCATGCGTTCGCTGGATAGCCGCAGCAGCCGTGGTGTCTCTCGAAGACCCATCCCTCGCGATACCTGGGACGACCAGTCCGCCCAACCAAAGCCTTCCAGGTCTCAGGAAGCGCGTCACGAACGCAGTCGGTCAACCTCCCATGACCAGGGTAGCCCAGTGCCATCGTCGTGGTTCATCGCCGCCCTGTCGCGTGGTGGGGAGGGGCTCGCCACCACACGCTCGTGATCGGGTGCAAAAGCTTCATGCGTTCGTCTTGGCGGCGCAGCACCGATGAAGGCCCGCCTCAGCGCGCAAACAGCTTGGCCACCAGATCGCGCACCCACCGGTGCAACGGGTTGTTGTGCGTTCGGTCGTGCCACATGAGCACGACGTTGAGGCGCTCGAGCTGCAAGGGCGGCTCGAAGATGCGCACCGGCGCGATGTCGGTGAAGCGCTGCACCAGTCGCTCTGGCAGGGTGGCGATCAGGTCGGTCTGCGCGATCACGAAGGGAACGCCCAGAAAGGTCGGCTTGGACAGCACCACACGGCGCTGCATGCCCACGTTGTGCAGCGCATCGTCCACCAGTGCGTTGTACATGGTGGCGCCCTCGCCCGGCTCGATCGCGACGTGGCCGTACTCGCAGAAGCGCTCCAGCGACAGCGGGCGTTCAAACATCGGGTGCCCGGTGCGCGCGATGCCCACCAGGCGGTCGGTGAACAGCGGGCGCGTCCGGATGTTCTCCGGCGGCGTGGGGAAGTAGGACAGCGCCAGGTCGATATCGCCCCGGCTCATGATCTCCCCGAGCCGGCGCGGGTTGGGGTTGATGAGGCGCAGCGAGACGTCCGGCGCCTCACGCTCCAGCGCCGCCATCAGCGTGGGCATGACCACGAAGTCGATGTAGTCGACCACGATCATGGTGATGACCTGGCTGGCATGCGCGGGATCGAATGGCGCCTGCTCGTGGATCAGCACGTCCACACTGCGCAGCACCTGTTCCACATGCAGAATGAGTTCGCGCGCGCGAACGGTCGGTATGAGTGCGTTGCCTGATTTGATGAGCAGCGGGTCGTGGAACAGCACGCGCAGCTTGGCCAGGGCCAGGCTCATGGACGACTGGCTGATGTCCAGCAGGTTGGCCGCGCGCGTCACGTGGCATTCGCGCATCAGGGCATCGAAGGCCACGAGCAGGTTCAGGTCGGCGTTGCGCAGTCGCATGGGCATCCTTGTTGTGGGGCTCTTGCCGGCCCTGGTCTCCCCCGCCATTGTGCCCATCGAAAGACCGATAACGGCTATCGACGAGCGCAATTGCCCCCAGGCCGGGCTGCGTCTTTAATCCGCACTTTCACGAGCGGGCATCGGAGACACCAGCAGATGACCCGCGTTGTTCAACGACGTGCGCGCCGCAGGCGCCTCCACGTCAACTTCATCCCCAGGAGCCACCATGGGCAAGATCCCCACCATCCGTGTCACCCGCGAAGAAATGCGCAAGCGCGTCGCCCTGTTCAGCGAACTCAAGGGCTCCGACGGCGGCCTGCCCGACAGCCGCTACCCCAGCGCCGTGCGCAAGCTCTACAACGTGATCGGTTTCCAGCCCCCCGAAGGCGACCCGGACATGCACTCGCCCGTGGGCGCGAACTCGGCCGAGAACGCCGCCATCAAGATCAACGAAGGCTTCAACCTGGGCATGTGCGAAACCTCGCCCGGCAAGGGCCCGATGATGCACAACCACGACACCAACGAGACCTTCATGCCGCTGACCGGCCGCTGGCGCTGCTCGTGGGAGGTCGATGGCCGCGTGGAGGCCTTCGAGCTCGGCCCGCGCGACGTGATCTCGTTCCCCGCGGGCGTGCAGCGCCGCTTCGAGAACATCACCTTCGAAGAGCCCAACAACACGCACTGGCTGCTGTTCGTGATCGGCGGCAACACGCCGCAGGCCGAGTTCTCGCCCGAAGCCATGGAAGAACTCAAAGCCAAGGGCTACGTCGATGCCAACGGCAACTTCTGAGCCCACGATGCGCGAGCTGCTGGCGCAGCTCGAGGCGCGCCACGACTGGCACTCGCTGACGGTCGATGGCCACGAGTGGCGCTGGCTGGACACGCAGGCCCCGGGGCCCGCCACCATCCTGCTGCCGGGCTCGGTGGGCGACGGCGCGATGTTCGTGCGCACCTTGCTCTCGCTGGGTCAGCGCCTGCGCCTGATCGCAGTGACCTACCCCGCGCTGTCCGACCCGGCGCAACTGGCCGACGGACTGGCCGCCGTCGTCAAGCACCTGGGGCTGCCGCCCGGGCGCGTGGTGAGCTCCTCGTTCTCCGCCTATTGGCTGCAGTTCTACGGTCTGCGGCATCCCGGCAACGTGACCTCTCTGGTGCTGGGCAATGGTTTCGTGGACGGCACCGATCTGGCCGCCAACCCGATGTTCGACCGGGCATTCGTGGAGGGCATCAGCGCGCAGGACCTTCACAACGAGTGGCTCACGCGCGTGCGCGCCACGCCCACCGCGCCGCTGCAGCAGTTGCAGGAGATCATGCTCGCGCAGCGGCAGTCGCCGCTCAACCTGCAGGCCCGCTTCCTGGGCGTGGTACGTTCCAAGGCCTGCCCACCCCTGCCTTTGCCGGACGCGGCCATCACGGTGCTCGACTGCGACGACGACCCCTTGATTCCGCCCCATGTGCGCGAGCGTTTGCGACAGCAATACCCGGGGGCGCGCCATGTGAGCCTGCCCACCGGTGGCCACTATCCTCACGTGCTGAACCCACAAGCCTACGAAGACCTGCTCACGAACCCCATGTAACCCTCAGAACAAGGAGACAAGAATGAAATTCAAACAACTGCTCACCCTCACCGCCCTGGCCGCGACCGTCTGCGGCGCCAGCGCCGCCAGCTTCACGCTGCGCATGGGTGGCGGCCACCCCACCGGCCTGACCTACGTGGGCGTGTACGACACCTACTTCGCCACCGAAGTCACGAAGCGCGTGAAGGAGAAAACCGGCCACGACATCCGCTTCATCAAGGCCTGGGGCGGCAGCGTGGCCAAGGTCGATGGCGTGATCGAGGCGGTGCAGAAAGGCACGCTGGACATCGGCCTGTCGCCCATTGGCTTCGAGCAATCGCGCGCCGGCCTGCTGAACTACAGCGCCTACGTGCCCTTCACCTCGCCCGACCCGGTGCTGCAGCAGAAGGTGTCCAACCGCATGATCAAGGAAGTGCCGGCCCTGCAAGCCAGCATGAAGCCCTACAACAGCCACGTGCTGGGCGCCATGACCTCCGAGGCCTATGGCGTGACGACCAAGTTCGACTGGAACAGCGTGGCCGAGCTCAAGGGCAAGCGCATCGCGCTGGCGGGGACCAACGCGCCGCTGTTCATCCCGCTGGGGGCGGTGCCCGTCACGCTGGGCATCGGCGAGCACTACCAGGCGATCCAGAACGGCCTGGCCGACGGCAGCCTGTTCTACATCTCCGGCCTGGAGGCATTCAAGCTGCAGGAAGTGGCCAAGGTCTTCAACAAGACCGGCTTCGGTTCGCTGAGCACGCTGGTGGCCTTCATGAACCTGGACACGCGAGCCAAGCTGCCCAAGGAAGTGGTCGCCATCATCGACGAAGTGGCCGAGGAGTCGTCCATGCGGGTGGCCGAGATCAGCAAGCAGCGCGACATCGAGGTGGAAACGCGCGCCAAGGCCGCAGGCGTCAAGGTGAACACCCTGCCCGATGCCGAGAAGAAGCGCTGGGCCGAGTTGCTCAAGGACCTGCCGGGCAAGGCCGCGAAGGAACTCGATGGCAAGGGCCAGCCCGCCACCGAGGTGCTCAAGACCTACGTGCGCTTCCTGAACGAAGCCGGCTACAAGTTCCCGATCGACTACCCGCTCTGAGCGGCACCCTGGCTGCGCCACGGTGACCGCCGTCGAGTCCCCCCCACCCATCCGGTCATGGTTGATCTGGCTGACCGCCATTGCCTGCCTGCCACCCCTGGGGCTCAATGTGCTGGTGCCGCTGGACGCGGCCTTGCGCGAGGACCTCGGGCTGACGGCCTGGCAGGGACAGGCCGCGATCGCGCTCTACGTGCTGGGCCTGGCCATGGGTCAGCCCCTGGCCGGCATCGGTGCCGACCGCTGGGGGCGCCGCCGCACCTTGCTCGCCGGCCTGCTGCTCGGCCTGGGTGGCGGCCTGTTGGCGGCGTTGGCCGGCCATGGCGCCACGCTGCTGGCCGGCCGTTTCCTCACCGGACTGGGGCTGAGCGTGGTGCTGGTGGTGCCGCGCGCCACCTTGCGCGATCTGTGCCACGGCGCGGCGCTGCAGCGGGGCATGGCCATTGTCTCTGTGGCCTTCGCCCTCATGCCCGCCGTGGCGCCACTGCTCGGGTGGTGGCTGCTGGTGCAGGGGGGCGGCTGGCGCACGGCGCTGGGCGTGGTGCCGGTGCTGATCGCGCTGGGTGGCGCCGTGGCGCTCTGGCGGCACGTGGAAACGCGACCGGCCGGGACCACCCTGCCAGGTTGGGACACCCTGCCCGTGCTCTGGCGCCATGCCGCGCCACGCTGGGTGGCGCTGGGCTTCGCGGCCATCAGTTCGGTGTTCTTTCTGCTGATCGCGCATGGCCCTGCGGCGCTGCGCGAATCGGTGGGACTGGACGGGCGCGAAATCGCCGCGGTGCTGGGCGGCACCTACCTCGGCTTTCTGGCCGGCAGCCTCTGGGCCATGCGGCAATCGCGCCGGCTCGGCGGCCTCGCGCTGTGCCACCGGGGTGGTGCGCTGGCGGCGCTGGGCGTGCTGGTGATCGCGGGGTGTGTGGTGTGGCCCTCACCGCTGGCGTGGATCGCTGGCATGCTGGTCTATTCCACCGGCCACGGCGTGATTTTCCCCTCGGCGCTGAGCGTGGTGATGCAAGCGCTGCCCACGCGCGCCGGCATGGCAGCGGCCTTCACCGGCATGCTGCAGATGGCGGTCGGGGCGGCGGTGAGCGGTGGTGCCGCGCTGTGGCCCGGTACCGCGACACAAAGAACCGCGGGCGTCGCGTTGGTGATGGTGGGCCTTGGCGTGCTCGCCCTGTTGGCCGCCCACCGCGCCCGCCCGGCCGTCGACCCGACATGACAAGATGAATGAAGCTGTAAAGGAAACTCCATGAAAACCTGGACCGACCGAGCCTTGCTGGGGCTCCATGTGGCCGGCGCCGCTGTGCTGGGCATTCTGACCCTGGTGATCTGCTACGACGTGGCGGGTCGCCTGCTGTTCAACAAGCCCTTCGCGGGCACCGCCGAGCTCGCGGCCGTGGGCCTGGTGCTGCTGACCTTCATGCAGGCGCCCTACGTCATCCGCGAACGCAAGTTGCTGCGCGTCACCTTCTTCCTGGACCGCCTGCCCCCTGCGGTGCGCAGCCAGCTCAACGCCTTCACCTACCTGCTGGGCGCGGCGTTCTTCATCGCGATCGTGATCGCCTCCTGGGAGCCCTCGCTCGCGGGATGGCACAGCGGCGAGTTCTTCGGTAACGACGCTTTCCGCATCCCCGCCTGGCCTTTGCGCTTTGGCTCCATCGTGCTGTGGGTGATCGCCGCCCTGGTGTGCCTGGGCTTCGTCGCCGAGGGCGTGTGCGGCCGCATGGGCGCGCGCGAAGAAGAACAACTGCCGGAATAGGAACCCAACATGTCTTTCGAAATGTGGAGCGGCCTGATCGCGCTGCTCGCCCTTGTCGTCGTGGGCGTGCCCATTGTCTTTGCCTTCGCCGCTGCCGCCTCGCTGGGGCTGTATTTCGCGCTCGGCGGCATCGACCCCGTGATCAACCTGCTGCAGCAGTCAGCGCTCTCGGGCATCAAGGAATACAACTTCGTCGTCATCCCCTGCTTCACCGTGATGGGCATGCTGATCGCGCACTGCGGCGCAGCCAGCGACCTCTTCAACGTGGTCAACCGGGGCTTGCGCGGCGTGCCCGGCCGCCTGGCGGTGGCCACGGTCGGCGGCAACGCGGTGTTCGCCGCCGTGACCGGCGTGGGCGTGGCCGCCGCCGCCGCCTTCAGCCACGTGGCCTACCCTGCGATGCGCGAGGCGCGCTACAGCCGCAGCTTCGCCACCGGCTGCATCGCCGGCAGCTCGGTGCTGGGCCTGCTGATCCCGCCCTCCGTCTTCATGATCGTCTGGGCCATCCTCACCGAGCAATCGGTGGGCAAGCTGTTCGCGGCCGGCGTGTTTCCCGGCCTGCTGCTGGCCTTCATGTACGCCGTGTACTGCATGGTCTACGCCAAGCTCAAACCCTCGGCCGCGCCGGAGCTGGCCAACGAAGAGCGCGCGGCGCTCACCAGCGCCCAGATCGGCGGATCGCTCGGCGTGGGGCTGCTGATCGCCGTCACGCTCGGCGGCATCTGGTTCGGCTATTTCACGCCCACCGAAGGCAGCGCGATCGGCCTGGTCGGCTCAGCCATCCTGGCCTGGGCCAAGGGCATGCGCTGGCGTGGGGTGTTCAATGCCTTCGTGGAGGCCGGGCGCACGGTCACGCCCATCATGCTCTTGCTGCTGACCGCCACGATCTACAGCAAGCTCATCGCGCTCAACGGCATCCCTCAGGAAGTGCAAGGCCTGATGGAGTCCATGGGCCTGGGCACCGGTGGCACGCTGCTGTTCATGGTGGCGGTGTGGTTCATCCTGGGGGCGATGATCGACAGCATCTCCATCATGCTGCTCACGGTGCCGATCTTCTGGCCCGTCGCCATGGCGCTGGGCATCGACCCGATCGTGTTCGCGCTGATCGGTATCCTGGTGATCGAAGCTGGCGTGCTCACGCCGCCCTTTGGCATCGGCGTCTTCGTGGTGAAGGCCGCCATCCCCGACCGCAACATCAAGGTCAGCGAGATCTTCATGGGCTCGGTGCCGTACTGGATCCTGATCCTGTTGCTGGCCTGGCTGATCTACGCGTGGCCGCCACTGGCGACCTGGCTGCCGTCGCACATCTAAGCGAGCGCAGGCGCGCGGTTGGAATCCCGGGCCGCGCACCGGGTTGCGTGTGGCTCGTCTTAGTCACCCATGGCGGCAGGCGGCCCGTCATGAACAAGCCGCCCATCCACGAGCTCGAGGACGCGGTCACAGCGCGCCGCCAGGCGTGGGTCGTGGGTCACCACCAGAAACGAGGTATGGAGTTCGATGTGCATCCGCCGCATCAGGGTGAAGACCTCGTCGGACGACGCCGTGTCCAGATTGCCGGTGGGCTCGTCTGCCAGCACGAGCGGGGGCTCAAGCACCAATGCGCGTGCGATCGCCACACGCTGCGCCATACCGCCAGACAACTCGCCCGGGCGCTTGCCCATGGCTGACGCCAGGCCGACGGCGGCGAGCACGGCCCGCGCACTCTCTCTCTGCGCGGGGGTCACGCGCCCCTCGCGCAACATCGCAGGCAGGGTCACGTTCTCGAGTGCAGTGAACGCCGGCAGCAGATGGTGGAACTGGAACACAAAGCCCAGCGAGGACCTGCGCCGCCGCGTGAGTGCCTCGTCGTCCAGCCCGGCCATCTCCTCGCCTTCGATGCGGTAGCTGCCGGCGCTCATCCGCTCCAGCAAGCCCAGAATGTTCAACAACGTGCTCTTGCCCGAGCCCGACGGGCCGATCAAGGCCACAAACTCGCCCCGCGCGATGTTGAACGACAGGCCGTGCAGCACTTCGGTCTCGTTGGGCAGCCCCCTGTTGTAACTCTTGCGCACACCGTCAAGCTCCAGCAGACGGGCCGATGGTGGGGGAGATGGCGGTGCGCTCATAGACGGATGGCCTGTGCCGGATCCAGCCGGGCGGCGCGCCGCGCCGGCGCCACCGCCGCGAGCACGCCACACACGGTGGCGCTGGCAGCCACCTGGAGGGCCAGCATGGGTTCAAGGCTGATGTTGAACAGCGGCAAACCATCGGAGCCGCGCACGAAGTGCGTGAAGGCCCAGATCAGCGCCACCGCCAGCAACACGCCAACCGCCGAACCCAGCGCGCCGACGATGGCGCCCTGCAGCAGGAAAACGCGCAGCACCTGGCCCCGGGTGGCGCCCATGGCGCGCAGGATGCCGATCTCGCGCTGCTTCTGCACCACCGACACGACCAGCACGCTGGCGATGCCCAACACCACCACGATCATCACCACGCCTCGAATCACCGCCGTGCTCACCGACTGCGCATTCAGCGCCGACACCAGTTGGGCATTCGCCTGTTGCCAGCTCTCGACCTTGTGGGGCCAACGCGCAGCAAGGTCGTCTGACACCGCCTGGGCCGCCCAGATGTCGTCCAGGGTAACGTCGAGGCTGGTCGCACCGCCGGGCAGGCCGACCAGGCTTTGAGCGGTGCGCAGGGGCACGATCACCGTGCGCCGGTTCACATCGCGCACACCCATGTCCACCAGCGCCGTGACGCGCAGCGAGTCGCTGACGCCGCCGGTGACGATGCCCACGCGGTCACCGACGCGCACGCCGAGGTCGTCGGCGAGGTCCCGGCCCAGGATGCCCTCGCCAGGCCCGAGCCGCGCGCTCCCTTCGACCACTTTGCTGCGCAGGCCCACGATGCGGTCGTAGCGGTCCAGGTCCACGCCCACCAGCGCGATCGACCTGGACGCCTCCCCGCGCTCGGCCAACCCCGCTGCCGACACCATGGGCGAGACTGCAGTCACCTGCGGCATGGCTTCCAGCAGGGGCACCAGTTCCTGCCAGTTGCCGATGGCACGCGGCCGCTGCGCGCGCGGCTGCGTCTGCACCAGTTCGCGGGTGCCGCCGCCGGCGGGCTCGCGCGCGGCCAGCACCACATCCTCGCGCGAGCTCACGGTCACGTGGGCCTGCGAGCCCAGGGTCTTTTCAATGGTGTTGCGCTGCAACCCGGTGATGAGCGCAGAGATGTAGGCCACCACCGCGACGCCCGCTGCCACGCCAACGATGATCAGCAGGGTCTGCATGCGCCCTTCGCGCAGAAACCGCGTCGCAACGTGGGTCTCGAATCCAAGCATCACCGGCCTGTCTTCAGCGACCCATCGCATGGGTCATCGCGGCCCCTGCGCTGTCCTGCGTGCCTTTGTTGACCACGCCCCGTGCAGGCGCCCGGGTGTCAGCGCGCACGCGCCGCCCTGGCACAGGCGTCGCCGCGCCGACCAGCACGAGCTCGCCCTCGCTCAGGCCCTCGAGAATCTCAACCGACTCCAGGGTGCGCAACCCCACGCGCACCGGGCGCGCCTGGACACGCCCGTCATGCACGAGCCAGACGCTGTTGTCGCTGCTGGCATCACGCCGCAGCGCATCGGCGGGCAGCACCAGCGCGCGCTCACGGCGCGCTGTCTCCACCTCCACCGACAGGGTCATGTCCTCGCGCAAGAACGCCGGCACCGGCTGCGGCACCAGGAACTTGACCTCGATCGCGCCGCGCTGCGCATCCACCAGCGGCGCGATGGACAGCACACGGGCCTTGAAGCGCTGCGACGGGTAGGCGTCGGCCAGCACGCTGGCCTCCTGCCCCGGCTGCAGCTGGCCCAGGTAGCGCTCATCCACCTGCGCCACCAGCTGAAGCGGTCCCGCCAGCGCCAAGACCAGCAGCGCACGACCAGGCTGCACGATCTGACCAGGCTCGACCAGGCGAGAGAGCACGTGTGCATCGGCTGGCGCGGTGATCACGGCCTCGCCCAGCCTGGCCTCTGCGGCCTTTCGGGCGGCGATCGCCAGGTCCAGCTGCGCCTGGGCCTGGACGACGTCGGTCCCCGAATCGTCCACTGCCGCACGCTGCGCCAGTGCGGCTTCCCGTTGGGCCTGCGCCACCGCCACGCCACGGCGTGCCTCATCCAGACGCGATTCGCTCACGAACCCCTGGGCGACAAGATCGAGTGTGCGCCGCAGTTCGGCCTGCGCGGCCACCAGCACGGACTCTGCCTGCATGACGCTGGCCTGTACCGCGTTGCGCCCTGTGCTGCGCAGGCCCGCAAGCCGCGCAGCGGCCTGGCTTTCGCTGGCACGGCTTTGCGCCAACGCGGCCTGCAACTCGTCGCTCTTCAGGCGCACGAGCACAGCGCCCGACTTGACCTGTGCGCCCTCGACCACATCGACCTGCGACACACGCCCGGTGAGCGTGCTGCCCACCTCGACCCGGGAAGCGGTCGCCACGCGGGCGGAAAATTGAAGGGTCCGCACCAGCGGTGCCATGCGGGCGCTGACCGCTGGCACCAAAGGTGCGCGTGTGGCCCACCAGGCGATGGCAGTCACAAGAAAGACGGCGACAAGCGCCGCGAAAATGACTGCGTGACGTCGCGACATGCAATCATTCTGCCACCCGCAGATGCGCTGCTGGGCCGTCCCTGGCGAGCGGGCGCCGTGTTCACGCAAGCCATCGGAACGTCAGAACAGGGACCGACGTCAGGGCGTGCGCTGGATGGCGCCCTACAGGGCGAGGTCGTAGTCGATCGTCAATGGCGCATGGTCGGAGAATTTCTCCGCCTTGTAGATGGCCTCGGTGCGCGCCAGTGCAGCCAGGGCAGGCGTCGCCAAGTGGTAGTCCAGCCGCCACCCCACGTTGTTCGCGTAGGCCTGGCCCCGGTTGCTCCACCACGTGTAGCAGGTGTCGGTGGCATCGGGCTGCAGCCGGCGGTAGACGTCCACCAGCCCTGCTTCGTCGAGCAACTTGGTCATCCAGGCCCGTTCCTCGGGCAGGAAGCCGCTGTTCTTCTGGTTGCTGCGCCAATTCTTCAGGTCTTTCTGCTGGTGCGCGATGTTCACATCCCCACACAGGATGAACTCGCGCCCGCTCTTGAGCGCCTGCAGGTGAGGGTAGAAGCCGTCGAGAAAGCGGTACTTGGCTTCCTGCCGCTCAGGGCCCGACGATCCACTGGGGAAATAGACGCTCAGGATGGAGAGCTTGCGATGGGGCGTGTCGAAGCGCAATTCGGTGAAGCGGCCCTCGGCGTCGAACTCGGGCGAGCCGTAGCCCATGATCACGTCGCTCGGTTCGTGGCGGGTGTACACCGCCGTGCCCGAGTAACCTTTCTTCTGCGCGTAATGGAAATGCCCCTTGAGGCCAGCGATCTCTTCAAAGCGGCCACTCACATCGGCGGCCTGGGCCTTGACCTCCTGCACGCAAATACAATCGGGCCGGTGCGCGGCGAGCCATTTCTCCAGCCCCTTGGTGGTGGCGGAACGGATGCCGTTGAGGTTGAGGCTGGTCAGTTTGAACAAGGATGTCTCCATGGTGTTGGATACAGGCGCGGCGAAGGCCGGCGCGCCCGATGCTGCGCTCGCGCAGGAATTCGTGCAGTTTTGCGTTGATGCCGGCGTGCTGCGCTTTGGTGAATTCAAGACCAAGGCCGGGCGCATGAGCCCTTACTTTTTCAACGCCGGTCTGTTCGACGACGGCGCCAAGCTGGGCCGGCTCGCGCAATTCTATGCAAAAGCCCTCGTGGCCAGCGGCATCGAGTTCGACATGATCTTCGGCCCCGCGTACAAGGGCATCCCCCTGGGCGCGGCCGTCTCCATCGAACTCGCCCGGCTGGGCCGCAACGTGCCTTTTGCCTACAACCGCAAGGAAGCCAAGGACCATGGCGAAGGTGGCACCCTGGTGGGTGCACCGCTCCAGGGCCGCGTGCTGATCGTGGACGACGTGATGTCCGCCGGCACCGCAGCGCGCGAGTCCATCGCGCTGATCCGCGCAGCCGGCGCCACGCCACATGCCATCGCCATCGCCCTGGACCGCCAGGAAAAGGCCACCGAGGTCGGTCCCGACGGCCAGGTGCGCGACGTGGACTACAGCGCCGTGCAATATGTCCAGCGCGAGCTGGGCATGCAGGTCTGCACGATTGCGAGGCTGGCCGATTTGCTGCACTATCTGACCGCCCGCTCCGGCGGTGAGTTCGATTCGCACCGCGAGCGTGTGATGGCCTACCGGCAACGCTACGGCGTGTCCTGACCCTTCTTCCACGATGACCCTGCACCGCCCCCCGCTTTCCGCTTTCCCCACTCGCCTGTGGCTTTTCGGCGGCGCGCTGCTGCTGGGCGGGGGCATGTGGAACATGGCTCACGGGCAGTCGGGCATGTACACCTGCAAGGATGCCAAGGGCAACACCATCATCCGGGACCGCCCCATCGTCGAATGCCTGGACCGCGAACAGCAGCAGCTGGGCAACAGCGGCACCGTGCGCAAGACGCTGCCACCCAGCTACACGGCCGACGAGCGCGCGAGGATCGACGCCCAGCGCAAGCAGGAAGAGGAACAGCGCGCCCGCCTGCAGGAAGAAAAGCGGCGCGAACGCGCCTTGATGATCCGCTATCCCAGCCAGGCGGTGCACGACAAAGAGCGCGCCGACGCCCTGGCGCAGATCGACGAGGTCATCGGCGCGGTGAACAAGCGCGAACTCGCGCTGGCGGCGCAGCGCAAGGAGATCAACGTCGAGCTGGAGTTCTACCAGGGCGACATCAACAAGGCGCCCAACTGGCTCAAGCGCAAGCTGGAAGACAACGAGAAGCAGGTGTTGGTGCAGAAGCGCTTCCTGGACGAGCAGGTCCAGGAAAAGCAGCGCCTCAACGCCCGATTCGACGAAGAACTGGCCAAGCTGCGCCAGCTCTGGACGGCCGCAGGCGGCAGCCGCACCGGCGTCAGCGGCCCGGCACCGGCCGGGCGCTGACGATCAACCGAGTTTCTGGCGCAGCAGATCGTTGACCTGCTGCGGGTTGGCCTTGCCCTTGCTCGCCTTCATGGCCTGGCCCACCAGGGCGTTGAAGGCCTTGTCCTTGCCGGCGCGGAACTGCTCGACCATATCGGCATGGGCGGCCATCACCTCGTCGATGATCTTCTCCAGCGCGCCGCTGTCGTTCATCTGCTTGAGGCCCTTGGCCTCGATGACCGCGTCGACCTCGCTGCCCTCGCCGGTCCACAGGGCGTCGAAGACCTGCTTGGCGGCGTTGTTCGACACCGTGCCGTCGGCGATGCGCCCGATCAGGGCGGCCAGTTGCGCGGCGCTCACCGGCACGCCGGCGATGTCCCGCTCTTCGGCGTTGAGCCGGCGCGAGACCTCGCCCATGATCCAGTTGCTCACCAGCTTCGCCTGTGCGCTGGCGCGCGCCGCGGTCTCGAAGTAGGCGGCCATCGCCGGGCTTTGGGTGAGCGTGGTGGCGTCGTACTCGGGCAGGCCATAGTCGCGCACCAGGCGCTCGGCCATCGCACGGGGCAACTCGGGCATGGCGGCCCTGACCTGCTCCACCCAGTCGCGCGCGATCACCAGCGGCGGGAGGTCCGGGTCGGGAAAGTAGCGGTAGTCGGCCGCGTCTTCCTTGGTGCGCATGGCGCGCGTCTCGCCGGTGTCCGGGTCGAACAGCACGGTGGCCTGCTGGATCGCGTGGCCGTCCTCGATCTGCTCGATCTGCCAGCGCACCTCGTAGTCGATGGCCTGCTGCATGAACCTGAAGCTGTTCAGGTTCTTGATTTCACGGCGCGTGCCCAGCGGGGCCCCCGGCTTGCGCACCGAGACGTTGGCATCGCAGCGGAACGAGCCTTCCTGCATGTTGCCGTCGCAGATGCCGATCCAGGTGACGATCTTGTGCAGCTCCTTCGCGTAGGCCACGGCCTCGGCACTGGAACGGATGTCGGGCTCGGTCACGATCTCCAGCAGCGGCGTGCCGGCGCGGTTGAGGTCGATGCCGCTCTGGCCGATGAAGTCCTCGTGCAGGCTCTTGCCCGCATCCTCTTCCAGGTGCGCACGCACCAGGCGCACGGTCTTCTTCTCGTCGCCAAGGAAGAACGAGACCTCGCCGCCCTGCACCACCGGGACCTCGAACTGGCTGATCTGGTACCCCTTGGGCAGGTCGGGGTAGAAGTAGTTCTTGCGCGCGAACACGCTCTGCTCGGCGATGTGCGAACCGAGCGCCAGGCCCAGGCGGATGGCCAGTTCGACCGCGGCCTTGTTCATCACCGGCAGCGTGCCGGGCAGCGCCAGGTCCACCGCGCAGGCCTGGGTGTTGGGCTCGGCGCCGAAGGCCGTGGGCGCGCGGCTGAAGATCTTGGATTGCGTGGCGAGCTGGGCGTGGGTCTCGAAGCCGATCACGACTTCATAGCCGCCCACCAGAAGGGATTTGCTGGAACTCATGTCAGTAGCCTTGCGGAGCGCGGGTGTGCCAGTCGGTGGCCTGCTGGAAAGCGTGCGCGGCCTGCAGCAGCGCGCCTTCCTGGAAATGGTTGCCCACGAGCTGCAGGCCCACCGGCAGGCCGCCCGCGCCGAAGCCGGCAGGCACGCTCATGCCGGGCAGGCCGGCGAGGCTGGTGGAGAGGGTGTAGATGTCGGCCAGGTAGCTGGCCAGGGGGTCGTTGCTCATTTCCCCGAGTTTCCAGGCCACGGTGGGCGCCACCGGGCCGGCGATCAGGTCGCACTGCGCGAACGCGGCCTGGAAGTCCTGCGCAATGAGGCGGCGGATCTTCTGCGCCTGCAGGTAGTAGGCGTCGTAGTAGCCATGGCTGAGCACATAGGTGCCGATCATGATGCGGCGCTGCACCTCGGGCCCGAAGCCTTCGCTGCGCGACTTCTTGTACATGTCGGTCAGGTCCTCGTACTTCGCGGCGCGGTGCCCGAACTTCACGCCGTCGAAGCGGCTGAGGTTGGAGCTGGCCTCGGCCGGCGCGATGACGTAGTAGACCGGGATGGAGAGTTCGGTGCGCGGCAGCGAGACCTCGACCAGCGTGGCGCCGAGCCTTTCGTACTCGGCCAGCGCGGCGCGCACGGTGGCAAGCACGTCGGGCGCGCAGCCTTCGCCGAAAAACTCCCGGGGCAGTCCGATGCGCAGGCCCTTGAGCGGCTGGGCCGCGGTGGCGCCTTCGCGCGGCTGGCCCAGCAGCGTGGTGTAGTCCTCGGCCGGGTGGTCCAGGCTGGTGGAATCGCGGTCGATGTCGGGGCCGGCCATGGCGCTGAGCAGCACGGCGCAGTCGGCCGCGCTGCGCGCCATCGGGCCGGCCTGGTCCAGGCTGGAGGCGAAGGCGACCATGCCGTAACGCGAGCAGCGGCCATAGGTGGGCTTGATGCCGGTGATGCCGCAGAAGCTGGCTGGCTGGCGGATCGAGCCGCCGGTGTCGGTGCCGGTGACGGCCGGTGCCAGGCGCGCGGCCACCGCCACGGCCGAGCCGCCAGAGGAGCCGCCCGGCACGCGCGCGGTGTCCCACGGGTTGCGCACCGCGCCAAAGGCCGAGTTCTCGTTGCTGCTGCCCATGGCGAACTCGTCGCAGTTGAGCTTGCCCAGCGTCACCGCCCCCTGCGCGGCCAGGCGCTGCACCACGGTCGCGTCGAACGGACTCTGGTAGCCGGCCAGCATCTTCGAGCCTGCGGTGGTGACGAAGTCCTTGGTGACGAAGATGTCCTTGTGGGCCAGGGGCACGCCCAGCAGCGGCGTGCGCTCGCCAGCGGCGATGCGCGCATCGGCGGCGCGGGCCTGGGCCAGCGTCACGTCCTCGTCCAGAGCCAGGTAGGCGCCCAGCGCGCCGTGCTGTTGCGCGCGCGCCAGCAGGTGCCGGGCGACCTCGACACTGCTGGTCTTCCCGCCGGCGATGGCGCTGGCGAGCTCGCCCACGCCCAGGGTGTGCAAATCGCTCATTCGATCACCTTGGGCACGAGGAACAGGCCGCGCTCGACCGCCGGGGCGCTTTTCTGATTGGCTTCACGGTCGTTGGGCTCGCTCGCCACGTCCGGGCGCAGGCGCAAGGAGACGTGGTCGATCACCGCCGTCGGGTGGGCCAGCGGCTCCACGCCGGTGGTGTCCACCGCGTTCATCTGCTCGACGATGTCGAAGAAGCCATTGAGCTGGGCAAGCATGGTCTCGCTCTGCGCGCCGGAGATTTCCAGGCGCGCGAGGTTGGCGATGCGCCCGATGTCGGACGGGGTCAGGGACATGGCAAAAAGAGGGTTGCGGATGGGGAAAGGACGCACCGTCTGCGGGTTTTCTGCCCTGAAACGGCTTGTAACTGGACAAATTGCCCCCTGTTTGGGAGCAGTTGTACACAGGGGATACGGTATTATCCAAGGTTTAACGGCAGCGCCCGTGCCGTTGCGGTTTTCGCCTTGGAATCAACCACTTAGCACCGATGCCCGGCCAACGACCCGGCCCCATACCCGGCGACGAGCGCACACAGCCGCGCCCGTGCCCCACAGGACCCATGCACCATGTTTGAAGCTTTCCGTCGGCAATTTTCGACCGACCTGGCCATCGACCTCGGCACCGCCAACACCCTCATTTACGTGCGCAACAAGGGCATCGTGCTCGACGAACCCTCGGTCGTCTCGATCCGCCACGAAGGCGGCCCCCAGGGCAAGAAGACCATCCAGGCCGTGGGCCACGAGGCCAAGGCCATGCTGGGCAAGGTGCCCGGCAACATCGAGGCCATCCGCCCCATGAAGGACGGCGTGATCGCCGACTTCACGGTGACCGAGCAGATGCTCAAGCAGTTCATCAAGATGGTGCACCCGCGCTCGATGTTCAAGCCCAGCCCGCGCATCATCATCTGCGTGCCCTGCGGCTCGACCCAGGTCGAGCGCCGCGCCATCCGCGAATCGGCCCTGGGCGCGGGGGCTTCCGAGGTCTACCTGATCGAGGAACCCATGGCCGCGGCCATCGGTGCCGGCCTGCCGGTGTCGGATGCGTCCGGCTCCATGGTGGTCGACATCGGCGGCGGCACGACCGAGGTGGGCGTGATCAGCCTGGGCGGCATGGTCTACAAGGGCAGCGTGCGCGTGGGCGGTGACCGCTTCGACGACGCCATCATTGCCTACATCCGCCGCAACTACGGCATGCTGATCGGCGAGCCCACCGCCGAAGCGATCAAGAAGCAGATCGGCTCGGCCTTCCCCGGCAGCGAGGTCAAGGAAATGGAAGTCAAGGGGCGCAACCTCTCCGAGGGCGTGCCGCGCAGCTTCACCATCTCCAGCAACGAGATCCTCGAAGCCCTGACCGACCCGCTCAACAACATCGTCACGGCGGTGAAGATGGCGCTGGAACACACGCCACCCGAACTGGGCGCCGACATCGCCGAGCGCGGCATGATGCTCACGGGCGGCGGCGCGCTGCTGCGCGACCTCGACCGCCTGCTCGCCGAAGAAACCGGCCTGCCGGTGCTGGTGGCCGAGGAGCCGCTCACCTGCGTGGTGCGCGGTTGCGGCATGGCCCTGGAGCGCATGGAGCGCCTGGGCACCATCTTCACCAGCGAATAAACCCCGGCCGCCTCCCGGCGGCTGCGCCTCTCCAACACCGACCAGCCCCCTCCGAGCGCCATGCCACTGGGCACCCTGGACCGCACCCCGCCCCCGTTCTTCAAACAGGGCCCGTCGGCCCTGTCCAAGCTGGTGGTGTTCAGTGCCCTGGCGCTGTTCCTCATGGTGGCCGACCTGCGGTTCCGGCTCACCGAGCCGATCCGCACCGCCATGGCCGTGGTGCTCTACCCGGTGCAGTGGGCGGTGCTCCAGCCGGTGCAGCTCGCGGCCATGGCGGGGGGTTACTTCACCTCGCTGCACGCGGCGCAGAAAAGCGAAGGCGAGGCCCTGCAGCGCCTGGCGGTGCAGGCTGAGCGCAGCCTGCAACTCGAACAAATCACCCTGGAAAACCAGCGCCTGCGCGAACTGCTGGCCATGCGCGAGCGCATCGGCACCCAGGCCATCGGCGCCCAGGTGCTGTACGACGCGGCCGATCCCTACTCGCGCAAGATCGTGATCGACCGGGGCCAGACGCACGGGATCGAGGCCGGCTCGCCGGTGGTCGACGAAAGCGGCGTGCTGGGCCAGGTCACGCGGGTCTACCCCCTGGTGTCCGAGGTCACGCTGCTGATCGACCGCGACCAGGCCATCCCCGTGCTCAACACCCGCACCGGCGTGCGCAGCGTGGCCTACGGCCAGCCCTCCACCAATGGCGACGGCCTGGAGCTGCGCTACACCCTGGCCAGCGCCGACATCGCCGAAGGCGACCTGCTGTCCACCAGCGGGGTGGACGGCGTCTACCCCGCCGGCCTGCCGGTGGCGCGCGTGACCCTGGTCGAGCGCCAGGCCGAATCCTCGTTCGCGCGCATCCAGTGCGAGCCGCTGGCCCGCGTGCAGGGCACGCTGCACGTGCTGGTGCTGGGCTCCATCGCGTCCGCCCTGCCGCCCTCGCCGCTGGCCGAGCCCACCGACGCCCCGCGCCCGACCCGCGCCAACCGCCCGGGTGTCCGGAGCACCGCCCCATGATCATGCGCCCCGGCCAGCAGCTGCTGCTGCCCGCCAACCCCGGTTTCATCTGGTTCAGCCTGCTGGCCGCGCTGGTGTTCAACATGCTGTTGAACATGGGGCTGTTCGGCCGCGCCGCCTGGGTGCCCGACCTGCTGGCCGTGGTGCTGGTGTTCTGGAGCGTGCACCAGCCCCTGCGCATCGGTGTGGGCGTGGCCTTCGCTTTCGGCCTGGCCATGGACGTTCACCAGGGTGCCCTGCTCGGCCAGCACGCACTGGCGTACACCGCACTCGGCTTCCTCGGCATCTCCATGCACCGGCGCCTGCTCTGGTTCAGCGTGCCCAACCAGGCGGTGCAGGTGCTGCCGCTGTTCGTGGCCGCGCACGTGCTTGAAATGCTGGTGCGCCTGGCCTCCGGTGGCAGCTTCCCCGGCGTGCTCTACCTGCTGGCCCCGGTGATCGAGGCCGCGCTCTGGCCGGTGGTGAGCGTGCTGCTGCTGGCGCCGCAGCGGCGCGCACCCAACCCCGACGACAACCGACCGCTGTAGTCATGACCGAAATCCGCAACGTCGAAGCCGATCTGGCGCAGTTCCGCACCCGCGCACTGCTGATCGGCCTCACGGTGGTGTTCGCTTTCGGCCTGATCGCCTCGCGCATGGTCTACCTGCAGGTGATCCGGCACGAAGACCTGGCCGCGCAGGCCGAGAGCAACCGCACGGCCGTGCTGCCGGTGGTGCCCAACCGCGGGCAGATCCTGGACCGCAAGGGCCGCATCCTGGCCACGAACTATTCGGCCTACACCCTGGAGATCACGCCCTCGCGCGTGGAGGACATGGACGCCACCATCGCCGGCCTGAGCGAGCTGGTGGAGGTCACGCCGCGCGACCAGCGCCGCTTTCGCAAGCTGCTGGAGGAGTCGCACCGCTTCGACTCGCTGCCGCTGCGCACCCGCCTGACCGATGTGGAGGTCGCGCGCTTCACCGCCCAACGCTACCGCTTCCCCGGCGTGGACGTCCGCGCGCGCCTGCTGCGCCAGTACCCCAACGGCGAGGTCGCCAGCCATGTGATCGGCTACATCGGGCGCATCAACCAGCGCGAGACCGAACTCATCGCGGACTGGCCGGAGGAAGACCAGGCCAACTACCGGGGCACGGAATACATCGGCAAGCTCGGCGCGGAGCAGAGCTACGAGCGCGAACTGCACGGCATCACCGGCTTCCAGCGCGTGGAGACCTCGGCCGGCGGTCGTGCCGTGCGCTCGCTGGCCAACACGCCGGCCACGCCGGGCAATGCCGTGGTGCTGTCGATCGACATCCAGCTGCAAAAGCTGGTGGAAGACATGTTCGGCGAGCGGCGCGGCGCGCTGGTGGCGATCGACCCCCGCTCGGGCGAGGTGCTGGCCTTCGTGAGCAAGCCCACCTTCGACCCCAACCTCTTCGTCGAAGGCATCGACGTGGAGAACTGGCGCGCGCTCAACGAGTCGATGGACAAGCCCTTGCTCAACCGGGCCCTGCGCGGCACCTACCCGCCCGGCTCCACCTACAAGCCCTTCATGGCACTGGCCGCGCTGGAAACCGGCTCGCGCAGCGCCAGCCTGGTGATGAACGACCCGGGCTACTGGATGTTCGGCGGCCACCGTTTCCGCAGCCATGGCGACGGCCTGGGCCCGGTCGACATGCACCGCGCCATCGTCAAGTCGAGCAACACCTACTTCTACTCCCTGGCCAACGACATGGGCGTGGACACCATGCACGATTTCATGAAGCCGCTGGGCTTCGGCCAGATCACCGGCATCGACCTCAAGGGCGAGGTGCGCGGCGTGCTGCCCAGCCAGGCTTGGAAGCGCAACACCTACAAGCGGCCCGAGCAGCAGCGCTGGTACGCCGGCGAGACCATCTCGCTGGGCATCGGCCAGGGCTACAACAACTTCACCATGCTGCAGATCGCCCACGCCATGGCCACGCTGGCCAACGGCGGCATCAAGTACAAGCCGCACCTGACCATGGCGACCGAGAACGTGATCACGCGCGAGCGCGTGCCGCTGCCCGGCCCACCCCCCGAAAACCTCGGCTTCAAGCCCGAGAACGTGCGCATCGTGCTCAACGCCATGCAAGCCGTGACCACCGAAGGCACCTCCACCCGCGTGTTCGCCGGCGCGGGCTACGCCAGCGGCGGCAAGACCGGCACGGCGCAGGCCGTGACCATCGGCCAGAAAGAGCGCTACGACGCGCGCCGGCTCGAAGAACACCAGCGCGACCACTCCCTCTACCTGGCCTTCGCGCCGGTGGACCAGCCCCGCGTGGCGCTGGCGGTGATTGTGGAAAACGCGGGTTTTGGTGCGGCGCACGCCGCCCCGATCGCGCGCCGCGTGTTCGACTACCTGCTGATGGACCAGTACCCCAACCCGCAAGACCTGGCCGCCGTGCGGGTGGGCCAGGCCAGTGCCCCCATTGGCACGCCGCTCAAGGCCAGCAGCCTGCCCTGGCCGCCCGACGCGCCCGTGGCGCCCTGAGGCGGCGCGCTACAGCACGCCCGGATTGGCCCGCCACACCGCCCAGGTGAGCGCGCTGGCAAAAGCGACCCAGGCCAGATACGGCAGCAGCAGCCACGCGGCCAGCGGGCGCACGCGCCGAAACAGCACGATGGCGACGGCGATCAGCGCCACCAGCAGCAGCACATCGGCCAACGCCCAGGCCCCGCGGTGCCAGGCAAAGAACAGCCAGGACCACAGCGCATTGACCGCCAGCTGCAGCACGAAGACCCCCAGCGCCGGCGCCCGCGACGGTTGGACCGGTTCGCGCCAGACCAGCCAAGCCGCCACCGCCATCAACACATAAAGCAACGACCAGACCGGCCCGAACACGCCCGCAGGCGGCGCCCAACCCGGCCGGTTGAGCTGTGCGTAGAACGACGCCGCCTCCACCGACGCGAGCGCGCCCAGGCCGCCGGCGAGCAGGACCAGCACCAGCCAGCCCAGAAAACCCAGGGTTTGTGCGCAACGAGAACGAGGTGGCATGGAAGACTCCTTGTAAGTGGGTATCAACTCCGGATCCAGGCATCGTACGTCGTCTTGAGGATCAGCGCGCTCACCACCACGATGAACACGACGCGCACAAACCCGCTGCCATGCTTGAGCGCCAGCCGCGTGCCCAAGAGGCTGCCCACCACGTTGGCGACGGCCATGGCGAGCACGAAATGCCACCACACATGGCCCTTCCAGGCGAACAGCATCAGCGCGGCCAGGTTCGTGGCCGTGTTCAACAGCTTGGCGCTGGCACTGGCGTGCAGGAAGTCGTAGCCCAGCCAGCGCACGAAGAGGAAGACGAAGAAGCTGCCCGTGCCAGGGCCGAAAAAGCCGTCGTAGAAACCGATGGCACCACCGAGCAGGCTGGCCGCCAGCATTTCCTGCCGGCCGCTGAAGCGCGGCGTGTGGTGCCGGCCCAGCTCCTTGCGCGCCAGGGTGTAGCCCAGCACCAGCAGCAAGACCAGCGGCAGGGCGCGGCGCAGGAAGTCGGGGGAGATCACCGTGACGGTCCAGGCGCCCGCCATGGACCCGGCAAAGCCCACCGCCGCCGCCGGGAGCAGCGCGTGCCAGGGCATCTCGACGCGGCGGGCGTACTGCAGCGTGGCCGCCGCCGTGCCCCAGACCGACGCGCCCTTGTTCACGCCAAACAAGGTGGCGGGATGGGTGGTGGGAAACATGGCGAACAGCGCCGGCACCAGGATGAGGCCGCCGCCACCCACGATCGAATCGACGAAACCGGCGAACAGCGACGCCAGCGAGACAAGGAGGAGTTCCATGCCCGGGATTGTCGCCGGGCGACGCCAGGCCCCCGCAGGCAAAAAAAAGCCGACCCTTGCGGGGTCGGCTCGAGGAATCTGGCATCTCTAGGGGACGCTGTAACCGTTGTTCGAATTGGACTGGGTTGTCTCCTCGGTCCCCCGCGGTCACCAGCGCTGGGCGCTGTTGGCGAGTGCATGCACTGTAGCGGCCCGCACCACGGCTGTGCATCCGGGCTTTCCCTTGCTTTTTCACCATTTGGCACAGGAAATGCAGTGTTCATTCCGTCGTTGGAAAAGAGCTACTCATGCACCAATACCGCTATTTCGTTCGGTTGGGCCGGCTCCTGCCCACCTTGCTCTGGCCGCTTTTGGCCAGCTCTCGGGCCTCAGCCGCAGATTCCGTGACAAAAGTCGCACTGGATGCACCAGGGCTGGTCGCCGCCAGCGCCATCCAGGGGGCCGACACCGCCTGGCTCATGGTCAGCACCGCCCTGGTGCTGCTCATGACCCTGCCGGGCATTGCCTTGTTCTACGGCGGCATGGTGCGCCGCCTGAACGTGATCAACACCATGGCCAGCGTGGTCGGCATCGCTGCCGTGGTCAGCGTGCTGTGGTTCGCGCTGACCTATTCGCTGGCCTTCACCCCCGGCGGCGCGCTGGGCGGGTTCATCGGGGGCCTCGGCCGCATGGGCTTCTCGGGCATGGAGTACCTGGGGAGCACCGGCCAGGTGGCGGTCAGCCACATCGCCCAGCATGTGCCGGAATCGGTGTTCGCCATGTTCCAGCTCACGTTCGCCATCATCACTTGCGCGCTCGTGGTGGGCGCTCTGGTCGAGCGCATGCATTTCGGCGCGCTGCTGCTGTTCGCCGGCCTGTGGCTGCTGCTGGTGTACGCGCCGATCGCGCACTGGGTGTGGGAGCCGGGGGGCTGGCTCGCGCAGCTGGGCGCGCTGGATTTCGCCGGCGGCGCGGTGGTGCACATCAATGCCGGCGCGGCCGCGCTGGTGTGTGCCTACGCGCTCGGCCCTCGCTCGGGCTACGGCCAGGAAGCCTTCGTGCCGTTCAACCTGGGCCTGACCATGGCCGGCACCGGGCTGCTGTGGGTGGGCTGGTTCGGCTTCAACGCCGGTTCGGCCCTGGCCGCCGATGGCCGCGCGGGCCTGGCCCTGCTGGTCACCCACGTGGCCGCCGCCTCGGGCGCCATCGCCTGGATGGCGGCCGAGTGGCTGGCGCGCAAGCGCGCCTCGCTGCTGGGCCTGTGCTCGGGCGTGGTCGCCGGGCTGGTGGCGATCACGCCGGCGGCCGGCTTTGTCACACCGCGCGGTGCGCTCCTCATCGGCCTGGTGGCCGGCGTGGCCTGCTACTGGGGCGCCACGGCGCTCAAGCGCCAGCTGCGCGCAGACGATTCGCTGGACGTGTTCGGCGTGCACGGCGTGGGCGGCCTGGTGGGCGCGCTGCTCACCGGCGTGCTGGCCGATCCGGCCATCTCGGGCGTGCAGGCGAGCCTGCTTTCCCAGCTGATCGCCTGCGTGGCGGTGCTGGCCTACAGCCTGGTGATGACGGCCGTGGTGCTGTGGATCACCTCGCGCTTCACCACCTTGCGCGTGCGCGAGGGCATGGAGCGCGCAGGGCTGGACGTCTCCCTGCACAACGAACAGCTCGGCCACTGAGCGGCCCCCATGAGCAGCGCACCCGACCCCTTCGCCATCGCCGCCCACCTGCACGTGCTGCTGCGGCGCAAGACCGGGCGGGTGACGGACACGGAGTGGATGGCCACCAACGCCGACTACGCGCGCGAGATCGTGCGCCATGCGCGGGAAAAAGCCGCCAGCGACGGGCACGAGGAGCTGCTGGCCTGGGCGGAAAAACTGGAGGCCGCCATCCCCGCCATGGGGGTGCCGCCGCGCAAGACCCTGCTCGACGTGGCGGCCGATGCGCTGCGCAGCGCGTCCACACCCGACGGGCACCAATACGTCGGCAGATTGAGGTGACCGAATCCAGAGGCACCGGGGGACCGGCTCAGTCCCCGGCCATGATCCAGGCAGCGGCCTTCTCCGCGATCATGAGCGTGGGGCTGTTGGTGTTGCCGCTGGTGATGGTGGGCATCACGCCCGCGTCCACCACGCGCAACCCGGCCACACCGCGCACACGCAGGTGGCTGTCGACGACGGCCATCGGGTCGTCGGCGCGGCCCATGCGGGTGGTGCCCACCGGGTGGAAGATGGTGGTGGCGATGTCGCCGGCCAGGCGCGCGAGTTCCTCGTCGGTCTGGTACTGCGGGCCGGGCTTGAATTCCTCGGGCTGGTACCTGGCCAGCGCCGGCTGCGCGACGATCCTGCGCGTCACGCGCAGGCTGTCGGCCGCGACCTGCCGGTCTTCGGGCGTGCTGAGGTAGTTCGGCGCGATCAGCGGCGCGTCCGCGAAGTTCGCGCTGCGGATGGTCACCGTGCCCCGGCTCGTGGGGTTGAGGTTGCACACGCTGGCGGTGAACGCCGGGAAGCTGTGCAGCGGCTCGCCGAAGGCCTCCAGCGAGAGGGGTTGCACGTGGTACTGCAGGTTGGCGTAGGGCCGGGCCGGGTCGCTGCGCGTGAAGGCACCGAGCTGCGACGGGGCCATGCTCATGGGCCCGCTGCGCTTGAACAGGTATTCCAGCCCGATGCGCGCCTTGCCCATCCACGAGGAGGACAGCACGTTGAGCGTGGGCGCGCCGTTGACGGTGTACACCGAGCGGATCTGCAGGTGGTCCTGCAGGTTGGCGCCCACGCCCGGCAGGTCCACCACCACGTCGATGCCGTGCTGGCGCAGCAGCCCGGCCGGGCCGATGCCCGAGAGCTGCAGGATCTGCGGCGAGCCGATGCTGCCGGCGCAGAGCACCACCTCGCTGGTGGCTTCGGCCGTCACATGGGCCACGCCATCCCACACGGCCACGCCGGTGCAGCGCAGTTCGCCGTCGGCACCGCGCTGTGTCACCAGGCGCGTGACCTGCGCGCTGTTCCACAGCTCGAAGTTGGGCCGGCCATAGCAGGTCGGGCGCAGGAAGGCGCGCGCGGTGTTCCAGCGCAGGCCTGCCTTCTGGTTCACCTGGAAGTAGCCCACGCCCTCGTTGTCGCCTCGGTTGAAGTCGGTGGTGTGCGGGATGCCGGCCTGCTGCGCGGCCTGGGCGAAGGCGTCGAGCACGTCCCAGCGCAGGCGCTGCTTCTCCACGCGCCATTCGCCGCCGTGGCCGTGGTATGCGCGGAAGTTGGGGTCGCGCTGGGCGGCGTTCTGCTCGTCGCCCAGGTAGTGGTTCTCGTGGCGCTTGAAGTCGGGCAGCGCGTTCTCCCAGCGCCAGGCATCGTCGCCGGTGAGCGCGGCCCACTGGTCGTAATCGCGCGACTGGCCGCGCATGTAGATCATGCCGTTGATGCTGGAGCAGCCGCCCAGCGTCTTGCCACGCGGGTAACGCAGCGCGCGGCCATTGAGCCCGGCCTCGGCCTCGGTCTGGTAGAGCCAGTCGGTGCGCGGGTTGCCGATGCAGTAGAGATAACCCACGGGGATGTGGATCCAGTGGTAGTCGTCCTTGCGACCGGCCTCGATGAGCAGCACGCGCTTGCTCCGGTCGGCAGACAGCCGGTTGGCCATCAGGCAGCCGGCGGTGCCGCCGCCGATCACGATGTAGTCGAAGGTCGTCTCACTCATGCTTGTCTCACTGTTGTTTTCGTTGTGACGTCGCCGGCGAAGATACCAGGGCTGTCAAGGGTCCGGCTGCGCCGGCCCAAGACAGCGTCCCCCCCTTCGGGGGAAAGCGCCGAAGGCGCGCAGGGGGGCTACTTCGCAGTCGGCATGATGAACTCGGCACCTTTCCCGATACTTTCAGGCCAGCGCTGCATGATGGACTTCTGCTTGGTGTAGAAGCGCACGCCCTCCTCCCCGTAGGCGTGCATGTCGCCAAACAGGCTCTTCTTCCACCCACCGAAACCGTGCCAGGCCATGGGCACCGGGATGGGCACGTTGATGCCCACCATGCCGACCTGGATGCGCCGCGCGAACTCGCGCGCCACGTTGCCATCGCGCGTGAAGCAGCTCACCCCGTTGCCGAACTCGTGGTCGTTGATGATCTGCACCGCGTTGGCGAAGTCGGGCACGCGCACGCAGCTGAGCACCGGGCCGAAAATCTCTTCCCTGTAGATCTTCATGTCGGTGGTCACGTGGTCGAACAGCGTGCCGCCCATCCAGAAACCCTGGTCGCAGCCCTCGCCGGCGTCGCTGCCCTGGAAGCCACGGCCGTCCACTAGCAGGGTGGCGCCCTCTTTCGCGCCGGCCTCGATGTACCCCGCGATGCGCGTGTGTGCGGCGGCGGTGACGATGGGGCCCATCTCGGCCGCGAGGTTGGTGCCGTTGAGCACCTTGAGCGCCTTGGTGCGCTCGATCAGCTTGGGCATGATGCGCTCGGCCACGTCGCCCACCAGCACCGCCACGCTGATGGCCATGCAGCGCTCGCCGGCCGAACCGTAGGCCGAGCCGATCAGCGCATCCACCGCCTGCTCCAGGTCGGCATCGGGCATCACCACCATGTGGTTCTTCGCGCCGCCCAGGGCCTGCACGCGCTTGCCGTGGCGCGCGCCCGTTTCGTAGATGTGGTTGGCAATCGGCGTGGAGCCCACGAAGCTGATGGCCTTCACGTCCGGGTGCACCAGCAGGGCGTCCACCGCCTCCTTATCGCCCTGCACCACGTTGAACACGCCATCGGGGAGGCCGGCCTGCCTGAGCAGCTCGGCCATGAACAGCGAGGGCGAGGGGTCGATCGGGCTGGGCTTGAGCACGAAGCAGTTGCCCGCGGCGATCGCCACCGGGAACATCCACATGGGCACCATCACGGGGAAGTTGAAGGGCGTGATGCCGGCGACCACACCGAGCGGCTGGCGCAGGGTCCAGTTGTCCATGCCGGTGGACACCTGGTCGGTGAAGTCGCCCTTGAGCAGTTGCGGGATGCCGCAGGCGAATTCGATGATGTCGATGCCGCGCGAGACCTCGCCCTGCGCGTCGGTGAACACCTTGCCGTGTTCGGCGGTGATGAGGCGGGCCAGGTCATCCTTGTGCTGGTTCACCAGCTCCAGGAACCTGAACATCACGCGCGCGCGGCGGATCGGCGGCGTGTCGGCCCAGGCCGGGAAAGCCGCCTGCGCGGCGGCCACGGCCGCGCCCACGTCGGCCGCGTTCGCCAGGGCAACCTTGCCGCTCACCGCGCCGGTGGCGGGGTTGTACACGTCCTGCCGGCGCGGCGAGCTGCCGGCGCTCACGGCGCCGTGGATGAAGTGATCGATGGGGTGGGGCATGGTGGGCATGGCGCTCTCGCGAGAAGGTGGCGAAGGAAGGAAGGCCAGTTTAGGCAGCGGCACCCCCCCCGCCTAGTGGCCTGGTCTGAATTGATTGTTTGCGATGGTGAACAATAGAACCATGAACGACAAAAAAGTGGAAGACCTCTGGACGCACCTGCACTGGCTCACCGTGCTGGCGCAGCAGGGCAGCTACACCGCCTCGGCGCAGCGCCTGGGCGTGAGCAAGGCGGCCATGAGCCAGCGCATCAGCGAGCTCGAGCGCGCCGCCGGCCTGCCCCTGGTGCAGCGCACCACGCGCAGCGTGCGGCTGACCGAGGCCGGCCAGCGCCTGGTGGACGGCCTGCGCGACCCGTTCGAGCGCATCGCGCTGAGCTTCTCCAGCGTGCGCGACCTGGCCGACGAGCCGGCTGGCCTGGTGCGGGTCACGGCCCCGGTGGCGCTGGCGCGCCAGCAGCTGGTGCCGCGCATCGCGGCCTTCGCGCGCGAGCATCCCAAGGTGCGGCTGGAGCTGGACCTGTCAGACCGGCTCTGCTCGCTGGCCACCGAGGGCTTCGACCTCGCGATCCGCCACACCGCCGCGCCGCCGGACACGCACGTGGCCTGGCCGCTGTGCGCCACGCGCTCGGTGCTGGTGGCCAGCCGCGACTACCTGCGGCGCCACGGCCACCCGGCCACGCCCCAGGATCTCGCCCAGCACCCCTGCCTGCACTACCCGCGCGCGCAGGACACGCCGGCCTGGCATTTCCTGCCACCCGAGGGCCGGCGCAAGGCGGCGCGCCAGCGGGTCACGGTGCCGGTGTCGGGCCCCTTCTGCGCCAACAACAGCGAGGCCCTGCGCGACGCCGCCATCGCCGGCCTGGGCATCGCGCTGGTGCCGGACTTCAGCGCGCAGGCGGCGCTGCGCTCGGGCCAGCTGGTGGAGGTGCTGGAGGACTGGGCCTCGGTGGGCAGCTTCAGCCCGCAGATCTACGCGATCCGCCCCTACGCCAGCCACGTGCCCCGCGCGGTCTCAGCCTTCGTGGTGTGGCTGCGCGGGGCGCTGGCAGCGGGCTTCGAGGTCTGAGCGCCACCGGCTCAGCCCATCGCCGAAGGCAGCCACAGCGCCAGGCCGGGGAACATCGCCAGCAGCAGCAGCAACGCAAACATGGCGGCCAGAAAGGGCAAGGCGCCGATGATCACGTCGTTCATCGACCCACCCTTGCGGATGTTGTGCACCACGAACAGGTTCAGGCCCACCGGCGGCGTGATCAGCGCCACCTCGACCAACAGCACCACGACGATGCCGAACCACACCATGTCGAAGCCCATCGCCTGCATCACCGGCGCCACCACGGGAATGGTGGTGATCATCATGGAGAGCGTTTCCATGAAGCACCCGATGACCAGGTAGAACACCACCACCGCCAGGAACATTTCCGTCTTCGACAGGCCCAGGCCCTGCACGGTGTCGGTCAGGCGCGTGGTCAGGCCGGTGGCCGACATCACGAAGTTCAGGAAATAGGCCGCCACGATGATGAGCATGATCATGCCGGTCGATCGCATGGTGCCCAGCAGCACGGTCCTGAGCATCGCCAGCGAGAGCGAACGGTTCCACGCGGCCAGGCCCAAGCCCGCCATCACACCCAGCGAGGCCGCTTCGGTCGGGGTGGCGATCCCGGCATAGATGGAGCCCACCACGACGAGGAAGATGCCCATGGGTGGCACCAGGTGCACCAGCCCGGCCACGCTGGCCGCCAGGCTGGCGCGCACCTGCCGCCCGCCCCAGGCAGGCCGAAGCACGCAGGCCACGGCAATCACAACCATGAAGCCCAGCGCGAGCAGCAGCCCCGGCACGATGCCCGCGAGGTAGAGCCGAGGCACGGACGTGTTCGTGAGCACGGCATAGACGATCATGTTGATCGAGGGCGGGATCAGGATGCCCAGCGTGCCCCCGGCGGCCAGCGAGCCCAGGAACAGGCGCTCGTTGTAGCCAAAGCGGCGGGCCTGCGGCAGCGCCACGGTGCCCACCGTGGCGGCGGTGGCCACGCTGGAGCCGGAGGTGGCCGCGAACACGGCGCAGGCCGCGATGTTGGAGTGCATCAGGCCCCCTGGCAGCCAGGAAAGCCAGCGCGAGAGCGACTCGTACATGCGGTCGGCCAGCCCCGAACGCAGCAGCAGTTCCCCCAGCAGCACGAAGAGGGGCAGCGAGACGAGCAGGAACTCGTTGCTGCTCGTCCAGGCGATCTCGCCCGCGACCTTGCTCACCGGCAGGAACGAGTAGAAGTGCCCCAGCACGAGTCCGAGCACGCCCATGGACGCCGCCACGGGAATCGCCAGGGCCATGAGCCCGAGCAGGGTGAGCAGCGCGGTGGCGATCATCGGCCCGCTCCGGACGGCGCGCGCACGCTGTTCTCGATCTCCTCGCGCGCTTCGGCTTCGGTGGTGCGCGCACCCACCAGGCGGTTCACGCCCGCCCAGTCGCGCTTCATGAAGGCGTTGAGGCTTCGCAGCGACAGCAGCACGCCGCAAACCATGAACCACGCGTAGCCCAGCCACCAGAGGGCTTGCGGCCAGACCAGTGCGATGCCCAGCGCGGTGTTGCTGTGGGCATCGAGCCTCCAGCTTTGCGCGAGCACGCCACCGCCGTGCCAGGCCACCAGGCCGAAGAAGCCGAGCAGTGCGCCCAGGGCCAGCAGGTCGCACAAGGCCGCGAGGGGGCGCGGCAGGTATTGGTAGAGCGCGTCGATGCGGATGTTGCCCCGCTGGAGCATCACGAAGGCGAAGCTCCAGGTGGAGCCGATCGCCAGCGCGTAGCCGGAGAGTTCATCGGCCCCGCCGAGGCTGATGTTGGCGGTGCGGCGCAGGAGCACCTCCACCGCCACCAGCACGGCGGCACCCAGCAGCAGCGCGCCGCCGGCCAGCGCGGCCACGGTCGCACCCCGATGCGCGAAATCAACGGCCTTGTCGAGTGCGTTGTCGAGGGACATCGCTCACTTCCTCAGCGCCACGCCCACCAGCGGCGCGACGGCGTTCTGGTAGGTGTTCACACAGGCCGCGGAACAGCGCTCGGCCCATTTCGGCAAGGTGACCTCAGCCAGCACTTTCTTGAGCAGCGCCAGGTCGGCGGCGCTGGGGGCCACCACGGTCATCCTGCCCTTCTGGCCCAGGCGGCATTGCGCCGTCCCGGCGTTGCATTCATAGCCCTGCTCGGTGAATTCCTGCGCCGCGCCCCACAGGCTGCGCTCCAGTTCCTGCATCTCGGTCTGGATCAGCTGCCGCACGCGCGGGTCGAAGCCGTTCCAGGCCTTGCTGTTCACCGCATAGCCGATCGCGCCCCACGACAGCGGCAGGGCGAACAGGTGCGTGGTGACCTCGTGCCATTTCGAGACGTTGCCCGACAGCGTGCCGGTGATGGCGCAATCCACCGCGCGGTTCTGCAGCGCGGGCACCACCTCGCCAAACGGCAGGGTGACGGGCGTGCCGCCCAGTGCCTGGATCAGCTCGCTTTGCGAGCGACCGGCGGCCCTCACCTTCTTGCCCTTGAGCTCGGCCAGGCTGGCGATCGATCCATTGCAGTACAAGACCTGCGCGGGATAGGTGCCCAGGCCTAGGAGCTCGACACCGAACTTCTCCCGATAGAGCTGTGTGTAGAAGGGCCGCAAGGCCTCGGTGACCTTGCGCGCGGTCGCCAGGTCGGGCAGCAGGCCCGCGAGGTCCAGCATCTCGTTGGCGGGGTCGTCGGCCGCCAGATAGGGAATGAGCGCCGCGCCCGCCTGTATGGCCCCCTGGCCCATGAGCCGCAGCACCTCCGGCCCCTTGAGCCCCATCTCATTGAAGGCCTTGATCTCGGCCGTGACCGCGCCGCCGCTCTTCTGCGCCAGCGTCCGGGTCCAGAACGGCACCTCGAACTCTCGGTATTGCGCGAGGTTGGAGATCGACCCGACCACCTGCAATGGTGTCTTGGGCAACGGCTGCGCCACCGCAGAACCCCCCGCCAGAGCCACCACCAGACCGGCGACCAGGCACCGGAAATTCCACTTCACGTCCACTGCCATTGCGTTCTCCTTGTTGGAGGCCGCAATTTACGATACAGTCGTATTTACGTCAATACAGTCGTATTTTTTTATTTCATGAAAAAGACCCCAAGCACAACGGCATCGCCCAGCCAGGAGCGGTCGGTGATCACGCGCACCGGGCTGCTGGAGGCCGTGGTGGCCTGCCTGCAGGAGACCGGCTATGCCAACACCACCATCCGCGTGGTGGCCGATCGTGCCGGCACCTCGCCTGGCGCGGTGCAGCACCACTTCGGCACGCGCGACCAGATGATCACCGCCGCCCTCGCCTTTCTGTTCGAGGAGTTCATCCGCCGCCTGGACGCGCTGCGCGCGCGCGCCCCCCAGTCGCGCGGGCCGGACAACGAGGCGCGCGAGATCGTGGCCACCATGTGGGACTTCTATGGCAGCGATCTCAACGTCGCCGTGCAGGAGATCGTGGTCGGCGCGCGGACCAACCCCGCGCTGCACCAGGAGATCACGGCGCTGCGCGAGAAGATCGTGGCCAGCTACATGGCCCCATGGAAACAGCTGATGGCACACACCACCCTCAGCGCCCAGCAGCAGACCGACCTCATGCAGTTCGCCATCTCCACCCTGCGCGGCCTGGCGCTGATCCAGCTCTACCGGCACGAGGATCAGCGCTTCTTCAACCGGCAACTGAAGATTCTGGGCGGCGTGATCGCCCAGGCGATCTCGGCGGGCCATTTCGAGGCCGCAGCGCCCTCCCGACACAAGGGCCGTCCATGAACGCCACGCTCGACACCGATGTCTACCGGTCGTCCATCGTCTGGGACATGACCCTGCCGTGGATCGGCTTTGGCCGGCCCGAACTGCGCCCGGCCGTGCTGCCGCGGCTCAAGGCCTGCGGCTACACCTGCGTCTCGCTCACCATGGCGACGGACGAGGAGTCGCTGGAGGCGACGACGCAGGCGATCGCGCACGAGCGCGCGCACATCCTCTCGCGGCCCGATCTGTACGTGCTGGTGGAAACCACCGACGACGTGCGCCGCGCCAAGGCCCAGGACAAGCTCGCCGTGGCCATGCACTTCCAGGGCACCAATGCGCTCGCGCGCAACCTGCACATGGTCGAGGCCTATTACCGGCTGGGCATCCGGCACATGCTGATGGCCTACAACCAGAAGAACGCCGTGGGCGACGGCTGCCACGAACTGACCGATGCCGGCCTGAGCCGTTTCGGGCGCGATCTGGTGGCCGAGATGAACCGCGTGGGCATGCTGGTGGACGTGAGCCACACCGGCTACCGCACCTCCATGGACGTGATCGCGGCCTCGACACAGCCGGTGGTGTTCACCCACTCCAACCCCAAGGCGCTGTGGGACCACCCGCGCAACATCACCAACGACCAGGCGAAGGCGAGCGCGGCCACCGGCGGCGTGGTCGGCGTCAACGGCGTGGGCATCTTCATGGGCGACAACGACGCCTCGACCGAAGCGCTGTACCGCCTGGTGGCTTACTACCGCGACCTCATCGGCGCCGAGCACGTGGGCCTGGGGGTGGACTTTTCCTTCGACACCGAGAGCATCATCCGAAAGGCCCGCTCCAGCGCGGCGCAGTACCCCTCGGGTGGCGGCTACGACAAGGAGCTGGCCTTCGTGCAGCCCGAGCAGGTGGCGGATCTGGCCAACCTGCTGCTGCGGCGCGGCTTCTCGGCGCGCGAGGTGGAGGGCATCCTGGGTGAGAACTGGCTGCGCGTGACCAGCCAGGTGTGGAAGGCCCTGCCGTGAGCACGCCCCCCGTGCACGTCTGCGAGCTGCCCGTGCCGGTGCGGGTGGACCCCTCCACCGCGGCCTGGTCGGTGGACGGCATGCCCGTGCTGCTCATACCGCGCCATCTCTGGGTGCGGGTGCAGAAGTCGCTGGAGGAGGGCCTGGGGCTGGCCGCGGCGCGCGCCATGTTCTGGGAGGCCAGCCACTCGGCCGCGAAGACCTGGTGCACCCAGCAGGGCGAGCGTTTCCAGCTCGCGGGCGCGCCCCTCTTCGAACATTACCTGCGCAGCGCGGGCTCGCGAGGGTATGGGCGGATGACGCCCCTGCACATCGATCTGGCGCTGGGCACCGCGCAGGTGAAGGTGGAGCAATCGGTCTACGCCGCCGAGTACGGACCCCAGGCCGGGCGGGCGGTCTGCCATGTGTTCGAAGGCTCGTTGGCCGGCGGGCTGTCGTGCGCCAGCGAGCGTGCCGGCCTGCCGGGCGGGTGGAGCGCGCGGGAAACCGCCTGCGCGTGCAACGGCGCGCCGCACTGCCTGTTCGAGCTGCGGCGCACCTAGCGCGTGCGCGGCACTCAGTCCAGGCGGATCTTGTTGCGCGCGATCACCTCGCGGTAGATGGCGTTGTCCTGCGCGATGCGCGCGCTCAGGCTCCTGGGGCTGGGGTCGTCCACCCGCCAGCCTTGCTGGAACAGCTTCTGGCGCATCTCGCGCTCGTTGAGGATCTTGCCAAGCTCGCTGCTCAGCCTCGCCTGGTGCGCCGCCGGCATGCCGGCTGGCGCCATGACGGCGTTCCACACCTCGATGTTGATGCCCTTGGCACCGATGTCTTCCATGGACGGCAGCGTGGGCGCCAGCGGGCTGCGCCTGGCCGAGGTCACGGCCACGGCATGGAGCTTGCCGGCCTGCACCAGCGGGTTGACGGTGGAGGCCGGCAGCAGCGTCATCTGCACATGCCCACCCAGGATGGCGTTGATGATGGGCGGCCCGCCGTTGAAGGGCACGTGCAGGGGCTGGATGCCCAGCGCCTGCTTGAGCAGCTCCATGCCCAGGTGCCCGCCCGAGCCCGGGCCGATGGAACCGTAGGACAGCCTGTCGCCCTCGGCACGCATCTGCTGGAGCACCTCGGCCACGGGCCGCTCGCCGCCGGCCGAGGGGTTGGTGACCCAGATCAGTGGCGCGGCACCGATCAGCGCGATCGGAGCGAAGGCGCTCGCCGGGTCGTAGGGCAGCCTGGCGTACAGGTATTTCGAGCTGGTCAGCGGGCCGTTGCCGATCACGCCGATGGTGTGGCCGTCGTCGGCACGGGCCAGCAGGTCCGCACCGATGTTGCCGCTGGCGCCCGGCCGGTTCTCGACCACCACCGGCTGGCCCAGCGCCCGCGACAAGGGCTCGGCGATCAGCCGCGCCTGCATGTCGGGCGAGGACCCGCTGGGGTAGCCGACGATCATGCGCACCGGCTTGCTGGGCCAGGCCTGCGCCAGGGCCGGCAGCGGCAGCAAGGCCAGGCCGAGCGCGAGCAGGGGCGCTCGGGCGAGCAGGGAACGTTTGCGGGGGGAAATCATGCCTTGTCTCCTGGATGGAATCGTTCAAACAGATCTGCCCGCGCCGGCTGGCGGCGGGTCAACGGCGCTTTCAAAGCGCTCTGCCGGACCTGGGTCAGGCACTCGAACACATCGGGCTCGGCCAGCGGCCGGGCCAGGGGCGCGAGCGCGCGCAGCAGCGCCTGCACGCGCTCGCGCAGCGCCGCCAGCTCCGTGTGCTGCAGCAGCAACACGTGCGAGGGCGCCTCGCTGCGTGGGGTCTGGTTGGCCAGCGGAAAATCGTCCGCCGGATGGCAGCGGCCCCATTGCGCGCTGACCAGGCCGGCCCGCGCCTGCTCGCGCGCGAGCATGGCCGCGATGCCGGTCTCGGCGCCGCCGGCCCGCTCGCCCAGGTGCAGCGCAGCGAGGTAGCGCGCCGAAGACACGCCCACGCTGCCCGAGAGCTCGCAGGGCATGCGCACGAAGTGCCCGAGCTCGGCACGCATGCGGCGCGACCACGGCGTGGGGTGCGCGACCAGTTGCCGGTACGCGTCGCTGCTCAGCGCGTCCAGCGAGCGCAGCCAGTAGCAGGTGAAGAAGCGCGTGGCGTCGCCCACCGAACGGCAGCGCACCGCTTCGATGAAACCCGGCGAGCCCACGCGCTCGGGCACGTGCTCATGCGTGTGCCAGACCTCGTACTCGTGCGCCACGCCTTCGCGCTCGACGCTGTTCCACAAGGCCAGGAAGGCGTGGGCACCCACCGGGTTCATTCGGGCGTCCACCCGGCATCGGGCAGCACCATCACCTTGGTGGCGATGCGCTCGCGCGCCAGCGCAAAGCCCCGCGCCGCTTCGGACAGCGGCACGCGGTGCGTGATCATGTGACGCAGCTGGTCCTGGTGCTGGGCGATGAAGGCCACCACCTCGGGCCAGGCCGCCTCGGGCGCGCGGTAGGAGCCGCGCAGGCTCTGGTGCTGGCGCACCAGGGCGGTCAGGTCGATCGGCACGGGCGCGGCATGGATGCCGGTGATCACCAGCACCCCATGGCTCTTCAAGGCCTGCAAGGCGGGGCCGATGACGGCCGCCGCGCCGGTGGCCTCGATCACCACATCGAACCGGCCCTGCGCCAGGTAAGGCGCCAGACCATGGGCCAGGCCGCCCTGCGCGCTGTCGATGAGGTCGTTGAAACCCAGGCGCTGCAGCACGGCCATGCGCGGCGCATCGCCGTGCCCGGCCACCACCACCTGGGCGGCACCGGCCTCGCGGGCCAACAAGGCGATGCCCTGGCCGATGTTGCCCGGGCCCAGCACCAGCACGCGGTCGCCCCGTTTCACGCCACCGGTGCGCACCGCCTCCAGGCTGACCGACAGCGGCTCGGCCAGGGCCGCGACCAGGGGATCGACGCCGGCAGGCACCGGCACGCAATTGCGCGCAGGCGCCACCACCCATTCGGCGAAGGCCCCATGGCGCGTGACGCCCATGCCCTGGCGCGTGACACAGGCGTCGAAGTCCTGCCCACGGCAGGCGGCGCAGACGCCGCACACCACCGAGGGCCGCACGGTGACCAACTGGCCACGCGCCAGACCGCTGACGCGGTCGCCGCAGGCACTCACCTCGGCGCTGAACTCGTGGCCGATGGTGACGGGCAGCGCGCGGGCCATGAAGTGGTAGCTCGACGTCCATTCGTCAATGTGCAGGTCGGTGCCGCAGACGCCGGTGGCCCTGACCCGCAGCAGCACCTCGTCCGGGCCGGGCGTGGGCACGGCGGCTTCGCGCCATTCAAGGCCGGGGGCGGGGTGGGACTTCTGCAGGGACTTCATGGGCGGCACTCGGCGGGTAAGGCCCGCAGTCTCGGCGGCCTGCATCCATACGTCAAATACTCATTTTGTATGCAAGGCATACTCAATGGATATGCCCCCACCGGCTGGAGCCTGACCATGGAACTCAGACACCTGCGCTATTTCGTCGCCGTGGCCGATCTCGGCAGCGTGAGCCGCGCCGCGAGCAAGCTGTACATGGCGCAGCCGCCGCTGTCGGCCCAGATCCGGCAGCTGGAAGACGAAGTGGGCGCGGCCCTGCTGGTGCGGCTGCCGCGCGGTGTGCGCCTCACGCCGGCGGGCGAGTCCTTCCTGGTCGATGCGCGCGCCATCCTGGCCCGCGCGCAGCAGGCCACCACGCGGGCACGCGAGCGGCAGGCCGGCCAGCGCAGCGTGCTGCGCGTGGGCCTCATGCCCTCGGCCACGCAGACCGTGCTGCCCGGCCTGCTCAAGCGGCTGGCGCGCGCCGGCCTTCAGGTCAGCGTGGAGGCGCACGAGCTGATCCCGTCGGCGCGCCAGTTGCAGGCGCTGCGCAACGCGGAGGTCGACCTGGGCTTCATCCGCCCGGGCACCAGCAGCGCCCCGCCCGAGGCCGTGGCCAGCATCGACGACCCCTATTGCCTGGCCCTGGCGACCGATCACCCGCTGGCCGCCACACGCGGACCGCTGTCGCTCAAGTCGGTGGCGCAGGCACCTTTCGTGAGCTTCTCGCGCCATGCCGAGAGCGATTACTTCGACCAGACCGCCGCGCTGTGCGAGGAAGCCGGCTTCACGCCCGACCTTCGTCACACGGCGGGACAGTTCGTGAGCGTGCTGTCGATGGTGGCCAGCGGCCTGGGCGTGGCCATCGTGCCCGCGTCGTGCACGCTGATGGCGCCGCGCGAGGTGGTGCTGCGCCGCCTCAAGGGCCCGAGCCGGCCGAGCCGGCTGGTGATGGTGCGCAACGAGCGCCAGATGCAGGACGCCTGGGGCAGCCAAGTGGTGCGCGAAGCCACGCTGGAGCTGCAGGCCCTGGAGGCCACCATCCGCAAGAAGATGCCCTGAGCCTCAACGTGCCGGGTTCACCACCCGGCCCCGGATCTCCACCTCCACGCGGCGGTTGTCGCGCAGGCAGGCGATGAGCGCGCTGCGCGGCCATTCGTCGCTGCAGGTCTTCACCGGCTCGGCGCTGCCGCGGCCTTCGACCACGAACAGTGCGGCGTCCATGCCCCGCGCGACCAGGTGGTCGCGCACGGCGGTGGCGCGTTGCAGCGAGAGCGGCTGGTTGTGCGCGTCGCTGCCCAGGCGGTCGGTGTGGCCGACCAGCACGATGCGCTCGATGCCTTGCAGGCCCTTGGCGCGATCGGCCAGCCGGTCCAGCCGCGCACGGCCGGCCGCGCCGATGTCGTTGAGGCCCGCGCGGTCGAACTCGAACACCGCGTCGGTGGCGAGCACCAGGCGCTCGATGACGCGCTCGACCACCGCCGGCGTGGGCGCCGGCGCGGCGGCCACGGCCGGCGTGGCGCAGGCGGCCTGCCCGGCTTCCATGCGCGCGGCCATGGTCTCGGCCATGCCGATGTAGGGGTTGGCGTGGCGCCAGCCGCCTTCGGCGTACTCGTGGCCCATCCAGACCAGCTGCACCTCCAGGCAGGCGGCCTGCGCGGCCACGCAGGCCGCACCGGGCCCGCTGCGGCCGCGTTCGGCGCGCGCCCACAGGTCTTCACGCAGGCGCACGCTGCCCCCGATCAGGGGCGTGCGCTGCTCGGGGCTGGCGCCTTGCTCCAGCGCCTCGACCAGCCTGACCGACTCGGCCAGCGCCTCGCCGATGACGGGGCCGCGGTCGTTCTCGTGGTAGTTCTGGCGCGCCATGTCGAGCCAGCATTGCGCCTTGGCCCAGGGGCCGCTGGTCTGCGGCACGCGGCCGTCTTTCTGCAAGGCGGCCAGGCGGTCCTGCACCGACTGCAGCGCGCGGTGGTCGGCCCGTTGCGCCTCGTCGGTGAAGCGCGTGGCCTGGGCAAAGGGCGGCACGGCGCCGGGGGCGCGGTCGGTGGCGCGCGGGTCGGTCACGGCACAGCCGCTCAGGGCCGCCAGTGCCAGCAGGGAAAGAAGAAAGCGATGGGATGTCATGGCATGGGCCTCTCAACAGATCAGGGACGGGCCGCCGAAGCCAGCGGGCTCAGGGCGCGGTTGGTGGCGGGATCGCTGCCCCGGAACAGGGTTTCGTCGAACTTGAAGCGCAACCGCAGGTAAACGCCCTTGCGGGTGTAGGCCGCGCCGGTCAGCTCATCGTCGCGGAAGCCCCGCAGGTTCACGCCGAAGGACAGCCAGAGGTTGGCCTTCACGAGGTAGCCCGCTTCGACACCGAAGGCGTCCTGCCGCGTGTTGCCTTGCGGGCTCCACATGAGGTAGTGCTGCAGGCCCACGTCCCAGCGCTCGGACAGGTCCCAGGTGATGCGGCCACCGGCCAGCCAGGCGGTGTAGTTGGCGCGCATGCCGCCCAGGAACCGCTCGGACACGCGCTTGCCCGCCAGGCGAGCGGTGAGCCACCAGGGCCGGCTGGGGTGGTAGTCGGCGTGCAGCGATACCGCGTGCGAGGTGCGGCGGTATTCCACGCCGGGGTTCTGATCGTTCTCGGCGCGCAGCTCGTACAGGCCGAGCGCGTTGACGCGGTTGAGGTCGGTCTGGCGGTAGGCCGCGCCCACCTGGAAGCGGTCCTGCCACTGGTCGTAGGCGCCCGCGTGGCGCGCGTTCTGCAGCGAGAGCGTGTTGCGCGCGAGCAAGGACCAGTCGCGGTCGATCTTCACGGTGGTGCCCAGCGTGGAGAGCCAGGCGTCGTGGTTGCGGTCGCGGCGCCATTCCAGGCGGCCGGTGGCGCGCCAGGTCGGGTCGTAGGCCAGGTCGATGCCGCCGGTGAGCGCGGTGGCGGACGAGGCATCGCCCGCGATCGCTTTCTGGTGTTCGACGCTGGCGCTGTAGCGCACGCCCTCGGCCACGCGGAAGGTCTGGCGCAGGCCGATGGCGTTGACCGCGTCCTCGCCCGAGATCGCGTCGCGCAGGCGGTACTCGTTGAAGACCTCGCCGTCGCGGAAGGTCTCGCTGGACAGGCCCGCCACCAGCGCGGTCTCGCGCCCATCGGTGGCCAGGCCATTGACGCCGCCCAGCCCCTTGGACACTTCGGCCCGCCCGTAGGCGCGGAACTGCTCGCTCAGCCGGTAGTCGGCGCCGAGCGTGATGCGCTGGCCGCGCGCGTTCTCCACGTCCTGCTCGAACTCGCCGAGCACGCTCAGGCGGTCGCTGAGCTGGCCCTGCGCGCTCAGCGAGAGCGCGGTGAAGCTGCGCGTCTGGCCCGGCGCGGCCGAGAACAGCGGTGCGTTGATCTGGAACGGTGTGAAGCCGGAGGTCTGCGGGATGTTCACGCCCCAGGCCGAGGCCGCGTTGGGCACGCCGCCTTCGTCGCGGCCGTGGCGCAGGCCCACGCCCACGGTCCACTTGGGCGTGAGGCGGTACTGCACGCCGGCGTAGGCCGTCTCGCGCACCGCTTGCACCGCCTTGTCTTCGGAGCGCATGGCGTCCACGCGCAGCGACCAGTCTTCGTCGATCCGGTAGGTGGCCACCGCACCGGCTTCGGCGCGCCCGCCGTTGTAGGAGGACGAAAGGTTGTGAAATCCGCGGTCGGTCTCGCCGGCCCACAGGCGGGCGTCGAGCCGCTCGCCCTGGTGGCGCACTTCCATGCGCGCGCCGTCGCCCTTGCCCCGCTCGCCCAGGGCCTCGCGGTCGGAGCGCGCCAGTTCCACCAGCGCCCAGCTCTGCTCGCCCAGGCGCAGCGTGGCGTTCACGCCGCTGAGCGTGTAGGGGTCGGACGGGTCCTGCGATGCCACGTGGCTGGCGCCGATTTCGAGCGCAGGCGTGATGCGCCACGAACCGTCCACGCCGCCGAGCCAGTACTTGGGCCCGCCCTGCTCCACCTCGTAGGTGATGCGCACCGACATCGGGTTGAGGTTCGCGTCCACCGAGGGCACGGGCGCGCGGAACACGACGCTGCCGGCGAAGGGCTCGAATTCGTAGTCCACGAAGCGCACCATGGGCTCGGCGCGCAGGATGATGGAGGGCTGGTTGCGGTCGCGGGTGAGGATCTCGACCTTCTCGGAACCCGAGATGCCCTCGCTGCTGGAGAGCCGGTACGGGCCGGAGACGCCGCGCGCGGGCTGTTCGTCCACCACCTGGGCGACGTTGTCGCGCACCACCCAGGCATTGGCCTCGAAGGTGTCGCCCTCGTGGTGCAGCTGCAGGCCCGAGACCGAGCGGTTCAGGCGGCTGAGCTCGCGCGCGGGACCGCCGGTGCCGGTGTTGAAGTCACCGAACAGCACAAAGGAGCGGCCCTGGTCGACCCGCACGTACAGGCGCTGGCGCGATTGCGCGTCGAAGCCGCGCAGCGAGGAGTCGCCGTAGATCGGGTAGTACTGGTCGGGCTGGATGTCGCGGAACAGCCGGCCCCGGCTTTCCTTCTCGGAGTCGTAGGCCAGGGTGAGCAGGGTCTCGCCCTTGACCACGCCCTTGAGGAAGAACGCGGTGCGCGCGCCCAGCGAGCCCTTGCCGTTGTCGAACCCATTGGCATGGCGCTGGATCTCCAGCTCGAAGCCGTCGTTCTCGCGCGCGGGGCTGACCTGCGAGGCCTGGAGGCGGCTGAGGTCGAGCGTGCCTTCGATGACGCCGACGGCGATCATGGGCCGGCGCTCGGTCACCATGGCCACGCGCCCTTGCACCACCACGTTGCCGGACTGCACCTGCAGGTCGGCATCGCCCGGTTCGTGCGAGGCGACGAGCTCGACCACGGCTTGGCCGCCGCGCACCGAAAGGCGCAGGTTCTGGCGCGGCGGCTCGTCCACGGCGGCGTTGGGCAGGCGCACGCGGCCCCGGGTGGTGGCCACGGTCACGTCGGTGGGTGCGGTCACCTTCTGGCCGTCGCGGTCGAACAGGCGCAGGGTGAGCCGCACCACCGAGCGGCCGTCGGCACTGACCTGGTCCTGCGCGGCTTCGAGCACCAGCTGGCCGTGGTCGGCCAGGCTGGTGGCGCGCCAGTTGGCGGCCAGCGGCAGCGAGGTGGTGGGCGCGGGCAGCGCGGTTTCACCAGGGCCTCGGGCCGGATCGTTGCCCGGGGCCAGGGGCGTGAAGCGCGAGGCCTGGGGTGCGGCGGTCTGCGCGAGCACCAGGCCCAGGGGCAGGAGCAGCACGGCCGAGGTCAGAGCGGATCGCAGGGGCAGCATGGCAAGACGGGCCTTCATTTCGCACCTCCCACGCGGGCCGGCGGGCCGGAGCGGAAGACACGCGGGGTGGGTGTCGGTGGGTCGACCAGCGGGGCGACGATCTGGCCGAGGCGGCGGCGGTTTTCCACCTGTTCGAGCACGGCGGGCGAGCAGCTGCCCTCGATGAAGTCGGCGCGGTGCAGCTCGCCGAACTTGAGGTCGAGGAACAGGCTGCCGGCGTCCAGCGCGTTGCGGTTGCTGCTGGTCACGAGCTGGCTGCCGTCGGGCAGCGTGGTCGGGTCCACGCGCAGCACCGAGGTGCGCGCGGGCAGGCCGCAGATGCTGTACTTGCCTTCGCTGTCGGAGACCAGGTGCGTGCCGTCCTGCAGGTACAGGCGCACGCCGGGGATGCCGACTTCCTCGGCGTCCTGGATGCGGTTGCGGTTGCAGTCCATGAACACCTTGCCCATCACGCAGGCTTCCTGGAAGAAGACGCCGCCGGTGATGCGGATGCGGGCTTGCGCACGGTTGGAGGTGACGGGCACGCCACCCACCACACCGGCGGCCTGGGCGCGGTTGATGCCGTCGCCCTGCTGGGCGCCGACACCGACGCGCACGCGGTAGGTCACGGTGACCGGCGTGTTGGCGGCGAAGTGGCCGAGTGCGAAGCTCAACACCGGGCCGGGCGAGCCGGCCGGGTCGGCCACGGCCACGCCGTCCTGCGCGACCGTGCCCGGGATCAGGCGCAGGCCGGCGGGCAGGCTGTCGGTGATGACCACGTTGCTCGCCGCCCCGTTGGGGCTTTGCACGCGCAGCGTGTACTGCACCGAGTCACCGATCTCGACCACGTCGCGCAGCACCTGCTTCTGCAGGAACAGGCCGGCACCGTTGAAGGGCTCCAGCGGGATGTGGTTGTGGATCAGGTCGGGCATGCCCGGCGCCAGGTTCAGGCGCAGGTAGTAGGTGGTGGGCTGGCCGATGGGCGGCGGGCCGGCCTGGGCCTGCACCAGGTAGGGCGAGGCACCGGAGGGCGCGAACACGCCGGGCGCTGGCGGGATGGACGCGATCGGCGTGGGCGCGTAGTTGGGCGCGGAGGCGCTCAGCGTGTACTCGCCCGTGGGTGCACCGGGGGCCAGCAGGAACTGGTAGAAGCCCTGCGGCCCGGTCGTCATCTGAGCGCAGTGGCCCACGGCCACGTAGCTGGCGCCGCCCACCAGCATGGTGGCCGGGTTGAAGCCGGCCGGGCCGCACAAGCGCACCAGCGAGGCGTCGACCGGCGCGCGGGTGTTGGCGTCGTAGACCACGCCCGAGGGGTCGAGCGGCAGGTCCTGCTGCTGCAGGTTGGCGCCGGGCTGCAGCGAGACGGCCAGGTGGTCGCGTTCGCGCGACAGGCGCGAGTTGGTGTCGCCGCCGCTGTTCTGCGGCGTGCCGTAGATGACGTTGTTGGCCGGGTCGCGGAAGAAGACCTTGTAGTCGCCGGGCACCAGGCCGATCACGCCGTAGGCGCCGTCGGCCCCGGTGCGGAACAGGCTGCGGCCATCGGGCATGCTCACGCAGCCCTGCGCGCTGTTGGACGGCACCAGGCGGCAGGCCACGGCCTGGCCGTCGCTGCCCACCACTTCCACCGCCCAGTCGGGGATGGCGGTGTCATTGCCGTCGCGGCGGCGGTCGCCGTTGTTGTCGCGCCAGACGAAGCCGGAGAGCGCGGCCGGCAGCGAGGACAGCGGCACGCCGGTGGCGTCCAGGCCCGGGGTCTGGTACGGGGTCTGGGGCACGCTGCCCGGTGGGATCACGCCCGGGGGCGGCTGCCCCGGCCCGCCGGTGGGCGTGCCGTTGTCCACCGCATCGGTGCGGATGCCGGTCGGCCCGGCCGTGGCCTGATTGAAGCGCGTGGTGGTGGCGCCGGCCGTGACGAGCACCGGGATGTCGACCGACACCCAGGTCCCCGCGGGCAGGTTGGCCGAGCCCAGCAGGTCGCCGCCCGCGCTGCCGGTGAAGCCTGCGTTGGGCGTGAACACGCCGCCGTTGCCACCGCCATGGGTGATGGCGGGCGCGCCGGCGCGCGTCATGAAATCGGGCAGTGTGTCGCGCACATCGACCGTGACCGGGTAGGCGCTGTCGTTTTGGTAGATCACCTGCCAGACCACCTCGGCACCGGGCGAAACGCCCACGGCGCCGGCGGGCGAGACGATGCGCGCCGACTTGTAGCCGCGCACGCCTTCGCCCTGCGTTTCACCAAAGTTCACCTGCAGCGCCGCACCGGGGGTGGCGACGAAGCGCAGCGCGATGGTCTCGACCGCGCCGCCGAGCGGGCCCACGGTGCCGGCGCTGCCGCCGGTGACGGGGCCGGGCGTGTTGGCCACGCTGGTGTAGCCCAGCGGCTGGGTTTGCCGCACCGTGTAGTTGCCCGGGGCCAGACCGGTGAAGCTGTACTGGCCGCTGGCGTTGGTGGTGGTGTAGCGCGTGATGGCGTTGCCGAACGCGTCGGTGCCCATCAGGCCCAGGGTGCTGCCGGGCAGGCCCACATCGGCGCCGCCGAACTGGCCGTCGAAGTCGCGGTCTTCGTAGACGCGGCCGGCGACCTGGATGTTGGCGACCAGCGGGAAGTTGTGGTTCGCCGTGCTCTGGTTCGCGGCCACGGTGATGCTGGCGATGGACGCGGGGGACGCGCCGGGCGCGCTGGGCGTCCCGTTGGGTGCGCCCGCCAGCGTGCCCGCGCTGGTGATGCCGTGGGTGGTGCCCGCCGGCAGGGCCGGCATGAGCACGCGGTAGTTGCCCACCGGCAGGCCGACGAAGCTGTAGGCGCCGCTGGCGTCGGTGGTGGTGGTGGCGATCAGCGAGTTGCTCGCCTGGTCGCGCAGCTCCAGGGTGCGCCCGGGCACCGGCTGGTCGTCGGGCGTGAACACGCCGCCGCTGTTGTCGGGGTCGAAGTAGACGACACCCGAGATCTGGCTGCCGGGCAGGGTCTTGGTGAAGTGGTTGTCCATCGATGCGGTCTTCACGCCGCTGAGGTCGATGCCGGTGATCGCCGGCACGGCCTGGGTCCCGCCCGCCGCCCCCCCGGTGCTGCCGGGCCAGGCCAGCGGTGTGGTGCTGTTGATGAAACCCGCCGGGGGGGCGCAGCTGGTGCAGGTCACGGTGTAGCTGGTGCCGGGCGGGACCCCGGTGAAGCTGTACTGGCCCGAGGCGTCGGTGGTGGTGGTGATCGACACCGGGTTGCCGCCGAGGTCGTTGCCGGTCAGCGTGAGGGTCTGGGGCTGGTTGTTCGCGCCGCTGGCGCCGCTGCCCACGCCGGCATCGCCGCCGTTGAAGACGCCGTCGCCGTTGGCGTCGGTGAAGACGCGGCCGCTGATGCTGCGGTCGTTGCCGATCTCGCCGAAGTTGTTGCCGGCCGAGCGGGCGTTGGGCGGCAGCACGATGCCGGCAATGCGGCTGGTGCCGGCCGGGATGCTGTAGGCCGGCGCGCCGTGGGCGATGGCGGGCGCGTTGTTCGACGCGGTGCCGGCGGTGCCGGTGGCGCCGCCCGAACCCAGGTCGTTGACCGTGCCGGCCGAGGGAATGCCGTTGACCGTGCCGGCGGGCTGCGCGCCCTGCGTGACCACGTAGCCCGGGCAGGCCGGGGCCGCCAGCGGGCTGCAGCTGGGCCGCAGGTCGGCGAAGCGGTAGAGGCCGTTGGCGTCGGTGGTGGTGCTCAGCGAGACCGGGTTGCCCCGGTCGTCCACGCCCACGAGCGTGATCTGCACGCCCGCCAGGCCGGGTTCGGTGCCGTTGCGCACGCCGTTGTGGTTGTCGTCCCGGTAGACCTGGCCGGCGATCTCGGACGCCCGCAGTTCACCAAAATGGTTGCCCACCGAGCTGGCGACGTTGCCGCCGGCCGCGTCGAGCCGGATGCCGCTGCGCAACGACACCGCGTTCGCGGCGTCCACCGAAGGCGTGGCCACCTGGCCGGTGCCGCCCACCAGGCTGGCTTCGGCGGCGGTGGCGCCGGTCACACGGGCCTGGTAGCTGCGGCTCGACGCGTTGAGCGCATTCGATGGCGCCAGCGCGCTGCCGCCCACCGAGTCGCTGCCCGAGCGCAGGTAGCGCACCGTGTAGGCCGAGCCCAGCGTGGCGGAATCCGCCAGACCGCTGAACACGTAGAAGCCGCCCGCATCGGTGGTGGTCTTCTGCAGCACCTGGCCGTCGCTGGCGCGCAGCAGGCTCACCGCCTGGCCGGCCAGAGGCGCTTCACCCGCGGTGAAGGCGCCGTCGTTGTTGGCATCGAGGTAGATGCGGCCCGAGATCGAGCCCAGCGGGCTGACCACCAGGGGCGCCTCGGCCGGCGTGGGGTTGCTGCCTGCGTCGGTGCGCAGCGCGCCGGCCAGGATGCGGTTGGGGTAGGTGCCGGCCACGGCGGCCGTCACGTCCACCGAGATCGTGCAGCCGCCTGGCGGGATGCTCGCGCCGCTGGCGTAGCGCACCAGCGCCGTGCCAGCCGCGGCCGTGACCGAGCCGGTGCTGCAGGTGCCGCCGATGGCCGGCGTGGGCGCGACCAGCACGCCGGCCGGCAGCATGTCGTCCAGCGCCTGCGCCAGGGTCTGGGCCGCCGGGTTGGCATTGCCCAGCGTGATGGTCAGGCGGGACACGCCGTTGGGCGAGATGCTCGGTGGCACGAAGGCCTTGACCACCGTGGGCGGCTCGAGCACGCGCACGGGTGCGCTCGCCGGGTCGGGGTTGCTCACGCCTTCGTTGCTGGTGATCGCACCGGCGGGGATGGTGTTGGTGTACAGGCCCGGCACGTTGGAGACGGTGTCGAAGGCAAAGCTGCACGAGCCGCCGGCCGGCACCGTGGCGCCGGCGATCTGGGCGCTGTCGGCCGAGGCGACGGCGCTCACCGTGCCGCCGGCGCAGGTGGTCGAGGCGTTGGGCACCTGCGCGACGAACAGGCCGGCGGGCAGCGCGTCGCGCAGCGCGACGCCGGTCAAGGCCTGCGCGGCGTTGGGGTTGCTGAGGGTCACCGTGAGGCGGTTGGGCACGCCGGGCGCCACGGTGCCCTGCGCGAAGGCCTTGGCGACGGTGGGCGGCTGCAGCACGTGCAGCGTGGCACTGGGGCCGGGCTGCGGGTTGGTCACCGCGCCGTCATTGGCGATCACGGTGCCGCCTGGCATGGTGTTGACGTAGGCGCCCGCGACCGGCACGACCACGTTGACGCGCACCTCGCAGACGCTGGGGCCCATGGGCAGCTGCGCACCCCGGAAGGAGACCTTGTCACCGACGGCGGTGATCACCGCTCCCGCGCAGGTGGTGCTGGCGTTGGCCGGGGTGGCCACGACCATGCCGGCGGGCAGGTTGTCGGTGGCGGAGATGTTGGTGAGGGCCTGCGGCAGCGAGTTGCGCACCTGGATCACCAGGCGCGCGGGCTGGCCCGCCGCCACGGCGGAGGGCTCGAAGTGTTTCTCCACGCCCATGCCCGCGAGCGCACCGAGGTTGGCGGTGAAGGGGTTGGTGTTGGTCACGCCCTGCGTGTTGGTGATCGCACCGGCCGGCAGGGTGTTGTTGAGCGTGCCCACGACGCTGGAGGTGATGTCCACCGACACCGTGCAGCTCGCGTTGCCGGCGAGCGTGCCGCCGCTCAGGCGCACCAGGCGGGTGCCGCTTGCGGCCTCCACGCTGCCGCCCGGGCAGGTGGTGCTGGCGTTGGGCACCACGCCGACCACCATGCCGGGGGGCATGTTGTCGGCCAGCGCGAGTTCGGTCAGCGCGGTGGCGGTGGTGTTGTCGATGACGATGGTCAGGCGCGAGACGCTGCCCGGGCCGGCGATGGACGTGGGCGCGAAGCTCTTGGTGAGGTTCACGCGGCTGCTGACTTTGTTCAGCGTGGCGGATGTCGGGTGGGTGTTGGCCACGCCGCCGTCGGCCGTGACGGCGCCGGGCGCGAGCGTGTTGACCGAGGGCGAGCTGCTGGTGCTCAGCACGTCGAACAGGAAGTCGCAGCTGGTGCCGCCCGCGATGGTCGCGCCGCTGATCGAGGCGGTGTTGCCGCCATCGGGCGCGCTGAGCACCACCGCTCCGGCGCAGGTGGTGCTGGCCTTGGCCGGGGTCGCGAGCGTGAGGCCGGTGCCGGCCAGCGCATCGGTGGCGCGCACGCCCGTGAGCTGGCCATTGCCGGTGTTGCCCAGCGTGATGCGCACGCGGCTGGTGCCCCCCGCCTGCACCGGGTTGGTCAGGAAGGTCTTGGCCACGGTCAGCGCAGGCAGGTACTCCAGCGTGGCGGCCGTGGCGTTGAGGTTGCGCACCGTCGTGCCGGGCACGTTCCCCACGGTGCCGGTGGCGCTGACGGTGGCGCCCGCGTTGCTGCCATCGTAGGCCGGGATGCTGTTGGTGTGCACGCCGATGGTGCCGCCGACCACGTTCACGCGCACGCTGCACTGGCCGGGCGCGAAGGGGCTGGTGCCCGCGCGCGCGGGCAGGCTGCCGCCACTGAGGGAGAAGGAGGCATCACCGGGGTTGGCGCTGACGCTGCCGCCGCAGGTGGTGGTGGCGTTGGCCGGGTCGGCCACGCGCAGACCGGCGGGCAGCGTGTCGGTGAAGTTCAGGCCCGCCAGCGGCGAGAAGTTGTTGTTGGTCAGCTCGATCTGCGCCACCGAGGGCGCGCCCTGGAAGCGCTGGCGCGCGGTCACGCCGTCAAAGGTCTTGGTGACCACCAGAGGGTTGACCGCCGTGAGGCTCACCGCCCCCGACGTGCCCGAGACCGTGCCGTTGCCGGCGTTGAAGCTGCCGTTGGTGAGCGTGGTGCCCGGCACGGCGTTGGCCGGCACGCGCGCGGTGAAGCTCACCACGCAGGTGGTGCCGCCCGGCGCCGCGCCGGGGAAATGGATGCTGAAGCCCGGCGCGGTGGCCAGCGGCGCCGGCATCGGCACGCCAGCGGCAAAGGTGCAACCGCCGTTGATGACGGGCGTGATGCCGCCGCTGCCCGCGTCCACGAACACATGCCCGCGAGCGAGGGTGTCGGTGAAGTTCACGCTGGTCTGCGGCGCGAGGCTGAACGAGGTGATCGCCACCGAGAACAGGGCCACGTCGCCGGGGGCGACGGTGTTCGGGACGATCGACTTGGCGACGGTGAGCGCGTTGTCGCGCACCTCGATCGGTGCCGAGCTCGCGGGCGAGGTGAAGCCCTGCGCGTTGCTCACCGCGCCGCCGGGCAGCGCGTTGGTGTGCGTGCCCGTGGTGGTGGAGGTCACGTTGAACTGGATGCGGCATTCCCCGCCGCTGGCGATCTCAGCCCCGGCGAGCACGAAGCCCTGCCCCCCGGCACCGGCCACCAGCGTTGCGCCCGCGCCGCAGCCATTGAGCTGGGCCGCGCCGATGGCGCCGGTGTTGTTCAGCGCAGCGGGCCAGCGCGCGCCCGCGGTCGTGTCGCTCAGGCCGACGTTGGTCAGCGCGGCGGCGCTGTTGTTGCCGATGCGCACCGTCATCAGCGAGTCGGCGCCTGCGGTCAGCGGCGTGACCGAGAAGCCTTTGGCCACGGTGATCGGGCTGTTGACCGTGATGGGGGTGGTGACCGCGGGCGAGGTCAGGCCACGCGTGTTGCCCAAGGCCCCGGCAGGCAGGCTGTTGGCGCCCGCCTGCGAGGCGGTGCCGGCCGGCAGCACGCCCAGCACCGTGAAGCGCAGCTGGCAGGTGCCGGGCGAGCCGGCGGGGATCGCGCCGCCGGTGAGCGTGACGCTGCCGGCCGTGAAGCCGGGCGTGCCGCCACAGGTGTTGGAGACCAGGCCGGTGACCTGCAGGTTCGAGGGCAGGTTGTCGGTGAAGCTGGTCAGGGGGATGTTGTACGCGCTGTTGGGGTTGCTCAGCGTGAGCGTCGCGGTGCGCGAGAGGCCCTGGGTGAGCGTGGCGCCGCCCAGGTCCTTGGCCACCGTGGGGTTGCGCAGCTCGGTGACGGCCACACTCTGCGTCGCGCCCGAGACCGCGGCCGGCGCGAGGTCGCCGGCGTTGATCACGTTGTCCCAGGTGCCGCCGCCGTCGTAGGAGGTGAGGTCCACCGAGATCGTGCAGCTGCCGTCCACGCCGCCGACATGAGGCGGGATGCTGAAACCGGTGACCTCAAGGCGGTCGACGCCCCCGGGGCCCGCGCCCAGGTTGATCGCCGCGCCCGCGCAGGTGCTCGTGGGCGCCACGTGGCCCGGGTGGCCTGCGGGATAAAAGCGCAGCTGCGGCGGCAGCGTGTTGGTCAGCGAGGCGTTGTCTTCCTGCGTGTCGCTGTTGCTGATGGTGATGGTCAGCCGGGTGCGCTCGCCCACCGCGATCGTGCTGGCGCTCACCGCCTGGCTCACCACCAGGCTCGCGTGGGCCGCGCCCACCGAAAACACCGTGGCCGCCGCGCCAAGGGCGAGCCCGCGCAGGATGGCTGGCAAACGCGCAGGCGCGCCCTGACCCGTGGCCTGGCCACGTGCAAAAAATCGAAGCATGTTGTTTCCCTCTGAGCGGCACGCGAACGCAGGTCGCGTGTCCCTTGGGGCGCCCGGCCCGGTGGACCTGAAACGCCATCGCACCCGCTGCTGCGGACGGGCTCCGCGGCGCGTCAGTGCATTTGGTTACAGGCGTGTAATGTATCGATACACGCGATTTGTTACAGATTCACGACTCAATTAGTGCGTTAAAAGTCATGATTCGAACAAAGTGCGTTAGGCAAATCGCCTGGGATTACCTTCGTCGATTGTTAATAGATTGTTGTTTTTATTGAATTTTTAACAATTCATCGACGAGGTTGCGGAAAACAGCCGCTCTATATTCCATAGCAAACGTGTGTGCTTGCTAACTTAGATTAGGTGCGAATTAGTTAAAAGATTGTTAAACGATCATCCGACCAACGGTCATGGGCGGAATGGAGGCTGGCGGCGCCAAAAAGAACGCCGGGGCCCCCTCTCGGAGGCCCCGGCGCGATGGCCGATGCGCGAAGCGCGGTGCTGCGGCCGGTCTACGCGTCGGCCTGGCGGGCCAGAAAGGCGTGCAGGGCGGCTGCGCCCGCACCGGGCAGGGCCTCGCCTGCCGTGCACAGCAGCAAGCGCCGCGTGGCCCAGGGGTCGCTGAGCGGGCGCATCACCACCCGCTCGCTGGCCAGGCGCTGCGCCGTGGCCTGGGGCACCACCGCCACGCCCACGCCGTCGCCCACCAGCTGCATCACGGCGTCCAGCCCGCGCACCCGCACGCGGTGGTGCAGGCCGCGGCCGTGCTGCAAGGCCTGCTCATGCAGCAGGCGGCTGAGCCCACTCTGCGCGGGCAGTCCGACGAAGGGGCGCTCGAGCAGGTCGACGAAGGGCAGCGGCCGGCGCCCACCGCGCGCACCCGCCCGGGGGATCACCGCCACCAGCCGGTCCTGGCGAAACAGCCGCGTGTTCAGCCCTTCGGTGCCCACGTGGTCGGAGACGATGCCGATGTCGGCCTGCTCCTGGCGCATGCCGAGCAGCGCGTCCAGGCTGCTGAGTTCGCGCAGGTCCACGTCGAAGTCCGGGTGCTCGACCAGGAAGCGGCCCAGCAGGGCCGGCAGGTGCTCGGTCATGGCGGCGGTGTTGCAGACCACGCGCACCGTGCTGCGCACCCCGTGGGCGTGGGCCGCCATGTCGGCGTGCAGCGCCTCCATGCCGCGTTGCAGACGCGCCGCGTGCAGCAGCAGGGTGCGGCCGGCGTCGGTGGTTCGCACGCCCTGCTTGGAGCGCCGCAGGAGCGTGGCGCCCAGCGCGTGCTCCAACTGCTGCAGCCGCGCGCTCGCGGCCGCCAGCGAGAGATGAATGTGACGCGCCCCGGCGGTGATGGAGCCGTGCTCCACGACGGCGGCGAACAGGCGCAGGTCGAATGGGTCGACACGGTAGGTGGGCGCGGCTCGCGGGGCGGTCATGGGCAATCCTCCGGCATCGGCGAAGGATACCTCCGCCAATGCGCGATGGACAGGCCGCGCCAGCGGCCGCAGCATGCAGCCCCATGGATCTTCTGCTGCTCGGGCTGATTGCCGTCGTGTTCCTCGCTGCCGGTGCGGTCAAAGGCGTTTCCGGCATGGGCCTGCCCACCTTCTCCGTCGCGCTGCTCGGCCTGTTCATGCCGACGGCCACGGCGGCCACGCTGATGCTGCTGCCTTCGCTGTTGACGAACATCGCCCAATGCATCGGGCCGCACGCCCGAGCCCTGGCGCGCCGCCTGTGGCCCCTGTGGCTGATGCTCGCGGTGGCCACGGTGTGGAGCCCGCTGCCCGATCTCGGCAGCGCGGGCGCGGGCGCACGCGCCGCGCTGGGCGGGGTGCTGGTGGCCTACGGCGTGTGGGGGCTGGCCCGGCCCGCACTGCGTGGGCCGGGGCGGTTCGAACGCCCCCTGGGCGGCGTGGCCGGCGCGCTCTCGGGTCTGCTCACCGCCGCCACCGGGGTGTTCGTGATGCCCATGGTCCCGTACCTGCAGTCGCTGCGGCTGGAGAAGGACGCGATGATCCAGGCCCTGGGCCTGAGTTTTCTGGTGGCCACGCTGGCGCTGGCCGTGCGGCTGGGGCCGCTGGCGGTGCTCAGCGGCGCGGCGGTGCCGCTGACCGGCCACGCCATCGCGCTGGGGGCGGCCTTCGCCGGGCTGCGGTTCGGCTCGCTGCTGCGCCAGCGCCTGCCGATCCTGGTGTTCCAGCGCGCGCTCTACAGCGTGTTCCTCGCGCTGGGCGCGCTCATGCTGGCGCGCGCCCTGTAGGCCCCCTTGGATGTCCCCCGGCCCCGACGCACTGGCACTGGCCGAGGCCCTGGAACGGGCCTACCGGCTGGCGCTGGCCGTGGAGGCGCTCGCGGACGGGCCAGCCTCCCACGACCAGGCGATCTCGGTGATGGCCTCGGAACTGCTCGGGGTGCTGGACCAGGCCCGTGCGTCGATGCTGCGGCCCAGCAGCAGCAGCCGCACCGGGTGCTGAAAGCCGGCGCTGTGGGCGGACAGGATCTGCACCGCCTCGCGCAGCACGGCCTCCTCCAGCGTCGCCTGCGCCACCATCAAGGTGGCGCGGCGCGGCCGGAACAGCCGCAGCGCCTGCAGGTCGCCGATCAGGTAGCCGGCATCCCACGGGTCCGCGGGCTGGCGCGCGCGCCACCACATCGCGTCGCGGGCCTTGACGCGCAGGCGCAGCAGCAGGCCCGCCAACCGGCCACCGGCGGCGGCGAGCTGATTGCTGCCGTCGAGCTCGCGCGAGAAGGCCTCGACCAGGCCATCGCGCCGGGCCGGCGGTCCCTGCAGGAGCGTGGCCACCGCAAAGTGCGCGCCGCTGCGGCACCAGGCCTGCAGGGCCGCCCAGGTGGCCGGGGCCTGGCAAGCAAGCGCCTGCCCGGCGATGGGACGCACCGGTTCGACGCGCATCACCGCGCCGTCGAAGCGGGCCAGCAACAGGCCGGCGCGCGCGGCCAGCGAGGCGCGAGGGCGCGGCGGCGTCATGGCGCGGGGGCCTGCGCCAGGAAGAAGCGCAGCATCTCGGCCGAGGCATCGGGGCCGCTGCCATCGGTGTACGACCCCGATGCATGTCCGCCCGACCAGGCGTGGCCGGCGCCGTGCAGGGTCCACCACTCCACCCGGGGCCGGCCCGAAGCGTCGGCATGCACGGTGCGGGTGTAGCGCCGGCCGCCAGGCACGGTGGCCGTGTCGGTGTGGACCCGCAGCCCTTGCGGGCCATGGGCCTGGGCGGCGTGTTCGACCACACGCTGGCCATTGCGCGCCTGCACGGTGTGGTCGCGGTCGCCGTGGAAGACGATGGTGGGCACGGCCCGTCCGGTGGGCGGCGGGGTGGCGGCGCCCCGGCCCTTCATCGCGGCCAGCGCGGAAGGGATGTCGCTCGCACTGCGGTAGGGCAGGCCCGAGTGCACCCCCACGGCGGCGAACAGATCGGGATGGGTCTCGCCCAGGATCACCGCCATGGCCGCGCCGGCGGAAAGTCCCGCCACGAAGATGCGGCGCATGTCCACCGCGTGCTCGGCCGCCACGGCCCGCACGATGCCGGCAATGAGGGCCGGCTCGCCGCCCTCACGCCCCTGGTCCTCGGCCCGGAACCAGTTCCAGCAGCGCGAGGGATTGGCGCCCGCCGGCTGCTCGGGGTAGACCACCAGGCAACCGTGGGCGTCGGCCAGGCGGTTCATCTGCGTGCCGGCGGCGAAATCGTCCGCCGACTGCGTGCAGCCGTGCAGCATCACCACCAGCGGCAGGGGCGCGGCCTGGCCTGCGCCGGCGCGCCCGGCAGGCACGTAGAGCTTGTAGTCGCGCGATCCAACGGCATGGCTGAAGCTGCGGCGCAGGAACCGGCCCTCGCCCCGCGCCACACCCGGTTCGGGCGCGCGGCCTTGTTCGCCGGACTCGCGCGCGACGACGTCGATGACCGCCTCATGGCCTGCGGCCCGTGCCGGCGCGGCCGGCTGCTGCGGGGCGAACGCGCCAGCCAGGCCGGCGCTGGCCCGCGCCGGGCGGCTGGTGTCGGTGACGCCCAGCAGCGGGCCCGGGCCGGCGCCCAGCCCGGCGCGGGCCAGGGCCTGCTCGATGGTGCGCTGCACGCTCAACGGAATCGTGGGAGGGGCGTTCATGGGCGCTTTCGGAATGGAAGAAGACAAAAGAAAAAAGGGCTCAGACCGTGCGGTCGGCCAAGGCGCGGCGTACCGCTGCGCTGGCGTGAAAGGCACCGAGCACCGAAACAGACTCGATCGCATCGCGCGCGAGTTCGGGGGTGACGTCGTCGTCGATGCGCGCCAGACCCACGACCTGCACGCGCAGGCGCTCGCCGGCGGCCACGGCGCGCTCGAGATCGGCCCGGCGCAGGTGCTGCAGGCCCAGGGTGAGGGTGCGGCGCGCGACCGTCTGCCGCAAGGTGTCGCCGTGCTGGGCCAGCAGGTTGCGCACCGCCGTGCGGACGAGGTCGGACCGGTTGGAATAAAAGCCCTCCTGCACCAGCAGGTCCACCTGGCCGAGATCGACCACACCCAGGTTCACGGTCATCTTCTCGGAATCCCCGACGCGGGGCTTGGGTTCAAGGGTTCGAGGGGTCATTTCACCATCCATATGGATTCCACATGGATGGCATTTAAACAGCTTTCCAAGGGCGGCGCAATCGGCCCCATACTTTGAGCACCCTTTTTTCTCCCAGTGCCCATGCCACCTGCCCACGAAGCGCCACCGGCTCCGACGCCAGAGCCCCCCCGCCCCAGCCCGCCCTCCATGTCGCCGGTCTCCGGCTCGCTCATGCTGCGCGTGCTGCTGGGGGCCGTGACGGTGGCTTTCATCTGGATCCTGCTGCCGTTCTACGGCACGGTCCTCTGGGGCGCGATCATCGCGCTGCTCTTCGCTCCGCTGAACCGCTGGCTGCTGCCCCGCATGGGCCAGCGGCGCAACCTCGCGGCATTGACCACCATGCTGGCCGCCGTGGTGATCGTGGTGCTGCCCACGGTGCTGGTGGCTGCCTCGCTGACACGCGAAGCCAGCCAGCTTTACGCGCGCATCGAGTCGGGCGAGATCAAGCCCGCGCTGTGGCTGCGCGGCTTGTTCAATGCCCTGCCCGACTGGCTCACCGACCTGCTCGCGCGCTTCGGCATGGGCAATTTCGACCTGATCCAGCGCAAGCTCACGCAGGCGCTCACCCAGGGCAGCCAGTTCATCGCCACACAGACCTTCAACCTGGGGCAGGACATGCTGGGCCTGGTGGTCGGGCTGTTCATCGCGCTCTACCTGGCGTTCTTCCTGGTGCGCGACGGGGGCTCCATCGTGCGCTCGATCCGCATGGCGATTCCCTTGCCGCCCGACGACAAGCAGGAGTTGCTGGAGCAGTTCGGCACGGTGCTGCGCGCCACGGTGAAGGGCAACCTCGTGGTGGCGCTGGTGCAGGGCGCGCTGGGCGGCCTGGCGTTCTGGGTGCTGGGCGTGAACGCCGCGCTGCTGTGGGCGGTGCTGATGGCGGTGCTCTCGCTGCTGCCCGCGGTGGGCGCGGGCCTGGTCTGGGGCCCGGTGGCGATCTGGCTGTTCGCCACGGGCGAGGTCTGGCAGGCTGCGGCCCTGGCGCTGTACGGCGTCCTCGTGATCGGCCTGGTCGACAACGTGCTGCGCCCGCTGCTGGTCGGCAAGGACACCGGCATGCCCGACTACCTGGTGCTGATCAGCACGGTGGGCGGCATCGCGGTCATGGGCATCAACGGGTTCGTGATCGGCCCGGTGATCGCGGCCATGTTCGTCGCGGTATGGGGCATACAGACCGCGACCCGGGTGCGCGCGCGCGCAGCCACCTTCGGCAGCGAGACGGCCGACCCCGCCGTGCCGCCCCCCATCGACCCGCCCTCGCCTGCCGCTGACACCGGCCGCGCGCCCCCATGAAGAGGCACCCCATGAACACACCCGCGCTCTTCGCCGCCGCGCTGCTGCCCTGGCTGGCCGCCTGTGCCCCGACGACGCCCGCGCCCCCTGCGAGCGAGCGCTCACCCATCGTGTGCACGCAGGACGTGCTGCAGTGTCCCGACGGCCGCTTCGTCGGGCGCACGCCGCCGGGCTGCGTCTTTGTCTGCCCCGCCAACACCGCCCCGGCCGCGCGCTGAAGCGGCCTGCTGATCGGCCGCGACCGCTGGCGGCTCAGACCGCCGCCGCGTTGAGCAGCCGCTGCACCAGCGGGTGCTGCACCTTGCGCGCGGTGCCGATCGCATAGAAGTGCTCCTGCACCCCGTCGCAGGGCGCGACCCAGGCCAGGCCATAGGCCTGCGCGAGCTGCTCGCGCATGCGCTCGGCGGCCGGCAGCACGCCCATGCCCGAGGCACCGAAGGTGGCCAGCAACGCGCTGTCTTCAAACTCGCCCACCACGCGCGGCTGCACGCGATGGCGCTCGAACCACTGGTCGATGCGCAGGCGCACCGACGACTGCGCCGTGGGCAGCAGCACTGGCACCTGCGCCAGACCGCGCGGAAAGCCGCTCTGCGCCTGGTCCAGCAGGGCCGCAGGCGCATACCAGCCCAGCGGCGAGGCACCCAGCGCGTGGCTGTAGAGCTTGAGGTTGGGGTTGGCCGGCGCGGGCCGGTCCGACAGCACCACGTCCAGCCGGTGCAGCGCCAGGGCCGCCAGCAGATCGTCGAAGCTGTCCTCGTGGCAGAGCAGGCGCAGGTTCGCTTCGGTCAGAACCGGCGACAGCAGCTCGCGCACCGCCAGTTTGGGCAGGCCGTCGGAAATGCCGACCACCAGGCGCACCCGCTGCTGGCTGGCGGCGTCGCTCACCGCGCCGCGCAGCTGTTCGCCCAGCGCGAAGATCTGTTCGGCCAGCGCCAGTGCCGTCTGCCCCGCTTCGGTCAGCGCCAGGCCGCGCCCGGCCGGCTTGAACAGCGCATGGCCGAGCGACTGCTCCAGCAGGCGCACCTGCGCGCTCACGGTCTGCACCGCCATGCCCAGGCGGGCCGCCGCATGCGACATGCCGCCCTCCTTGGCCGTGACCCAGAAGTAGTACAGGTGCTTGTAGTTGAGTTCGGCGTCCATGCTTCGTATTTTTAGGATATTGGTTCTCTGATTTGCTGCTTTTTACGAAGTTCCAGACCGCATACCTTCGAGGCTTTCTCCTTCCAAGGAATTCACCACCCATGCGCACCTATCCCACCAACAGCCCGCAGGCGGCCGCGCGCCTGCTGGCCATGGCCCTGGTGGCCGACGGCAACTACTCGTTGACCGAAATCCGCGCGCTCGACCGGATCCAGGCCTCGCGCCGGCTCGGCCTGAGCGCCGAATCCCTCAAGACCGTGCTGGACCATTTCTGCGAGGACCTGCTGGTCGCCGCCCACGGCCGCTGGAGCGGCTCGGCCGACATGGACGAGGCCCTGCGCCAGCAACTGCTCGACGAGGTGCGCGACCCCGCCCTGCGCACGCTGGTGTTGGACCTGTGCCTGGCCATCGTGCAGGCCGACGGCCACGAGGCCGATGGCGAGGCGGCCCTGCTGGACGCTTTCACCCGCGCCTGGCGCGAACGGCCGGCGGCGCGCCGGCCCAGCTGGTCGGTGGGGGCCCTGTCATGAAGCCACTCATCTGGGGGGTGTTCGCCCTGCTCGCCCTGTGCTGGACCGGCCTGGCCGCGGCCTCGGTGCAGATCACCGAATGGCTGCTCACGCTGGCGAGTTCGGGCCAGGCGACCGACGTGGCCACCGCCGCAGGCCAATGGCCGGTGCCGGCCTGGCTGGCCCTGTGGATCGACCCGGCCTGGATCACGGCCATGCAGGGCGCGTGGCTGAGCCTGGTGCAGTGGCTCGGGCAGGTGCTGCCCTCCGGCGACGGCCTGATGGCCTGGGTCACGCCCCTGGTGTGGACCGCCTGGGCGCTGGGCCTGCTGTGCCTGCTGGTGCCGGCGCTCGGGCTGCACTGGCTCGCTGGCCGCCTGAAACTGCCGCCCCGGCCCGCCAGGGGCTGAAAGCCCCGGGGGGCGCGGCGCGCCAAAACCACACCAGCGTTGCGCAATGCACGGACCAGGGATAAACGGGCCGGCGCGTCACAAGGGAAGTGAGGACCGACCCCTAAAATCGGCCCACACTTCCCTGGACGCACACCTTGACGCCCAATACGACCCCCGCGCCGACCGACGCCCGCCCGCTCTATGTGGACCTGGACGGCACGCTCACGCGCAGCGACACCCTGCACGAATCGGCCATGCTGTTCGTGCGCGCCAACCCGCTGAACCTGCTGCGGATGCTGAGCTGGCTGCCGCTGGGCAAGGCCGGCTTCAAGCAGCGGCTGGCCAGCGCAGTGAGGCCCGACCCCGCGCGCCTGCCCTACAACGAGCCCTTTGTGCAGTACCTGCGTGACGAACACGCGCGCGGCCGGCCCCTGGTGCTCGCCAGCGCGGCGGATGCGCGCATCGTGCAGGACGTGGCCTCGCACCTGGCCGTCTTCCACGACAGCCTGGGCACCAACGCGCAGGCCGATGGCATCAACCTCAGCCGCGGCAACAAGCGCGCGGCCATCGACGCCCACGCCCGCGCCCAGGGGCACGCCACCTGGGCCTATGCCGGCAACAGCCGCGACGACCTCGAGGTGTGGGCCGGCAGCGCCGAGGCGGTGGCGGTGAACGCCCCCAGCGGCGTGGTGAGTACGCTGCAGCGCACGCACCCGCAGGCCCGCGTGTTCGAGCGCGAGCCGCTGAGCCTCAAGACCGTGCTGCGCGCGATCCGGCTCAAGCAATGGTCCAAGAACGGCCTGCTGTTCGTGCCGCTGCTGGCCGCGCACTCGCTGGACCCGGCGCTCTGGGGCGCCGTCCTGCTCGCCTTCGTGGCTTTCGGTCTGTGCGCCTCCGCCACCTACCTGGTCAACGACCTGCTGGACCTGCCCAACGACCGCGCCCACCGCATCAAGCGCAACCGTCCCCTGGCCTCGGGGGCCATTGGCATCACCACGGCCGTGGGGCTGGGGGCGGCCATGCTGGTGCTGGCTTTCGTGCTGGCTTTCGGGGTCTCGACCGGCTTTGCCGTGATGCTGCTGGCCTACACCGTGACCACGCTGGCGTACTCGATGTACCTCAAGCGGCTGGCGCTGATCGACGTGCTGGTGCTCTCGGGCCTGTACACGCTGCGCATCGGCGCAGGCGCGGTGGCCAGCGGGGTGGACCTGTCCAACTGGCTGCTGGCGATCTCGATCTTCCTGTTCCTGAGCCTGGCGCTGGTCAAGCGCTGCGCCGAACTCGAAGAGCTGGTGGACGACCGCAGCACGCTGGCGCCCGGCCGGGGCTACCAGCCGCGCGACCTGGCCTCGCTGCGCGCCATGGGCATGTCCAGCGGCTTCATGGCGGTGCTGGTGCTCACGCTGTACATCGACAGCCAGAACAGCCAGAAGCTCTACGCCCACGCCGACTGGCTGTGGGCCGCCGCGCCGGTGCTGCTGCTGTGGATCATGCGCATCTGGCTCAAGACCGGGCGGCGCGAGCTGCACGGCGAAGACCCGCTGCAGTTCGCGCTCAAAGACCCGTTCAGCTGGGTCACGCTGCTCGTGATGGGCGGCATCGGCTTCGTGGCCACCGTCGGTTTCTGAACCCAGGACACCCTTCCCATGAAATCCATCGCCCTGGGCCTGGCCCTGTTCTGCGTGTTGCTGTCTTCGGCCGCACAAATCGCCATGAAGCGCGGCATGGGCGCGCCCAGCGCCGCCGCGGACGTCGGCAGCACCTACATGCAGGCGCTGAGCAGCCCGCTCGTGTGGGTCGGCCTGATGCTCTATGGCGCCAGCGCCGTGCTCTGGCTGTGGGTGCTCTCGCGGCTGGACGTGAGCGTGGCCTACCCGCTGGTGAGCCTGGGCTTCGTGGTCACGCTCGCGCTGGGCGTGCTCTGGCTGGGCGAGCCCTTTTCGTGGTTGCGCGTGGCCGGCTGCACGCTGATCGTGGTGGGCGTCTCGCTGCTGGCCCTGGACGCCTGACCCTGCACCCATGCACGCTTCCCCACTTTCCGCCCACGCCTCGCGCCAGGTTTTCTGGGCCGCATTCGCCGCGACCCTCCTGCTCAAGCTCGTCATCGCCGCCAGCTTCCCCATCACCGGCGACGAGGCTTTCTTCTATCAGTGGGGCGTGTTCCCATCCTGGGGCTACTCGGACCACCCGCCCATGGTGGGCTGGCTGATCGCGGCGCTGCGCCAGGTCAGCGACCACCCGCTGGCGCTGCGCAGCTTCACGCTGCTGCTCACCAGCTTGATCGCGCTCGGTGTGGTGGACCTGCTGCGCCGCTTCCTGCCCGAAGACCGCGAGGCCAGCGCCTGGCTGGCCGGCGCGGTCTACCTGGCCATGCCCTGGTCGTGGATGTTCGTGCTGGTGACCACCGACACGCCGCTGATCTTCTTCATGGTGCTCTCGGCCTGGTGCTACCTGCGCGCCGACACCAGCGCGCAGCGCCAAAGCAGCCTGCCCTGGTACGCACTGGCCGGCGCCTTCCTGGGCCTGGCCTTCCTCTCCAAATACTTCGCCGCGCTGCTGGGCTTCGCCTACGCGGCGCACTGCTTCGGCTGGCGGCGCGAACGCTGGTGGGCCCCGTTCCTCATCTTCGTGCTCGCCTTGCCATCGATCGCGTTGAACATCGCCTTCAACGCCACGCACGGCTGGAGCAACGTGATGTTCAACGTGTTCAACCGCAATGAAGGCACCAGCTGGTCGTTCGAGACCTTCGGCGTCTACCTCGCGATGGCGCTGTACCTGCTCACGCCCTGGCTGCTGTGGCGCTCGCTGGCTTCGCAAACGGCCGGCGGCGTCTCGCCGCGCACGAGCCGCACCCTGGCCGTGCTGTGGCTCTTCCCGTTGATTCTGTTCGCGCTGCTGAGCCTGCGCCGCACCATCGGCCTGCACTGGGTGCTGGGCTTCGTGCCCCTGTTCGTGGTCTGGGCCGGCCTGCGGCTGGACGCGCGTGCCCTGCGCCGTTGCCTGAACTGGACCATCGCGCTTTCGGTGCCCCACCTCCTGGTGGTGGCCGCCATCGCCTGGGCACCGCTGTCCTGGTGGCAGCCCTTCAAGATCCACGACCGCGCGGTCTTCCTGCGCGAAACGGCGGCCGTGGTCGCCGCGCTCGAAAAGGACCTGCCCGCAGGCGCCACCCTCATGGGCCGCACCTACAACCCGGCGGCCATGCTGGCCTTCCACCACAAGCAGTACGTGCCCGTCTTCGGCGTGGGCAAACACCATGCGCGGCAGGACGACCAGATCATCGACTTCCGCCGCTACGACGGCCAGCCCATCCGCGTGTTCCTCTACGACGAACCCAGGCTGGAAGAATTTGAGCCCTTCTTTGAACGCGTGAGCGCCAAGCGCTTCGAGGTCGACGGCGTGGCCTTCTACGCAGTCGATGGCCAGGGCTTCAAGTACCAGCGCTTCCACGACACCGTGCTGGCCGAAGTCGCCCGCGAATTCCACGACATCCCGACCTGGCTGCCCATCCTCGGCAGCCCGTTCTGCGAACGCTACGGGTTCGCGCACTGCTCGCCAGGACGTTAAAAGGAAAGCCCGGAGAGCCCCGGACTTCGGCTCGCCACGAAGGAAAAAACGTCACCTCAGGAAGACGCGAAGGGCACGCGAGGCGCCACCGCGCACATCAACTCATAGCTGATGGTTCCGGCGGCAGACGCCACCTCATCGATCGGCAACACCTCGGCGGAGGATGAAGCCCGTCCCCACAAGACCACCTCTGACCCGATGCCTGCAGAGGGAAGGGAAGAAAGGTCGACGGTGAGCATGTCCATGCTCACCCGCCCGATCAGCCGCGTGCGAACCCCGTCCACCAGCGCGGGCGTGCCCGTGGGCGCGTGGCGCGGATAGCCATCGGCATAGCCACAAGCCACCACCCCGATGCGCATCGGCCCCTCGGCGGTGAAGGTGGAGCCGTAGCCCACGGTATCGCCCGCCTGCAGCGTCTGCGTGCCGATCACCCGGCTGGACAGCGTCATGGCCGGCAGCAGGTCCCAGTCGCTCACCCGCTTCTCGGGGAAGTCGGGCGCACTGCCATACAGCGCAATGCCCTCGCGCACCCAATCGGCCGAGAGGCTTTGCGCGCCGCGCAGCGCCAGCTTGGCGTGGCGCAGGATGGCGGCGCTGTTGCACAGCGTGCGCTCGCCCGGCAGGTCGGCCGTGGCGGCCTCGAAGGCGGCCACCTGGTGCGCGATGCCGCGCGCGCCATCGGCGTCGCTGAAGTGCGTCATGAGCGAGATCTCGTCCACCTGCGGCAGCGCGTTGAGCCGCGCCCAGGCGCTGCGGAAGGCCGCTGGCGTGAAGCCCAGGCGGTTCATGCCGCTGTTGAGCTTGAGAAACACGCGGTGCGGTACCTGCGTCTTGTGCGCGGCCAGCCAGTCGATCTGCTCGGTGCAGTGCACCGTGTGCCACAGGTGCAGGCGGGAGCACAGCTCCAGGTCGCGCGGCTCGAACACGCCTTCGAGCAGGTGGATGGGGCCGCGCCAGTCCAGCGCGCGCAGGCGCTCGGCCTCGGCCAGGTCAAGCAGCGCAAAGCCGTCGGCGCTGCGCAGCGCGTCGAAGCACCGCTCGATGCCGTGCCCGTAGGCATTGGCCTTGACCACGGCCCACACGCGCGCATCGGGCGCGAAATGGTGCGCGCGCGCCAGGTTGTGCTGCAGGGCGTCAGGATGGACGGTGGCAAGAATGGGACGGGGCATGGCGGGTGGCTGTCTTCGTCGAGGGGCGGCGGCGTGCGGGAAGTCGCGGGTTGGACTGCCGGGGTGAAAACCCGGTGGAACCCGCCCCGGTATTTTCAGGGTGGCGTGCTATAACCCGGCATCGTCTGGAGACCCGTCAACTGTCGCATAAAAAAGGCCGGCCCATCGGCTCAGCTCCCCCTGGCTGAAGCATCCCGGCACACAAAATCATCTCCATGAAGCGCGGCTTCTACACCATCATGACGGCGCAGTTCTTCAGTTCGCTGGCGGACAATGCGCTGTTCGTGGCTGCGATCGAACTGCTGCGCACACGCGGCGCACCTGAATGGCAGAGCGCCGCCCTGGTGCCTCTCTTCGCCCTGTTCTACGTGGTGCTCGCACCCTTCGTCGGGGCTTTCGCGGACGCCAGGCCCAAGGGCCAGGTCATGTTCATCAGCAACGCCATCAAGGTGGCCGGCTGCCTGCTCATGCTCGCGGGTGTGCATCCCTTGCTGGCCTACACGCTGGTGGGCCTGGGCGCGGCGGCCTACTCGCCGGCCAAGTACGGCATCCTCACCGAACTGCTGCCGCCTTCGCAACTGGTGAAGGCCAATGGCTGGATCGAAGGCCTCACGATCGCCTCCATCATCCTGGGCGTGCTGCTCGGCGGCCAGCTGGTGAGCCCCTGGATCTCGGCCCGGCTGCTGGCCGTCGACCTGCCTGGCATCCACCACGCGGCCGAGGCGGCCATCGCCGCGCTGGTGGTGGTGTACGCGCTGGCGGCCTGGTTCAACACCCGCATCCCGCTCACCGGCGTGACGCCGCGGCCCATGCCGAAGAACCCGCTGGCCCTGCTGCCCGATTTCTGGCGCTGCAACAGCCGGCTGTGGCGCGACCGGCTCGGCCAGATCTCGCTGGCCACCACCACGCTGTTCTGGGGTGTCTCGGGCAACCTGCGCTACATCGTGCTGGCCTGGGCCGGCGCCGCGCTGGGCTATGGCACGACCCAGGCCTCCTCGCTGGTGGGCGTGGTGGCGATCGGCACGGCGGTGGGCGCCGTGATCGCCTCGATGCGCATGCGGCTGGACCAGGCCACCCGCGTGATGCCACTGGGCATCGCGATGGGGCTGCTGGTGATCCTGATGAATTTCATCGACAACGTCTGGCTGGCCGCGCCCTTCCTGGTGCTGCTGGGCGGCCTGGGCGGCTTCCTGGTGGTGCCGATGAACGCGTTGCTGCAGCACCGGGGCCACAACCTGATGGGGGCGGGCCGCTCGATCGCGGTGCAGAACTTCAACGAACAGGCCTGCATCCTGAGCCTGGGCGCGCTCTACAGCTTCTCCACCGGCATGGGCTGGTCGGCGTTCGCGGCCATCACGGCCTTTGGCGTGCTGGTGGCCGGCTGCATGGCATTGATCGCGCTGTGGCACCGCGACAACCAGAAGCGCCATCCGCACGAGCTGGAGCGCCTGCTCGAAATCGCGCGCCGCGACGACTTGCACGGCTGATCGCCCGGCGCGCCGGGCCCGCGTCAGAAGCCGATGTTCGTCGGCGCGAAGCCGTTGAGGCTGACCAGGCGGTGCTGCGCCAGCACCTTGTAGAGCTCGGCCTCGCCCACCGAGCGCGAGAGGTAGGCGTCGCTGCCGGCCAGCCCGGCCTTCATGCGGTCCATGCTGCCGGCGGTGGGTGCGAACATGATGACCACGGGCGCGCCCTTGGGGCCCTTGGCCTGCTTGGCCGCGCGGCAGATGTGGTTGGCGTCGGGCTCGCCCTTGAGGCGGTCGATCGCCACCACGCGGTAGGCATGGGCCTTGAGCATCACCAGGGCCTGCGCGCCCTCGCGCGACCAGTCCACGCTCAAGCCGTACTTCTTGAAGCGCTTGAGCAGGATGCGCCCTTCCACCAGGCTTTCGGCGACCAGCAGCATGTCGCCGCGCGGCACCTCCGGCACGGGCGTCTTGTCGGCACTCAGGCGCGACCTGGGTGATCGGGTGCGCGGCGCAGCCGGCGAGGGCAGGTCTTCGAGGCTGCCGAAGTCGGTCATGCGCATCACGCCAGGGCGTGCCGTGGGCGCTGGCGCGGTGCTGCCGCGCGCAGAAGCCACGGCCTCGCCGCGCAACAGCGGCCGCGTGGGCGGGAACTCGGTGTCGGGCGAGCGGCGCCGGCCGGCGCGCGCGGCCGGCGCCACGGCGGGCAGCGGCAACAAGGCGCCATACGGCTGGGTGAGGGCAAAGCCCCGGTCGGCGCCCGCGCCGGGCGACACCTGAGGCGGGTGCTCGATGGGCATCGCACGCCCGCTGGCCAGCTTCATGCTCGCGTCCAGGCCCTGCAACTGGGACGGCGGGAAGGACCCGGCGCCTTGGGCCGCACCGCTTGCGCGGCGGCGCACCGGCGCAGGACGGGTCGCGCCCACGATTTCGTCTAGCGCGGCGAGCATGGCAACGAGCTTGACGGGCTTGCGCTGCAAAGGCCAGCCGGTGCCGCCGTCGGCGCTGCCCACCAGCATCACACGGCCGGGCAGTTCGGCGTCGCGCACCAACTGCACGGCCTGCACGTTGTCGGCGTTGACGATGAGGATCTGCGCGTCCATGACCTCGTCCTGCACGAGGTAGCCCGGAGGGCGGCGCGACGCCAGACGGAAGAACGATTCAAATGTGGACGACTCGGCCTGCGAGAAACCCACCAGCGCCACCGTGTATGCAGCCACCATCTCCAGCCCCAGCTTTGTTATCGGATGTTGCGGGCCAGTATGCCCGCGCGCCCAGGGGGCTGGAAGAGGGAAGCGTTACGCCAGCGCCGGCAAATGCACCTTTCGTCGTACATCTTCGCCCCGGCGCACAATCCGTCACACTGCATCCACCCCGTTCCAGGAGCCCCCGCATGAGCAGCATCTACGACTTCGAAGCCCAGTCCATCGACGGCAAGCCCGTGCCTTTGCGGCAGTTCGAGGGCAAGCCCCTGCTGATCGTCAACACCGCGAGCGCCTGCGGCTTCACGCCGCAGTTCGGCGGGCTGGAGAAGCTGCACCAGACCTACGGGTCGCGGGGTCTGGTGGTGCTGGGTTTCCCGAGCAACCAGTTCGGCGCTCAGGACCCGGGCAGCAACGACGAGATCGCCAGTTTCTGCCAGCTCAACTACGGCGTGAGCTTTCCCATGATGAGCAAGATCGACGTCAACGGCGCGAACGCGCACCCGCTGTACCAGTGGCTCACCGCCGAGGCGCCGGGCCTTCTGGGCAGCAAGGCCATCAAATGGAATTTCACGAAGTTCCTCGTGGGCAAGGACGGCAAGGTGCTCAAGCGCTACGCGCCGCAAGATGCGCCGGAGAAGCTTTCGAAGGACATCGAGGCGGCGTTGAGCTGACTCCCCTGGGGGCGCCGGCGAAGCCGGCGCGGAGGGTCAAGCCAGACTTTCGTCGAGCACCTCGACCCAGTGCCGCACCGGCGTGGCCGTCCCGCTCTGCAGGTGGGTGATGCAGCCAATGTTGGCGCTGGCGATCACCGCTGGTTGCAGCTCGCCCAGGTGGCCGAGCTTGCGGTCGCGCAGGGTGTGAGCGATCTCGGGCTGGAGCACCGAGTAGGTGCCCGCAGACCCGCAACACAGGTGGGCCTCGTTCTGCGCCACCAGCACGGTGAAGCCCAGCGCACCCAGGTGCTGCTCCACCCCACCCTTGAGCTGCTGGCCGTGCTGCAACGTGCACGGCGGGTGAAAGGCCACCACGCGCGCCGCGTCGGGCGCACGTTTCAACAAGGGCCGCAACACGGGCACCAGCGCGGGCAGCAACTCGCTCAGGTCGCGCGTGAGCTCGCTCACCCGCGCGGCCCTGGCGGCATAGGCGGGGTCGTCCTGCAGCAGGTGCCCGTATTCCTTCACCGTGACGCCGCAGCCCGAGGCGTTCATCACGATGGCCTCGACGCCGCTTTCGATGAAGGGCCACCAGGCGTCGATGTTGGCGCGCATCTGGGCACGCCCGCCGTCCTGGTCATTGAGGTGAAATTTCACCGCGCCACAGCAACCGGCTTCGGGCGCGAGCACACCCTGGATGCCAGCGGCGTCGAGCACGCGCACCGTGGCGGCGTGGATGCTTGGCATCATCGCCGGCTGCACGCAGCCCGCGAGCAACAGCACCCGGCGCGCGTGCGTGCGCGTGGGCAAGACGCCCTGCGCGCGCGGCGCGGGCACCTTGTCCTTGAGCACGCCGGGCAGCAGCGGGCGCACCGCCTGCCCGAGCTTCATGGCCGGCGCGAACAGCGGCGAGGTCAGGCCTTCCTTGAGCAGCCAGCGCACGGCCCGTTCACCCATCGGGCGCGGCACCTTCTCATCCACGATCTGGCGGCCGATGTCGACCAGGTGGCCGTAGTCCACGCCACTGGGACAGGTGCTTTCGCAATTGCGGCAGGTGAGGCAGCGGTCCAGGTGCAACTGGGTCTTGCGCGTGGGCTCGGCGCCTTCGAGCACCTGCTTCATGAGGTAGATGCGCCCGCGTGGGCCATCGAGTTCGTCGCCGAGCAGTTGGTAAGTGGGGCAGGTGGCGGTGCAGAAGCCGCAGTGCACACACTTGCGCAGGATGGCTTCGGCCGCGCGGCCATCGGCGCGCTGCTGGTATTCGGGAGAGAGCTGGGTTTGCATGGTCGGTTCCGGTCAGCCCATGCGGCCCGGCGTGAAGATGCCCGCCGGGTCGAACTCGGCGCGCAGGCGTTGGGTGATGGTCTGGATGGCCGCATCCGGCCGGTCAAAGCGCGGCACGCCGGGTGCGCCATCGGCCCCGGCACGGAACAGCGTGGCATGGCCATTCACGGCGGCTGTGGCCGCGCGGATCTGGCCGGCCGCCCCGGCGGGCGCCCACAGCCAGCGCTGCGCGCCCTGCCATTCGATGAGCGGGGCCCAGGGCAGGTCCAGCACCGGTGCCGTCTGCGGCACCGACAGGCGCCACAGCCCCAGCCCGGCGGCTGGCGCCTGGAAGAAGGGCAGTCGGTGGTCGCGGGCGTCGGCCCAATCGCGGCCGGCCTGCGCCGGCTCCAGGCGGGTGCCACCCGCCTCGCGCGCCATTCGCTCGCAGGCGGCCTCCACCGCCGCGACCGCGCCGCGCAGGCGCACGGTCAGGCGGTCTGCCGCCCAGCGGCTGGCGTTGAGCGGCAGCGGCTGGCCGCCCCAGCGGTGCAGCTGTTCCAGCGCGTCGTGCTGGCCCAGCGCGAACGCCAGCGTGGCCTCGGCCGGTGCCACCGGCAGCACCTTGAGGCTGACCTCGGTGATCACGCCCAGCGTGCCCAGGGAGCCCGCGAGCACGCGGCTCACGTCGTAACCGGCCACGTTCTTCATGACCTGCCCGCCAAAGGTGAGCAGTTCGCCGCGCCCATTGATGAAGCGTGCGCCGAGCACGAAGTCGCGCACCGCGCCGGCGCTGGCGCGCGCCGGGCCGGCCAGGCCCGCGGCGACCATGCCCCCCACGGTGCCACCAGGGCCGAAGTGCGGCGGCTCGAAGGGGAAGCACTGGCCGCGTTCGGCCAGCACCGCCTCCAGCTCGGCCAGCGGCGTGCCTGCCCGCACGGTGACCACGAGCTCGGTCGGCTCGTAGCTGACGATGCCCGACCAGCCGGTGGTGGACAGGACCTCACCCGCGACCGCCTCGCCATAGAAGGCCTTGGTGTGGCCACCGGCCAGGTGCAAAGGGGAGCGCGCGGCCGCGGCGGCTCGGACCCGGTCGATCAGTTCACCGGGGATCTCGTGGGACGGGAAGGACATGGCGACGATGGTAGTCGCGCCGCCCTGCGCCGGCTTTGAATTTTCTGCACGCGGCGATGCAATCCCGGCAGGGCCTACCGGGTGTAGCCCATGCACATGCCGGCGTTGGCGCGGCCTTTGCACTCGCGCTGGAGGCGCTTCTCGCGCGCAGCGGGCGCCTCTTCCGAAGGGGCCCGGTGGAACGTGACCTTGGACGGGGGCTTGCGCTGGCCGTCGCTGGCGGCCTGCACCGGCAGGCTGCTCAGGCAGACCATGGCGAACAGAGCGGCAGCAGCAAAGCGGGACGTTGCACGGGACATGGGCTCCTCCTGGATGGTGTGTGTCCGGCGCACATCATAGGCGCGGCAGGGGCCCCCCACCCGAGGGGGATCGCGGCAGAGGCCGAGCCATGAAAAAAGCCCGCGGGCCTTTCGGCTCGCGGGCTGGACCTCCCCCGGGGGGAAGGCCGATCCCAGGAGAACTCAGCGGTTGTAGGCCGTCTCGCCGTGCGAGGTGATGTCCAGGCCTTCGCGTTCGGCTTCTTCGCTGACGCGCAGGCCGACCATCATGTCCACGATCTTGTAGGCCACGAACGAGACCACGCCCGACCAGACGACGGTCACGAGCACGCTCTTGACCTGCACCCACAGCTGTGCGCCGATGGCGTAGTCGTCGGCCTTGACGCCGCCCAGGCTGGACGCAGCGAAGACCGCGGTCAGGATGGCACCGACGATGCCGCCGACACCGTGCACGCCGAACACATCGAACGCGTCGTCGGCACCCAGCATCTTCTTGAGCCCACCCACACCCCACAGGCAGACCAGACCAGCGATCAGGCCCAGGGCGATGGAGCCCATCGGGCCGATGAAGCCAGCGGCCGGCGTGACCGCCACCAGACCGGCGACGGCACCCGAGGCGGCACCCAGCATGGAGCCCTTGCCCTTGTGCAGCGCTTCACCCGCGATCCAGGACAGCGTGGCCGCGCCGGTGGCGAGGATGGTGTTGATGAAGGCCAGACCGGCCACGCCGTTGGCCGCACCTGCGGAGCCGGCGTTGAAGCCAAACCAGCCCACCCACAGCAGCGAGGCACCGACCATGGTCAGCGTCAGGCTGTGCGGCGTGAGCGCTTCCTTGCCGTAGCCGATGCGCTTGCCGACCACATAGGCGCCCACCAGACCGGCGATACCGGCGTTGATGTGCACCACGGTGCCGCCTGCGAAGTCCAGCGCGCCGTCGGCGCCCAGCAGGCCACCGCCCCAGACCATGTGGGCCATCGGGATGTAGCTGAAGGTGAACCAGATCACGGAGAACAGCAGCACGGCCGAGAACTTGATGCGCTCGGCGAACGAGCCCACGATCAGCGCGCAGGTGATGGCCGCGAAGGTCGACTGGAAGGCCACGAAGACGAACTCGGGGATCGTCGGCAGCAGGCCCGAGAGCGTGTCGGCCGTGATGCCCTTGAGGAAGACCTTGTCGAAGCCGCCCACGAACTTGCCCTCACCCACGAAGGTCAGGCTGTAGCCGTAGACACACCAGAGGATGGTGATCAGCGAGAAGATGACGAACACATGCATCAGCACCGACAGCATGTTCTTCGAGCGGGCCAGGCCACCGTAGAACAGGGCCAGGCCCGGAATGGTCATCAGGATGACCAGCATGGTGGAGGTCAGCATCCAGGCGGTGTCGCCGCTATCAATGGTGGATTCGGCGGCGGCTTCTTCCGCCGCTTCGGGCGCTGCCTCTGTCACCGCCTCGACCGCTTCGACAACGGCCTCCGTGACGGTGTCCTGCGCGCGCGCCAAATCCGGCGCTGCGATCGCAAGCGCCACGGTGGCGGCCAGCGCCGCGCCCCCCAGTTTCAGTGTCTTCCAAAGATTCATTGCCCCGCTCCCTCTTGGCCGGAAGCGGAATTGGCTGGGCGCAGGCGGCTTGG
>NZ_JAHCKK010000029.1 GCF_026125825.1 Hydrogenophaga sp. | reverse complement strand
TCGCACCACCGATCGACGGCGAACAGGCCTCGCTGCAGGCCCTGCTGGCCGATGGCGCGGCCTGGTCCACCTCCGCGCTTGCGCTCGCACTGGGCGCGAGCCAGCGCACCGTGCAGCGGGCGCTGGCCGAACTGGAGGCCGAAGGCCGCGTGCGCGCCATCGGGCAGGCGCGCGCGCGGCGCTGGCTGGCGCCCCCGCTGGCCGGATTCGCGACGATCTTGTTACTCCCTGCTTCGCTGCCGATTGAATAGAGTGACCCTCAAGCGCCGACCCCCGGTGCTGCCCCCAAGGAGATTCACCATGACCCCAACCACCACCATCGCGCGCACCGCCGAAGTCGTGCGCGAATATGGCCCCTTCCTCGGCTCCGAACGCGTGCATGGCGTCACCCACGACGGCCAGCGTGTGTGGGCCGCCACCGACGAAGGCATCGTCGCCTTCGACCCTGCCAGCGGCGACATCACCCGCACTCTGAAGCGCGCGGGCGACGCAGGCACCGCCTTCGACGGCAAGCACCTGTACCAGATCGCCGAAGCGCGCATCGACAAGATCGACCCGCTCACCGGCAAGGTGCTCGCGTCCATCCCCGCGCCTGGCGGCGGCGCCGACTCCGGCCTCACCTGGGCCGAAGGCAGCCTGTGGGTGGGCCAGTACCGCGACCGCAAGATCCACCAGATCGACCCGGCCACGGGCGCGATCCGACGCACCATCGAATCCAACCGCTTCGTCACCGGCGTCACCTGGGTCGATGGCGAGCTGTGGCACGGCACCTGGGAAGGCGACGAAAGCGACCTCCGCCGCATCGACCCGCAGAGCGGCAAGGTGCTCGAAAGGCTGGACATGCCGCCCGGCATCGGCGTGAGCGGCCTTGAATCCGATGGCGCCGACCTGTTCTATTGCGGCGGTGGGCCGAGTGGCAAGGTGCGCGCGGTGCGCCGGCCCAAAGCGGCCTGAGCCAGGCCGCCTCTTTGCTAAGCACCTTCGCCGTCGCGCGCGATGTGCTCGCGCGTGCGTCGATGTGCCGGGCGGCGCCTGAACTCCAAGGGACTCTCTTCCCACGACCAAGCGTGTTCATGTCGAACACACCTGTCCCAAGTAGCCGAATCCCCACTTGATCAACACGAAGAGAGAGAAACGCTGAGGCGTTCGAAGCACTCGCCGAGAACATGCTCCGTCGCACAGACCCCTTTGGCAGCAACGTGCTGCATGTCATCGCCAGGGCAGTGGTCGACCACATCTTCGAGATTGCGCTGAGCATCTGCCGTGGGGCGACATGAACTGTCATTTGATGGAGACGGCCATCGAGCAGCCGCCCCGCAGAAGGAGAGCCAACAGCACCTGGAATGACGACTGACGACGTGGGTCAATGTCGAAACGGCGCATGCCGGAGCGTCGTGGAGTCAGCAGCTGGGCGTCCCTTGTCGACGACCCGCGCTTGCCACATGATCCACCACCTGAAAGGCCCTGACCATGAGCACCTCGTCTTCCCGCGCCGTTCGTCTCCACCGCGTCCTCAAGGCGCCGCCCGAAAAGGTCTACCGCGCCTTTCTCGACGCCGACGCGCTGGCCCGATGGCTACCGCCCTATGGATTCCTTTGCAAGGTGCACCATCTCGACGCGAAGGTGGGCGGCACGTTCAAGATGTCGTTCCTCAATTTCTCGACCGGCCACGCGCATTCGTTTGGTGGTGAGTACCTGGAGCTCGTGCCGAACGAGCGCCTGCGCTACACCGACAGGTTCGACGACCCGAACCTGCCGGGCTTGATCACGGTGGATGTGCAGCTCAAGGCGGTGTCCTGCGGCACCGAACTCCACGTGGTGCAGGAGGGCATCCCTGATGTGATTCCGCTGGAGATGTGTTACCTGGGCTGGCAGGAATCCCTGGCTCAGCTGGCCCACCTGGTGGAGCCGGACATCCCCGGCTGAGGCGGCGCCGCGCTCAGGGTGTCTTCGTGGCCGCGACGAAGGCCGCGAAGCCCTGGACGAATTCACCCAGCTGCTGGCGCACCTTGTCGTCCAGCAGCGCGCCGTCGGGGCCGAACACGGATGAGGCGCGCGAGACCATCAGACGCCCGCCCTGCCAGGTGTGGGTGCCCAAGGTGCGCAGCACAGGCAGCCAGTGGGCCTGCGAGAGGATGGTGCCAAAGCCGCCGGGCGAAGCGCCCATGACGGCCACGGGCCGGTCGCGGAACACATCGGGCAGGCCGGGCGTGGGCCGCGAGAGCCAGTCCACGGCGTTCTTGAACACGCCGGGAATGCCGTTGTTGTATTCGGGCGTGACGAGCAGCAGGCCGTCGCTGGCCAGAATCTTTTCCTTGAGTTCGCGCACGGCCGCTGGCGTGCCTTCGCGCTGTTCGAGGTCGCCGTCGTAAAGGGGAATCCCGTGCAGCGTGGCCGCGTCGAGCCGGACCGCGTCGCCCGCCAGCGGAACCGCTGCGCGCAGCAGGGCGGTGTTGAAGGATGGCTGGCGCAGGCTGCCGGAGATGCCGAGGATTTGGGTGGTCATGGTGCGTCGAGGGTTCAGGTTTTCCAGAATTCGGGGCGAGCGTACTCGTGCTTGAGGAAGTCGATCCAGAGGCGCACGCGCAGCGCCAGGTGCTTGCGCTGCGGGAACAGCACGAAGATGCCGTTGGGCGGCGCGGCAAAGTCGTCGAGCACGCTCTCCAGCCGGCCGGCGGCGATGTCGGCCTCCACCTCCCAGGTGCTGCGCCAGGCAATGCCATAGCCGGCCAGGCACCATTCGCGCAACACCTGGCCGTCGGTGCAGTCCAGTGGGCCGTTGGGCCTCAGGTGCACGATCTCCACCTCACCCAGGCCGCCGGGCGCCGGCACGGTGAAGGCCCAGCCCCGGGTCTGCGAGGCGTCGCTGGAGAGGGTGAGGCAATCAAAGCGCGCCAGGTCGGTCGGCACCAGCGGGCGGCCATGCTGCTGCAGATAGCGCGGCGTGGCCACGCAGAGGCGGCGGTTGTCGGCCAGCCGCACGCTGACCAGGGACGAGTCGGGCAGGTCCCCGACGCGCACGGCGCAGTCGTAGCCTTCACCCGCCACGTCGACCACGCGGTCGCTCAGGTTGAGGGAGATGGTGACTTCGGGGTGCAGCTCGCGAAAGCGCGGCACCAGCGGGGCCACGTGGCGGCGGCCAAAACCGGCCGGCGCGGTGATGCGCAGGTGACCGCTGGCCTTGACGCCGCCAGCGCTCACGCTGGCTTCGGCGTTGGCCATGTCCACCAGCAGGCGCTGGCAGTCTTCCAGAAAGGCGCTGCCTTCGTGGGTGAGGGTGATGCGCCGGGTGGTGCGCACCATGAGCTTCACGCCGAGCCGGGCCTCCAGGGCGTCGAGCCGGCGACCGATGATGGCCGGGGCCACGCCCTCGGCTTTGGCGGCAGCGGTGAGGCTGCCGCGCGTGGCGACCGCCACGAAAGTTTCGAGTTGCTTGAGTTTGTCCACCCGGGCAGATTACCCCACCCACAGGAACGAATCAATGGCACTCGGTGGTTGATTGATGACTTTTCAGGCGGCTTTGACGACGTTGCGGCTGAGTTCGGCGGCGGCCTCGGCGCTGTAGCCCAACTCGGCCAACAGCTCGGCGCTGTGCTCGCCAAGTGTCGGCGGGCTGCGGCGCACACCCAGGCGCTCGCCGTCGAGCGCGAGAGGCAGCAGCACGGTCTGCGCGGTCTGGCCGGCGCGCTCGCCGTCGGGCAGGGTGATGGGCGCGAGCCCGCCGGTGGCGCAAAGGTGGGGATCGTCCAGCAGTTCGTGGGGCTTGGTGATGGGGGCGAATGGCAGGCCGTGGCGCTCGAACAGCGCGGCCAGGTCGGCCGCGCTCTGCAAGGCGAGGCGCTCGCGCAGCAGGGGGATGAGCCAGTCGCGGTTGCGCACGCGGTTGTTGTTGCCCTGCAGGCGCGGGTCGGCCTGGAGATCCTGGTAGCCGAAGGCGTCGCAGAAGATGGCCCATTGGGTGTCACTGACCACGGCCAGGAAGATCTGCTCGCCGCCTTTGACCTGGAACACGTCGTAGATGCCCCAGGAAGAGATGCGGTCGGGCATGGGCGCGGCGGGTTTTCCGGTGACGGCGAACTGCATCATGTGCTGCGCGACGAGGAAGACGTTGTTCTCGAACAGCGCGCTTTGCACCTCGCAGCCTTCGCCCGTTTTCTCGCGGGCGCTGAGCGCGGCCATGACGCCGATGGCGCCGAACAGGCCGCCCATGATGTCGTTCACCGAGGACCCTGCGCGCAGGGGGTCGCCGGGGCGGCCGGTCATGTAGGCCAGGCCGCCCATCATCTGCACCACCTCGTCGAGCGCGGTGCGGTGGTCGTAAGGGCCGGGCAGGAAACCTTTGTGGCTGACGAAGACCAGGCGAGGGTTGAGCTTCTTCAGGCTCACGAAATCGAGCCCCAGCTTCTTCATGGTGCCGGGCTTGAAGTTTTCGCTGACCACGTCGGCGGTGGCGATGAGCTTGAGCACGGCCTCCAGGCCCTCGGGCGACTGCAAGTCGAGCACCAGGCTTTTCTTGTTGCGGTTGAACAGGGGGTAGAAGCCCGCGCCCGAGCCGAGCAGGCGGCGCGTGTTGTCGCCCGCGGGTGGCTCCACCTTGATGACCTCGGCCCCGAGGTCGGCCAGCACCATGCCGCAGGTGGGGCCCATCACCATGTGGGTGAATTCAACGACGCGGATGCCCGCCAAGGGCAAGGGACGGGAGGTGTGTGGGGTGTCTGGCATGGAAGGGGGAGGCAGAAGGTTCAGGCGGCGCGCCAGCCCTTGGGCAGGCCGGCTTCGGGCATCATGCCGTACACCGGCTCGCCGGGCAGGCCGGCCCGCAGGGGATCGCGCGCGGCGATGAGGGTCGGGAGATCGATGCCGGTGCGAACACCCATGGCCTCGAACATGAAGACGAGGTCTTCGGTGACCACATTGCCGGAAGCGCCCGGCGCGTAGGGGCACCCCCCCAGACCGCCGAGCGAGGCGTCGAAGGTGCGCACGCCCACATCGAACGCGGCCAGGCAGTTGGCCAGCCCGAGGCCACGCGTGTTGTGCATGTGGGCCGCTCCAGCGCGCTCGCCCAGTTCGGCGCGCAAGCGCTTGAACAGGCGACGCACCTGCGCCGGGTTGGCCATGCCCGTGGTGTCGGACAGGCCCACCTCGTCCACCCCCGCGTCCGCGCAGGCCACGGCGAGGCGGATCACGTCGTCTTCGGCCACCTCGCCCTGCAGCGTGCAGCCGAAGGCAGTGGACAGGCCCACCTCCATGGCCGTCCCCGGTGCCGTGTCGCGGCGCAGCGCGTGCACCTCGCGCAACTCGCCGACCATCTGCTCGCGCGTTTTGCGCACGTTGGCCATCGAATGGGCCTCGCTGGCCGACACCGGCAAGGTGATCTTGTGCACACCGGCGGCCAGCGCGGCCTCGGCGCCGCGCCGGTTGGGCACCAGCGCCATCACGGTGACGCCGGCATGGCCTAGCGCATGGCGCACCACGTCGTCCACGTCGGCCATCTGCGGCAGCAACCTCGAAGGCACGAAGGACCCCACCTCGATCTCGCGCAGGCCGGCGGCCACCAGCGCGTCGATCCAGCGCAACTTGTCGGCGGTGGGCATCGTGGCCTTCACCGATTGCAGGCCGTCGCGGGGGCCGACTTCGCTGATCAGGACTTCGGGGTCGTTTTGCATGAAAGACGTGGCGCTGCTTGCGTTTTGTAAGATAGAACGATATTCTTTCTAACAAAAGAATCGCAGATCACCCGCGTCCTGTCAACCAAGCCCTTCCATGCCTCGCAAAGCGCAGACCCCTTCGCTGGCCGATGCCAACGCCGCTGCCGGCGGCACCGCTGCGGTGGACCGCGCACTCTCGCTGCTGGGTGCGTTTCACCCGGGCGATGCTTCGTTGTCGCTGGCCGAGCTGGCCGAGCGCACACAGCTGCACAAGAGCACCGCGCTGCGCCTGCTCTCCTCGCTGGAGCATGCGCAGCTGCTGCAGCGGCTGGACGATGGGCGTTATGCCCTGGGTGGCGAGGTGGCGCGGCTGCATGGCATCTACGCGGCCTCGTTTTCGCTGGACCGCGTGGTCATGCCGGTGCTGCGCCAGCTGATGTCCGCCACCGGCGAAAGCGCGGCCTATCACGTGCGGCAGGGCCAGGCGCCGAACCAGACGCGCCTGTGCCTCTACCGCGTGGACTCACCCCACCCGGTGCGCGACCACATCCGCGCGGGCGACGTTCTGCCTCTGCACCGAGGCACTGGCGGGCGCGTGTTGTCAGCCTATGGCGCAGGCGACGACAGCCGCCCACCCACGGCCGCCGACAAGCGGGTGTTGGCGCGCATCCGCGCGGACGGGTTCATGACGGCCGTGGGCGACCGCCTGGCCGAGGTGGCCGGCATCTCGGCGCCGGTGTTCCATGCAAGCGGTGCGATTGCGGCCTCTCTCACGCTCACCATGCCGGCACACCGGTTCGATGATCGGCATGTGGGCAAGGTGCTGGCGGCGGCTCGGCAGCTGAGTGGGCGGATCGGCTGATCGCCGGATTCGCAGTCGGCGCGAACCGGTCGCCCGACGCAGACAAAAAAAAGCCCGCAACTGATCGCTGCGGGCAATTCCAACACCTGGCCCCCTGCGGCCAGGTGTTGGCCCTTGCGGATGCTCAGAACTTGTGGCGCACGCCCACACCGTAAAGCCGATCGCGCGAGGTCAGCACAGGGGTGGTTTCGGTTTCGAACTTCACATTGTTGAAACCGGCATACACCGTGGTGCGCTTGCTCAGATCGTGACGGTATTCGACGCTGGCAGACGACGTCTTGACCTGACGCGTACCGGTGGCGGCGTCCTTCTGCGACTCGGAGCCGATGCCCGCATTGATGGTGCCAGCAGCGCCGACCGGCACCGCGACGCTCAACACGTAGCCGTTTTCCTTGATGCCATTGACCCAACCATCCTTTTGGGCAATGTACTGTGCCAGCACCTTGACCGAATTGAAGTCGTAGCTGGCACCCAGTGCAGTTGTCTTGGCGGTGGCTGCGCCAGAGCCCGCGCCCTTGAGGGTTTCATACACGCCTTGCACTGCCAGCGGACCAGATGCGTAGAGCGCCGAGACGCCCATGGCGTGGCCAGCCGAGACACCAGGACCGCCGTTTTCGCCAAACGCGTATTGCAAGGATCCGGTGAACCCTCCCATGGTCGGCGTGGTGTATTGCAGCATGTTGTCCCTGCGCAAGGCCGGTGAGAGCGTGCCGGTGGCCACCAGGCGAGCAGGCCCGAAAATGGCGTTGGTGGCCGAGAAGCTGGACGTGCCCTGGGCATCGAAACGGTCCATCAGCTGGAACACCTGCGTGTATTGGCGGCCCATTTCAAGGGAACCGAAGCCACCGCTCAGGCCCAGCTTGCTGGTGCGGTTGAAACCACCACCCGCCGCGACACTGGTGCCGGTGTCGGCGTAGAAGCCGGACTCCAATTGAAAGGTGGCCTTCAGGCCTCCACCGAGGTCTTCGGTTCCCCGCAGGCCCCAACGGCTTCCGTTCAGCCCGCCGCTCGTCAGGCTCATACCGGGACTGGTTCGCGAGCTCAGATCACCAACCGTGACCTTGCTGGTGCTTTTGCCGACAAAAAGGTCGACCAGGCCATACAGCGTGACCTCAGATTGGGCATGGGCGACCCCGGTCAGGGCCCCGAAAGCGGCCAGGGCGACCGCCGTCTTTTTCAAAAGTGTCATTTTTGAGATTTGAGATGGGTTCAACACATGCCACCAGCGAGCGACTTTTGAACAGCCGGTGGCTTCTAAACGGACACGCAAACGGCTTTGCGCACCGAATCCTGGAAGAACACGTAATCTATGAATTTATTTCCAACGAATTACATTGATGGAACGAAATGACCGTTCAATGGATTCATTTGAACACTTTTTTACACATTCCGCTTCTTCTTCAGCGCGGGCGCGTGCAACGGGAGCGCAGCAAGCGGGCCATTACCCACGGCCAAGTCACTGATCCGTGACGAAAAATCGAATTAATGCTGACCCAGGTATGGAATACAGTTCGCTCACGCCCGCGCAAGTGCGGGCACCCCCCACTTTTCGCCCAGACGGAGCTTTCCATGACCGCACGCACCCAGATCCACGGCCTGAAGGTCGCCACCGAACTGTTCGACTTCATCAACCAGCAGGTGCTGCCCGGCACCGGCGTGAGCGAAGCGACCTTCTGGAAGGGTTTTGACGGCATCGTGGCCGACCTGGCGCCCAAGAACGCGGCCCTGCTGGGCGAGCGCGACCGCCTGCAGACCGAGCTGGACACCTGGCACGCGGCCAACCCGGGCCCGATCCGCGACATGGCGGGCTACCGCAAGTTCCTGGAAACCATCGGCTACCTCGTGCCCCAGCCCAAGAGCGTGAAGGCCACGACGAAGAACGTCGACGACGAGCTGGCCGTGCAGGCGGGCCCGCAGCTGGTGGTGCCGATCCTGAATGCGCGTTACGCGCTCAATGCCGCCAACGCGCGCTGGGGCTCGCTGTACGACGCGCTGTATGGCACCGACGTGATTTCGGAGGACAAGGGCTGCGGCAAAGTCGGCCCCAAGGGCGGCTACAACCCCAAGCGCGGCGCCAAGGTCATCGAGTACGCGCGCCACGTGCTGGACCGCACCGCGCCGCTGAAGAAGGGCTCGCACGTGGGCTCGATGGGCTACCGCATCAACAAGGACGGCGAGCTGGTGGTGACGCTGGCCGACGGCGGCACCAGCAAGTTGGCCGACAAGTCGCAGTTCGTGGGTTACCAAGGTGAGGCCAAGAGCCCCAGCGCGGTGCTGCTCGCGCACAACGGCCTGCACCTGGAGATCCAGATCGACCGCAGCACGGCCATTGGCAAGGGCGATGCCGCCGGCGTGAGCGACCTGGTGGTGGAGGCCGCGCTCTCGACCATCCTGGACCTGGAAGACTCCGTGGCCGCGGTGGATGCCGAGGACAAGGTGCTGGCCTACCGCAACTGGCTAGGCATCCTGCAGGGCACGCTTACCGAGTCGGTGACCAAGGCCGGCAAGACTTTCACGCGAGGCCTCCATGGCGACCGCGAATACACCACGCCCAACGGCAAGAAGAACGGCGTGCGTCTGCACGGCCGCTCGCTGATGTTCGTGCGCAATGTGGGCCACCTGATGACCAACCCCGCCATCCTCTGGGGCGCGGACGACAAGGAGATCCCCGAAGGCATCATGGACGCGATGGTGACCACCACCATCGCCATGCACGACCTCAAGCGCACGAAGAAAGACGCGATCCGCAACTCGCGCAAGGGCTCGGTCTACATCGTCAAGCCCAAGATGCACGGGCCGCGAGAAGTCGAGTTCGCCGCCGAGCTGTTCGGCCGCGTGGAGAAGGTGCTGGGCCTCAAGGACAGCACGGTCAAGCTGGGCATCATGGACGAGGAGCGCCGCACCTCCGTCAACCTCAAGGCCTGCATTGGCGCGGCCGCCAGCCGCGTGGCGTTCATCAACACCGGCTTCCTGGACCGCACCGGCGACGAGATGCACACCGCCATGCTGGCCGGCCCCATGGTGCGCAAGGGCGACATGAAGGCCAGCGCCTGGATCCAGAGCTACGAGAAGAACAACGTGATCGTGGGCTTGTCTTGCGGCCTGCGCGGCAAGGCGCAGATCGGCAAGGGCATGTGGGCCATGCCGGACCTGATGGCCGAGATGTTGCGCCAGAAGATCGCCCACCCCAAGGCCGGTGCCAACACCGCCTGGGTCCCCAGCCCCACGGGCGCCACGCTGCACGCGCTGCACTACCACCAGGTGCTGGTGTCGGACGTGCAGAAGGAGATGGAGAAGATCGACGCCAACGCCGAGCGCGACAACCTGCTCACCGGCCTGCTGACGGTGCCTGTGAGCAGCAACCCGAACTGGAGTGCGGCAGAGAAGCAGCAGGAGCTGGACAACAACGTGCAGGGCATTTTGGGCTATGTGGTGCGCTGGGTGGACCAGGGTGTGGGCTGCTCCAAGGTGCCCGACATTCACAACGTGGGTCTGATGGAAGACCGCGCGACGCTGCGCATCTCCAGCCAGCACATCGCCAACTGGCTGCACCACGGCATCGTGACCGAGAAGCAGGTGCGCGACACCTTCGAGCGCATGGCGGCCGTGGTGGATGGGCAGAACGCCGGTGACCCGCTGTACCAGAAGATGGCCGGCAACTTCAAGACCAGCAAGGCCTACCTCGCCGCGATGGACCTGGTGTTCAAGGGCAAGGAGCAGCCCAGCGGCTACACCGAGCCGCTCCTGCACGCCTGGCGCCTGAAGGTCAAGGCGTCGGCCTGACCCTCGAAAGCCCGCCACCCGGCGGGTTTCTTCTTGAGACACCCAGGTGCAGCCTGCTGCGGCAGCCGCTCTGGAAAGCCAGCGGACAACCGGCCGAGCTTGCCGCGATGCCCACGATGAACTACCTACTTTTTGACGCCAGCGACGACGGCGAAGGCACCGGCACCTGGGAGGCCATGGCCAGCGTGCGCGCCGCGCAACTCCCCGAGGTGATGACCGAGGTGCGCGCGGTGCTGGATTGGGCCGAGACCCACGCGCCGGGCCCGCGCGGCCCGCTCGACGAGGGCGGCGCGTGGGACGCAGACGAGCAGGTGCAAGCGGAGGGCGAATGGATCACGGTGACGCTGACGATCACCGGTCCCTGGGTCTGGGGCGAGGCCCTGCTGGCGCACTGTGCGCCAGAGAATTGACAACGGGCATGCGCGCGCTAGCGCGCCTTCGCTGCTGCCAGCACGGGTGCGAGCCCGCCTTGCGCCATGAGTTCGTCGAACCACACGCGGTAGCCCGCGTCGCTGGGGTGCAGGCCATCGGCGGCGTTGAGTTCGGGCCGCTGGGCGAACGGGTCGTCTGCCCGGTCCTTGAACAGGTTCACGTAGACCGCCTCGTGCCGCGCCGCGGCTTCGCGCACGAAGCCGTGCATCGTGCGGGCTCGCGAGGTCATGAGCCAGGACACCGGTGCGAAGAAGAACGGCGCGTTCCCCACGTTGCCGGCCGGCATGAGCAGTGCGCGCGCGCCCCGCGCGCGGGCGAGCGCGGTCACGCGGTCGATGTCGGCGCGCACATCGTCGAGCGAACGCAGCCGGATCACATCGTTGCCCCCGGCCTGCACCAGCACCAGGTCGTAGCGCGCGGTGGTGGCTTCGAGTTGACCGATCACTTTCGCAAAGGTCGCGCCATCGCTGGCGCGGTTGTCGATGTGCAGCCTCGGATAGGCCTGTGCGAGCAGGCCGGCCAGGCTGCGGCGCGGGTCGCTCGCCCCAGTCCCCACGCCGGTGCTGTCGCCCACGATGAGCAGGCGCAGCGTGGCGTCGGCCGGGGCGTGCTGCAGCGGTTCGCTGCGCTGGGCCAGCTCGCGCGCCTGGCCGATGCGCCAGACCGCACAGCCCGAGGTGGCGAACAGGGCGACCAGCAGAACGGCGACGAGGGCAGGCAGCACGGGCCAGGACGGGGAACTCATGCGCCCCAGTCTATGCCCCGGCAGCCATGGCGTGCGAACGGCCCGCATTTACCCCTTGGCGGCACCGCGACAATAGCGGGTTGCCGGCATTTTTCCAACGCAGGAGACGTTTTCCGATGATCCACACCCACAAGGCCCTTGGCGGCATGGTGGTCGCTCCCCATCACCTGGCGGCACAGGCCGGGCGCGACGTGCTGCGCGAGGGTGGCAACGCGGTCGAGGCCATGGTGGCCGCCGCTGCGGCCATCGCCGTGGTCTACCCCCACATGAACGCCATCGGGGGCGATGGCTTCTGGCTGATCCACGAGCCGGAGCAGCCCATGGTGGCGATCGACGCCAGCGGACCGGCCGCGGCGCTGGCCACGCGCGATTTCTACGCCGGCCTGCAAGAGATCCCCGCGCGCGGCCCCACTGCCGCGCTCACGGTGGCCGGCACCATCGGCGGCTGGGCTCAGGCGCTGAACGTCGCCGCACCCTGGGGCAAGGCCCTGCCACTGGCGAGGCTGCTGGCCGACGGCATCCGCCATGCGCGCGACGGCGTGGTGGTGACCCGCAGCCAGGCCGCCCTGACACGGCAAAAGCTCGACGGTCTGAAAGATGCACCGGGTTTCGCACCGACCTACCTGGTGGATGGCCAGCCACCCGAACCCGGCCACCTGCTGCGCCAGCCCGCCCTGAGCCGCACGCTCGCCACGCTGGCCGAACGTGGCCTGGACGATTTCTACCGCGGCGATCTGGGCCGGCGCATCGGTGCCGAGCTGGAGCGCCTGGGCAGCCCCCTGCGCGCCAGCGACCTGGCAGCCTACCGGGCGAAGCAGGTCCAGCCGCTCGCGGTGCGCCTGAAGGACAGCACCGTCTACAACCTGCCGCCGCCCACGCAGGGCCTGTCGGCGCTGATGATCCTGGGCCTGTTCGACCGCCTGGGTGTCCGCGAGAGCGAGGGCTTCGAGCACCTGCACGGGCTGGTGGAAGCCACCAAGCGCGCCTTCCGCGTGCGCGATCGCGTGGTGACCGACCCTGGCCGACTTCCGGCCGACCCGCAAGCCTTGCTGGCGGCCGCCTCGCTGGACGATCTGGCCGCGCAGATCGACCCGCGCCGGGCCCTGCCTTGGCCTGACCCGGCCGCGCCAGGCGACACCATCTGGATGGGCGCGATCGACGCCCAGGGCCGCTCGGTGAGCTTCATCCAGAGCGTGTATTGGGAGTTCGGGTCGGGTACCGTGCTGCAGGACACCGGCATCTGCTGGCAGAACCGCGGTACCAGCTTTTCGCTCGACCCCCAGGCACTCAACCACCTTGAACCAGGCCGCCAGCCCTTCCACACGCTCAATCCGTCGATGGCGGTGTTTGACGACGGCCGTGTGATGCCCTACGGCACCATGGGCGGCGAAGGCCAGCCGCAGACACAGGCCGCGGTGTTCACGCGCTATGCGCGCTTTGGCCAGCCGCTGCAGCAGGCTGTGAGCGCGCCGCGCTGGCTGCTGGGCCGCACCTGGGGCGACACGAGCACCACGCTCAAGCTGGAGAGCCGCTTCAACCCGTCGCTGGTGCAGGCCTTGCGCGACGCCGGCCACGTCATCGAGGAACTTGCCGAGGCTTTCAGCGACACCATGGGCCACGCGGGCGCGCTGGTGCGACATCCCAACGGGGTGATCGAGGGCGCGGCCGACCCGCGCAGCGATGGCGGGGTGGCGGCGCTGTGAGCACCGTCAAGCGCCCTGGCGCCGGCGAGCGCCTGATGTTCATCGACCTGCTCAAGGCCGTGGGTTCGCAGCTGATCGTGCTGCACCACCTCGCCTTCTATGGCCCCATGTCGGACTGGACGCACCGGCTCGCGCCGGACCTCGTGACCTGGTTCAGCCAAGACGCGCGCATGGCGGTGCAGGTCTTCCTGGTGGTCGCGGGTTTCCTGGCCGCGCGCAGCCTCGCGCCCGACGGTGTGCTGCGCTCGGCCTCACCGCTGGGCCAGGTCGGCCAGCGCTACGTGCGCACCGCCCTCCCCTATATCGCCTCGCTGCTGGTGGCCATGCTGTGCACCGAGCTGGCGCGACGGTGGATGGCACATGACTCGATTTCTGCGCCGCCCGGGTTGTGGCAGTTCATTTCGCACGCCCTGCTGCTGCACACGCTGCTGGACGTGGACTCGCTGTCGGCCGGCGTCTGGTACGTGGCGATCGACTTCCAGCTCTACGTGCTGCTGCTGGGCCTGCTCTGGCTGGCGCGCCGCCAGCACGCGGCCGGCACCTGGGCGCAGGCGCTGGTGGTGGTCGTGGTGGCGGCCTCGCTGCTGCACTTCAACCGCGAGAGCGACTGGGACAGCTGGGCGTTGTACTTTTTCGGCGCCTACGGCCTGGGCGCGCTCACCTGGTGGGCCACCCACAGCGATGAGGCCTGGCGCAGCGGCCGCTGGCTGCTCGGCGCCCTGGCCGCGATGACGCTGCTGGCGCTGGCGATCGATTTTCGCGCGCGCATCGCGCTGGCGCTCGCGGTGAGCCTGGCACTGGCCTGCTCGCAGCGCCAGGGCTGGCTGCTCACCTGGCCACGCAGCCGCGCGGTGGCCTACCTGAGCCGCATCTCCTACGCGGTTTTCCTGCTCAACTTCCCCATCGCGCTGGTGGTCAACGCACTGTTCACGCGCTTTGGCAGCGCGGACGCCGGGGTGCAGACCCTGGGAGTGCTGCTGGCCTGGCTGGCCTGCAACGTGGCTGGGGCGCTGTTCCATCATGCGGTGGAACAGCCGCTGGGCCGCATCGGCCGCCAGCGCGAGCCTGCGCTGGCCGGGGCGACACTCACCGCCCGGTAAAGCGCGCGGCGCGCCTGGCCTGGAAGGACAGCACGCCCTCGCGCGCATCATCGCTGCACGCCAGCCGCTGCTGCGTGGTTTCGAACTCGTCGGCCGCCGCCATCGGGCCCTCCTCCACCGCCTTGAGCGCGTTGAGCCGCGTGGCCACCACCGCCAGCGGCGCCTGCTGGGCGATCGCCTGCGCGATGCGCAAGGCCTCATCGAACTCGCTGCCAGCAGGCACCACGCGCTGCACGAAGTGCAGCCGCAGCGCTTCGGCGCTGTCGAACACGTCCGCGGTCAGCAGGTGCAGCATTGCGTTGCCCAGGCCTGCGCGCTCGGCCATGCGCAGGGTGGCTCCGCCGGTGGCCATGATGCCGCGCTGCACCTCCAGCTGCGAGAAGCGGCAGTCGTCCGCCGCGACCACCATGTCGGCCGCCAGCATGAGCTCGATGCCCAGCGTGTAGGTGATGCCTTTGACGGCCACCACCATCGGCTTGGTGCGCCGCCGCAGGCCGGGGCGGCCCAGGTTGAGCGGGTCCACCAAGCCCTCGGCGATGGCGCGTTGCCCGCGCTGCATCAGCGGCGCGAAGCTCGGCAGATCCAGGCCCGCAGTGAAGTGGTCGCCCTGGGCGTGCAGCACCCCCACCCGCAGCGCGGGGTCGTCGTCGAGGCGGGTATAGGCTTCGGCCAGGGCTTGCAACATGGCTGGCGTGAAACCGTTGCGCTTGGCCGCGCGATCGATGGCGATCAGCAACACCGGGCCTTGCACCTCGGTGTGGATGCGGCCTTCGGGCGTGGGGGCGAGGACGTCGTCGTTCATGAGGACCATGGTAGTGAGGCGTGGCGCTGCGCTTGTCGCTGATGCGTCATACACTGCGCCATGCCCACCCCCGCGATCGACCCCGGCCGTTGCCCGCTTTGCGGCTCGGACAACCGCTGCGCGATGGAAATCCAGCGCGAGACCGGCCAAACCCAGCCCCCTTGCTGGTGCGTGGACGCGACGTTCAGCCCCGACCTCTTCAAGCGCATCCCCGAGGCGGCTCGCGGCCAGGCCTGCATCTGCGCGGCCTGCGCAGCACAGGCCTTGCGGGGCGCGCGCGACGCGGCTGGCTAGGGCTCGCGCGCGGCGTCCGCCTGCGGTGGCGGCACCAGCGCGGGTGGCGGCGCTGCGCTCAGGCTGTGCAGCCACTCTCGCCAGATCGCCACCAGCAGCGCCATCAGCACCGGGCCGACGAACAGGCCGACGATGCCCATGGTCTTCACGCCGCCCACCAACCCGAAGAAGGTCGGCAGAAAAGGCAGCTTCACCGGCCCGCCCACCAGGCGCGGGCGCAGCGTCTTGTCCACGATGAAGAGCTCGATCGACCCCCACGCGAACAGGCCCACGCCGGCCCACAGGTGGCCCGAGCCCACCAGGTAGAGCGAGACCAGCGTGAACGACAGCGGTGCGCCGCCCGGAATCAGCGCCATGAAACCGGTGGCCACGCCCAGCAGCACCGGCGAGGGCACGCCCGCGACCCAGTAAGCCACGCCCAGCACCACGCCTTCGCCGATGGCGATCAGGCCCAGACCGGTCACGGTGGCGCTCACGGTGGCCGGCACCACGCGGGAGAAACGCTGCCACTGCAGCGGCAGGATGCGCTCGCCAATGGTGTCGAGCTGGCCGGCGATGCGCGCGCCGTCCTTGTAGACGAAGAACAGCGTGATCAGCATGAAGAGCACCGTCAGCGCGAGGTTGACGGCATCGCCCGTGGCGCTGAGCACCATGCGGTAGATGTTGCCGATGTGCTGGCCACTGAGCAGCTGGATCCAGTCGCCCAGCGCGTGCGGCTCGCCCAGGTGCTCGCGCCAGTAGGTGGCCAGCGTCTCACCCACCCAGGGCAGGGCTTCGATCCACTGCGGCGGCGGGGCGCCGTTGCGGTTCACATCCAGCAGCCAGGCCACCAGTGATCCCGCCTCCTTCAATGCGTAGTGCAGGGCCAGGCTCAGCGGCACGATCAATACGACGACCACCACCAGCAAGGCCAGGCTGGCCGCCAGCGCGGTGCGCCCGCCGCAGGCGCGCACGCCCCGGCGGTACAAGGGCCAGCTGGCGAAGCCGATGATGAGCGCGGCCAGCACCGGCACCAGAAAGCCCCGGAAGAAGTAGACACCGGCCGCCACGATCAGCAGCAGCAGGCCGCGAATGATCAGTGAAGCGTTCGGGACCGGGGGCATGGAGGGAGAAGAAGGGCGCGAAAATGGACAAAAAGACCTGGGGCAATATACCCGACCCCCCTGCGGCACCGGATGAAGCCCGTCTGCGCGCGGGCCCAACCGCAAAGGCGCTAAGCTTGACCGCCACCACGGCACCCATCCCATGAGCCCACCGCCCGACCATTCCCTGCCCGCTCTGCGCGAACGGTACGGCGAGCGCTACCGCTGGCTGCTGCTGCTCTCGGTGATGGTGGGCACCATGGCGGCCATCATGTCGTCCACCATCATCAACGTGGCGATCCCGGACATGAGCCGCCACTTCACGCTCGGCCAGGAGCGCGCGCAGTGGGTCACCTCCGGCTTCATGGCCGCCATGACGGTTTCCATGCTCACCACCCCCTGGCTGCTGGCGCGATATGGCTACCGGCGCACCTACGTCGGCTGCATGTGCCTGCTGATGGCGGGCGGCATGGCCGGCGGTTTCGCCAGCGACTACCCGTTGGTGCTGGCCGCCCGCGTGGCCGAGGGCCTGGCCGCGGGGGTGGTGCAGCCCATCCCGGCCATCATCATCCTGCGCGCCTTCCAGCCGCACGAACAGGGCCGCGCCAGCGGCATCTTCGGCATGGGCGTGGTGCTCGCGCCCGCGCTGGGACCCAGCATCGGCGGGTTGCTGGTGGACGGCTTCGGCTGGCGTTCGATCTTCTTCATGGTGGTGCCCTTCTGCGTGGCCTCGCTGTGGCTCGCGCACCGCTTCGTGCCCACCACTTCGCCGGGCGGCGCCGCGGCCAACCCGCAGGGCAGCGGGCTGGACTGGCGCGGCCTGTTGCTGGCCGCCGTGGGCACGCTGTGCCTGCTCAACGGCCTGGTCGAACTGCACGGTGGCACCGCCACCACCGCCGCGCTGCTGCTGGGCGGCGCCTTGCTGGCGCTGCTGGCCTTTGTGGTTCTGGAGCGGCGCACGCTGCGCGCGCGCCGGCGCCAGCCCGAGCAGGGCACGGATCCGCTCATGAACCTCTCGCTGTTCAAGGACCGGCGCTTCGCCATGGGCAGCATCGTGGCCTTCATCTACGGCATCGCCCTGTTCGGCTCCACCTACCTGCTGCCGGTCTACATGCAGAGCGGCCTGGGTCTGTCGGCCTCCCACGTCGGCACCATCCTGCTGCCGGCCGGGCTGGTGCTGGCCGTGGCCATCGCGGTGGTGGGGCGGCTGGCCGACCGGCAGCCCACGCACCGGCTGGTGAGCATCGGCCTTGTGCTGTTGTCGGCTTCGTTCGGCCTGATGGCCACCATCGACCCCAGCCGCCCGGCGCAGATCATCCCGCTGCTGGTGACCTGGGCCATCGTGGGACGCATCGGCCTGGGCTTCATCCTGCCCTCGCTCAACATCGGCGCCATGCGCGGGCTGGAGCGCGTGGACATCGCGCAGGGTGCGAGCGTCATCAATTTCCTGCGCATGCTCGGCGGAGCGGCCGGCGTGAGCCTGTGCGGCATCGTGCTCGAATGGCGCCTGGCCGCGCACGGCGCGCAGCTCACCGCCGGCAGCGTCGCCACCACGGCGCGCGTGGCGGCATTTGAAGAGACTTTTCTCATGCTGGCCGCCATTTGTGCGCTGGCACTGACCGCTGCGCTGCGGCTCAAGGCCGCGCCCGGGGCCCAGGCATCACAATAAACACCATGTGCCAACTGCTCGGACTCAACTGCGCCACGCCGACCGACGCGGCCTTCAGCTTCACCGGTTTCTGCCAGCGCGGCGGCAAGACCGACCACCACGCCGATGGCTGGGGCATCGCCTTCTTCGAAGGCAAGGGCCTGCGCCTGTTCGTGGACCACCAAAGCGCGTCCGATTCGCCCATGGCGGCCTTCCTGCAGCGGTACCCGCTCAAGAGCCGCAACATCATCGCCCACGTGCGCAAGGCCACCATCGGCGCCGTGGCGCTGGAAAACGCCCACCCTTTCGTGCGCGAACTCTGGGGCCGCCAATGGGTGTTCGCGCACAACGGCGACCTGAAGGACTACGCGCCCACATTGCACAGCCACTTCCGCCCCGTGGGCACCACCGACAGCGAGCGGGCCTTCTGCTGGCTGATGCAGGAACTCGCCAAGTCGCACGCGAGCCTGCCCGATGTGCGTGAGCTCACCCTGACGCTGCGCGAGCTGGTGCCGCAGGTGCGCCAGTTCGGCACGTTCAACTTCCTGCTCTCCAACGGCGAGGCGCTGTGGGCCCACTGCAGCACCAAGCTGCACTGGCTGGTGCGCCAGCACCCCTTCGCCCAGGCCACGCTCATGGACCAGGACTGGACGGTGAACTTCGCCGAACTCAACCACCCCGGCGACCGCGCCGCCGTGGTCGTGACCACGCCACTGACCAGCAACGAGCAATGGACCGCCTTCGAGCCCAACGAGCTCAAGGTCTTCGTGGACGGCCTGCCTCTGCCGTGATTTCCCGGATGCGTGGGGCCGGGGCCGGGGCTACCATGCCTCCTTCAACGAAGGAGACATCACCATGCAAAGACGACACCTCGTGGCCGGCGGTCTGGCCGCTGTGGCCCTCCCCCCGCTCGCGTTCGCTCAAGGCCTGGAGAAGCCCAAGGTCACGATCGCCGTCGGCGGCAAGAACCTGCTGTACTACCTGCCGCTGACCATCGCCGAGCAGTTGGGCTACTTCAAGGCCGAGGGGCTGGATGTGACCATCGTCGACTTCGCGGGTGGCTCGCGCGCGCTGGCCGCCGTGGTGGGCGGCAGCGCCGACGTGGTGTCGGGCGCCTTCGAGCACACGGTCAACATGCAGTTCAAGGGGCAGCCCATGCGCGCCTTCGCGCTGCAGGGCCTGGCACCGCAGATCGTGCTGGGGGTCAACCCCAAGACCATGGGCAGCTACAAGGCCATCAGCGATCTCAAGGGCAAGAAGATCGGCGTGACCGCGCCCGGCAGTTCGACCAACGTGATGGTCAACTTCGTGCTCGCCAAGGCCGGCCTCAAACCCAGCGACGTGAGCATCGTCGGCGTGGGTGCGGGCAACGGCGCGGTGGCCGCGATGCGGGCGGGCCAGATCGACGCCATCAGCAACCTCGACCCCGTCATCACCCTGCTGCAACGCTCGGGCGACCTCAAGATCATTTCGGACACGCGCATCGTCGCCGAGTCGGCCAAGGTGTTCGGCGGCCCCATGCCGGCGGCCTGCCTGTACGCACCTCAGCCCTTCCTGGACAAGAACCCCAACACCGCGCAGGCGCTCACCAACGCCATCGTGCGTGCCGACAAGTGGATCCAGGCCGCGGGCCCGGGCGACATCATCAAGGCCGTGCCCGAGAGCTACCTGCTCGGAGACCGCGCGGTCTACATCGACGCCTTCATGGCCGCCAAGGGCGCGCTCTCGCCCGACGGCAGCTTCCCGGCCAAAGGGGCGGACACCGCCTTGCGCGCCCTCGCCAGCGTCGACGCCGAACTGGCCAAGGCCAAGATCGACCTCAACGCGGTCTACACCAACGACTTCGTCCAGAAGGCCAACGCGAAGTACCCGAAAGGTTGATGTGACGAGTCCGGCGATCGACCTGCAGGGCGTGTCCTGCACCTTCATCAGCAAGGACAAGCCCGGCCAGCGCTACACGGCGGTGCAGAACGTCACCCTGACCGTGGGTGCGGGCGAATTCGTGAGCGTGGTGGGGCCCACGGGGTGCGGCAAGAGCACGCTGCTCAACGTCGCAGCCGGGCTGCTCGCACCCAGCACAGGCTCCGTGCAGGTCTTCGGCCAGCCGCTGCGGGGCATCAACACGCGCGCGGGCTACATGTTCCAGACCGAGAGCCTCATGCCCTGGCGCACCGCGCTGGACAATGTGATGGCGGGCCTGTCGTTCCGGGGCACGCCCGAGGCCCAAGCGCGGGCCCAGGCCGAGGACTGGCTGCGCCGCGTGGGCCTGGGCAGTTTTGGCGACCGCTACCCGCACCAGATGAGCGGCGGCATGCGAAAGCGCGCCAGCCTGGCCCAGACGCTGGTGCTGGACCCCGACATCATCCTGATGGACGAGCCCTTCTCCGCACTCGACATCCAGACCCGCCAGCTGATGGAGAACGAGGTGCTCGACCTCTGGACCGCGAAAAAGAAGGCTGTGCTCTTCATCACCCACGATCTCGACGAAGCCATCGCCATGAGCGACCGCGTGGTGGTGCTCAGTGCCGGCCCGGCCAGCCACCCCATCGGCGAGTTCGCCATCGACATTCCACGCCCACGCGACGTGGCCGAGATCAAGACCAGCGCCCGCTTCGTCGAGCTGCACGCGGCCATCTGGGCCGTGATGCGCGAGGAGGTGCTCAAGGGCTACCAGCAACAACTCAAGGCGGCCTGACCCCATGTGGAAGCACATCAAACCGCAGGCATCCACACTGCGCCTGTGGCAAGGGGCGCTGCTGGTGGCGCTGGTCCTGTTTTGGTACCTGATGACCACGCCAGGACTGGTGCCGCCCTTCATGTTCGACAACGATCGGCAGGCTGCCTTCTTCTTCGGCGAGCCCTTGCGAGTGGCCGAGCGCATCTGGACCTGGTTCGTGCGCGATGCCGACATCTACCAGCACCTGGGCGTGACCCTCACCGAGACCGTACTGGCCTTCGCCATCGGCGCGATCGGCGGTCTGGGTGGTGGCCTGTGGCTCGCGCTCTCGCCCATGGCCTCGGCCATCCTGGAGCCCTACATCAAGGCCTTGAACTCGATGCCGCGCATCATTCTCGCGCCCATCTTTGCGGTGTGGTTCGGGCTGGGCATCGCGAGCAAGGTGGCGCTGGGCGTGACCCTGGTGTTCTTCATTGTGTTTTTCAACGTCTACCAGGGCGTCAAGGAAGTCAGCCCGGTCGTCCTGGCCAACGCGCGCATGCTGGGCGCCAGCCAGAAGCAGCTGCTGCGCCACGTGTACCTGCCCAGCGCCACGAGCTGGGTTTTCAGCTCGCTGCACACCTCGGTGGGGCTGGCCTTCGTGGGCGCGGTGGTGGGCGAATACCTGGGCTCGAGCCAGGGCGTGGGCTACCTGATCCTGCAGGCCGAGGGCAGCTTCGACATCAACACCGTGATGGCAGGCATCGTGGTGCTCACGGCGTTCGCGCTGGCACTGGACTGGGCCGTCGGCCGCATCGAGAAACGGCTCATGAAGTGGCAGCCACGAGCCGGGGAAACCGAGAAGCTCTGACCCCGCTGGACGTCAGGACGGGGCGACAGGCGTTTGGCGCCCGCGGTTGGTCAGCGACGCGCAGCAATTGGAAAGGCATGCGCACAGCCTCGCCCAGATGGAACGCGGGGGACGAAACCCTGACTGGGTGAACCGCCCTTCGGAAGAATTCGGTTTTTCAACAAAATACCGTCGGGCCTTCTGAATCAGTTGCCGCGTGTAACCAACGCCCGGCAGGGCGCGACCACCCTCGTTTGGCACCGTACAATTTTGGACTACCCACTGTCCGAGAACCCCGGCCATGAATCCAGACAATGCAGGCGCCGACCACCAGACCTGTGACGTTCTTGTGATCGGTGGCGGGCCAGCCGGCTCCACCGTCTCGCCCCTGCTGGCCGGCAAAGGCCATCGCGTGGTGATGCTCGAGAAAGCGCACCACCCCCGCTTCCACATTGGCGAATCCCTGCTGCCGGCCAACCTTCCCCTGCTGGAGCGCCTGGGCGTGGCCGAGGAGGTCCGGGCGATTGGGCAGCACAAGCCGGGCGCCGAGTTTGTCTCACCACACCACGCTCACACGCAGACCTTCGAGTTCGCCGATGCATGGGACAAGTCGATGCCGTTCGCCTACCAGGTCAAGCGCGCCGAGTTCGACGAGATCCTGTTCCGCAATGCCGCGCGCAAGGGCGTGGAGGTGCATGAAGGCTGCAGGGCGCGCTCGGTGGAGTTCCTGGCCGACCAGACGGTGCGTGTGCACGCCGAGCACGACGATGGGCGCACCAGCGTATGGCATGCGAAGTTCCTGGTGGACGCCTCCGGGCGCGACACATTTCTTGCCTCCCGTTTCAAAATCAAGGAGCGCAACCCCCGGCACAACAGCGCGGCCGTCTATGGTCACTTCGCGAACGCTCACCGCAACCGCGGCGAGGCCGAGGGGAATATCACCATCTTCTGGTTCGATCACGGCTGGTTCTGGTTCATCCCACTCACTGGCGGCGTCACCAGCGTGGGCATGGTGACCTGGCCTTACCACATGAAAACGCGCCAGGGCCGCAGCGTCGAACAGTTCCTGATGGACAACGTGGCCACCTGCGCCGGCCTGGCCGAGCGCCTGAAAGACGCGCACCTGGTGGCACCGGTGGAGGCCACCGGCAACTTCTCCTACGCCGCTCGGCGCAACCATGGCAACAACTACCTGATGCTGGGCGACGCGTACACCTTCATCGATCCGGTGTTCTCCTCAGGCGTGTGGCTGGCCATGAACGGCGGTGAGGTGGGCGCGCAGACCATCGACACCTGCCTGCGCCAGCCCGCCCAGGCGCGCGCGGCGCTGCGGCACTTCGACCGCCAGAGCCGCCACGGCCCCAAGGCGTTCTCTTGGTTCATTTACCGCGTGACCAATCCGATCATGCGCGACTTCTTCATGGGCCCGCGCAACATTTTCCGCGTCAAGGAGGCCCTGCTGTCCACGCTGGCGGGCGATGTGTATGGCGGCGCACCGATCGGACGCTCGATGCTGGCGTTCAAGACCCTCTATCTGCTGGCCAACCTCACCCAGCCCCGCCGCGCGTTCGCCGCCTGGCGCAAGCGCCGCTTCAACATCCAGCCTGCGGACGAAGCCGCCCTGGCCCGCACGCCGTGAGCCTTCAGCACACACTCCACCGCGCGCCCGCCATTTCCCTCGAAGGCGGCAACACGCTGGGCGGCATGTCGATGGGGGACTCAAAAGACGCCAGTGCGCCGCTCGCCTGGCCGCAACAGCCGCTGCGCGCACCCGTGCTTCCCACTGGCGCTCCGCCTGTGCACGAGCAATGGCACGCGGAGGGGCCGTTGCGCCAGGGCCGCGACGAAGGCATCCACTGGCGGCGCAACGCCGAGATGCTCTATGGCGTGATCGAGCTCAACGAGGTCGATCACCCTCCCGTGGCCGAGGACGTTTCGCCGCTGCAAACGGCCAGCCGCGTGCTCTACGAACGCCTGTTCCGTCTGCTGCGCGAGCAGGGGATGCCCCACTTGTGGCGGGTCTGGAACTACATGGCCGACATCAACGGCGAGTCGCACGGGCTGGAGCGTTACCGCCAGTTCAACCTCGGCCGCTACGAGGCCTTCGTGGGCGCCCAGCGCGAAACCGGTGGGCAGGTGCCCGCGGCCTGCGCCATCGGTGTGGCCGACGGCCCGCTCTCGGTGGCCTTCCTGGCCGGCGCCTCGCCCTTGCTGCCACTGGAGAACCCACGCCAGGTGAGCGCCTGGCGCTACCCCTCGCAATACGGGCCGCGTGCGCCCACCTTCTCGCGCGCCGCGCTGGCCTACCCGCGCGGGCGCGAGGCGCTGTTCGTCTCGGGCACGGCCAGCATTGTGGGACACGCCACCGTGCATCCCGGCGATGTGGCCGCGCAGTGCGAGGAGACGGTGCGCAATATCGAATGCCTGGTACAGGAGGCCAACCGCGCGGCGCGCTCGGACCGGCCGTTCTCGATCGCCGGGTTGAGCCACCGCGCCTACGTGCGCCATGCCACCGACGCGCACACCGTGCAGCGCACGCTGCAGCCGCTGCTGCGCGGGGCTTCGCTGGTGTGCGTGCAGGCCGACATCTGCCGCGCCGATCTGCTGGTGGAGATCGAGAGCCAGGCCATTCATCCGCTGGTGTCGCCATGAACGCGGAGGCGACCCGACCGGCCTCGCTGCTGTGGAGCGTGTACGAGCACGTCGCGATGGTGGTGGGCCTGAGTGCGCTGGCCCTGGTGTGCCTGAGCTGGACGCCGCCGGCGCTGGCGCTGTACCCGGTGTTGCCCCGGCCGCTGGGGCGCTGGCTCGGCCGCCAGGCCATCATGCGCGGCTTTCGCCTCTACGTGGGCATCCTGCGCCTGCTGTGCGCCTGCCGCTTTGACCTGACCGAGATCGATGCCCTGCGCGACCAGGGGCCGATGGTCATCGCAGCCAACCACCCTTCGTTGCTCGACGCCGTGCTGATCACCTCGCGCCTGCCCAATGCGGTCTGCTTCATGAAGGCCGACCTCATGGACAACCCCCTGCTGGGCGCGGGCGCTCGCCTGGCTCGCTACGTGCGCAACGACAACCTGCTCACCGCTGTGTTGAACTGCCGCCGGGAATTGCAGCAGGGCGCGCAGGTGCTGATTTTCCCGGAAGGCACACGCACGCGCGGGTACCCGGCGAACCCGATCAACCCGCTCTCGCGTTCCACCGCACTGATCGCGGCACGCGCCGAAGTGCCCGTGCAGACGCTGATCGTGGAGTTCTCCAGCCCGTATCTGGGCAAGGGCTGGCCGATCTGGCGCCGCCCTATCCTGCCGCTGACCTGCCGCGTCCGCCTGGGCCGGCGTTTCGAGGCGCCGCACAACCCGCGCGCCTTCACGCAGGAACTCGAAGCCTATTTCCGTGCCATGCTCGACCCCTCCTCTCCACCCATGGCGTCGTCCGCCGCCGCCTGATCCATGCCCGATTCCAGCCGCACGCACCTGGTCCTCATCCCCAGCTACAACCCAGGCCGCAAGGTATTGGCCACCGTGCGCGCGGCGCGCGCGCACTGGACGCCCGTGTGGGTGGTGGTGGACGGCAGCACCGACGGCTCGGCCGACTGGCTGACCGAAGAGGCCGCCGGCGACCCCGGACTGCGCGTGCTGGTGCTGCCCGAGAACCAGGGCAAGGGCTCGGCCGTGCTGCACGGCATCACCATCGCGGCACAGCAGGGCTTCACCCATGTGCTGACCATGGACTCCGACGGCCAGCACCCCGAAACCCTGATCCCCGACTTCATGTCCGCCTCTCAGGGCGCGCCCGAAGCCATGGTGCTGGGCAAGCCGGTGTTTGGCCCCGAGGCGCCCTTGGTGCGGGTGATGGGTCGCAAGATCTCGAACGGCTGGGCGAACCTGGAAACGCTGGGCGCGGGCATCGGCGATTCGCTCTACGGCTTTCGCGTCTACCCCATCGCACCGCTGATGCATGTGATGCGCGGCACGCGCTTCATGCGCCGCTTCGACTTTGATCCCGAGGCCGTGGTGCGCCTGAGCTGGGCCGGCGTGCGACCGATCAACATCGACGCCCCGGTGCGCTACTTTTCGCCCGAAGAGGGTGGCGTCTCGCATTTCAACTACCTGCGGGACAACCTGCTGCTCAGTGGCATGCACACGCGCCTGTTCATCGGCTTCGTGCTGCGCCTGCCTCTGCTGCTGTGGCGGCGACTGACCCGATGAAACCCACCCCGCCATGAACACCACCGAAATCTTCCTGATCGCCATGGCGGTCATCTTCACCGTGCCGTGGCTGATCTGGCGGCTGGGGCGCACCGACTACTGGGCACCTTTGGTCGTGGTGCAGATCATGACCGGCATCCTGCTCGGCCCCGGCGTGCTGGGCAAGGCCTTCCCCGAATACCATGCCTTCGTCTTCAACCCTGCCGTGATCCAGTCGCTCAACGGCATCGCTTGGTGGGCGGTGATGCTGTTCGTGATGATCGCGGGCATCGAGCTCGACTTGCGCCAGGCCTGGAAACACCGGCGCGAGAGCGGCATCACGGCCGGCCTGGCGCTGGGTGCGCCGCTGCTGCTGGGCAGCGCGGCCGCGCTGGTGATGCTGGGCATGCCGGGGTGGATGGGCCCAAGTGCGCGGCCGTGGCAATTCGTGCTTGGTGTGGGGATGGCCTGCGCGGTCACCGCCCTGCCCATCCTGATCCTGCTGATGGAGAAGCTGGAACTGCTGCGCCAGCCGCTGGGCCAGCGCATCCTGCGCTACGCGAGTGTGGACGACATCGCGATCTGGGGTGTGCTCGCGCTGATCCTGATGGACTGGCAGCGCGTGGGCAAACAAGGCGCGTTCATCCTGGCGTTCATGCTGCTGAGCTGGGCCTTTCGCCACCTGATGCGCCGCCTGGCCGAAGCCGACCGCTGGGCCGTCGCCCTGATCTGGTTGGCGTTGTGTGCCTTTGGCGCCGACTGGTCAGGCCTGCACTACATGGTGGGCGCCTTCCTGGCAGGGGTCGTGATGGATGCCGAGTGGTTCGACCAGGACAAGCTGGACCAGCTGCGCCACCACGTGCTGCTGGTGATCATGCCGGTGTTCTTCCTCTCCACCGGCCTGCGCACCAATTGGGACGTGGGCGGTGCGGCGGTGTTCGGCATGGCGGCACTGCTGCTGGTGGCCTCGGTCAGTGGCAAGCTGATGGGCGTTCATCTCGCCGGTCGCGTGCTGCGCTGGCCACCGGGCGAGGCCTCGCTCATCGGCTGGCTGCTGCAGACCAAGGCGCTGATCATGATCATCTTCGCCAACATCCTGCTGGACAAGCACATCATCACCAGCGAAACCTTCACCTCGCTGCTGCTGATGGCAGTGGCCAGCACGATGCTGACGGTGCCCATCGCGGAGCCCAAGCTGCAGGGCATCCGTCGCCAGGCCTCCACCGGCTGGGCCAATACCTAGCGGTTCAAGGCGGGCAGAGCCTTGTGGCTCATGCCTTTCAACAGGAATTGGGTCCTCAGCGATACGTAGATCTCGGGTGGCCTTGAATGCTCCGCACCGCGGGCCAATGGCCGCGCCTGACGCGGGTCTACCCGTTCGAAATGATGTCACCTGGGATCGAACCGAATGGACACACTGTGCTCGTCGGGCTCTTTCAGCGTCCGCCCATCACCATCGTAGTGGCGCACGTCGTCCCCCAACGCATACAGCGAAATCGGTTGCTTCAACGCGGCTGCCACCACGCCGGCGATGCTGTAGGGCATGTAGAAACCCTGTGTTGCACAACACGAAATGAACTCGCGGCGGATGGCGTCTTGCGCCACCGAATCCAGGCCATTGAGTGCAACGTCGGGCTTCAGGTGATTTTTGACTTTGTCTGCCGACCACTTGATCAAGCGGAAATTGGGCAATTCGATCGACTCCTTCGAAGAAGCTTCTTCGTGCAAAAAAAACACTTCCTGCAGATTCTCACAAAACCCTACCAAGCCACTATCCACGGCCGCCTTCAAATGAGGCGCTGGCTTCTCCAGCAGCGGCTTCAACGCCTTCCGGAAGCCGTCCACTTGCTCTTGCGTGCAGTGAAATCCATGGGCTGTTTTTGCCCCCTGAGCGGCATGCAGGAAGCACTCCCCATCGCCATAGGTCGGCACGCCGTCTTTCCAGGGCAAGGCGGCGTCATACTCCCTTTTTGCTTCTATGCTGACCAGCCAGTCCATGCAGCGCTCCCACAGGGCTTTAGCGCCGACCAGCGCTCTCACCGCCATCCTCTTGCGATCGGAAAAACGCTTCGACGATGTGCGAAGCGTCCTTGAAGCGCACCAGCCCGGCTTCGAAGCCCATGTCATTCGTGGCATAGCTCAGCCTCGCGAGACGGGCTTCGCAAGCCTCCTTCAAATCGCGATCTTTGGCGTCAATGGCGTAGTCGAGCAGAGCGACCAAGGTCTGCACCGCCCCATCGCCGTCGATCTGCCGCACGGCTTCACGCCAGCACCCACCGTCGGTGCGCAGCTCGATCACGTCCGAGGCATTGGGCAGGGGCTGGTTCTGAGGGATGAAGACGGAAGCTATATTGCTGGGAATCGTATTGCTCACGGCTCACCCGCTCAATGGAAGATGAACGGGTAAGTGAACCTCACGGCCGATCGCTTCGCGCCTGGGCAGCCGACTGACGAGCGGCCGGGCGACACGCCACGCCGAGCCGCCTCAGAACTGCAAGAAGCTCACGCCAGCGCCCAGGCTGGTCTGCCGGAAGTTGTAGTCCGACAGCGTTTCGCCGTAGCCGCTGAACAACTGGACGTACCAGCGAAGCCCGTTGGGATGGTCGCGGGCCACCGGGTAGGTCCATTCCAGCGATGTGCTCCCTCGGTTGCCTCCCCGCAGTGTGGTGCGGTGGACCAGCGACGCGGTGTGCACCCCGCTCGCCCACCCGAGGGTGAACTCCGCCTTGCCCCGGTAGTCGATGAGGTCGGGGTTGTTGTCGTTCTCTTCACGCTCGCGCAGGCGCTTGTTGAGTTTGGCGGTGAAGGTCCAGTTGCCGCGCTCGAAGCCGGCACCAAGGTACACCCGGTTCCAGCTGCGAGACAAGGGGTCGGACTGCCCGTTGGACTGGTGCGCCAGGCCCAGTTGGGTGAATCGCCATTGCCAACCCAGCGGCAAGGCGCGGAATTGCGGGGCGGTGGGCACCACGTAGATCAGCTCGGGCTGGTAGTCGGTGTTGCGAAACGGCCTTGAATCGGCGTGGTTGTAGACCTGCCACATCGTCTGCAGGGTGAAAGCACCCCACAGATCGCCGCCGGGGAAACCGACGTCCTGCAAGAACTTGGTGCGCAGCGACAACTGGAATTTCGCCTCCTCGCGGCGATCGTCGGGCGCGCTCACGGCCGCCTGCGTCGGGGACTGGGGCGAGCGGTTGATGCGGGAGGTGACGTGCACCGGCTGCACGTAGTTCGGCTGGTAGCCCACGAAGTTGAACACCCCGCGCTTGTCGATCGGGTCCAGCTCCCAGAATTTGGACAGCAGGCTGCTGGAGGAGGTGGGCGCGGCCGCCGGGGTCAACTGCCCGCCCGACTGCGACAACAGCGAAGGCGCCGGGTCCCCTGCGGCCGCTTCGACCCCGACCGGCTGCTGCGCGATGGGAACGGCAGGCGCAGGCGCACGCCCGGCAAGCTTGTCGTAGCACGTCAGCCGGTCGGCCGCGGCTCCAATGGCGGCGCAGGCCTCCAGCGTGGGGCTGGCTTCGGTCTGAGCCTGCGCAGGCAGACCAGCAGCGAGGCCGCACAGCAGGAAGATGGGAGACAGGTTTTCTGCTTTCATGGACTGACCCTCAGCACATCGCGCCGTTGATGGAGATCACCTGCCCACTCACGTAGGCCGCATGGTCGGACACGAGGAACGCCACCAGCCCGGCGACCTCGTCCGCGCGGCCGGCCCGCTGCATGGGCACCAGTCGCTTGATCGCCTCGGCGTCGAAGGCGCCTTCGATCATGTCGGTCTCGATGATGCCGGGCGCCACCGCATTGACGGTGATGCCCCGGCTGGCGAGTTCGAGCGCGAGCGACTTGCTCGCCGCGTGCAGTGCGCCCTTGGCGGCCGCGTAGTTGACCTGCCCCCGGTTGCCCATGAGGCCTGCGATGGAGGAGATGCTCACGATGCGGCCCCAGCGCTTGCGGATCATCGGCATGGTGAGCGGTTGCGTCACGTTGTAGAAACCATTGAGCGAGACATCGACCACGCGGTCCCATTGCTCGCCGCTCATGCCGGGGAACACCGCGTCGTCGTGGATGCCGGCGTTGTTCACCAGGATCTGGATCGCGCCCACCTCGGTGAGGGCCGCAAGCGCGGCGGCGGTGGCGGCACGCTCGGTCACATCGAAGGCCACGGCCTCGGCGCTGCCGCCGCTGTCGCGGATGGCCGACGCGATGGCCTGGGCCTTGTCGAGCTGGCGGTTGGCATGCACGACGACGTGGTGCCCGTCGAGGGCCAAGCGCTGGCAGATCGCCGCGCCGATGCCGCCGCTGCCACCGGTGACGAGAGCTCGTTTCATGGCTGTGGGTCCTTGTTCGGGTTCAGAGGGATTCGGCGTCGAGCACCACGGCCGCGCGCCCTTCGAGCAGGCAGCGGCCGGCATGGGCCACGGTGAAACGGTAGAGCACGTTGGAGGCGTCCCCCGAGAGGCGCTCGGCGCGCACGTCCAACGGACCCGGCAGGTCGTCCAGCCGCGCGGCGTGCAGGGTGACGCCGCGCACGCTGGTGAGGTACCCCTGGCGCGGCGCGGCCTCGGTGCCGGCCACCAGCGCGCCGTGCACCGCCATGGCCTGCGCGGCGTACTCGATGCCATGGGCCGCACCGAGGCGACCGTGCGCGCGCAGCGGGTGCGCCGGGTCGGTGTGGCCCACGGCCCGGCACACCACGTGATCGGCCGACCACGCCGTGACCGCATCGAGCAGGCACATGTCGCCGTGGTGCGGGATGCGGGCCGCGATGCCGGCGTGGTCCAGCGTGGCCGGGCTCATGCGATGTCGATCTGAACCCGGATCTGCAGGCCGGGCAGGTAGTCGATGCAGACCTCGCCGCTGCGGCCTTGCGCCAGGCGCTCCAGCAGCGGCAGCGCCCGCAGCGCGGGAATGGCGGCGCGCAAGGGTTCGAGCGTGGCCTGCTCCAGGGGCCGCGCAGGCGCTTCGGTGGTCTGCACCGTGATGTGCGCCAGCGCCTGCGGCGAGGGCTGTCCTTCCAGGCGCAGGGACACGCCCGCGCAGTCGGGCACGGGCCGTTTGGCGAACAGGGGCTCGGGGTACTCGCTGTCGTAGGCCAGCAGCAGCGTGGCCTGGCGATCCAGCACCACCTGCCCGAGCGCGTCGATCAGGCCCGCGCCGAAGCTGCCGTCGTGGGCACACAGCACCTGGCAGGGCGCCATGGACTTCGTGGCAATGCCCCAGTAGCCGGCCGGCGCGTTGTGCACGGAGTTGTGAAAACGGGTGGGCGAGATGTGGCGGTCGTCGGTGGCGAGCTGCTCGCACAGCGCGTGGCAGTTGTGGCCGTCCGAACCCGAGGCGCTGAACACCGTGGCCAGGGTGGACACGTCGGCGCCGGCTGCGGCCTCCAGGCCGATGCCTAGCGCAAGCTTGATCACGCGGCTCGCGCGCCGGCGCTCGGCCGGCGGCAGCAGCGTGGGCGTGGGCAGCACCGAGGGCGCGGAGGTCCAGGCCTGTTCGCCGCGCAGCACGGCGCGCGCGCTGGGCCAGTCGGGCAGGCCCGGTGCGATCAGGCCGATGCCGGTGATCCAGGCGTTCAAGGGCGCGTTCATGCAGCGGCCTTTCCAAACACCAGGCTGCAGTTGCTGCCGCCGAAACCGAAGGAGTTGGTGAGCGCGTGGCGCAGCGCGGCGGGCCCTCCGTGCAGCTGGTAGCACAACCCGATGGAAGGATCGAGCTCGCGCGTGCCGGGGCTGCCGGGCAGATGACCGTCGACCAGGGCCAGCGCGCACAACACCGCTTCCACCGCGCCGGCTGCGCCCAGGGTGTGGCCGGTGGCGCCCTTGGTGGACGAGCACGGCACGCGCGCGCCGAACACGGCGGACACGGCCTTGCCCTCGGCGCTGTCGTTGGCCGGTGTGGCCGTGCCGTGCAGGTTGATGTAGTGGATGTCGCTCGGCTGCAGGGACGAGGAGCGCAGCGCGGCTTCCATGGCCAGTTTCGCGCCCAGGCCTTCGGGATGCGGCGCGGACATGTGGTGCGCGTCACTGGATTCGCCCGCGCCCAGCAGCCAAACGGCCTGCGCGTCGGCGGCTTGAGCGCCGCGTTCCAGCAGCGCGTAGGCGGCACCTTCGCCAATGGAGATGCCGTCGCGCTCTGCGTCATACGGCCGGCAGGGTTGGGCGGAGGTGAGTTCGAGCGAGGCGAAGCCGTACAAGGTGGTCAGGCACAGCGAGTCGACGCCGCCGACCAGGGCCGCGTCGATGGTGCCCAGCTCGATCTGGCGGGCGGCGGCGGCGAACACCTTGGCGCTGGACGAGCAGGCGGTGGAGATCGTCATGGCCATGCCGGTGATGCCCAGGTGCCGGCGCAGGAACTCGCTGAGCGCATGGGGGTTGTGCGTGGTGGCGTAGCCGAATGTGGCGGGCAGCGCGCCGCTGGCGGGATCGCGCTGGCGGTAGGCCAGCTCGGTCTCCAGGATGCCCGAGGTGCTGGTGCCCATGAAAACGCCGACGCGGGAAGCACCATGTTTCGCCACCGCGGCGCGCACCCGGTCCTCGAAGCCATCGGCGCGCAGTGCGAGCAGGGCCAGGCGGTGGTTGCGGCAGTCGTAGGCGGCCAGTGCAGCGGGCAGGGCCTGGGCGTCCACCGCCTCGATTTCACCCACCCAGGTCGGCAGGTCCACGGTTTCGAAGCGGCACGGCCCAAGCCCGCTGCGCCCCTGGCGCACGGCCTCGCGGTGGGCGTTGATTCCCACCCCCAGGCAGGTGGTGACGGTGTAGGCGGACAGCAGCAGGGGAGTCACGGTCGGGGCGCAAAAACGGGGTCGGGCATTGTCTCAGATGGTGGCAGGAAAACCGGCCGCGCTCAGTGCGGTACCCGGCACACCAGCATCACGTTGGCAAAGGGTTTGCGGCCGCTCATGGGCTCGGTCTCGACCACGAAGCCCAGGCGCTGCAGCTCGGCGACCCAGTCCTGCAGGGTGCGGCAGTACAGGCGCGGAAGGCGGTGCCCGCGGGTGTAGGTGACGAGGCGGTCCACGCCGTTGCAGATCCGGTAGGTCAGGCCCGCGCCCGCATCGCCAATGCGGGTGAGGAACACGCCCCCGGGCGGCAGGGCCTGGCGGATGCGCGCGAGCACCTCGCGCTGCTGCTCGTGGCTGAAGTAATGCAGGGCGTCGAGGATGAGGATGGCGTCGGGCCGGCCGAAGTCCACCGCGTTCATGTCGCCCTGCTCCACCCGCACCACCGGGTGCTGCGGGCCGAAGGCGCGCGCAGCGCGGTCCACGTCGCGTTGCATGAGTTCGACGCCGCGCAGCTTCTTCGGCGCCGGCGGTGGCGCCCAGCCAGCCGGCCAGTGGCCCTGGTCGTGCAAACGGCGCGCGGCCAGCAGCCAGGCAAACAGGCTGCCCTGGCCGCAGCCGAGGTCGAGGTAGTGGCCGCCTTCGGGCAGCAGGCCCCGGCGCAGCATCTCATGGAAGATGCTGTCGTAGCCGAGCTTGCCGCGCGCGTAGTGGTAGGCGAAGCGCCCGCTGGGGCGAAAGGTCTGGCTGGCTTCGTTGACCAGCATCTGGACGGATTGACGGCTCATGGGTGGGGCAGGGCTTGGTTCAAGGTGACGGGTGAGAGCTGGCGCTCGGCGAGGGTCTGCAGCAGGCGCGGCAGCACCACGAGGATGACGGGTTCCCCCGTGGGGGTGCGGGCGCAGTGTCCATCGTGCATCAGCACGATGTCGCCAGGCCCCAGGTGTTGCGAGAGGCGATGGAACACGCGTTCGGGGTCGCCGGTGCGGGTGTCGTAGGCGCGGCGCGTCCAGGTGGCGAGCGTCAGGCCCAGGCCGTGCAGCACCGGATCGAGGAACGGGTTGCGCAGGCCCGCGGTGGCGCGGAAGAAACGCGGCGCTTCGCCGGTGATGTCGGCCAGCGTGGCCTGCGCGCGGGCGATGTCGCGCCGCATGGCGCCAGGGCCGAACAGCGAAAACACATTGCTGTGCGCGTACCCGTGGTTCTCCACGCGGTGGCCGCGCCGCACGATCTCGCGGCACAGCGCGGGGTGCTGCCGGGCAATGCGGCCGATGCAGAAGAAGCTGGCTCTGGTGTTGGCGGCGTCGAGCAGGTCGAGCACGCGCGGCGTCACCTCGGGGTCGGGCCCGTCGTCGATGGTCAGCGCGACCTCACACCGACGCACCGACGTCTCGGGCAGTCGGATCAGGTTGGGGCCAAGCAGGCGCGAACTCGGCCACAGGCCGGCCCCGGCCAGCAGCGCATGGTTGGCCGCCAGCGCACCCACCGCCCAGGGCCAGGCGGCGGGTGCGACGAGGGTGCCCAGCACGGCCGCGCCATGCACGGCTGCGCTGGCACTCAGGAAGGGGGACGGTTTCCAGCGCGAGGTGGCCATGTCAGTGGAAGTGCCCGGCATCGAGGAAACGCGCCCACAGCGGCTGCCAGGCCGACCAGTCGTGCCCACCCGGCACGGTGTGGCGCGACGCAGGCGGGAAGCGCTCGGCCAGTTGCGCGATGCGCTGGGCGAAGCGGTCTTCGGTGCCATGGCCGACGAAGACGGGCAGGTCGGCGGGCGGCCGCTGCAACCACTGCCATACACGCAGTTCGGGGTCCTGCAAGTCTTGCGCGGTTGGCTGCCAGCGCTCGATGCCACCGGCGCGCTCGATCACATTCACGCTCGGGCGGCTGCCCGGATACGGCGCGAGCAGGCACAGGCCGTCGGCCACGCCGGGGCGCGCGGCCAGATGCGCCATCGCGACCATGCCACCGAGCGAGATGCCGCCCAGCCAGACGCGCGCACCGCGCTCGCGCGCCGGCGTGAGCACGTGGTGCTGCAAGGCATCCCAGGTGTCCACGGCATCGAGGCCCAGGCCACTGATGTCCACCGCCAGCAGGTCCAGCGCCAGGTCACGGCGTGCGATGGCCTCGGCGAAGCCGGCTTCGAAGATGTCCTCCGGCCGCATGCCCACACCGGGCAGCATCACGAGCAACTGCGGTGCAGCGCCCGACGTGCCGACGGTGCGCAAGGGCTTCATGGCGCGGGCTTTCTGACCGCGAACGCCGCCGACAGCACCAGCGCCAGCACCGCGCCCGGGCCCACCGTCACGCCGATGGCATGCAGCACCGGCACCGTCGACCAGGCCAGTACGCCGAAACCGATGACGGTGGTGAAGCTGGCCACGCCGATCGACAGCAAGGTTTCGTCGTCCAGCACTTCGCCCAGCGCGAGGCGGTCGAAGAACAGCGCGTAGTTGGAACCCACGGCCACGGTCAGCAACATGCCCACCAGGTGCAGCAGGTGCAGGCGCACGCCGAAGAAGTGCAGGCCGGCGATCACGACCAGCACCGCCATCACCAGCGGCAGCATCACGCTGGCCAGCCGCAACGCACTGCGCTGCACGAAGGCCATGGCCACGACGATGGCGAGAAAGCCCGCCAGCGAGAGCACGATGGCCTCGTCGATGTATTCGCCGTAGAGCGTGTCGAACTCGCCCTTGAGGTCGATGAACAGCGCACCGCTGCCGGCCAGCGCCTCGCGCACGGCCGCCACGGGGATGTCCGCACCGGCGGCCTCGGCCGAGGGGCGCAGGGGCAGCAGCACGCTCCAGCCGTTGGAGCGCTGCATCAGCAGCGCGTCCACCGCGAGCCCCAGGCCCGTGCCTTCGAGGTCCTGGCGAGTCAGGTTGGGCGCCTGGCGCGCGGCCGCCACGTCGTCCAGGAAGGGCTGCAGGCGATCGGCCGGGAGGGGCGCGTCGACCAGGGCGCTGCGCAGCCGTTCGCGCAGTTCTTCGGGCGCGGGCAGGCTGGCGCGGCGCGCCGCCTGGGTGGCCTCGCTGGGCAGGAAGCGCGCCGGGGTGTCGAAGCCGCCGATCAGGCCCTGTTCGACCAGAGGGCGCAGCTTGGCGCCCGCGCGTTCGGCCGCCTGCAGCGCGCTCTCGCGGTCGGGCGCGGTGATCACCGCCATGTAGCGCGCATCGGGGGCCCCGAGGTCACCGCGCAGCCGCGCATCGAGTTCGCCCTCGGCCTGGCTCACGGTGGACAACGCGGACAGGTCGGACTGCCAGACGCCTTCGCGCTCCTGCACGAGGTACACGCTCGAGGCGAGAACCAGGGCCAACAGCGGCCAGCGCAACACGGTGGCGTGTTTCACCAGCGGCCGCAGCAGCCGGCCCTGGCGAGCGCCGTCGTGCAGGTGCACGCCCGGGCCCGCGAGCTGCGGCAGCAGGTAGCGGGTGACCAGCGCGGCCGTGAGCACCCCGGTGATGGCGTACAGGCCCAGCTGCGCCAGGCCCGGGAACCCCGAGAACAACAAGGCGCCGAACCCGAGCACCGACGTGAGCACACCCAGACGGATGGTGGGCCAGTACTGCTCGCGCCAGGACCCCACGCCCTGCCGCCCGGACTGCACGAAGTAGTAGATGGCGTAGTCCACCGCCTCGCCGATGAGCGCGGCGCCAAAGCCCACGGTGATGCCGAACACGGTCCCGTGCACGAGGCCGACCATCACGATGGCGGCCAGCGTGCCGCTGAGCACCGGCACCAGCGTGAGCAGCATCAGGCGCCCACGGCGGTAGACGAAACCCAGCATCACCGCGAGGATGGCCGTGCTGATGAGCGAGAGTCGGCTGACCTCTTCCTGAATGGTGGCCCGCGCGCGCACCGCAAACAGACCGGGGCCCGACATTTCCAGCGTGAGGGCCTGCAGGCCAGGCTGCTGCACGACCTGCGCGAAGCGCTCGCGGATCAGGTCGATGGCGGCGGCCTGGCCGTCGGTGTCGGAGCCGAGCGCGTGCGTCTGCACCACCAGCATGGCGCGCTCGCCGTCGCGCGAGGCCCACACGCCGTCCTGCTCGTTGGGTTGCACGCCCGCGTTCAGGCCCGAGACCAGTTCGACCAGCTCGCCCGTGGGGTCGCGCGCCAGGTAGGGTTTGAACAGCAGGCCAGCCGAGGAACTGAGCAGGTCCACGCTGTGGTTCACCGCGCTGCGCAGGCCTTCCACGCTAAAGCGCTCGGGCGTGACGGCGCTGCTGAGCACATAGCGGTGGTCAAGCAGGAAATCGCGCGCGGCGTCCATCGCATCGGCTTCGCCGTTCTGCACGGTGTCCAGGCTGGGCTCGTCTTTGAGCGAGGCGCGCAGCGCGCGCGATGCATCGGCGCGCTGCTCCGGCGTGCCACCGACGATGGCCAGCATCAGCAGGCGCGAGACCGCGCCCTCGCGCAGCTGGTCCACCATGACCGCCTGCTCGGGCGTGGGCTTGGAGGGCAGGAAGAAGGAGACGTCGGCCGAGAACCGTGTGTTCCACAACAGGCCCAGGCCGACGGCCATCGCCGCCAGCCAGATCAGCAGGGCGCGCCAGACACTTCGGGTCATGGCGTTGGCTCGATCGTCATTTCGGTGCGGTCGCCATCGGCCTGCAGGTAGTCGATGCCCAGCACCTGCTGGCGCACGCCCTTGACCGTGATGCTCTTGAGCAGGCTGGTGATGCGTTCGTCGTTGGGCACCAGCACCAGCACCCAGGCCTCCAGGCCACCGCTGAGCGAGAGCTTGTAGTTGCGCTCGAGCGCGGCGCGGTCGCCCGCGAGCGTGCTGCGAATGCTGTCCACGAAGGCGGCCACCTCGGGGCGCGCGCTCAGCCGGATGGTCATGCGGCGGCGGTCACGCTCCAGGCTGAGCGTGTCCTTGTCCAGCACCATGGTCTCGACCTGGGGCGTGAGCGTGCGCTTCTCCAGCCGGTCGGGTGGCGTGTAGCGCATCTCGCCGGTGGCGATGACCGGCTTGTCGAGCAGCGCAAGGTGACGTTTTTCGACAAACTTCGCCTGTCCGCCCGGGTTGCGGGCCAGTTCGGCCATCAGCTGGTCGATGTCGAGGGCGGCGTGCGCCAGGGCGCTCAAGCCCAGCAGCGCGAGGCCGCAGAAGAGTCGTCGGATCATTTGCGTGGCCAGAAGTCGTAAAAGTTGAACCAGTTGTAAGGCGCCCGGCGACAGAGTTCGCTCAGGCGGTCGGCATAGGCCTGCATGGCCTGCGCGATGGCGGCATCGCGCTCGCCGCGCTCGACGTCGGAGAAATCGGCCAACTGCTCGAAACGCAGTTCGTAGCGGTTGCCACCCAGGTACAGGCCGGCCATGAAGAACACCGGCCGGCGCAGCATGGCGGCCATGCGCCAGGGTCCGACCGCGAATCGCGCCGGCTCCCCCAGGAACAGGCATTCTGCCGTGCTGTCGTTGGCCAGGGAACGGTCGGCCAGAAGACCCACCAGGTAGCCGTCGTCGAGCTTGTCGCGCGCCTTGAGCATGGTATCCGGATGTCCCAGCGCCACCACGTCCTGCCGGGCGCCGGGTTTGATGGCGTTGAGGATGGCGTTGATCTTCTGCGCGTTGTCCTCGTACATCATCATGGCCACGGGCGCATGGGCCCGCGCGTGGGCCATCACGCGCAGCACCTCGAAGCTGCCCAGGTGGGCGCCGAGCAGCAGGGCGCCGCGCTGGCGCTGCAAGGTTTCGTGCAAGGCATCGTCACCCACGAAGGTGATGTCGAACAGATCAAAGCGGTCATTGAGCAGGTAGACGCGGTCGTGCACGGTGCTGGCAAAGCTGTGCACATGACGGTAACCGTCGAGCCAGGTGGGCGCGCGGCCGAGCGCGCGGCGCAGGTAGTCGCGGCCGGCGCGGCGCGCCCGGGGCGAGAAGAGCACGAAGTACAGGGTGACGAAGCGCAGCACGAAGCGGCCGAAGGGGCGGCCCAGGGTGAGCGAGAGCCAGACCATGAACCGCAGCGCGCCGAGGTGGCTGCGTTCGCGCTGGCGCATCCACTGGGGAGGCGTGTCGCCCCTCATGGCGCCGGTGGCACGAGGCTGCCGGCGGCCACTTCCTGGCCCTCGCAGCTCACACGGAAGGCAATGGCGCCGCGCGGCGTGGTCTGCAGCGCAAAGCGCAGTGCCTGGGACGGCCCGACGGGCACGAAGAACTTGGCCTGCGCAACCTGCCATCCGTCCAAGTCGGGCCGCCCCCGCATTTGCGCCGCGAACACGAGGGCCTGATCGAGCAGCACGACGCCCGGCACGATGGGCCGCGCCGGGAAATGGCCGGCGAAGGCGGGGTGGTCCGCCGGTACCGCCCAGTCGAACTCAGCCGCGTCCAAGGCCATGCCCCACTTTTTCGGCGTACAGCGCCTGCAAGGCCTGGCGCGGCAGCTTGCCGGTGCTGTTGCGCGGCAGGGCCTCGACGAACACCAACGGGCGCGGCAGGAAGATCGCGTCCAGCCGCTGGCGCAGGCCGGCCATGAGCGTGCGGGCGTCCAGCGTGGGTGCGACCACGAAGGCGGTCAGGCGCGTCACGCCATCGTCGTCGAGCTCGTCGGGCAGGAAGAAGGCCGCATCGACCACGCCGGGCAGCGCGCCGATCTGGTGATTGAGGTAGGCCAGCGAGGTGCGCTTGCCAGCGATGTTGATGAGGTCGGCGTGGCGGCCGTGCAGCAGGAAGCGCCCGCCGGTACCGGGTTCGATCACGTCGGCCAGCGGTACGCGGCCTTCGACGTGGCCTCCGCAGGCGTAGGTGGTGTCGCCTTCGTGCTCCAGGCGCACGGCGTTCATGAGCCGCCAGTCCGCGCCATCGAGCGTGCGGCGGCTGGCCAGGGCAGAGGACTCGGTGGAACCGTAGATCTCATGCACCGGCGCGCCGCAGCGTTCTTCAGCTCGGCGCGCAAGATCCGGGCTGAGTGGCGCGGTGGCCGAGAGCACCAGATCCATCGGCGGCAGCGGCAGCTCCGAAGCCAGCAGCGCGGAGAGGTGGAACGGCGTCGTCACCAGCATGCGCGGGCGGGGCACAGCCTCCAGCGCGGCCACGATGTCCTGGGGGTAGAAGGGTTTGCCGGCCGCGAACTGGCATCCGCCGTGCAGCGCGATGAGGAACGTCGACTCGAAACCGTAGCTGTGCTGGACGGGCACGGTGCCCACGATGGACTGCGGCCGCTGCATCAGGCCCAGCGCCGCGGCCTCGGCCCGGCCATTGAGCACCAGCTTGCCCCAGGTCTTTCGGTGTGGCTGCGGCAGGCCGGTGGACCCGGACGTGAACAGGATGGCGACGACGCGCTCGACGTCCACGTGGGGCATGTCGTGGACCTCGGGCCGAGGCCCGGCGGCGAGATCGGGAAACGCCATGCCCGGCAGGTCGGGCACCGCACCCGGGCGGTCGCCCAGCCAGCACACGCCGGGGTAGTCGGCCGCCAGGCGCTGCAGGGTTTCGGGCGACTGCGACGAAGGCTGGAGGCTGACCTTGCCCGCCAGCAGGCCGGCGGCGAAACCGACGGCGAAGTGGTACCGGTCTTCGCACACATTGAGCAGCCAGCCACCCTCGGGCAGGCGTTGGGCGAGCGCGTGCGCGTCGGCCAGAAACTCGCGCACGCGCGCCGGACCTTGCGCGCGCCAGGCCAACACGTCGTCGAGCCCGCGGGCCCCGATCAGCGGCAGGCTGTCGTTCATGGCGGAGGCGACCCGGCGCTGCGGCGCGCCGATTCTCGCTGGTAGGCCCGCCGGATGTCGGCCAGGCCCGGGCGCTCGTGCGGCGGCAGCACACGCAGGCGGACGAGGTGCTCCCCCAGGAACATGAGGCCGATCAGCGGACCCGTCAGCACGTTGGCGTGGATCGACCAGATGGCGGGTGGGGCCCAGATGAAGAGCCCGGTGGATACCAGCGCATTGACGAAGAAGAAGACGGTCCAGGCCAGCGTGGCGCCGCGCGTGTAGCGCAGCTTGCGCTCGGACAGGTCGTCCCCGAAGATGCGCCGCGCCATGCGGGTGATGAGAGCGTCGCCCGGGCCAAGCAGCGACTTGCCGAACAGCACGCCCAGCGCAATGTGGATGCCAAGGTGCTGGATGTAGTACAGCAGGGCCACGTTGTGGCGCAGGCGGGGCCAGAGCCAGGCCAGCAAGGCACCCAGGGCCAGCACGCCAGCGCCGCGCACGGCCCAACGGGGCAGGCGCCACAGCGCCATCAGCGCGGCCACGGCGATGGGCAGCACGCCCACGGCGGCATTGAAATCGGCGTTGCCCCAGCCCGAGCTGCCCACGTGCGCCGCGATCACCCAGGCCACCATCAGCAGCAGTGCGCCGAGGTCCCGCAGCAGCGTGGAAGCGGTCATCTCACTGGGTGCGCTGGCTGGCGATGTGGGCGGCCAGGGCGCGCGGCGAAGCGAAGATCTTTTCGTTGTCCTCGTTGTCCGAACGCATCTGGAAACCGTAGCGCTTGGAAATGACGAGCGAGATCTCCAGCATGTCGATGGAATCGAGCCCCATGCCGTCGCCATAGAGCGGGCCGTCGGGGTCGACCTCGGCGGGTGCGAGCTCCATGTTGAGGGCTTCGATGATCAGCGCGACCACCTCGGGCCACAGGGCATCGACGGTTTCAGGGGAGACGGGTGGGGTCATGACGGGCACTCGGGGAAAGAGATGTTCAAAGGGGCGGCGCGCGGAACGCCAGCACGGCGTTGCTGCCACCGAAGGCAAATGAGTTGGACAGTGCCGCGCGCAACGGCACATGGCGGCGGCCTTGGAGCACGTGGTCCACGCCTTCGCAGGCGGGATCGATGCGCCCGGCCAGGTGGGCGGTGGGCGGAATGGCCTGCTCGCGCAATGCCAGCACGGTGGCCACGGCCTCGATCGCACCCGCGGCACCCAGCAGGTGGCCGTGCATGGACTTGGTGGCGCTCACCGGCAGCGCCCTGGCGCCATCGCCAAAGACCGCGCACAGGGCCGCGACCTCCACCGGGTCGCCCTCGGGTGTGGCTGTGCCGTGGGCATTGACGTACCCGACTTCCTGCGGCGCAAGGCCGGCGTCGTCGAGCGCGGCGCGCAAGGCGCGCTCTTGTCCCTGCCGATGCGGGCGGACCAGATGACTGTGATCGCAACTGGTGCCATAGCCCACGATTTCACCATGGATGGTCGCGCCGCGGGCGATCGCGTGGTCCCAGGCCTCCAGCACCAGGGCCGCCCCGCCCTCGCCAAGCACCAGGCCGGCGCGGTCGGCCGCGAACGGTCGGCAGGCAACAGGGGCGGTATCGGCATCGCCGGGCGCCATCACCCGCATGGCTTCCCAGGCGCGCAACACGCTGTAGGACTGGCACACGTCGGAGCCGCCGGTGACCATGACCGCGGCCTCGCCGCTGCGCACGCGCCGAAACGCCTCGCCGATGGCGATGCTGGACGAGGCGCAGGCCGCCGTGTGGCTGGTGCTCAGCCCGCCCAGACCGAGCTGGATGGAGATGTGGGCATTGACCGCGTTGTTCATGCCCTGCACCACCGACAGCGGCGAAACCCGATCGCGACCGCGCACCCACAGATCACGGCCACCGCGCTCGTGCGCCTCCAGGCCGCCCAGGGCAGAGCCCCAGATGCAGCCCCAAGCTTCGCGCTCATCGCCCTGGGCCTCGTCGGGCCGGCGTGGCAGGCCGGCCTGCTCCCAGGCCTGGAAGGCCGCGGCCACGCCGAGTTGGGCGAATCGCTCCATCATGAGCGCCAGCGGCTTGCCCAGCGCGGCCTCGGCGTCAAAACCGGCGCAGCTCACGAACGGATGGGACATCGGGCGCGGCAGGTCCTGCGTCACCAGCAGGTGGCGAACGGCGGACTCGCCTGCCAGCAGGCGTTCGAAGAAGTCCCGGGCATCACCGCCGTAGGGGCTGATCACCCCGATGCCGGTGATCGCGACGCGGTGCAGGCGCATGGTTCAGCCGGCCTTGAGCGCGGCCAGCGAATCGATGACGGTCTGCATCTCGGCGACGGTCTTGGGCGGCTGCACATCGGAGGGGATGTCGATGCCCAGCCGGTCCTCGGCCTCAAACATCAGTTCGGCCAGCATCAGCGAGTCCACCCCCAGTTCGGCCAGCACGGCCTCGGGCAGCACCTGCTCGGGCTGGACGCCCAGGCGGTCGACAAGGAAGCTGCGGATCAGTTCAGTGGAGCTCATGAAAAATGCCCAAGGATGAGACTGGCACGGTGGGGCCTGCACGCAAGCCGATGCGCAAGAACGAACATGGGGGAACGCCTCCGAAGCAAAGACCGTCCTGAGGGTTCTGGCACGGCCTCGCGCGGGCACGCCGCCCGTGCTTCGCAGGGCAGGCGATTATACAAAGGGGCCATGGGAAGGCCACCCGTCACACGCGTGTCGTACATTAGGCCAGCCACTTTGTGCCGGCCCCGACCACACCCATGCCTCTGCCCACCGAACGCGCCTGGAACCGCCAGCTCTTGTCCCGGTTCGTCACGTTGTGGTATCTCAAGGCCTTCGGCACCATGGCGTTCATGGTGTTGTTCTTCCAGGCCTACTTCTGGGTGCTGCACCACCCGATGGCCGAACCGCTGATGATGCCCACCCTCGCGGTGGACGACTGGGTGCCATTCTTGCCCGAGGCCTTCTATGCCTATGTGTCGCTGTGGGTCTACGTGTCGCTGGCCCCGGCCCTGCTGCCCAACCTGCGCGAGTTGCTGCGCTACGGCCTGTGGGTGGGCGCGCTGTGCGTGTTCTGCCTGGCGCTGTTCTGGCTGGCGCCGACGCAGACGCCGGTGACCCACATCGACTGGTCTCAGCATCCCCAGCTGGCCTTTCTGAAAGGCATCGACGCCTCGGGCAACGCCTGCCCCTCGCTGCACGTGGGTTCGGCTGTGTTCTCCGCGTTCTGGTTCCAGCGCATCTTCCGGCAGACCGGCGCGCCGGCCGCGCTGCGCTGGCTGAGCGTGTTGCACTGCGCGGTGATCGTCTGGTCCACGATGGCGATCCGCCAGCACGTGTTCCTGGACGTGCTGGCCGGTGCCGCCGTGGGCGCCGGCTTTGCCTGGCTGTCGCTGCGCCGCTGGCTCAGCCCGTCGAGAGCCTGAACACCGACACGGCCTGCACCATCTGTTCGGCGCGGGTCTTGAGGCTGGAGGCGGCAGCCGCGCTTTGCTCCACCAGCGCCGCATTCTGCTGCGTGGCCTGATCCATCTGCGTGACGGCTTCGCCCACCTGGGCCACGCCCGAGCTCTGCTCCTGGCTGGCGGCGCTGATTTCGCCCATGATGTCGTTGACGCGGCGGATCGAGTTCACCACCTCGGTCATGGTCACGCCAGCGCGGTCGACCAGCGAGCTGCCCTGCTCCACGCGTTCCACGCTGGCGGTGATCAGGCCGCGGATTTCCTTGGCGGCTTCCGAGCTGCGTTGAGCCAGGTTGCGCACCTCGCCGGCCACCACGGCAAAACCCCGGCCCTGCTCGCCGGCACGCGCGGCTTCCACCGCTGCGTTGAGCGCCAGGATGTTGGTCTGGAAGGCGATGCCGTCGATCACGCCGATGATGTCGGCGATCTTGCGGCTGCTGTCGTTGATGTCGCGCATGGTGTCCACCACCTGGGCGACCACCTCGCCACCCTGCGTGGCCACGGTGGAGGCACTCATTGCAAGCTGGTTGGCCTGCTGCGCGTTGTCTGCGTTCTGGCGCACGGTGGAGCTGAGCTGCTCCATGGACGCGGCGGTCTCCTCGAGCGCGCTGGCCTGCTGTTCGGTGCGGGCCGACAGGTCGTTGTTGCCCTGGGCGATCTCGGCGCTGGCCATGGCCACGCCTTCGGCGTTGCCACGCACGTTGGAGACCACGCGGCCCAGGCTCTCCTGCATGCCCTTGAGCGCCTGCAGCAGCTGCGCGGCTTCGTCGCGGCCCTCGGTGCGGATGGCCTGCGTGAGGTCGCCATCGGCGATCCGGCGCGCGCCCTCGGCGGCCTGGCGCAGCGGCACGGTGATCGAGCGGCTGAGCACGAAGGCGGCCGCCGCACCCAGCAGGGTCGCGACCAGACCACCGACGATCAGGATGGTGCGGCCGCTGGCGGCCTTGGCCTCCGCCTCTTTCAGCGCCGCGTCGTAGATGCCCTGCTGGCGCTGCTCCAGCTTGAGGATGGAGTTGATGTAGGCCTCGGCCAGCGGCTTGAGGTCGCGGTCGAGCGCGGCGCTCATGTCTTCGCCGGCCATGCGGGCCTTGAGCACGGCAGCGCGTGGCGTGCGGTAGGCCTCGCGCGCGGCGTCGATGTCGGCGAGGAGGCCTTTGCCGGTGTCGGAATGGACCAGCTCGATCATGCGCTTGCGCGAGGCGGTCGTGATCTCGGAGGTCTTGTCCATGTCGGCCTGCCACATCGGAATGCGGCTGGTGTCGGAATCGAGGATCGCGGCGCGGGTGCGCACCCAGTTCACGTCGATGGTCTGGCGCCAGCGCGCGGCCAGTTGCAGTTTTTCGTTGTCCTCTCCGGCCAGCGTGCGCGTCGTCTGCACCAGTTCCTGCAGGCGCCAGACGCCGATGCCGGCCATCAGGGCCGTGATCAGCAGAACCAGTCCGAAGGCGATGCCCAGGCGGCTGCCAACCTTGATGTCGTTGAGTTTCATGCGGGTGAACTTTCTGGAGAGGTAAGGGGATCGGCGCCCGGGACAGCCCGCTTTTGGCGGACGTGGCCCAGCGCCACCACCCTCAGGGCATCGGCGGATTGGCCATGATCTTGAGCGACCCACCCGACGGCAAAGCGCCGAAGAAGGCAAGCTCTTGCCCGCTTTTCAGCGCCCGACCACAATCCTGGCCATGCCCACCGACTCAAAACCCGTGGCCGTGGTGGCCGCCGATGCCCCTGCGCGCACCAAGCCCTCGAACTACCCGGCGCCTTTTGCGGCCCGGGTGGCCGGGCGCGTCAAACGTCCCCTGGGCGACAGGTTCGGCCTGACCCACTTCGGGGTCAACCTCACCACGCTGCCGCCCCGGTCGGCCTCGGCGCTGCGGCACGCCCACAGTCGGCAGGACGAGTTCATTTACATCTTGGCGGGGCACCCGACGCTGTACACCGACGAGGGCGCGACGCCCTTGTCGCCCGGCATGTGCGCAGGTTTTGCGGCCGGCAGCGGCAACGGTCACCGGCTGGCCAACGAAACCGACGAGGTCGTGCAGTACCTGGAGGTGGGCGACCGCAGCGAGGGTGACGAGGTCAGCTACCCGGAAGACGATCTGCAGGCGGTGCAGGTCGAGGGCCGCTGGATCTTCACGCACAAGGACGGGCGACCGTACTGACCTCAGCCGCCGCGCGGCTCCAGCCTGGGCAACAAACTGGGTCGTCCGCGCCGCAGGTAGCGGCCCTGGCCGCGGCGAGGATGGAATACCCCGCCGTGCCAGACCACCTCACCGCCAGCCAGCGTGGTGCCCGGCCAGGCGCGCAAGACCATGCCCTCATAGGGCGTGTGGTCCACCGCGTGGTGCAGGTCGGTGTTGCGCACGGTGCGCTCGCCCTCGTCCCAGATCACGAGATCGGCGTCGCTGCCGATGGCAATCGTTCCCTTGCGGGGGTGCAGGCCATAGGCCTTGGCCGGGTTGGTGGCCGTGAGTTCGACGAAGCGCTGCAAGGTGATGCGCCCCCCCAGCACGCCTTCGGAATACAGCAGCGGCATGCGGGTCTCGATGCCGGCCAGGCCGTTGGGAATGTGCTGGAACGCC
>NZ_JAHCKK010000028.1 GCF_026125825.1 Hydrogenophaga sp. | reverse complement strand
GCCTGCCGCGCAGCTCGTGGTCGGCGCCGTTGCCGGCGGACTGGCGGTCGACCTTGAGGCGCGCGCGCGCGCCGCCGCCGAGTTCGAAGGGGGTGGGTCGGTACCACATCATGCGGCGGCCTCTTCTTCCGTCATTTCATCGCCCAGGTAGGCTTCGATCACTTCGGCGTTGCGCACGACGTCGGCGGGCGTGCCGTCGGCGATCTTGCGACCCTGGTGCAGGACGATCACGCGCTCGACATGGCGCAGCAAGGTGGTGACGGCGTGCTCGATCCAGACCACGGTGAGGTCGAGTTCGTCGCGCAGGCGGCGGATGAGGCGCGCCATTTCTTCCACTTCGTTTTCGGTGAGGCCGGCGGCCACTTCGTCGAGCAGCAGCAGCCGCGGGCGGGTGGCCAGGGCCATGCCGATTTCGAGCAGGCGCTGTTGCGAGGGCGTGATGGCGGCGGCGGGCAGATCGGCCTGGGCGCTCAGGCCGATGAGGCCGAGGATGCTCTCGGGCGTGCGCAGCACCCAGGGCACGGAGGCCTCTTCGCCCCACAGGATGTATTTGCGCGGGCGCCGGCCGGCGAACTTGAGGCCGAAGGCGATGTTGTCGCGCACGGGCATGTCGCCGAAGACGCGCGGGGTCTGGAAGGTGCGCGCCAGGCCGTTGGCGGCGAAGCGGTGCGGCCCCTGGCCCGCGAGTTCGCGGCCTTGCACCGAGAGCGCGCCGCTGGTGGGCTTGGTCACGCCGGAGATGGCGTTGAAGAAGGTGGTCTTGCCCGCGCCATTGGGGCCGATGATGCCGACGAGTTCACCGGGCAGGAAGCGCGCGCTGACGGCGTCCACGGCCGTGAGGCCGCCAAAGCGCACGGTGACGTCGCGGGCGTCAAGAAGAGGCGTTCTCGTCTCGGTCACGTGCGCTCCTCCACGCACGCCATGCAACGGGTGCGACCATCTAGCCCAGAGCTGCCCACTTTGAGGGGGTCGCGCGAAGCGCGGCAGGGGTGTTTCTCAATACACATGGCGACGCTCCCGCTGTTCTTTTTCGCGTTGCTTGCGGCGTCGGGTCTCGCCGCTGAGGTCGTCCCGCAGGTCCTGCCACCAGGCTTTGGCGTCGTCGCGCCAGCCGCGGAAGGTGTCGGCACGCACGGAGGCCAGGCCACCGGGCAGGTAGAGCACGGCGAGGATGAGCAACAGGCCAAGCGACATCATGTAGATCTGAGGCACTTGCAGGCGCAGGGTTTCGGCGAGCACGCTGAAGACGATGGCCGCGATGAGCGGGCCCCAGAGCGTGGCCGCACCGCCGATGAGGGCGATGAGCACGGTCTGGAAACCGATGAAGGGGTTGAAGACGGTGTGCGGGTCGATGTAGGTCCAGCGCACGGACATGGCCGCACCGATCGCGCCGGCCACGGCCGCGGTGAGTGCGAAGCCGGCGATCTTGACCAGGCGGGTGTTGACGCCCAGGGTCTGCGCGCGCTGTTCGTCCGCGCCGATGCCGAGCATGGCCAGGCCAAAGCGCGTGCGGCGGATGGCGATGGAGAGCGCAACGGTGCCCACGGCGAGGAGCAGCACGGTGAAGTAGATGGTGTCTCGCTCGGGCACGACCATGAGCACGCGGCCGACGGTGCCGGTGACGGATTTTTCAAAGTAGCTGATGGCGTGGCGGATGAGCTCGGTCATGCCGAAGGTGAGCACGGCAAAGTAGGTGCCGCGCAGGTGCAGCACGGCCGCGCCCATCACGATGGCCACGCCAGCGGCGATGAGCGCGCCCAGGCCGATGGCCTGCGCCCAGGAGACTTGCTCGAGCAGGATGGCGCTGGCGTACGCGCCGATGCCGAAGAAGGCCGAGGTGGCGAGCGAGAGGTAGCGTGTGGTGCCGCAAAAGAGCGCCCAGCTGGAGGACAGCGCGACGTACATCAGGCAGGTGAGCGCCATGGAGACGACGAACTCGCTGGCGAAGCCGGGCAAGGCCACGGCCCAGCCGGCCAAGCCGAAGAGCACCAGCAGGTCGCGGATGAGGAACTGGCGGGAGGTCATGCTTTGCGGCTCTTTCTGGCAAAGAGCCCTTCGGGGCGCAGCAGCAGCACGCCGATGAAGACGACGTAGCTCAGCAAGGCCTTGAGGGAGGGGTTGGTGAAGTGCATGCCCAGGGCTTCGATGACGCCCAGCAGCAGGCCGCCGGCGAGTGCGCCACCCATGCGGCCGAAGCCGCCGAGGGTGATGACGATGAGGGCGGTGACGGTGTAGGGCTCGCCCATGGAGGGGCTGATGGTGTAGGCCATGGAGAGCAGGCAGCCGGCCACGCCCGAGAGGCCCAGGCCGATGCCGAACATCATGGGGTGCAGGCGCTTGGTGTTGATGCCCATGAGCTGAGCGCCGGTGGGCGACTGCATGAGCGCGCGCACGCCCTTGCCCAGCAGCGTGGTGCGCAGCAGCAAGATGAGCGCGCCCGAGAACAGCAGGGCCAGCGCGAACACGACCAGCTTGTTGACGGCAAACTGCGCGCTGCCGCCGGGCAGCGGGATGGACAGCGGCTGGGTGAGGTAGTCGTACCCGCGCAGGTCGCCGCCCCAGACGTAGGAGATGAAGTTCTGCACCAGGAACATGAGGCCGAAGGCGACCATGAGGCCACGGGCTTCGAAGACGTCGAGGTTGGGCGAGGTGGCGGTGAGGCGGCGAAAACACAGCCAGTGCACTGCCACGCCAAGGGCGAACAGCAGGCCGAAGGAGACCGGGATCATGAGCAGCGGCGAGAGGCCGAAGGAGGTCTGCACCATCCAGGTCAGGAAGGCCCCGACCATCAGGAACTCGCCGTGCGCGATGTTGAGGATGCGCATCAGCCCGTACTGCAGGTTCAGCCCGAGCGCGACGAGCGCGTAGATGCCCCCGGTGATGAGTCCGGAGGCGATGAGTTCTAACCAGGCGGAAAAGGACATAGGGCGAGAGAGGGGAAACGGATCCAGCACGTCGCGGGTGCGGCTTCGCCGGCCCGCAGACGTTGCCCCTTGAGGGGTGACGCGCCGCGGGCGCGGCGCGGGGTGGGCCTTACTTCCACGCCGGCTTCACCGGCATGAGCTTGGCGGTGGCGACCTTCTGCGGCCAGACGACTTCGAACTCGCCGTTCTGCCACTGGCCCACGGTGCCGGGCGTGCCCACGTTCTCGCTGCCGCTGAACTTGATGTCGCCAATGATGGTCTTGTGGGTGGTGTTGGCCACGTAGTCGCGGATGGCCTTGCGGTCCAGGCCCTGGGCCTTGACGGCGTTGGTGAGGATTTCCAGGCCGGCCCAGCAGGCGCCGCTGGCCCAGCGATCGGGTTCCTTTTTCTGGCTGGCGACGTGGGCGTCGAAGTAGGCCTTGGCGCCGGGGCTGGTCTTGCTGTTCCAGGAGCCCATGCCGAGCACGCCTTCGGCGCCGGCGGGGGTCATGACGTTCTTGTAGAGCGGGAAGGCCGTGCCGACCGAGGCGTAGAAGAACTTGGGGTTGAAGCCGATTTCCTTGGCCTGGCGGCTGGCGAGGATGGTGTCGGGCGGGTAGGTGAAGCCGACGAAGGCATCGGGGTTCTTGTCCTTGATGCTGCGCAGGGTGGGCGAGAGGTCTTTGACGCCGCCGGGATAGCTGGTCTCCTGCACGAGGTTGATGCCGGTGCCTTGCAGCGCGACCTTAAGGGCGGAGTAGTTTTCCAGCCCGAAGAGGTCGTCCACGTAGACGACGGCGACGGTCTTCACGCCGTTGGCTTTGAACATCTCCACCAGCGCGTCGCACATGGGCTTGGGCTGTTGCAGGAGCAGGAAGAAGTAGGGCAGCTTCATCTCGGCCAGGCGGCGCGAGAGCGCGGTGGGCGCGAGGAAGGGGTAGCCCAGCCGGTTGGCCAGGGGGGCGACGGCGAAGTTGGCGTTGCTGCCCCAGGGCGGGAGGACGAGGTCGACCTTGTCGCTGCCCATGAGTTTTTCGTAGGTGCGCACGACGGTTTCCATGTCGCTTCGGTCGTCGCTGCTGATGAGTTCGATCTTGCGGCGCACGCCTTTGACGTCGAGGCCGCCGGCGGCGTTTTGCTGTTCGGCCCACAGCAGGTAGTTGGGCTCCTGGCTGACCTGGGCGCCGCCTGTCCACGGGCCGGTGCGCGACATGGAGTAGCCGACGCGAACGGGCGCGGATTGCGCAAGGAGCTGGGGCGCGAAGGACATGGCGCCCACCGTGGCGGCAGCGCTTTGAATGACCAGACGGCGATTGGGATGGGCCATGGTGTGTCTCCTGGAGTTGTGGTGGACCAAGCCGCATCGTAGGGAGAACCGGGGCGCGCCGCTATGCTGGTTGTGCACTGGCTGCTTGTCGGAATGTGCACACCGATTCGGGTTAACCCTTGACCCTGGCCGCCGCGCCCGGGCGGACCGCGCCCGATAATCCGGCCCATGCCCACCCCCTCGCCGTCCACCATGACCACCGATGCCGTCGCCCCGGGCGAACGGGCGGCGATCTGGCGCGATTGGGTGTGGACGCATTTCGGGGGCCTGGAGTCGGATCTGTATGGCGACGTGGGGTTCGACGGCCACATGCATGCTTCGCACGCGGGGGACGTGGTGCTGACCAAGCTGGAGGCGAACCGGCACCGGGTGTTGCGCAGCCCTCAGCTGGCGCGGGGCAGCGAGCGGGCGTACCTGAAGATCGTGGCGCCATGGCGAGGCAGTGCGGGGGTTCAGCAGCACAACCGCGAGGCCTGGGTGCGGCCGGGGGGCTGGGCGATTTACGACACGACGGGCAGTTACGAGATCGCGAACCCGGAGCGGGTGGAGCATTTGATCGTGATGCTGCCCAAGGAGCAGCTGGCCGAGCGCGGTTTGCGGCTGGAGCCTCTGATGGCGCGGCATGTGGGCGGCGTGAGCGGGATCGCGCGGGTGGCGCTGGAGACGATGCGCACGACGTACCAGGAGTTGCCGGGGATGAGCGAGAACGCGGCGCGCGGTGCGGGCGAGCTGATCGTGGAGCTGGTGCGTTTGTCGCTGCAGGAGTTGTCGGGGCGCGAGAACAGCACGACGCAGCTGGAGGCGTTTCGCGATCGCATCCGTGAGCACATCGGGCAGCATTTGCGCGATCCGTCTTTGACCTTGGACCACATTGCGCAGGCCTTGAACTGCAGCAAGCGGCACCTGCACAAGGCGTTCAGCGCGGAGGACGATACGCTGGCGCACTACATCCAGCGTCAGCGCATTCAGGCCTGCATGCGGGAGTTGGCCCATCCCTCCCGGGCGCACCGCACGATCACGGAGATCGCGTTTTCCTGGGGCTTCAACAATGGGGCCCACTTCAGCCGGGTGTTTCGGGAGCACACGGGGCAGTCGCCCAGCGATTTCCGGGAGTCAGCTTTGCGGGCTGGGGCTTCTTCGGCCTGAGTTTTTTTGTGGGTTGGGTTTCTGGCTTCCACCTCGCGTGAGGCCAGTGGCGGGTTCCGACGGCTGCGGCCCTGCGACACAAGAGCGGCCGGCGCCAGCATGACCGGCCCCCCCGACCTCGCCAACCCCGGTGGCGTGAAAAATGAAAGAACCTACCGAACAGAGCAGGCCAGAGAAACCTTCATGGCCATCTGCTGCAAAGCCTGCCAGGGATCGGCCGGCCAGGTGGGCACCTTGAGGCCCTTGACGATGCCATCGACCGTGTGGGCATCGTCCAGCCAGCGCGACAGGGTGGCGATGCTGAGCAGAGGGATGGCGCGCTCCATGAGTTTTTCCTTCACGCCCCACACCCGGTTTTCGCGCAAAGCCATCGGCAGCGGCCGGCCGGCGTCCATGGCCGTGCGGATGCGGTGCAAGGTGCGGATGTCTTCCGACAAGGCCCAGTGCACCAGCACGGGCGCCTCGCCCTCGGCCTGCAGGCCATCCAGCATGCGCTGCACCCGCTGCACCTGCCCACCCAGCACCGCCTCGGCCAGCTTGAAGGCGTCGTAGCGCGCCACATTCAACACCGCGCCCTCCACCTGCTCGAAGCTGAGCTCACCGGCCGGGTGCAGCAGCGCGAGCTTCTGGATCTCCTGGTGCGCAGCGAGCAGGTTGCCCTCCACGCGGTCGGCGAAGAACTGCAGCGTGCGCTGCCCCTCCTCGCCCGAGGCGACGCGCTGACCCTGCTGCTGCAGGCGCTGCGCGATCCATTGCGGCAGGGCCTTGCGGTCCACCGGGTCCAGCTTCACCGTGGCGCCGAAGCTCTCCAGCGCGGCGAACCAGGCGCCCTTCTGCGTGGCCATGTCCAGGCGCGGCAGCAGCACCAGGGTGAGCGTGCTGTCATTGCCCTGCGCGGCCTCGGCGATCTGCTGCAGGGCCTGCGAGCCGTCCTTGCCCGGCTTGCCCGAAGGGATGCGGATCTCGATCAGCTGTTTGTCGGCAAACAGGCTCATCGAGCCACCGCTGGCCAGCACCTCGCCCCAGTCGAAATGCGCGCCCGCCACGGTGTGCACCGTGCGCTCGGTGTAGCCCTGCTCGCGCGCGACCGCGCGGATGGCGTCGGCCGCCTCCTGCACCAGCAGGGGCTCGTCGCCATGCAGGGTGTAAAGGCTCCTGAGCCCACGCTGCAGCTGGGCGGTGAGTTGCGGTGCGGCAATCTGCATGGCGATCGAGGGGCGGTGCCGGTCAGAGCGATTTCACGGCCGCCATGCGACGCACGACCTGCTGCACCACGTCGGAGGCCATGTCGCGGTAGAGCAGCTCTTCTTCGGCCGCCTTCGAGAGCACCGCCGTTTCACTGAAGCTCAGGTCGCGCTCGAGCAGCAGCTCCGTGTCTTCGATCAGCTCCTTGTCGACGGGCGTGCGCAGGCGGAAGGTGAAGCGGGTGCGCAGCTGCAGTTCCCGCACCTGGCCGGCGGCGGTCTGGCCCACGGCGATGCGCTCGCGCTGATCGGTGACGACGGTGAGCACCACGTCGGCGGGCGACGCGCCGCTGACGACTTTCAGCCCGTTGGTGATCAGCGCCCTTTGCAGCTCGGCCGCCACGGGGGTGCTCACACTGCCGGCCATTCGCACGGTCTGGAACGGGAAGGTGGGCGCCTGGCGCAGCTTGAAGCCGCAGCCCGTGGCGCTGGCCAGCACCGCAGCGCCTGCCGCCAGTTGCAACAGCGCGCGGCGGCGCGTGGCGGAAGGGGGCAAAGGGAGCACGCGGTGGGTTGGCATGTATCGACTTTCAGATGACCACGTTGACAAGGCGTCCGGGCACGACCACCACTTTTTTCGGCGCGGCGCCCGCGGCCTGTTTGATGAAGGCTTCACTGGCCAGCGCCGCGGCTTCGATGGCGGCCTTGTCGGCGCCAGCGGGCACGGTCACGCTGCCGCGCAGCTTGCCGTTGATCTGCAGCATGAGTTCGATTTCGTCGCGCTGCAGTGCGGCAGGGTCGGCCTCGGGCCAGGGCGCGTCAAGCAGTTCGCCCACGTAGCCCAGGTCGCGCCAGAGGGTGTGCGCGATGTGAGGCGTGGCAGGGTAGATGGCGCGCAGCAGGATGCCGAAGCTTTCGGCCAGCGCGGCGTTGTCGCCCGTGGAGCCGTCGGGCTTGAAGTCTTCGAGCGCGTTGAGCATCTTCATCGCGCCGGAGACCACGGTGTTGTATTGCATGCGCTGGTAGTCGTAGTCCACCTGCTTGAGCACGGTGTGGATTTCCAGGCGCAGCGCCTTGGCGGGCTTGGACAGCGCCTGGCCCGACACGCTGGCGGCGAGCGCACCCAGGCCACCGATGGCCGAGAGCTTCACGCCGAAGGCCCACACGCGGCGCAGGAAGCGGTAGCTGCCCTCCACCGCCGCATCGTTCCACTCCAGCGTGGCTTCGGGCGGCGCGGTGAACATGGTGTACAGGCGCGCGGTGTCGGCACCGTACTTCTCGATCAGGTCCTGCGGGTCCACGCCGTTGTTCTTGGACTTGGACATGGTGCCCACGCCTTCGTAGTCGATCGGCGTGCCCACAGGCAGCATGCCGTCACCGCTGGTGGCCGGGTTCTTCAGTTGGGCGCCGACGATCTTGCCGCTTTCATCGAGCACATGCTCCACGTCGTGCGGCCAGAAGTAGTCTTTGCCGCCCTTGGCGGTGCGGCGGCTGTAGATGTGGTTGAGCACCATGCCCTGCGTGAGCAGGTGGGTGAAAGGTTCGTCCACCTTGACCAGGCCGAGGTCGCGCATGACCTTGGTCCAGAAGCGCGCGTACAGCAGGTGCAGGATGGCGTGTTCGATGCCGCCGATGTACTGGTCCATCGGCATCCAGTAGTCCGCACCACCGGCGACCATCTGCTCGTCGTTGGTGGGGTCGCAGTAGCGCATGAAGTACCAGGACGAATCCACGAAGGTGTCCATGGTGTCGGTCTCGCGGCGCGCGGGCTGGCCGCACACGGGGCAGACCACGCCGGCGTGGAAGCCTTCGTGCTTGTGCAGCGGGTTGCCCGAGCCGTCGGGGATGCAGTCCTGCGGCAGGACCACCGGCAGGTCCTGCTCGGGCACGGGCACGGCGCCGTGTTCGGCACAGTGGATGATGGGGATGGGGGTGCCCCAGTAGCGCTGGCGGCTCACGCCCCAGTCGCGCAGGCGGAAGGTGGTCTTCTTCTCGCCCATGCCCTTGCTGGCGAGCAGCTCGGCGACCTTGTCGACGGCGGCCTTGTAGCCCAGGCCGTCGAGCACCCCGGAGTTCACGCACACGCCGCGCTGTTTGTCGCCGTACCAGTCGGCCCAGGTTTCGGTGCTGAAGGTTTCGCCGTCGACAGCCACGACCTGCTGGATGGCGATGCCGTACTTGTTGGCGAAGGCGAAGTCGCGCTCGTCGTGCGCGGGCACGCCCATCACGGCGCCGTCGCCGTAGCTCATGAGCACGTAGTTGCCGACCCACACGTCCACCTCCTTGCCGGTCAGCGGGTGCGTGACGGTCAGGCCCGTGGCCATGCCCTTCTTTTCCTGCGTCGCGAGTTCGGCTTCGGTGGTGCCGCCGGTCTTGCATTCCTCGATGAACGCGGCCAGGGCCTGGTTGCCTTCGGCCGCGTGCGCGGCCAAGGGGTGCTCGGGCGCCACGGCGCAGAAGGTCACGCCCATGATGGTGTCGGCGCGCGTGGTGAAGACGTACATCCGGCCGCCGCCGATCGGTGTCCCGTCTTCGCCCTGGATGGTGTGCGGGAAGGCGAAGCGCACGCCCTCGCTCTTGCCAATCCAGTTCTCCTGCATCAGCCGCACCTTGTCGGGCCAGCCGTTGAGCGTGGCCTTGGGGTTGCCGATCTGCACGTGGTCGAGCAGTTCGTCGGCGTAGGCGGTGATGTTGAGGTAGTAGCCGGGGATCTCGCGCTTCTCGACCACGGCACCGGTGCGCCAGCCCTTGCCATCGATCACCTGCTCGTTGGCCAGCACGGTCTGGTCCACCGGGTCCCAGTTGACGACCTGCGTCTTGCGGTAGGCAATGCCCTTTTGCAGCATGCGCAGGAACAGCCACTGGTTCCATTTGTAGTAGCTCGGGTCGCAGGTGGCGACTTCGCGCGACCAGTCGATGGCCAGGCCCATGGCCTGCATCTGCTGCTTCATGTACGCGATGTTGTCGTATGTCCACTTGGCGGGCGGCACGCCGTTCTTGAGGGCGGCGTTCTCGGCCGGCAGGCCAAAGGCGTCCCAGCCCATGGGCATGAGGACGTTGTGGCCCTTCATGCGCAGGTGGCGCGCGAGCATGTCGTTGATGGTGTAGTTGCGCACATGCCCCATGTGCAGCTTGCCACTGGGGTAGGGCAGCATCGAGCAGGCGTAGAACTTCGACTTGCCGGCATCTTCGCTCACGCGATAGGCGTCGATGGCGTTCCAGTGGGCGTGCGCGGCGCGCTCGACTTCCTTGTGGGCGTATTTGTCTTGCATGAACCTGGGGCCGGACCAGCCGGAAACGGTGAGATCAGAGAGAGGGCGCGCGGCGGCGCGGGGAGATGCGGGATTTTAGGCCTTGGCCCGATCCGCACGCCCGCGCCCCGGCATTCAGCGGGCGGCGCGCGGCGCGCTGTCGGCCACAAAGCCGATGCGCGAGAGGCCGGCGCTCTGCGCCAGGCCAATGAGCTGCACCACGCGGCCATAGGGCGCGGCGGCGTCGGCGCGCAGTTGCAGCTCGGTCGCGGCGTTGCGCAGGGCGGTCTCCCGCAGGCGCTGGCGCAGGGCGTCTTCCGCCAGGGGTTCGTCGTTCCAGCGCAGCTGGCCCTGGGCGTCCAGGGAAAGGGAGACGAAGGCATCGGCCACGGCCGGGGCGGTCGCGGGCACCTCGGCCTTGGGCAGCTCCAAGGCCAGCCGGCTGGCCATGAACGGCGCGGCGATGATGAAGATGACCAGCAGCACCAGCATCACGTCCACCAGGGGCGTGACGTTGATGTCGCTCATGGGCCGGTCGCCCGTGGGGCGTTCCAGCCGGCCGAAGCTCACGGCGACTCCCTGTGCGCCAGGAGTTCGCGCAGGTCGCGCGCGAAGCCTTCGAGGTCGGCCTCGATGCGGGCGATCTGGCGCCCCAGCACGTTGTAGGCGAGCACGGCAGGAATGGCCACCGCCAGGCCGGCGGCGGTCATCACCAGCGCCTCGCCCACCGGGCCGGACACCTGCTCGATGCGGAAGGGCCCGTCCAGCCCGATGCCGGTGAGCGCGTGGTAGATGCCCCAGACAGTGCCCAGCAGGCCCACGAAGGGCGCGGTGGAGCCCACGGTGGCCAGGAGCACCTGGCCGAACTGCAGGCGGCGCAGGACGCGGTGCAGGGCATCGCGCAGCACACGGGTGAGCTGCTGGGACCGGTCACCGGCGGCGGCCAAGGTGTGGGGCGCCGCCGCATCCAGGCCGCGGGCGGCCTGCAGCAGGGGCAGCAGGAGCTGTTGCGGGTCGAAACGGCCCAGGCGCGCCTGGGCGTCGTCCAGGTCGCTGGCCTGCCAGAAGGCGGCGGTGCTCAGGTTCAGGTCGGCGGCGGCGCGGCGCAACAGCCAGGCCTTCCACAGGATGACCACCCAGCTGGCGACCGACATGGCCAGCAGCAGGAGGGCCACGGCGCGGCCAAGCGCATCGGCCTGGCTCAGGGTCTGCAGGAGGCCCGGCCCCAGCTCGCCGTCCATGTCAGACCCGGACCGGCCCAAGCCCGCGGCCTCGAGCCCCCGGGGCTGCGCGGAACCGGCTTTGCCGGAGCGCAGGTGCCGGGCCCCGCCCGCCGAGGGCGGGAAAGGAGGGAGCCGCGAAGCCGCGCTGCGGGAGCTTCATTTCAAGCCGAGCACGTCGAACATGTCGTACAGCCCGGCCGGCTTGCCCGCCAGGAAACGCACGGCGCGCAGGCTGCCCTGCGCGTAGGTGGTGCGGCTGCTGGACTTGTGCGTGATCTCGATGCGCTCGCCGGTGCCCGCGAAGAGCACGGTGTGGTCGCCCACGATGTCGCCGCCCCGGATGGCGGCGAAGCCGATGGTCGACGGGTCGCGCTCGCCGGTGACGCCCTCGCGCGCGTAGACCGCGCATTCCTTGAGGTCGCGGCCCAGCGCGTCGGCGATCACCTCGCCCATCTTGAGCGCGGTGCCGCTGGGGGCGTCCACCTTGTGGCGGTGGTGCGCTTCGATGATTTCGATGTCGTAGCCCGTGGCCATGGCCTTGGCCGCCATTTCCAGCAGCTTGAGCGTGACGTTGACGCCCACGCTCATGTTGGGCGACATGACGATGGGAATCTGTTTCGCGATCTGGGCGATCTCGGTCTTCTGCGCGTCGGTGAACCCGGTGGTGCCGATGACCACGCCCACGCCGAGCTTCGCGCACTCGCGCAGGTGGGCCATCGTGCCCTCGGGGCGGGTGAAGTCGATCAGGAACTGGCTGCCTGAGAGGCCCGCGGTCAGGTCGGCGGTGATGGCCACACCGCTGGCCTGGCCCGCAAAGCCGGCCGCGTCCTGGCCGATGGCCGGGCTGCTGGCGATGTCGAGCGCGCCGGTCAAGGTGCAGTCACCGCTGTCGCGCACGGCTTCGACCAGCATCTGGCCCATGCGGCCGCTGGCCCCGGCCACACACACGCGCAGGGCGGCATTCACGGCGGCGCTCAACGTGCCACTCCCGAGCGCTCCAGCGGCGGGTAGACGGTGTCGGGCGAGGGCGCCGGTGGTGTGGGCTCCGGCGCCAGGGGGGTGTTCTTTTCCTGGAAGGACTTCAGCTGGGCCTCGGTGGCCTGCAGCGGGGGCACCTTGCCAAACTTGCGCCGCGCGTCGAGCGACGCGACGAACTCCACTTCGCTGGGCAGCTCGTCGCCTTCGAAGCGCTCAAGCGTCTCGCCCTTGAAGAACACCGTGAGCTTGCGCTGCTGGGGCTCCTGGCCCTGGCGGCGGAAGGTGAACACGTAGTCCCAGCGGTCGGCATGGAAAACGCTGGACAGCAGGGGCGAGCCCAGGATGTCGCGCACCTCGGACCGCGACATGCCGGGCTTGAGCGCGTTCGCCTGCTCGCGCGTGACCACGTTGCCCTGCACGATGTCGATCTTGTAGGGGGTGATGATGGTCGGGACGTAGCTGCAGGCCGAGAGCGAGGCCACGGCCACCAGCACGCACAGGACCGGCGCCAGGCGCAGGGTCGGCTTCGTGGAACGGGCGCGGCGGGGTGAGAGGAAATGCATGTGGGCTGACCCTGGAGGCGTAACGCCGTGTGCCACACGGGGGAAAATGCGGCAGCCGGCGAACGCTGGCGATATGATCCGGTCATTGTAGCCCCGGGGTCCTGCACCGCAGGGCACCCACCCCAGGGGTCGGCGGTGCCCGGTGGCGCTCATCGGCGCCTGTTTCAACCCCTTGCACCTGCCTGCCATGACCAACATCGAAGAACTCAAGAGCACGGGACTCAAGGCCACCCTGCCCCGGCTGAAGATTCTGGAGGTGTTCCAGAACGCGAAGCAACGGCACATGACGGCCGAAGACGTGTTTCGCGTGCTGCTGGAAGACCGCTCGGACATCGGCCTGGCCACGGTGTACCGCGTGCTGATGCAGTTCGAGCAGGCGGGCCTGCTCACGCGAAGCAATTTCGAGTCGGGCAAGTCGGTGTTCGAGCTCAACGAAGGCCAGCACCATGACCACCTGGTGTGCCTGGACTGCGGACGGGTCGAGGAGTTCTTCGACGCCGAGATCGAGAAGCGCCAGCAGATGGTGGCCAAGGCCCGCGGCTTCGTGCTGCAGGAGCACGCTCTGTCGCTCTATGCCAACTGCAGCAAGACCGACTGCCCGCACCGGGGCAACGTGCACCGCGTCACCTGAGGCGCAGCGAGCGCCTCATTCACTGCGCGACATGGCCGCGCGGTGGCGCGAGACGAACTCCTGGTAGGTGTCGATGCCGCGCAGTTGCAGGATGGTGTTGCGCACCGCCGCCTCCACCAGCACGGCGATGTTGCGGCCGGCCACCACCTGGATCACCGCCTTGCGCACCGGCACACCGAGCACGTCCTGGTACAGCGGTTCATGGGGCATGCGTTCGTAGTCCCGCTCCATGGTCTCACGGCGAACCAGGTGCACGATCAGCGAGAGCCGCATCTTGCGGCGCACGGCGGTCTCGCCAAAGATGGCCTTGATGTCGAGCAGGCCGATGCCACGCACCTCGAGCAGGTTCTGCAACAGCTCGGGGCAGCGGCCCTCGATGCTGGTCTGGTTGATGCGGTAGAGGTCCACCGCGTCGTCGGCCACCAGGCCGTGGCCGCGGGAAATCAGCTCCAGACCCAGCTCGCTCTTGCCCAGCCCGGACTCGCCGGTGATGAGCACGCCCATGCCCAGGATGTCCATGAACACGCCGTGCATCGAGGAGCGGTCGGCGAAATGGCGCGAGAGGTAGGCGCGCAGCACGTCGATGACGAAGGCCGCCGACTCCTGCGTGGCGAACATCGGGATCTGGGCCCGCTCGCACATCGCGGTGAGGGCGTCAGGCGCGGTCTGCCCATCGGCCACGACCAGCACCGGGGGCTCCAGCGTGACGATGCGCGCCACGCGGCGGCGGTTGTCGTCCTCGCTGGGACTGGTGAGGTAGGCGACTTCGCGCTCGCCAAACACCTGCACGCGATAGGGGTGGATGTAGTTGAGGTAGCCGACCAGGTCGGCGCCAGACCGGGCCGCCCGGATGGCCACCTCATCGAAGCGGCGTTCTGAAGCGCCAAGCCCGGCGATCCACTGCCACTTCAAGGCGTCGCGATGGTCCTCGAAGAGGACATCGGCGCTGACGACGGTGGGTTTCAAACGGGGCTCGGGCTCAGGCGGCGGCGTGGGCCGACTGCCAGGAGGTGATCAGCTTGTGCAGCTCGGCCGAATCGGTGGACGTCTTCATCTGCTCGCGCAGCGCGCTGTCGCTGAGCATTTCCGCGATCTCCGACAGGATCTCGAGGTGCTTCTGCGTGGCCACTTCCGGCACCAGCAGAAAGATCATGAACTGCACCGGCTGCTCGTCGGGGGCATCGAAACCGATCGGGCTGCCCAGCTGGAACACCGCGGCCAGCGGCTGTTTGAGGCCTTTGATCCGACCATGGGGAATGGCCACGCCATGGCCAAGGCCGGTGGAGCCCAGACGCTCGCGCGCAAAGAGGCTGTCGGTGATCAGGGCGCGGTTGAGTCCGTGCTCGGTTTCAAACAGCAGGCCTGCCTCTTCAAATGCGCGTTTCTTGCTGGTGGCGTCAACGCCAACGAGCACTTGCACGGCGGGCAATATGGCGGAAAGTCGGTTCATGTAGGCCCTTTCGGACCGCAAATTATGCCGAGTTGGTGTCCCTTGGCTAGACTGCGGGCACAAAAAAGCCGCTTGACATATCAAGCGGCTTGCTGCAATGCAACATTCGTCACGCGCCCTGTGTCGGGCGCCGTGCGATGGGTCACATCAAACGTTTGACCGTACCGTGGTGATGGTCTTGCGTCTTGTCCTTGTAACGCAGCACCTGGCGGTCCAGTTTGTCGGCCAGTTCGTCCACCGCCGCGTACAGGTCGGCATGGACGCTTTCCGCAAACAGATCGCGCCCTTTGACATGGACATTGCACTCGGCCTTTTGTCGCAGGTCTTTTTCCTTGAGGTTGTCCACCGTCAGCAGCACCTTGATGTCGACCACCTGGTCGAAGTGTCGGGAGATGCGTTCCAGCTTGGTGGTGACGTAACCGCGCAGGGCGGGCGTGACCTCGAGGTGATGACCGCTGATCGTCAGGTTCATAGATGAGCCTCCATATGCTCCGGGTTGACACAAGCCGCCTGGGGCAAGACCTCCCGACGGCCACGGGGATGTCTTGAGACCACTATGCCCATGAATGCCCAGCGGCGCAACCCTGAGCGGCAACAAAGCGTGAGAAACGCGTGAAAACCCATCCGCGAACCTGGGAATTGGAAGCCTATTTGAGCCGTGGGCGGGCGGGCAATAGCATCCCTTGCGGCGCCCGGACGAGTCCGCACGTGGGCACGACTTGGCACGGTGTGAGAGAACAAATTCGTTGGGGAATGGACGTCATGCCGAGCAACCTCGATACGTTGAGGCTGGAGCAGCGCCTCTTGCACGAACAAGTGGGGATTCTTCTGCGGCACCTGCCAGGGATGGTGCTGGGCACCGTGATGCTGGCCAGCGGGGCGGCCTGGCTGCTGATTCTGCGGGGCCTGCCCGGCAGTTACGTTCTGGCCTGGTGGTGCGCGATGGTGGCCTACTCAGCGGGCCGCCTGGGCCTCTACGCCTGGCACCGCCGTCACCCGCACCACGAAGGCAACGTCCGCCAGTGGGCATGGGTCCTCACCGCGGCTTCTGCCGGCGCCGGCATGGTGTGGGGCAGCATTGCGCTCCCATTCTTCACGCCCGAAGACCCCTTCACACTGGCCATGATCGCGTTCGTGCTGTGCGGCATCCTGGCCAGTGCGACCCAGTCCATCGGATCGTTCTGGCCGGCGCAGGTGAGCTTCTCCATCCCTTGCCTGATGCCTTTCGCCATCCGGTGCCTGTTCGACGCGGATCCATCGCTGAACATGCTCGGCCTTCTTTCGCTGCTGTACCTCGTGTTCACCGCGTCGTTCGCACGCAGCATTCCCCGGTCGCTGCGCGAATCCATCCAATTGCGCATCGAGAACGAGCAACTGGTGGACCACCTGACCGCCGCCAAGGAACACGCGGAATCGTCTGACCGGCGCAAGACGCGGTTCCTTGCGGCGGCCAGCCACGACCTGCGGCAACCCATCCATGCGATGGGCTTGTTCGTTCCTTCACTGCAACGCCTGGTGCGCGACCCGCAACCCTCCCATCGGGAGCTGGCTGATATCGCCGACCGGATGCAGTCGGTGCTGGGGAGCATGGGCCAGCTGCTGCAGGTGCTGATGGAAATGTCGCGCCTGGACTCCGGCGCGGTCACGGTTCGACGGACCCCGTGCGCGATCAACCCGATCCTCTCGCAGGTGGGCGAGGTGTTGAGGGAACAGGCGCAATCGAAAGGCCTTCGGATCCGCATCGTCCAGACGCCGCTTTGGGTGGAGGCCGACCCTGCGGTGCTGCACACCATCCTGCTGAATCTGGTGGCCAACGCGGTCCGGTACACCGAAGAGGGCGGGGTGCTGGTGGGGGCCAGGCGCCGCGGGAACAACGTGGAGATCCAGGTCTGGGACACAGGCATCGGCATCCCGGAGCAGGAACTGCCCCAGGTCTTCGACGAGTTCTACCAGGCCAGCAATGCAGCCCGCGCATCGGCCCGGTCCCGGGGGTTCGGCCTGGGTCTGTCGATCGTGCACAGGTCGGCCGATCTTCTGGGGGCGCGCCTTGTCGTGCGCTCCCGCCTGGGACGTGGATCGCTGTTCGGCCTGCTTCTGCCCGGCAGCAGACCGGTGAGCGAGCCGCCCATGCCGCCACGCGCGCCCGCTGCTTCGGGCCTGGTGGTGCTGGTGCTGGACAACGACGAGCAGATCGTTCGCGCCCTCACGCACCTGCTCAGTGGCTGGGGCCATACGGTGCTCGGCGCACGAACGATGCGCGAGGCCCTGGTGCTGGCCTGGAACAACGATGCGTCGATTTCGCTGTTCGTCGTCGACTACCACTTGAGCGAGGACTTCAATGGCCTGCAAGCCATCGCTCGCCTGCGGGGCATCCTCGAGCGGGAAGTGCCCGCGCTGGTGATCACAGGCGACGCGAGCATTCAGCTGACCGATGGAGACATGCAGCAAGACATCACCCTGCTGCACAAACCCGTCGACCCGCAGGCGCTTCAGCGGCGGATGGACGAGGCCATCCACCCGGCGGCCGGGATTGTTTAGCATGTGACGGTCCCCACCACGCGATTCGCCCTTGTCCCTCGACACCCTTATCACCCACAACACCCTTCTGCCCCGCACCGCGGAACACAGCGCCGACGCCTGTGCGCTGGTGCTGATGGGCGGTGGCGCGCGCACCGCCTACCAGGTGGGCGTGCTCAAGGCCGTGGGGGCGCTGCTGGCCGGGCAGGCTCGGCCGGGCCAGGCCCTGCCGCCGTTTCCGTTCCAGTGGCTGTTTGGGACCTCGGCCGGCGCGCTCAATGCCACCTACCTCGCCAGCATCGCCACCCAGGGCTTGCCCGCGCTGTCCCAACTGGCCACCTTCTGGAGCGGCCTGCGCTCCGAGCGCGTCTACCGGCTCGAAGCACCGGGCTGGGTGCGGGCCAACCGCGTGGTGGCCGGGCTCACGCTGGCGCGGCAGGTGCGCCGGCACCGCGCGCTGCTCGACACGCTCCCCCTGGTGGACACCCTGCACCGCGCGATCGACCTGCAGGGCCTGGAGCGCGCGCTGGATCAAAGGCTGATCCATGCGCTGGGCGTCACGGCCTCGAGCTACACCACCGGTGAGCACTGGACCTTCTGCCAGACGCGGCCCGGCCACCCGGTGCCGCCCTGGCACCGGCCAGGGCGGCGTTCGGAATTCCAGCCCATCACCATCGAACACCTGATGGCTTCGAGCGCCATCCCCTTCCTCTTCCCGGCCGTGCCGCTGTGGGTCGATGGGCACAAGGAGCATTTCGGCGACGGTTCGATGCGGCAGCTCTCGCCGCTGTCGCCGGCGATCCAGTTTGGCGCGCGCCGCATCCTGGTGATCGGTGTGGGCCAACCCCAGCGGGCCGGGTTGGCCGCGCGCAACGGCGGCGAACCCACGGCCGGCACCATCGCGGGCCACGCCATGGCCAGTGTGTTCCACGACACCTTGCAAGCCGACGTGGAACAGACGCAGCGAGTGAGCCAGACCCTGGCCCGCCTGCCACCCGGACTGGCGGCCGCGCTGCCCTACCGGCCTGTGGAGGTGCTGGCGATCCAGCCCAGCTTCTCGCTGGACGAGCTTGCCAGCAAGCACATCCGCGAACTGCCCGCGCCCACCCGCAACACCCTGGCGGGCCTGGGGGCGCTGGACACGCGGCGCGGTGCGGCCGGCAGCGCGGCCGCGCTGGCAAGCTACCTGCTCTTCGAGCCGGGCTTCGTCAATGCCCTCATCGAGTTGGGCGAACACGACGCCTGGCGCCGAAAGGATGAACTGATGCGCTTTTTTGCCGCCCCGCAGGACCTCCAGGCCGGTGCTGCAGTGCCATAATTCCCCTTGTTTCATACCCGGAGAGACGCATGGAAAGCACACCCCCCAGTTGTGTGCTTTCAGCCACCCCCGCGACCGTCTGAGCGCCGCCACTGGCGGCTTTGGGTCAGGCGGCCGGACGGCTGAAAGCAGCACCCGAACCGCCCCCGAGGCCCGCTGCGCCGGCCTCGACCTTTTGCCAGACAGCACGAAACCGCCGGGAGCGCCGTCATGCTCAACGTATTCACCCTGGCCAATGGCCGCCTGTTCCAGGAAGAAATCGAGTCGCTCGAAGAGCTGGCCCGCTTCAAGCCCATCTGGGTCGACCTGGAAGACCCCACCCCCGAAGAGCGCCGCTGGGTCAAGCAGCACTTTGGCCTTTCGATTCCCGAAGACGCGATGGACGACGACATCGAGGAGTCGGCGCGTTTCTTCGAGGAAGACAACGGCGAGCTGCATGTGCGCTCGGACTTCCTGATCGACGACGACGAAGACCCGCGCGCGGTGCGTGTGGCCTTCATCCTGAACGAGCACAACGACACACTCAAGAGCCGGGGCGTGCTGTTCTCGATCCACGACGAGGACGTGCCGGTGTTTCGCCTGCTGCGCATGCGCGCGCGCCGCATGCCGGGCCTGATCGAGGATGCCAAGGACGTCCTGCTGATGCTGTTCGACGCCGACGCCGAGTACTGCGCCGACACGCTGGAGGACATCTACGACGAGATCGAAACCGTGAGCAAGAAGGTGCTCGACAGCAACGCCTCGGACAACCTGCTGAGCGAGGCGCTCTCGGCCATTGCGCGGCACGAGGACATGTCAGGCCGCATCCGCCGCAACGTGATGGACACGCGCCGCGCGGTGAGCTTCATGATGCGCAGCCGCATGCTCAGCGCCGAGCAGTTCGAAGATGCGCGACAGATTCTGCGCGACCTGGACTCGCTCGACAGCCACACCGCCTTCCTGTTCGACAAGATCAACTTCCTGATGGACGCGACCGTCGGTTTCATCAACATCAACCAGAACAAGATCATCAAGATCTTCTCGGTGGCCAGCGTCTCCCTGTTGCCCCCGACGCTGGTGGCCAGCAGCTATGGCATGAATTTCGACTTCATGCCTGAGCTGAAGTGGCACTACGGCTACCCACTGGCGCTGGCGTTGATGGTGTTGTCCGCGGTCCTGCCGATGCTCTACTTCCGCAAGCGCGGCTGGCTGAGGTAGCGCCGCTCAGCGCTGCGCCAGCAGCGCGTCGATGACCGCGCCGCTGTAGCGGCTCGCGACCTCGCGCAGGAAGCGCGGGAAGTCCACATGGGCGGCGTCGTCAGCACGGTCGGAAATGGTGCGCACCACGGCCAGCGGCACACCGTAGTCGTGGCACACCTGGGCAAAGGCGGCGCCCTCCATTTCCACCGCGAGCGCATCGGGCAAGGCATCGCGCAGGGCCAGGCTCTCTGCGGTGGTCGAGACGAAGCGGTCACCGCTGATCAGCAGGCCCTGGTGGCAGCGCGGCGCCTCCAGGCCAAAGGCCCGCATCACTTCGGCACCCAGCCGCGAAGGCAGCTCGCGCATCACCTGCTCGCTTGCCCGCACGAGCTGGGCCGTGAGCATGGCGTCGGCATCGAAACGCGAACGACCATAGCCTGGAACCTCATGGCGCGGAAAGATCGGCGAGGCGTCCATGTCGTGCTGCAGGAAGTGCCGGGCCACCACCACATCGCCCACGTTCACGCCCGGCGCCAGCCCGCCGGCCACGCCGGTGAACACGATGCGTTGCACACCGAATCGCTCGATGAGCACGGCGGCGGTGGTGGCGGCGGCCACCTTGCCGATGCCCGAGAGCACCGCCACCACGTCATGCCCCTGCAGGTGACCTCGCCAGAACGTGCGCCCACCCACGACCTGTTGCTGCTCATCGGGCATGAGATCGAGCACGGCGGCCAGTTCTTCGTGCAGGGCGCTGACGATGGCGATCGTGGTCACGGAAGGGTCACTCCTGGGCAGACAAAAGAAAGGGCGGCCGAAGCCGCCCTGCATTGTGGCGCAGCGCGCCAGGACCTCACTTCTTGTCGCGCAACTCGCGCCGAAGGATCTTGCCAACCGGTGTCTTGGGCAGCTCGGTGCGGAATTCCACCACCTTGGGCTGCTTGTAGCCCGTGAGATTGGTCTTGCAGTACTCCCGCACCTGCGCTTCGGTAAGGCTCTCGTCCTTCTTGACGATCACCAGCTTGACCGCCTCGCCCGACTTCTCGTCGGGCACACCGACCACGGCGCACTCCAGAACGCCAGGCAGCAGGGCCACCACGTCTTCGACTTCGTTGGGGTACACGTTGAAGCCACTGACCAGGACCATGTCCTTCTTGCGGTCCACGATCTTGAAGTAGCCGCGCGCGTCCATCACACCCACGTCGCCGCTCTTGAAGAAGCCGTCGGCGGTCATGACCTTGGCGGTCTCGTCGGGGCGCTGCCAGTAGCCCGCCATGACCTGCGGGCCCTTGATGGCGATCTCGCCCGGCTGGCCCACCGGCACTTCGTTGCCGTCGTCGTCCAGGCACTTCATGTAGGTGTTGGGCAGGGGCACGCCGATGGTGCCGCTGTACTCGGTGCTGGTGGTGGGGTTGCAGCTGGCCGACGGGCTGGTCTCGCTCAGGCCGTAGCCTTCGCAGATGGGGCAACCGGTCTTCTCCAGCCAGAGCTTGGCCACCGCGCTTTGAACCGCCATGCCACCGCCGACCGAAACCTTGAGGTTGCTCCAGTTGACGGTGTTGAAGTCGGGGTGGTTGGCCAGCCCGTTGAACAGTGTGTTGACCGCCGGGAAGCTGTGGAAGGTGTGCTTGCTCAGTTCCTTGAGCACGGCGGGCAGGTCGCGCGGGTTGGGGATCAGGATGGTCTTGCCGCCTGTGCGCATGGCCAGCATCATGTTCACGGTGAACGCGAAGATGTGGTACAGCGGCAGGGCGCACACGCTGGTGGGCTGTTCACCGGCCGGCACCTTCTTCATCACCGGGTCGTTCCAGGCCTCGGATTGCAGCACGTTGGCGATGACGTTGCGGTGCTGGAGCACCGCGCCCTTGCTCACGCCCGTCGTGCCCCCGGTGTACTGCAGCACGGCCATGTCGTCGGGCTTGATCTCGGGCCGCTTGAGCGTCCCGCGCGCACCCTTGGCGATCGCGTCGTTGAAGCGCACCGCCTGCGGCAGGCTGTAGGCCGGCACCATCTTCTTGACGTTGCGCACCACGTAGTTCACCAGCGCGCCCTTGAGCAGCCCCAGCTGATCGCCCATGGCCGCGAGCACCACGTGCTTGGTCGGCGTGTTGGCCATGCACTGCTGCAGCGTGTGTGCGAAGTTCTCGATGATCACAATGGCCTTGGCGCCCGAGTCCTTGAGCTGGTGCTCGAGTTCACGCGGGGTGTACAGGGGGTTGACGTTGACCACCACGAAGCCCGCGCGCAGTATGCCGGCCACCGCCACCGGGTACTGAGGCACGTTGGGCATCATGATGGCCACGCGATCGCCCTTGACCAGACCCAGGCCCTGCAGGTAGGCCGCAAACGCCTGCGAGAGACTGTCGGTCTGCGCGAAGCTGACGTCTTTGCCCATGAAGCTGTAGGCGGTGCGGCCGGCGTGCTTCTGGAAGCTCTCCTCCATCAGGTGCACCAGCGAGGGGTATTGCGCCACGTCGATGTCGGCAGGCACCCCGGCGGGATAGGCCCCCAGCCAAGGACGGTTGGCCATCGGTTCGGTCATTCGGAAACTCCTCGTTCTTGTGAATAGGACAACCGCGCATTGTCTGTGGGAAGTCCGGCCCCCGGCCTCGGTTTTTCCCTTACGCGGCCCTGACAAGGCTACCCGAAAAGCCCTGGATGGCCGGGCTCCTGCTACCAAAACCGAAGTTTGACGCCGTCGGGTGGCTTCCTCCAGCGCAATTGCGCTTGGCGATTCGCCGACGGCCCATTAACCTGCAGGACAAGGCGGAACAACCCGCAGATGGATGGAAACCATCGCAGGAGGGAAGAGGATGGCGACCCAACGAAGCGGGCGCACGCGGCTGGTCGACTGGACGAGAAAAGCCCTGGTGTTTGGCGAGCGCCGCGATGTGCCGCGCCCGCGCCATCTGCCCATCCTGCTGCTGTCCTTCGGCATCCTGCTGCTGGTGTCGTTTCTCATGCTCTCGATCGGCGACCGCATCAACGCCCAGGGCGCGGTGCTGACGCGGTTCATGGCTCGCGGTCAGGCGCCGCTCACGGCCCAGTGGTTCTACCCGGACAAGGAACGCGACCGCATCACCGTCGTGGTGTACGACGAGGAGTTCCTGTCTGCCACGGGCAGCGCCTGGCCGATCAGCTATGAGGCACACGCGGACAACCTGTTGCGGCTGGCGAACGAACACGGGCAGCGGCCCAAGGCCATCTTCCTGGACATCACTTTCGGGCAGGCGCGGCAGGACCCCACACTCCCGCATCTCGCTGTCGCCTTGTGCCAGTTGCACAAGGCAGGCATTGGCGTGTACCTGGCCGCCCTGGCCGACGACGCGGGACGGCTGCGCGTTCGCGAAGGGCTCAACGGGCTCACGGACATGGACGGTCAAGCCTGTTTCACACTCGTGGGCGTGGACTATGTACCTGATCCACTGGACGGCATTGCCTGGACTTACGAACTGAGCCGGCACCGGACCTTCAACGGCTGGGACAGGGGCGTCACTTCCCCCGACGCCCGCGCCCCGCCGTATTCGAGCGCCGCCATGATGATGGCGCAGCAGTCGGAGAAGCTGAACCTGGGCGTGGAAACCGCCCCCATGGCGCTGATCTGGGGCCACAACTCAGCCACCCAGGAAATGCGCCCAACCCACCTCGTGCACTGCCGCCCCGGCGAGCCGCGCTGGACGAACCTGATTCCCGGCGTATTGAGGCAACTCTGGGAACCGGCGATCCAACCGCCGCTGTGTCCCTATCACCGCACGCTGTCCATGAGTCAGCTGGGCCAAATGACCCAGGAGCAGCTCAACTACGACCTGAGGGACAAATTCGTCTTCGTGGGCGCGCACGTGCCCGGCTACAACGACTTCGCCAATTCGCCGGTGCATGGCCTGCTGCCGGGCGTCCACGCCCATGCCATGGCGCTGGACAACTTCCTGACCTACGGACGCGGCTACAAGCGCCAGGCCAACTGGAGCATGCCACCCGATTGGCACCTATTCGGTGCAGGCCTTGCGGTCATCGCGGTGGTCTTCATCGTCCACGTGTTATGGCGCCGCGCGCCACGCTGCGTCCGCGTGCTGGCGCACCGCTGGCGCTCACGCCCCTGGGTGGGCAGGGCCAGGAAAACGGTCAGCCAATGGCGATCGGGTTACCGATCATGGTCGCCCCGAACGCGCCACTGGCTGGCACAGCTTCGGATGCTGTTGGGCTGGCTGCTCCGATTGACGCTGCAAACCATTGCCGCGATGATGATGATCGGGTGGCTGCAGAAGGCGTCCCACATCGGACTGCTGCCCGTCGTTGAACTGATCGGCATGGCGCTGTTGGCGGAGGCGTTGGGCGTCATGCGATTTCTGGACGATTTGCTGTTCGGCCTGCCCAAGGAGCCACGCGCAGCGTGCACTCCTGCAGCGGCCCGCGATTCGACAACAACGCCGCCACATACGGGTCGGGGGAATACATGAGAACCGCTGCCGTTGCCATGGCTTGGCTGGTCGTGCTGTTGCCGCTCGCAGTGCACGCCCAGAACCAGATCGAAGGGGTCTCACCGAGCAGCCGGACGCGCCTGGAGCTTTACGCGGATCCTGCAGGCCCACTGAGCGGCGAGAGGGAGGCCGCCCAGATCCGTTGGCCGTTGGCGATCCTGGAGACAAAGGCCGGCTTTCACCGGGTGGAGATCGACCAGCAACCTCGGTGGATCAAGGGCGTTCACGTGCGCGTCGGCCGCTCGAACACAGGGGGATGCGCCACGGCCAAGAACAGCCCCTCCGGGCCGACCCTGAGCACACCTGGAGCTGGAAAAAATGCGTGCTGACCGCCAACGCCCACTCATGAGCCAGCGTGCACGACGCCTCGCGCTCCCACTGCTTTGCATCAGCCTGCTGGCTGGCTGCAAGACCATGCCGGAAAGCATCACCTCGCTGCCCATCATCAACAAGATCGCGGGCAAGGCGCCCGACCCGCAAGCCCCCCTGCCACCGCCGGTGGCCCGCACATGGCCCGATGTGCGCAAGGACGTGGTGAACCAGCGCGCGCGGGGCTTTGGCCTGGTCCATGCGCCGGAGCTGCAGAAGTACCTCAACGACCTGCTGGCCAGGATCAAAAGGGCCGTCGGTGTCCCGGACTGGCAAGGCGGCGTCCATGTGCTGGCCAGCCACGCGCTGGACGCCTATGCCACCGGCGCGGGCAACATCTACGTGTCGTTGCAGTGGCTCATCGATGCCCAGAGCGAAGATGAGCTGGTCGCATTGCTTGGCCACGAGTTCGGTCACATCTACCTGCACTACCACCAGCTCGAGAGCGCCGTGGCCGACGCCGACACCGTGACCGCGCTGCTCGGCATGGGCACGTCCCTCACGCTCAAGGCGGGCGAGGCCAACCGCTGGAACAAGGTGGACGTGCTGTTCACGTCGTACTCGCTGGGCAGAGGCCTGGCCACGGCGATTTACAGCCAGTCCGAAGAAACCGCAGCAGACCACTTCGGGCTGGCCATCGCCCACAAGCTCGGGTACTCGTACGAACACGGCAGCAAGGCCTTTCTGGAACGCCTGGCAGGCTGGGAGGAAGTCCAGGACAAGCGCGAGCGCGATCAGCAGGAGGCGTTGCTGGCCGCGATCCGCGCCCAGGCCGCGGAGCAGCCGTCCGCTCGCCAGACGGCCAGCCCGGCCAATCCCCTGAACCAGGGCATGGCCGACGCCAGTGGCGCGATGCGAGGTGAAATGCAGGCCGCCATGAGCCAGCTGTCCTTTGAGCTGCGCACCGGCTTCGACAAGGTGGCCGGCTCGCACCCTTCCACCTTGCGTCGCATCGATACGCTCGCCGAGGTGGCTGAGACCTATCCGGCGGTGGCTGTCCACCGGGAGGCGGTGGTGCAGCCGCTCGAGAGAGTTCGCAAGGAACGGCGAACCGCCTTGATCCTGCAGAACTACGAAACCGCCTTCAAAGTGATTGACGCGCCAGATGCGCCGACTGCGGTGGCCACCGCCCGCGCGGCCGCTTCAGGACCCACGGCGACGCATGCCGTGCCGCTGTACGCGTTGTACGTGGCCACGCAAGAGCAGACCGCAAGGGGCCGCAGCTCCCCGGCGCAGCAGCGCCAGGATCCTGGCCAGCTGCTGGAAGCCAATTTCAGCTCGGAAACCGACCGGGCCTGGATCACCTACCGGGAACGCAGCACGCGCCTCAAGGAGGGCCGGCAAACCGCTGCGGCCCAGCGCACTGTCGAGCGAGGCCTGGCGAGCTTTGCCCAGGCCGAGGAGGTCCAGCCCTACCTGGTGCGCTTCTACGGCGAAACCAGCGGCTGGGACGACGCCAAGAAACGGGCCCTGGCCTGTGCCAAGGACTTCCCCCGCGCCGCCCGGCGTTGCCAGCGCGCGGCGATCAGCCCGGCGGAACAAGCCCAGCTGGACAAGCAGGACAAGACCAAGCGGGACGATTTCCTCAAGCAGATGTTCAAGTGAGGCGGCGGCCCGCGCCGCCAGCCCTTACTCGACGGCCTTGGTCATGTCCTCGACGACCTTCTTGGCGTCGCCGAAGACCATCATGGTCTTGTCCATGTAGAACAGCTCGTTGTCCAGACCCGCATAACCGGCGGCCATGGAGCGCTTGTTCACGATCACCGTCTTGGCCTTGTACGCCTCCAGGATCGGCATGCCGTAGATGGGGCTGCCCTTCTGCAGGGCGGCCGGGTTCACCACGTCGTTGGCACCCAGGATGATGGCCACGTCGGCCTGGCCGAACTCGCCATTGATGTCTTCCATCTCGAACACCTGGTCGTAAGGCACCTCGGCCTCGGCGAGCAGCACGTTCATGTGGCCCGGCATGCGGCCGGCCACCGGGTGGATCGCGTACTTCACGGTGATGCCCTTCTCGGTGAGCTTGTGCGCGAGCTCCTTCACCGCGTGCTGCGCCCGGGCCACGGCCAGACCGTAGCCGGGCACGATGACGACCGTTTCGGCGTTGCCCAGGATGAAGGCCGCATCATCGGCGCTGCCGCTCTTGGCGGTGCGCTGCACCCCGCCACCGGCGGCCGCCGCCGTCGCGTCGCCGCCGAAGCCACCCAGGATCACGTTGAAGAACGAGCGGTTCATCGCCTTGCACATGATGTACGAGAGGATGGCACCGGAGGACCCCACCAGCGAGCCGGCGATGATGAGCATGGAGTTGTTCAGGCTGAAGCCGATGCCTGCGGCCGCCCAGCCCGAGTAGCTGTTGAGCATGGAGACCACCACCGGCATGTCGGCACCGCCGATGGGGATGATGATGAGCACGCCCAGGATGAAGCCCAGCGCGATCACCAGCACGATGTCCATCCAGCTCTGCGAGTGCCAGAAGCCGAAGATGAAGAAGGCCGTGGCCAGGCCCAGCAGCAAGTTGAGCTTGTGCTGGCCGGCGAAGGTGACCGGCGCCCCCTGGAACAGGCGGAACTTGTATTTGCCCGAGAGCTTGCCGAAGGCGATCACCGAGCCCGAGAACGTCACCGCGCCAATGAAGGCGCCCAGCGCGAGTTCGATGCGGTTGCCGCCCGGAATCGCTTCGCCCTTTGCGACGATGGCGAAGGCCCAGGGCTCGGCCACCACGGCCACGGCGATGCAGACCGCGGCCAGGCCGATCATGCTGTGCATGAAGGCGACCAGCTCGGGCATCTTGGTCATCTCGACCCGGTTGGCCATGAGGGCGCCGATGGCACCACCGGCCACCAGGCCGCCCAGCACCCAGACCATGCCCTGCGCCTTGCCGCCGGAGAGCTCGACGATGAGCGCGGCGGTGGTCAGCACGGCGATGGCCATGCCGGTCATGCCGAAGACGTTGCCTCGGATGGAGGTGGTGGGATGGCTCAGGCCCTTGAGGGCCTGGATGAAGCAGACGCTGGCAACGAGATACAGCAGCGTGACGAGGTTCATGCTCATTTGTGCGCTCCCTCAGCAGCAGGCGCCTTGCGCTCCTTTTTCTTGAACATCTCCAGCATGCGCCGGGTGACGAGGAAGCCACCGAAGACGTTGACGGCGGCCAGCGCCACGGCCAGCACGCCCATGGTCTTGCCCAGGTTGGTCTCGGTGAGCGCGGCGGCCAGCATGGCCCCCACGATCACGATGGCCGAGATGGCGTTGGTCACGGCCATCAGCGGCGTGTGCAGCGCGGGCGTGACGTTCCACACCACGTGGTAGCCCACGTAGATGGCGAGCACGAAGATGATGAGGTTGAGAATGGTGGGGGATACGGCTTCCATGAGAGTCTCCTCGATTCAGGTTTTCTTGATCTCGTTGATGCGGTTGCCCTCGCCGAGCAACACGACCCGTGGCTTCCAGTGCGGCACGGCGGCGTCGTCCACCGGGGAGTAGGTGCAGATGATCAGCAGGTCGCCCACGTGCGCCTTGCGGGCGGCCGCGCCATTGAGCGAGATGGCCCCCGAGCCGCGAGCGGCTTTGATGATGTACGTGGAGAAGCGCTCGCCGTTGTTGACGTTGTAGAGCTCGATCTTCTCGTACTCGCGCATGTCGGCCGCGTCCAGCAGGTCCTCATCGATGCCGCAGGAGCCCTCGTAGTGCAGGTCGGCCTCGGTCACGGTCGCGCGGTGCAGCTTCGCGCGCAGCATCACACGGCTCATTTGCGCTTGACCTCGCCGCCTTGCGCCATCAGGCAGGCCGCCACGATGTCGTCTTCCATGTCCACGTGCAGCCCGCCGTCCTTGTTGATGATGAGCTTGAGGAAGTCGAGCACGTTGCGTGCGTACAAGGCCGAGGCATCGGCGCCGACCATGGCGGCCAGGTTGGTCTCGCCCACCAGCGTCACGCCGTGCTTGACCACCGTCTTGTCGGCCTCGGTGAGCGGGCAGTTGCCACCCACGCCGTCGGCACCCTTGCCGGCGGCGATGTCCACGATCACGCTGCCGGGCTTCATGGACTTGACCATGTCCTCGGTGATGAGCACGGGCGCGGCACGGCCGGGGATGAGCGCGGTGGAGATGACAACGTCGGCCTGGGCCACGCGCTTGGCCACTTCGGCCTTCTGGCGCTCCAGCCAGGACGGCGGCATCGGGCGGGCATAACCACCCACGCCTTCGGCGGCTTCCTTCTCTTCGGCGGTCTCGTAAGGCACGTCGATGAACTTGCCGCCCAGCGACTCGACCTGTTCCTTCACGCTCGGGCGCACGTCGGAAGCCTCGATCACCGCGCCCAGGCGCTTGGCCGTGGCAATGGCCTGCAGGCCAGCCACGCCCACGCCCAGGATCACCACGCGCGCGGCCTTGACCGTGCCCGCCGCCGTCATGAGCATGGGGAAGAAGCGCTGGTAGTGGTGCGCAGCGACCATCACGGCCTTGTAGCCGGCGATGTTGGCCTGCGAGGAGAGCACGTCCATGCTCTGCGCGCGGGTGGTGCGCGGCGCGGCTTCGAGCGCGAAGGCGGTGAGGCCGGCCGTGGCCAGGCGCTGCAGGCCCGCGGCGTCGAAGGGGTTGAGCATGCCGACCACGGTGGCGCCGGGCTTCATCAGGGCGAGTTCGTTGTCGAACGGCGGGCGGACCTTGAGCACCAGGTCGGCGCCCAGGGCCCCGGCCGCATCGGTGATCTCGGCGCCCACGGCGGCGTAGGCCGCGTCGGTGGCGCTGGCGGCCACGCCGGCGCCCGATTGCACGCGCACGGTGTGGCCTTGCGCCACGTACTTCTTCGCCGTCTCCGGGGTCACGGCCACTCGGGTCTCGCCCACTGTGGTCTCAGCGGGTACGCCTATCAGCATGAATATCTCCTCACCCACAGGTTGAATGTGAAAGTCGGGCGAGCTTACCTGAAAGCGCCCGATTCGGCCCATGTCAGAGCGCCGCAAAGCCCATAATGCGCGCCATGGACACCCGATGGAAACCCAGCGTCACCGTGGCGGCCGTCATCGAGCGCGACGGGCGCTTCTTGCTCGTGGAGGAGCACACGGCCGAAGGACTGCGCCTGAACAACCCGGCCGGGCACCTCGATCCGGGCGAAGGCCCGCTCGAAGGTGTGGTGCGCGAAACGCTGGAGGAGACCACGCACGCGTTCACGCCCACGGCCCTGGTGGGCGTGTACCTCTCGCGCTTCCAGCGCCCGAGCCGCGCCGGGCTGCCGGACGAGGACATCACCTACCTGCGCTTCGCCTACAGCGGAGAACTGGGCGAGGCGCAGCCCGGCCGCGCACTGGACACCGGCATCGTGCGCACCCTGTGGATGACGCCCGACGAGATCCGCGCCAACGCCGCGCGCCTGCGCAGCCCGCTGGTGCTGCGCTGTATGGAAGACCACCTCGCGGGGCAGCGCTATCCCCTGTCGCTGGTGTTCACCGACCCCTCGGTCGCCCCCCTCGTTCGCTAGGGCCTGTCACCCCTCACGGGGCACCAGGCGCCACGTCACTTCGCATACAGTGAACGTCCATCGCCGATGCCCTGCCCATGAACGACTCCACCGAAACGTCCGTTGCACCCGCCCTGCCCCGGGGCCTGCTGCCTGCCGACGACGCGCTGCGCGCCGAGCTGCACAACGAGGTGCATGCGCGGCCATCCGCCCGCATCCGGCTGCCCGCGCTGGTGGTCTACGTCGCCGTGCTCAACGAGGGCGTGAGCCGCGAGCAGGAGTGCGAGCACCTGCGCCGGCTGCCCGGCCAGCAAGGCCTCTCGCCCGATCAGATGCAAGGCAACTTCCTGCGCTTGCGCTTCGAGGAACACACGTTGAAGTGGGAACGCCACACGGAGTTCACCCGCTATTCCATCGTGCAGGCATTGCCCGCCGAGGCAGGTCTGGGCGCCAGCGACCCCCACTTGCTGGAGGCACTGGCGACACCACCGGGCTGGCTGCGGGACATTCCCGGCCGGACCATCGCGGCGATCCAGCTTGTCATGCTGCACGCCGAGCTGCCCGAGCAGACACCCCAGGCCCAGGCCCGCCTGATGGAACCCGCCCAGCGCTGGTTCGGCCACCGCACGGTGGTCGCCTCCCAGCTGGGCGGCGGGCACTCGTGGGCCGTGACGGACTTCCACCTGCAGCCGTCGGGCTTTGAACGCGTGCTGGTGATCGCGCCACCCGATGTCAGCGAAACCCGGGCCGGGCGCATCTCGCAGCGCCTGCTGGAACTGGAGACCTACCGCCTGATGGCGCTGCGGGGCCTGCCCGTGGCCAAGGCCCTGGGGCCCACGCTGACGCAAGCCGAAGCGCAGCTGGCCAGCATCACCGCGCAACTGGAAAACAAATCGGCGTCGGAACAGGCGCTGCTGGACCAGCTGGTGTCGCTGGCCGCGCGTGTGGAGCGCGCCACGGCCGAGAACACCTACCGCTTTGCCGCCACGCGGGCCTACGATGCCCTGGTCACGCAGCGCATCGCCGAGTTGCGCGAGCGGCCGATCCCGGGCACGCAGACCATTGGCGAATTCATGCAGCGGCGCTTGTCACCGGCCATGGCCACGGTGGCTGCCAGCGCGCAGCGGCTCACGTCGCTGTCCGAGCGCGTCTCACGCACCAGTGCCTTGCTGCGCACGCGGGTGGACATCGTGACCGAGGCTCAGAACCAGCAGCTGCTGGAGAAACTCACGCGCGGCCAGGCCATGCAGTTGCACCTGCAGACCACGGTGGAAGGCCTGTCGATCGCGGCCATCTCGTACTACGTGATCAGCTTGCTGCTGTACCTGGCCAAGGGCGCCAAGGCCGCAGGCCTGCCGATCCAGCCGGAAATCGCCGCAGGCGCTCTGATCCCCCTGGTGCTGTGGGCCGTGTGGCGCACCACCCGACGGATTCACGCGCGCCTGGGGGCCCCGCACTAGGCCGGCACAGGCCGCTCACCCGCCGGGCTCGCCTGGATCGACGCCGCGTCGGTGGTGATCACCCCGCCACCGAGGCAGACCTCGCCGTCGTACAGCACCGCGCTCTGGCCCGGCGTCACGGCCCATTGCGGGTCGGCGAAGTCCAGCGCAAAGCCCTGATAGCCCACGGCTTCGAAGCGGCAGGTCGCGTCGGCCTGGCGGTAGCGCGTCTTGGCGGCGAGGGCGTTGGCCGCGGGCGCATGGCCCGCCACCCAGCTCGCATCCTGCGCCCGCAGGCGTGGCGTGAGCAGCCAGGGGTGATCGTGGCCCTGCACCACCCAGAGCGTGTTCTTCTCGACGTCCTTGCGCGCCACGAACCAGGGCGCGTGTTCATTGCCGCCCTTTTGCGCGCCCTTCTCGCGCACACCACCGATGCCCAGGCCCTGGCGCTGGCCCAGGGTGTAGAAGCTCAGCCCCACGTGCTGGCCGAGCACGCGGCCCTTGGCATCCTTGATGGGGCCCGGCTCCCTGGCGATGTAGCGGTTGAGAAAATCGCGGAACGGCCGCTCGCCGATGAAGCAGATGCCGGTGCTGTCCTTCTTCTTCGCGTTGGGCAGGGCGATCTCCGCCGCGATGCGGCGCACCTCGGTCTTGGGCAGCTCGCCCACGGGGAACAGGGTCTTGGCCAGCTGCGCCTGGTTCAGGCGGTGCAGGAAGTAGCTCTGGTCCTTGAGCGGGTCCTTCCCCTTGAGCAGCTCGAAGGCACCGCCACGCTCGCGCACGCGGGCGTAGTGACCGGTCGCGATTTTCTCGGCGCCCAGGCGCATGGCATGGTCGAGGAACGCCTTGAACTTGATCTCGGCGTTGCACAGGATGTCGGGGTTGGGGGTGCGCCCGGCCTGGTACTCGCGCAGGAACTCGGCGAACACGCGGTCCTTGTACTCTGCGGCGAAATTCACGTGCTCCATGTCGATACCGAGCACATCGGCCACGCTGGCGGCGTCCAGGAAATCCTGCCGGGTCGAGCAGTATTCGCTGTCGTCGTCGTCTTCCCAGTTCTTCATGAAGATGCCGATGACCTCGTGCCCCTGCTGCTTGAGCAGGTACGCGCTCACCGCGGAGTCCACGCCCCCGCTCAACCCGACCACCACGCGCTGTTTGCTTGCCATGGGGGGATTATCCCAGCGCGGCCTGCCGCCCGATGGCGCAAGGCCATTTAAGGTTGCCTTCAAGTTGCGGCGCTGAAATGCCTTCACCCGCTGATTGGCGGGGTTCATCAAAGGACCCATCTCCCATGAAATCCATCGTTCTCTCCGCTTTCCTGATCTCCCTGACGGCCACCGCCATGGCCTCCCCGGTGTGCACCGCGCCCAAGGAACAGTGGCAGCCTGAAGCCACGTTCAAGAAAGACCTGGAAGCCCAAGGCTACAAGATCAAGACGTTCAAGGTCACCAAGGGCCAGTGCTACGAGATCTACGGCACGGACAAGGCCGGCAAGAAGGTCGAGATCTACTTCGACCCGGTCAGCGGCAAACCCCTGCAACAGAAGTGAACACCATCGTCGACTCGAAACGGGTCTGGGACCCGTTGGTGAGGGTCTTCCACTGGTCGCTGGTGACCTGCGTGCTGCTGGACCTCTTCGTGGTGGAGGAAGGCGAAGCCCTTCACCAATGGCTTGGGTATGCCGCTGCAGTGCTGGTGTGCGTGAGGGTGGTGTGGGGCTTCATCGGCCCGCGCCATGCGCGCTTCGCCGACTTCTTTCCCACGCCCGGTCGCGTGATCCGTCACCTGCAAGCCCTTGGGCGCAAGACGCCCGAACACCACTGGGGCCACAACCCGCTGGGGGGTCTGATGGTGCTGGCGCTCATGGCCATGGTGCTGGCGCTGGGGGTCACGGGCTGGATGCAGACGCTCGATGCGTTCTGGGGCGTGGCCTGGCTGCAGGACCTGCACGAGGGACTGGGCGAATGGCTGATGCCGATGGTCGGTGTGCATGTCCTGGCGGCCATCGTCATGGGCCGCATCGAACGCACCCGCTTGGTCAAGGCCATGGTGACCGGCGTCAAGGAGCGCTACTGATGCCACGTCGCGTGGCACACTGCGCCGATGCCGATCACCATCGATCCCGCCGAGGTCGAATTCACCGCCATCCGCGCGCAGGGCGCGGGTGGGCAAAACGTGAACAAGGTCTCCAACGCTGTGCACTTGCGCTTCGCCGTGCATGGCTCCTCCCTGCCCGAGGCGGTGAAGGAGCGCCTGCTCGCGCGAAGCGACCAGCGCATCACGACCGAGGGTGTGGTGGTCATCAAGGCGCAGACCAGCCGCAGCCTGGAGCAGAACAAGGCCGAGGCGCTGCAGCGGCTGCAGGCCCTGGTCGACAGCGTGGCCACGGTGCCCAAGGCGCGCAAGGCCACCAAGCCCAGCTTCGGTGCCCGGCAGCGGCGGCTCGAAGGCAAGGCGGCGCGCTCGGGTGTCAAGCAATTGCGCGGCCGCGTGCGCGGTTTGGACTGACGCGCGCCCATTCCTGATGGGTTAAGGTTTTTTTACGATTCCTTTAAGCGCTATTTAGCGGCGCGGCGAGGCGCGGATTCCTAGACTGCCTCTCCATGATTCGACGCACATGGGGTGCGGCGGTCATCCCGAGACAGGGCCGGGCCCCGCGCCTGCCCAAGGAATCCACACCATGCAATCCCACACCCTCGAAATGGCGCGCGTCGCCGCCGCCGCCCGCACCGGCCTTGGCCGCTTCAACCTCTATGCCGGCATCCACAAGGCCCTGCGCGCCTTCATGGCCGACACCCTGCTCACGGTCGGTCGCACCGACCCCACCGACGACGCAGAGCTGGCACGCACCCTCAGCCAGGTCGACGAGCTGCTGGCGCTTTGCGCGAACCACGTCGCGCACGAGAACGGCTTCGTGCATCCCGCGCTGGAAGCGCGCTGCCCAGGCACCTGCGCCCAGGTGGCGCAGGAACACATGGGCCACCTGGAGCACATCCAGCACCTGCGCGACGCGGCCCGCGCCCTGCCCGCGTGTGCGGCCGACGAGCGCGAAGCCGGCCTGCACGCGCTGTACCTGGCCCTGGCCCTGTTCATGGCCGAGAACCTGCAGCACATGCACACCGAGGAGACGGTGCACAACGCCGCCCTGTGGGCGGCCTATACCGACGCGGAACTGGTTGACGTGCACAACGCCCTGGTGGCGACGATCCCGCCTGCCGAGATGATGCTCGTGATGCGCTGGATGCTGCCCAACCTGAACGCGCCCGAACGCCTGGGCGTGCTCCAGGAGATGCGGGCAGGCGCGCCAGCGCCGGTGTTCGAGGCCATGCTGGACGCCACACGGGGCACGCTCAACGCGCACAACGCGATGAAACTGGCGCACGGGCTCGGGCTGCCGCCCGTGCCCGGCCTGGTCGCGGCCTAGCCCACTTCTTCCAGCTCGACCGGGCGCAGCGCCTCGAATCGGAAGCACCCCCGCCCGGTCTTCTGGATGCGCAACTGCGGACATTGCTCCGCCAGCCGCCGATGCAGCAACAGCAGACGGGCCTCCAGGTTGTCGGCCACGTCGGGCAGGCGCAGCGAGGCATCCAGCCGCAGCTCGCGGTTGGTGAACTCGCTGCGGCCCTGGCGCTGACCATCCTGCAGCAGCTTCCACAGGATCGCGCCCGCCACGCCTTTGATCAGGTAGTTGTTGTTCACGAACACGCTGTCGTTGCTGCGGTAGTGCCGCACGCGCAGGGCGGGACCGGCTTGCATCGGCGGCTCGGCCGCAGCGGCGCCCGCGGGTTCTTCCTCGGTGCAGACCGTCTCGGCCTCCTGCATGAGGTCGATGGCGGCGCCCAGCTGCCCACCCAGCGCCACCAGCAAATCTTCCTCGTCGTAGCCAAAGCGCATGTCCACCGGGCTTTCAACGAACAGCACACCGGTCACGCGGCCGGCAGACAGCAGGGGCACGGCCAGCTGGCTGTGCGGCTCGGGCAGGCCGGGGTAAGGAATGTCGGTTCCGGCGGGACCGCTGCCGCCGTAGCACGCGAGGCTGTCGCGCATCGCCCGGCTGTAGAGGTAAGCGCTGGTCATGTGGCCAATGCGCACTGGCGTGCGCTCGCGCGCGGCAACGCCGATCACACCATCGCCCAGGGCGATCTCCGAACCCACGCCCGAGGTGGCGTAGCCCCGGCTGGCCACGGTGTAGAGCCGCTTCGAGGCCGCATCGAGGATCAGCAGAATCGCGTGGGGCATCGCGAGCTCTTTCTCCAGCACGTCCAGCGTGGCCTCCAGCACCGCGCCCAGGCTGCGCGCGGCCGACAGGCGCGCACTCGCCCGGCGCAGCACCGCAAGGGCCGGTGGTTTGCCCGGGGTGGGCGGCAGCGGCTCGGCCAGGGGCTCCTGGGGCAGCCGCTCGACCTCGATCACCTCGTGGATGTCCGAGCCCCGCAGGCGAAACACATCGGCCATACCGCTGTGACTGGCGATGCCGGCCAGCTGCGCCTTCATGCTCTCGAACACCGGGCCCTCCTCCTCGGTGCGCAGGTATCGCAGGTGCAGGCGGTAGAACACCGCATTGAGCGGGTTGAGCACCAGCAACGTCGAACGGGGATGGGCCAGGAGGTTCTGGCGCGTCTTGTTGAAGAACTGGAACGACAGCGCGACGTGTCCCTCGTCCACGTAATAGACCTGTGAGATGTAGGCCACGTTGGGCGTGCCGTCGGCTGACGTGGTCGCCACCATGGCCGGGATGACCCCCTCCAGGCAAGGCCGCACCTCGGCCAGGTCCACGGCGGTCATGGGCGCCCCACGATCGGCTGGCCGGCCTTGCGCCCGGGCGTCTGGTCGAAGGCCTGCTCGGGCTGGAACTCGATCGCCACCACGTCGTCCAGCCGGTGCGTGAGCATGGCCCGGGTGAAAACACGGTCGAAGCCGAGCAGGGACAACTCCTGCTCCATGCCACGCAGGTAGCGCTGGAGGACCGGTGCCTCGTCCTCGCGTGCCTCGCGCAGGCGGGCGCTGGTGGTCTTGAGTTGCACGGTCTTGTGCGTGCTGGGCTGGCTGAACACCGCGGCCAATCGCCCACTGCGGGCAATGTCGCGCAGCAGTTGCACCGACTGGCTGCGGCACAGGTACACCGTGATGAGGCGGCCCTGCGGCCCGACCTGGCTGCCCACGGCGCGCATGACGCTGGGCGTGAGGTCCGGCCCACAGCTGCTGACGATGACGGAAACCCCGGCATCCATCATGGCCAGGTGCTCCAGCGTCAGCAGGGGTGAATGGGAGGATTCCAAGGGCGGCCACCAAGGGTGCACAGGACGCCGCGATCATAGCGAGGGCCGCGGGCAGCGCCAAGCGGCGGCATCGGCTTGACATTTCGCACGTTCGTGCTAAATTTGCCCCATGGACGCCAGGACGCAGAAAAGTGAAATGACACGCGCCGCCATCGTCGGCGCGGCGCTGGACCTGGCCGCGTCCGAAGGGCTGGAGGCCATCACCCTGCAGGCCGTGGCCGACCGCATCGGCATTTCCAAGAGTGGCGTGTTCTCCCGCGTGGGCTCGCGCGAGGCCTTGCAGAAGGCGGTGATCGAGGAATTCGGCCGCCGCTTCATCGGCGACGTGTTCGTGCCGGCCATGCAGGCGCCCAAGGGGCTGCCGCGCCTGAGCGAGATCGTGCGGCGCTGGCTCATCCGCCTGCGCGACGTGGAGGCGCACACCGGTTGCCTCTACACCTCGGGCGCCTTCGAACTCGATGACCGCGAAGGCGAGCTGCGCGACCTGTTGCTGGGCGAGGTCACGCGCTGGCGCGCCGCGCTGCGGCGCACCGTGCTGCAGGCGATCGAACTCGGCCACCTCCAGCCCGACACCGACCCCGAGCAACTGGTGGGCGAAATCTGCAGCCTGGCCATCGGGCTGGTTCACGACGTGCGCTTTCTGCGCGATCCACGCGCCGCCGAGCGGGCCCAGGCGACCTGGGCCCGCCTGGTCAAGACCTACGAGCACTGACCCTCTCTCTTTTTTGTCCTAATTTCGCACGATTGTGCGATTTACTTGGAGAATGCCATGAGCACCACGCCCTTGCAGACCGCTTCAGCCTACTACCAGGCCAGCCCAGGCACGCGCTGGCTTCGCTGGGCGCTGGGCCTGTCCGAGAAGGTCTGGCCGGCGCTGGCGGTGCGCGGCGCCTACCGCCTGTTTGGCACGCCATTGCCGCCCAAGTGGCTGCACCGCCGCCAACCTGCGCTCGCCGCCTGGCGTGCCACGCCCTGGCCGTTCGAGCAGGCCAGCCTCACGGTGTACGAGCCCCCCGGCCCATCCGGCCCGGTGGTGCTTCTGCTGCATGGCTGGGGTGGCCATGCCGCGCAGATGTTGCCTCTGGCGCAGGCCCTGCTGGACCAGGGCCTTCGGCCCGTGCTGGTGGATCTGCCCGCACACGGGCGCAGCCAGGGCAGCACCAGCAACCTGCCTCAGTTCGCGCGCGCCATCGAGTACCTCGCCGCGCGCCTCCAGCAGCAGGGTCACGAAGTGCGCGCCGTGGCCGCGCACTCGCTGGCGGCCAACGCCCTGGCCTACGCCGCCGCGCGCGGCCTGCCGGCAGCCAGGATCGCGCTGCTCGCACCACCCGCCTCACCCCACGCCTACACCCGCCTGTTCGCGAAGGTCTTCGGTCTGAGCGAACTCACGCGCGAGCGCCTTCAGCAGCGGGTGGAGGCGCGCGAGGGCATTCTGATGCGCCAGTTCGAGCCCGCGGCGGTGGGTCCGCGCGTGGCCTTGCCCACGCTGATCGTGCACGACCGCGAGGACCGCATCAACCGGTTCGCCGACGCCGAGGCCTATCGCGACGCGATCGCCGGCGCGCGCCTGATGCCGACCCAGGGCCTGGGCCACACGCGGCTGTTGCGCGACGGGCAGGTGGTGCAGGCGGTGGTGGCACACCTCGCGGGCTGAGCCGCCCGCAGCGCGCCTCACTTCATAGATTCACTGGGCGCGCGACTGTGCTCGTTGTTGGTGTCCACCAGCAGGCGCAGCAGCTTCAGGAATTCACCGCGCTGGCGCTCGGTCAGCGGCGCCAGGATGTGCTCCTGCACCTGCAGCATCGCGGGCACGGCCTTGGCCAGCAACGCGTTGCCCGCATCGGTGAGCACGAGCTGGCGCGAGCGCCGATCCTCGGGTGAGGTGCGGCGTTCCAGCCAGCCGCGCGATTCCATGCGGTCGACCACGCCGCCGGTGGTGGACGCATCCAGCGCAATGGTCCGCGCCAGCGTGCGCTGGTCGATGGCCGGGTGGTTGGCCACGGTCTGCAGCGCCGCGTACTGCACCGGCGTGAGCTCCAGCGCGCCCAGCTCGCGAAGAAAGATGCCGACCGAGATCTGGTGCAACCGCCGGATGTTGTGGCCGGGCTGATCGTCGATGTCGATGGCCGGAGGCTGGCAGCGCTTCATGAATTCGTTGGGAAAGGTCGGTGACGGGCGGGGCTTGCCGGAATGCTAGCATCGCCCATACAATAAGTACACTTATCGTAAGCATGCCTTGCATGTGAAGGAGACAACCGTGACCTCATCGATCCAGGAACTTCCCGTGCTGGTGGCCGGTGGTGGCATCGGCGGCCTGGCCGCTGCGCTCGCCCTGGTGCGCCAGGGCTTTCGCGTCAAGGTGCTGGAGCAGGCACCCGAGATCGGCGAAATCGGCGCGGGCATGCAGCTCGGCCCCAACGCCTTCCATGCCTTCGACGCGCTGGGCGTGGGCGAGCAGGCGCGCAGCCGCGCGGTCTACACCGACTTCATGGTGATGCACGACGCGCTGGACGAGTACCAGGTCGGCAAGATCCCCACGGGCGAGGCCTTCCGCCAGCGCTTCGGCAATCCGTACGCGGTGATCCACCGGGCCGACGCCCACGGCTCGCTGCTCGAGGGCGTGCAGGCCAGCGGCCAGATTCAATTCCTGACCTCGACGCGCGTGGAGCGCATCGAGCAGGACGCCACGGGCGTGACGGTGCACGACCAGCACGGCACGGCGCACCGGGGCCTGGCGCTGATCGGCGCCGACGGCGTGAAGTCCGTGGTGCGCCAGCAGTTCGTGGGCGACGAGGCCCGCGTGACCGGGCACGTGGTCTACCGCGCGGTGGTGGACAAGGCCGATTTCCCTGAAGACCTGCGCTGGAACGCGGCCAGCATCTGGGTCGGCCCGAACTGCCACCTGGTGCACTACCCGCTGCGCGGCGGCGAGCAGTACAACGTGGTCGTGACCTTCCACAGCCGCGAGGCCGAAGAATGGGGCGTGAAGGAGGGCAGCAAGGAGGAGGTGCAGAGCTACTTCCAGGGCATCAGCCCCAAGGCGCGCCAACTGATCGATTTGCCCAAGAGCTGGAAGCGCTGGGCCACGGCCGACCGCGAGCCGATCGGCCAATGGAGCTACGGCCGTGTCACGCTGCTGGGCGACGCCGCGCACCCGACCACGCAGTACATGGCGCAAGGCGCCTGCATGGCGATCGAGGACGCAGTGACGCTGGGCGAGGCGCTGCGGGTGAACCACAATGACTTCGAGAAAGCGTTCGACCTGTACCAGCGTTCGCGCGTGGCGCGCACCGCGCGCATCGTGCTGAGCTCGCGCGAGATGGGCCGCATCTACCACGCCAGCGGCGTGGAGCGCCTGGTGCGCAACGACCTCTGGCGTGGCCGCAGCGCCGAGCGCTTCTACGATGCGATGGAATGGCTGTACGGCTGGAACGTCGGCAACTGTCTGGCCGAGCACTGAACCCAGGAGAACCCATGAACGACCTCGGACGACTCGAAGACCTGCCTGCCGACTACGTGGCCGAGCTGCGCGCGCTCAATCTGGTGCCGCTGTGGCCAAGCCTGCGCGGCGTGCTGCCGCCGAAGACGCCGACGCGCCAGACTCAGGCGACGCACTGGGCCTACCAGTCGATCAGGCCCCTGCTGCTCAAGGCGGGAGAACTCACGCCGATCGAGAAAGCCGAGCGCCGCGTGCTGGTGCTGGCCAACCCGGGCCATACGCTGGAGAAGATGCAGGCCAGTTCGGCCATGTACCTGGGCATGCAGCTGCTCATGCCGGGCGAGTGGGCGCCGAGCCACCGCCACACGCCCAATGCGGTGCGCATGGTGGTCGAAGGCGAAGGCGCCTGGACGACGGTGGACGGCGAGAAGTGCCCGATGTCGCGCGGCGACCTGATCCTCACCCCCACGGGCCGCTGGCACGAGCACGGCCACGACGGCGACCAGCCCGTGATCTGGCTCGACGTGCTTGATCTGCCGCTGATGTATTACCTGGAGGTGAGCTACCACCTCAACGGCGGGCGCCAGGACACCCTGCGGGGGCGGGGCGACCGCGCCTACACACGGCCGGGCGTGGTGCCCACGCCGGTGTTCGGCCGCAGCGGCAAGCGCTACCCCATGCTGCGCTATCCCTGGGTGGACGCCAGGGCCGCGCTGGAATCGATGGCGGCCGACCAGCCCGACCTGGAGGCCGTGCAAGTGACCTACACCAACCCCGAGTCCGGCGAAGACGCCGAGAACGTGCTGGGCTTCCATGCCTTGATGCTGCGCCCGGGCCAGACGCTCACGCTGCCGGCACGCTCGCCTGCCGTGATCTACCACGTGATCGAAGGCGCGGCCCGGGTGGCCACCGAGGCGCAAGGCTTCGACCTGGTGGTGGCCGACACCTGCTGCATTCCCGGCTACACCGGCACCACGCTCACCAACGCGTCCGCCAACGCACCCGCCTTCCTGTTCCTCGCCGACGAATCCCCGCTGCACCGCAAGCTCGGCGTTTACGAAGTGCGCCCCGACAACCAACCCAGCATGCCGTGAAGCGGCCTCATCTCCCATGACCACGTACCTCTTCCCCCCGCCTCCCGTCGCGTCCGTTCCCGTGCGCGGCAAGACCGAACAATTTCCGGTCAACCGCCTGTTCTTCGTCGGCCGCAACTACCACGCGCACGCGGTGGAAATGGGCAAGCCGGTGGACAAGACCGCCGAGCGGCCCTTCTACTTCACCAAGGCCCCGCAGACGCTGGCGCTCTCGGGCGCGACCACCCCCTACCCCAGCGAGACAAACAACTACCACTTCGAGATGGAGCTGGTGCTGGCCGTGGGCAAGGCGGGTTTCCGGGTGAAGGCCGAGGATGCGCAAGACATCATCTACGGCTACGCCTGCGGCCTGGACATGACGCGGCGCGACCTGCAGCTGGTGGCGCGCGACAAGGGCCGTCCCTGGGACCTGGGCAAGGACGTGGAGCACTCGTCGGTCTGCAGCGAGATCGTGCCCATGCCGGGCGTGGTGATCGAGCGCGGCGCCATCGAGCTGGCCGTCAACGGCGAGGTCAAGCAGAAGTCCGACGTGGACAAGCTGATCTGGAACATCCGCGAGATCATTGCCGACCTCTCGCTCTTCTACCACCTGCAACCCGGCGACCTGATCTACACCGGCACGCCCGAAGGCGTGGGCGCGGTGCTGCCGGGTGACAAGATCACCGGCCGCGTGGAAGGCGTGGGCGAGATCGAGCTCACCGTCGGCCCCAAGCCCTGAGGAGCCCGGGCGCTGGCTATGATGCCAGCGTCATGTCCTCCACGCCCTCATCTTCGCGCACCGTGCGCTGGCTGCTCTGGCTGGCCGGCACGGTGTCGCTGGCGCTGGGCCTCATCGGCGTGGTGCTGCCGGGCCTGCCCACCACGCCCTTCGTGCTGCTGGCCGCCGCCTGCTACGCCAAGGCCTCGCCGCGCCTGCACGGCTGGCTGATCAACCACCGATTTCTCGGTCCCATGGTGCGCGACTGGGAACAGCATCGCAGCCTTACACGGCGCACCAAGACGGTGGCCATCGGCTCGATGTTGGTGATGGTCGGCCTCTCGGCCTGGGGTTTTCGCCACCAGCCCTGGGTGCTGGCTGCGCTGCTGGCGGCCGCCGCCGTCGGGCTCGTCGTGGTGGCGCGCATCCCCACGCGCGAGCGACCGACCTCCTGAACCGCCTCAGGCCGGCTGGCGCGACGGCAGCCCCCAGACCTGGCGCAGCACCGACAGCGCCGCGACGATGGCCGGGTCGTGCTCGGCGGTCTTGGGGTAGATGAAACTCAACAAGGCGGCCACCCGCGTGTGCGGCCAGATCACCAGCTCCTCGCGCTCGGCGGCGGGCACGGCCATGTCTTCGCGCAGCAGCGCCAGGCCCAGGCCCGCGCGCACCAGGCTGTAGGGCGCCGAGGCGTCGTCGGACTCCACGACCTGGTTGGGCAGCAGGCCCTGGCGCGAGAACAGGTCGCGCAGCAGCGTTTGCACGTGGCCGGCGTGCGGCGTGCCGATCCAGGGCAGGTCCGCGATTTCGCGCCAACCCGCGTGCAGCAGCCGATCGCGGTAGGCCACCGGCGCCACCACCCGGTAATGCAGGGTCTGCAGCGGCAGGCCGAGCACGTCGCGCGGGATGTGGGGCCCGATGTAGAAGGCGGCCTGCAGCGTGGACGTGGCCACGCCCTCGCGCAGCGTCTGCGCGTCGCCCGAACGGGTCTTGATGTCCAGCAGGGGCAGCGCCGCCACCAGGCCACCCAGCAGCGAGCCCAGCCGCAGCGCATCGGGATCGCCCAGCGTGCCGATGACCAGGGAACCGGCGACCTCGCCCTGCAGCTCGCGTGCGCGGCCGATCAGCGAGCCTGCGGCGGCCAGCACCTTCTCGGCCTCGGGCAGCAGGCGCTCGCCCGCGCGCGTGAGCGCGACGCGCCCGGGCCGCCGGTCGAACAGCGAGACGCCCAGCTCCTCTTCCAGCGCCTTGATCTGCCCTGTGACGGCGGGCTGCGTGACGTGCAGGGCCTCGGCCGCGCGCGTGAGCTGGCCGATCTTGGCCACGGTGACGAAGGCACGCAGCTGGTAGATCTCCATGGGCGCTCAGTGCGTCAGGAAGCGCGCCTGAGAAGGTTCGATGCCCAGCCTCACCTCGGCCCCAGGCGGGAACAGCGACAGGCCCGAGAAGTGCGCCTGGTTGGCCACGATCAGGGTCTCGCCCACGCGCACGCGGTAGCGCGAGGTCTCGCCCAGGAACTCGGAGCTCTCCACCCGGCCGTCGAGCCAGATCCGCGACGCGTCGCCGTGCTCGTCGCGCACGCGGATGTGAACGGTGTGCGGCCGGAACGCCAGCGAGGCAGGCCCCGTGCCCGGGCTCTCCTGGTTGCGCGGCAACACCATCTCGCCCAGACCATCGGCCTGGAAATGCAGGGTCTCGCCGTTGACGTGCGTCACCCGACCCTGCACGAGGTTGGCCGTGCCCACGAAGCTGGCCACGAAGCGGTTGGCCGGGAAGTCGAACAGGGCGGCGGCCGTGCCCACCTGCTGCAGCACACCCTTGTCGAGCACGGCCATGCGGTCGGCGGTGGTCATGGCCTCTTCCTGGTCGTGCGTCACGAAGATGGTGGTCAGCCCTAGTGTGCGCTGCAGGTTCTTGAGCTCCTCGCGCATCTGCACCCGCAGGTTCTTGTCGAGGTTGGACAACGGCTCGTCGAGCAGCAACAGCTTGGGCTCGATCACCACCGTGCGCGCCAGCGCCACGCGCTGCTGCTGCCCACCCGAGAGCTGGCTCGGCCGGCGCTGCGCGTAGTCCTGCAGGCCCACCAGTTCGAGCGCGGCCCCCACCTTGCGGCGCAGCGATTCCTTGGGCTCCTTGCGCTCCACCAGGCCGAAGGCCACGTTGTCCCACACCGTCATGTGCGGCCACAGCGCGTAGTTCTGAAACACCATGCCCACGTTGCGCAGGTGCGGCGGCGTGCCGGTGATGTCCTTGCCGTCGATCAGAAGTTCGCCGCGCTGGTGCTGGTTGAACCCGGCAATGAGCCGCAGCAGCGTGGACTTGCCGGAGCCCGATGGGCCGAGCAGGGCGAAGAACTCGCCCGGCTCGATGCGGATGTTGACGTCCTTGAGCACCTCGGTGTTGCCGTAGCTCAGGCTGATGTGGCGCGCTTCGAGGGAGACCTTGTTGAGATGCATGGCTGTCTTTCGATGTGTCTGTCGTTCAGGGCTGCGCGGCGCGGCCGGGGGCGCGCGACTTTTCCACCACGCGGTGCGAGAGGTAGGTGCCGATGGCCACCACGACCACGGCCACCACGCCGAGCGCGGCGCCCGGGCCACGCCCGGCGATGCTCTGCATGTAGAGGTAGATGCCGTAGCTCATGGGCGCCTGGCTTTGCGCCGAGGTGAGCAGGATGGTGGCCGAGAGCTCCACCGCGGCGGTGATGAAGCTGGTGACGAAGCCGGCCAGAATCCCGCCCATCATGAGCGGCACCATGATGCGCCGCACCGTGCTGACCTTGCCCGCGCCCAGGCTCTGGCCGGCTTCTTCGAGCGAGATGTGCACCTGCTGCAGCGCGGCCATGCACGAGCGCAGCGCGTACGGCAGGCGGCGCACCGCGTAGGCGATCATGATCAGCACCCAGGTGCTGATCACCGGCGTGTCGGTGAACGGGATGTCCACGCCCTTGAACATGCGCAGGTAGCCGATGGCCAGCACCAGGCCCGGAATCGCCAGCGCGATCGAGGCGATGTAGTCGAGCCAGCGGCGCGCGGGCAGGTCGGTGCGGAAGATCAGGTACGCGATGAGCGTGCCCAGCACCACGTCCAGGCTGGCGGCCATCAGGCAGTACTTGAGCGTGTTGACGACCATCAGCTTGGAGTCGGTGAAGATGGTGGCGTAGTGCTCCAAGGTGTAGCTGTCGGGCAGCACCGAGAAGCTCCAGACCTTGGAGAAGGACATCAGCAGGATGCCGATGTGCGGCGCCAGCGTGACCAGCAGCACGAAGCCCACCCAGGCGTAGGCCAGCACCGAGGCCCCGCCGCGCAGCGGGCGGCGCTGCAGCGAGTTGCCGCCCTTCTGCAGCGTGGAGTAATCCTTGCCTTTCATGACGCGCGAGGCCATCCACAGCGCAAGGATGGACAGCACGATCATGATCACGCTGATGACGTAGCCCAGCGGGTCTTCGATGCCCACCGAGGTGATGCGCAGGTAGGCCTGCGGCGCGAGCATGTTGGTCACGCCCATCACCAGTGGCGTGCCCAGGTCGTCGAAAACCTTGACGAACACCAGCGCCGCACCGGCCAGATAACCCGGCAGGGAGAGCGGGAAAATGATGCGCCAGAACAGGCGCCAGCCCTTGGCCCCCAGGTTCTGCGCCGACTCCTCCATGGCGCCGTCGATGTTGCGCATCGCGGCCACGAGGTTGAGCAGGATGAAGGGGAAGTAGTGGATGCTCTCGACGAAGGTCACGCCCACCAGCCCGTCCATGATCGGCACGGTGAAACCGAACCAGTCGTTGAGCAGCAGGTTGACCGATCCGCTGCGCCCGAAGATGAGCTGCAGCGCGACCGCACCCACGAACGGCGGCATGATCAGCGGCAGCACCCCGAGCGTCTGGATCAGCAGCGCACCCCGGAACTCGAAGCGCACCGTGAGGTAGGCCAGCGGGATCGCGATCACCGAAGCGAAGAACACCGAAGCCAGCGCCACCACGAGGCTGTTGATGAGCGATTCGCGCAGCAGGCTCTGGCCGAAGAAGTTGCTGAAATGCCCCAGGGTGGGCGCACCGGTTTCGGTCACGAAGGCGGTGTAGATCACCTCCGCGATCGGCAGCAGCAGGAACAGCCCGAGGAAGGCGAACACCAGACCGGCGAGCAGCCAGTGGCCCCACACAGTGGGTGGACGCAGCCGGCGCGGCGTGGGCGCGGCAGAACCTGTCAGGACAGCGGACATGGGCAATCTTTCCGGAAAGGGAGGGGCCCGCCGGCAGGCCGCCGCGCGGGCATCACGGGGCGTTCAGGCGCTCACTTGGCTTGCGCAGCGGCCTGGTTGGCCAGGTCGCGCGCGCGCTCGTAGTTGGCCTTCGCCTTGGAGCTCCACAGCTCTTCGAGCCCGGTGAGCTGTTTGGCCACTTCCACGTCGCGCTTGTTCTGGCGGAACAGGTTGAGGAATTTTTCGTCCTTCACCATGGTCTCGGGCACCAGCGACGAGTAGGCGAAGCTGCGGGCCTGGCGCAGCAGCTCGCTGCCGTGCGCGTTGGGTTTGGCCTGCAGCTTGCGGTCGGCCTCGTGGATCGCGCGCGTGGCGGCCTGCAGCTCCTTGAGGCGGAAGGTCACCATCTGGTCGAACAGGCTCACCACCACCTGGTAGCGGTTGCTGGAGAGTTCGGTGTTGAACTGCACCTTGGCGCGCTTGGCGATGTCCTGCGCGTCGGGGTAGCCGGCCGGCGCCTTGTTGCCAAACGACGCGTTGGGCAGCACCGGCAGGCGGCTGATCTTGGGGTCGAACAACAGTTCCTGGCCTTCGCGCGAGAGCGTGTAGGCGATGAACTTCTTGGCCTCGTCGGCGTTCTTGCCCCCGCTGATGAGCGCGATGTTGGCCGGCACCACCGCCGTCACCGAAGGGTAGTGGAACTCCACCGGGTAGCCCGAGTACTTGCCGGCCAGGCCGAAGAAGTCGATCACCATGCCGACGCCGTACTGGCCATTGTTCACGCCATCGGGCACCGCGAAACTGCGGTCGGTCACGGCCGCGCAGTTGCCCGCGATCTGCAGCATCTGCGTCCAGCCCTTCTCCCAGCCCTCGCCTTGCAGGATGGTCTCGACCGTGAGGTGGGTGGTGCCCGATCGCGAGGGCGAGGAGATGGCCACGTGGCCGAAGTAGGCGGGTTTGGTCAGGTCGGCCCACTCGCGCGGCGCGGGCACCTTGTTGGCCTGCATGTAGCGCGTGTTCCACATCAGGCCGTAGCCGGCCAGTGCCTGGCCGTAGTACAGGCCGTTCGGGTCGTTGATGGGGTAGTTGCCCACCTTGGCGGGCACCTGTGCGTTCTTGACCTCGGGCGCGGCCTGCAGCAGCTTGTCGCGCGCCAGCACCTCGAAGGCATCGGGCGCCGAGGCCCACATCACGTCGGGCCGCTGGCCCACGGCCAGTTCCTTGATGTAGGCGATGCTCGCCGTGGTGTTCTTGTTGAGGATCTCGATCTTGATGCCGGGGTTGGCGGCTTCAAAGGCCTTCTTGTAGGCCTCGGTCAGTTCCTTGGGGAACGAGGTGATCACGGAGACCGTGCCAGCTTGCGCCGCGGACCAGGCCGTCACCAAGGAAAGAACCACCACCTTCAGCGCTGCTGTCTGTCGTCCCATGTCTGTCTCCATCGTTGTGTTTGCGACGGGACCAATTTAGCAACAGAAAGCGCGCGCGACCAATCATGGTTTCTGATAGGCCGCATAAACCGCGGCGTGAGTCGGGTAAACCCCGAGCGGCGCAGCGTGCGGACCTTATGCCTTGGCTCGGCGCGCCAGCACTTCAAACGCCGGCAGGGTCTTGCCTTCGAGCACCTCGAGGAAGGCGCCGCCACCGGTGGAGATGTAGCCCACGTCCTTCTCGATGCCGTACTTGGCA
>NZ_JAHCKK010000027.1 GCF_026125825.1 Hydrogenophaga sp. | reverse complement strand
CACCCTGGTCGGCCGCGCCGAGGCGCGCCTGATCCAGGCCGCGCTGGCCAGCACACGCGGGCGCCGCATCGAGGCGGCGCACAAGCTGGGCATCGGCCGCAACACCATCACCCGCAAGATCCAGGAACTGAACCTGGAGTAGGCCGCGACGGGTTTGGTTCGCCTTGGTGCGGCTGGCTCAGCCCAGCGTCACCACCACCGGCGCGTGGTCGCTTGGCTGGGGGTTCTTGCGCGGAAGCCGGTCGATCTGGCAGGCCGTCACGCGGCCGCGCAGCGCCTCGCTCACCAGAATGTGGTCGATGCGCAGCCCCCGGTTCTTCTGGAAGCCCAGCATGCGGTAGTCCCACCACGAGTAGCTTTTCTCGGGCTGCTCGAACAGGCGGTAGGCATCCGTCAGTCCCAGGTCGAGCAAGGCCTGGAAATGCGCGCGCTCTTCCACCGTGTGGTGGATCGTGTCTTTCAGTCCGACAGGGTCGAACGAGTCGCGGTCTTCCGGCGCCACGTTGAAATCGCCCATCAGCACCAAACGCTGGTGCACCTTCAGTTCTTCCTGCAGCCAGCGGTGCAGCGCCTCCAGCCAGAGCATCTTGTAGGCAAACTTCTCGCTGCCCGGCGCCTGGCCGTTGACGAAATAGCAGTTGACCAGGCGCAGCGGGCCGTCGGGTGTGTCCAGGGTGGCGGCGATCACGCGCGACTGGTCGTCGGTGTGCTGCGGGATGTTGCGCACGATGTCGGTGACGGGGGTGCGGCTGAGGATGGCCACGCCGTTGTAGGTCTTCTGGCCGAAGACGGCGGCGTGGTAACCCGCTTCCTTGAGCGCGTCGTGCGGGAACTTCTCGTCCACGAGCTTGAGTTCCTGCAGTCCCAGCGCATCGACCGGATTGGCGGCCAGCCAGTCCAGCACCTGAGGCAGGCGCACGGAGAGGGAGTTGATGTTCCAGGTGGCGAGTTTCATGGGGGACCCATCGGAATGGTTGGTCAGCGAAATGGTGCGTGCCGGCCGTGCAGCCGGAAGTGCCAAGTATGCGATGAACCGCGGCCCGGCCGCAGGGGGGTGTCACTGCGCGGGAGGGCGCCGCAGGCGTCGGAGGAAGACCCTCATCTCCTTGACCGACTGGTGGTCGCCCTGTTGTTCGGCCACCGCCACGCCTTGGGTCCAGGCCGCTTCGGCCGCGTCCAGGCGCTCGAGGCGGCGAAGCGCCACGCCCAGGAGTTTCCAGGCGGCCGAGTGCCTTGGGTTCTGCGCCGTCGCCTGGGTCAGGTGCAGGGCCGCCGCTTCGGCGTCCTCGTCTCTCAGGCAGGCCTGTCCCAGGCCGAAACGCAGCAGGGCGTTGTCGCGGCCCTGGGCCAGCATCTGCTCGAGGCGTTCGCGCATGGCATCTCCTTAGGGGTGAACGCCCGGCGCGCGGGTGATGCGGCGCGCCAGCCAGGTTGCCAGGGCCGGTGCCAGGGAGAAGCTCGCGAACAGCCAGACCGCGGCAGAGCGCGCGCCGGCCGGGCCACCGGGGTCGCTGAGGCCTGCGGCGTTTGCCACCAGGCCCGCCACCGCAGCGCCGATCGCCATGCCATAGAGCTGGATGGTGGTGATGGCGGCCGATGCCACGCCGCCTTCGCCGGCCGGCGCGAGGTTGAGCACGCGGTTGAGCAGATGAGGCCAGCCGATGCCCACGCCGGCCCCGGCACCGGCCAGGGTCAGGCCGCAAAGCAGCAGGCGAACCCCCGGGCCCAGGTTTTCGCCGACCGGTATCACCACCGCCAGAGCCAGCAGGCTGAGGGTGGTCAGCAGCGGGCCGGCCCGCAGCAGGCGGTCGGCCGTGGTTCCGCCGCGCCCGGACGACAACAGGGAGCCTGCGCTCCAGCCGGCAGCCATGGCCGCGGTGAGGTAGCCCGCCGCGAGCGGCGTCTGGCCGTGCAGCATCTGCAGGAAATAGGGCACGTAGATTTCGGTCGTCATGCCCACCAGCAGCAGCGCCACGATGGCGTACACCGAACCCAGCGGTGAGCCCAGCGCCGTCGCACCTGACGGCAGCAGGCGCACCACCGCCCGACGGTCCACCGCGACGGCGGCGGCGCCCAGCGCCAGGCCACCGGCCACGCCCAGGCCTTGCCACAACAGCAGCGGCGACAGGCTTCCTGCCGCGATCAGCAGCACGGAGCCGGCCAGGAGACCCACTTGCACCAACGGCACCTCCGGTTTCTGCCCGCGGCTCGCGGTGGCACCGGGCGCGGGGCGCAACTGCACCATCACCACCAGGGCTTGCGACAGCGAGATCGGCAGCAGGATCCAGAACGCCCAGCGCCAGTGGCCCGCTTCGGCAAACAGCCCGCCGGCCGCCGGGCCGCACAGCGTGGCAATGCCCCACATGCCGGAGACCAATGCCACCGCGCGCAGCCACAGGGCGGGCTCGAACACGACCCGGATCAGGGCGTAGCTCAGGGCCGCCAGGGTGCCGCCCCCCAGGCCCTGCACGCTGCGGCCGATCAACATCCACCCCATGGTGCCCGCGCTGGCGCACACCGCCGAACCGAGCGCGAACAGGCCCAGCGCCGCCAGGCAGGCGCCGCGTGGCCCGAGCGAGGCCAGCACGCGCACCGAAAGCGCGGCGCCGATGATGGAGGCCACCACGAACAAGGTGGTGTTCCAGGCGTACCAGTCCAGCCCGCCGATGTCCTTCACCACGGAAGGCAGCACCGTGGTGACGATATGCACATTGATCGCGTGCAGGGCAACGCCACCGGTCAGTGCCAGCGCGAGCCAGCCGTTTTTGCCCTTGAGCAGATCACCCCAGGAGGCCGTGGCGGGTAAAGGGGCGGTGAGTGAAGACATGGGCGGTTCTCGACAGTGCGCAGCAGCGCGGCTATTATCCAAGCAATTGTTTGCATATTAGGACCCGGCCATGGTGAATGCAAGTAAACACCCGGAAAACCCAGGTGCATCGCCCACGGCGGAACGCATCCTGTTCCTGATCAAGACCAGGGGGCCGACCGCCACTGCCGACCTGGCGCGTGCGCTGGACCTCACGCCAGAGGCGGCGCGCCTGCAGGTGCTCAAGCTGGTCGCGGCGGGTTGGCTCGAAGGCTTTCAGGAGGCTGCGCTCGGCGTGGGTCGGCCGCGTCAGAGCTGGGCGCTCACCGAGGCGGGCCACCGCCGTTTTCCCGATGCCCATGCGCATCTGACCGTGCAGTTGATCGGCTCGGTGCGGCAGCTGTTTGGCGAGCAGGGGTTGGCGCGCCTGATCTCACAGCGCGAGGCCGATGCCCGCACCCTGTACCAGCAGCGCTGCAACGGCAAAACGCTCGCCAGGCGCCTGGAGCAACTGGCGGCGGTGCGCAGCGAAGAGGGCTACATGGCGCGGGTGGAGCGCGATGGCAAGGACTGGTTGCTGATCGAGGACCATTGCCCGATCTGTGCCGCCGCCCGCAGCTGCCAGGGCTTTTGCCGATCGGAGCTGCAACTGTTCCAGGACATCGTCGGCTGCGACGGCCGCGTCACGCGCGAGCAGCACGTGCTCGCCGGTGCGCCGCGCTGCGTCTACCGCGTGGTGGCCCGGGCGTAGTTGACGAACGCGAACGGCAGGCCGTTGGCGGACGTGTGTGCTTCGCGCGAGGTCTCCCGCCATTCGGGGCCCAGCACCGGTGCGTGGGCATCGCCCTCGAAATCGCGCGCGATGTCGGTGACCACCACGGTCTGGGCCAGCGGCAGGGCGGCGGCGTAAATCTGCGCGCCGCCGATCACCCACGCGTCCGAGCCTGCCGGACACAAAGACACGGCCTCGGGCAGCGAATTCGCACGGGCAGCGCCTTCGGCGTGCCATTGGGCATCGCGCGTGACGACGATGTTGAGCCGCCCCGGCAGCGGGCGGAACTTTGGTGGCAGCGAGTCCCAGGTCTTGCGCCCCATGATCACGGGATGGCCGAGCGTGGTGCGCTTGAAGTGCGCCATGTCCTCAGGCAGGTGCCAGGGCAGGGCGTTGTCCTTGCCGATCACGCCATTGGCGGCGCGCGCGAAGATGAGGTGCAATCGGGTGGTGGGCTGGAGCATGGGGCTATTGTGCCGCCCTGGCTGCCGCGGTCGCGCCGCGCGAGGGCCAGAGGACGCTGGCGATGGCCATCATGACGAATCCGATGGCGGCCCAGTCCTGCCAGTGCGGCACCTCGCCCACGATGAAGGTCGCGCTCAGCGTGCCCACCAGCGGGATCGCCATGACGCTCATGGCGCTCGTGGCCGGAGGCAGGTTGCGCGCCATGCCGAACCAGATCAGCTGGGCCACCCCGTAGTTGATCAAGACGCCATAGAGCAGGCTGATCCACATCGGCGCCGAGAATCCGGCCAGCCGGGGCACCGGTTCCAGCGCGACGGCCAGCGCCCCCACCACCCCGCTGCCCAGCAGCAGCATCCACACCGTGACCACCATGGGAGAGAGCGTGAGGTGGGCGCGGCGGAACTGCAGCGTGCCCACGCCCCAGCAGAAGGCAGCGCCCAGCATCCACGCGATGCCCGTGGGCCGGCCGCTCAGGCTTTGCAGCTCGTGCCACAGCAGCAGCGCGATGGCGGTGCCTGCGCACACCACGGCCGCGCGCACGCGCGGCGTGATGCGCTCGCCGAAGAAGGCCGCGCCGATGAGCACGGTGAAGATCGGCATGGTGAAGCCCAGGATGGCCGCGCGGCCCGAGGCGAGTTCCTGCACGCCGAAGATCGACAGGGTGTGCCAGCCCAGCACATTGGGCAGGCCAAGCCAGGCGATGGCGGCCCATTCGGCGCGCGCAGGGCGCATGCGCTCGCCTTGGCTGGCAACATAGATGAACAGGCCGAGCGCACCCAGCATCATGGTGCTGGCGCGGAAGTAGAGCGGCGTGAGCTCCTGCAGCGAGAGCTTCATCATCGGCCAGTTCACGCCCCACATGATCGTGAGGGCGAGCAGCGCCCAGAGCTGGCGGCGGGTGATCACGTGGCCGAGGGCGGGTGCGGGTTCAGACCGCCACCGGCGCCTTGATGGCCGGGTGGTGCTGGTAGTCCAGGATCTCGAAGTCGTCGAGCTCGTAGTCGAAGATCGATGCGGGGCGCCGCTTGATGCGCAGCGTGGGGTAGGGGAGCGGGGCGCGCGCGAGCTGCGTCTGCACTTGTTCGTGGTGGTTGCTGTAGATGTGGCAGTCGCCGCCGGTCCAGATGAACTCGCCCACGTCCAGGTCGCATTGCTGCGCCAGCATGTGCGTGAGCAGCGCGTAGCTGGCGATGTTGAACGGCACCCCCAGGAAGATGTCGGCGCTGCGCTGGTAGAGCTGGCAGCTCAGCTTGCCGTTGGCCACGTAGAACTGGAAGAACGCGTGACAGGGCATCAGGGCCATCTTGTCGAGGTCCGCCACGTTCCAAGCGCTCACGATGATGCGGCGCGAGTCGGGCTGGGTCTTGAGCTGCTTGACCACCTCGCTGATCTGGTCGATGTGCCGCCCGTCCGGTGTGGGCCAGTTGCGCCACTGAACGCCATACACCGGGCCGAGGTCGCCGTCTTCGCGCGCCCATTCGTCCCAGATGGTGCAGCCGCGTTCCTGCAGCCACTTCACGTTGCTGTCGCCACGCAGGAACCACAGCAGCTCGACGATGATGGCCTTGGTGAACACCTTCTTGGTGGTCACCAGCGGGAAACCTTCATGGAGGTCAAAGCGCATCTGGTGGCCGAACACGCTGGTGGTGCCGGTGCCGGTGCGATCGGTTTTCTGCACGCCCGTGGTGTAGACGTGGCGCATGAAATCTTCGTACTGCGAGCGGATGGGGCGGTCGGTCATGGTGGGAATTGTGCCTGTTTCGGGCCGGGGCCGAGGCGGCTGCGGGCCGAACCCCTGCGCCATAATGGCCCATCACGCCGATGCCCGATGAATCCCAAGACCCTGTCTGAATCGATCGCCGAGCCCGAGATGATCTTCGAACTGGCGCCCGTCGGTTTGATGGTGACCCGTCAGCGCATCATCGAACGCTGCAACCGCGCCATGTCCGAGATGTTCGGCTACCCGGTCAGTGCCCTGGTCGGGCAATCGACCGAGATGCTGTACCCCTCGCACGAAGAGTTCGAGCACATCGGCGAGACCTGGGTGGCCAGCATGCGGCAGAACGGCAACCACCGGGACCAGCGCATCATGCGACATGCCAACGGGCGCATGTTCTGGTGCGCGGTGTCCGGGCGCTCTTTCACGCCGGAGTCGCCCTTCGCGTCGGTGATCTGGGTGTTCGACGACATCAGCGAGGCCCGCCCGGTGAACGCGCCGCTGACCGCGCGCGAGCGCGAGATCGCGGCGCGGGTCATCACCGGCCTGACCAGCAAGCAGATCGCCAAGGACCTCAACGTCAGCCACCGCACGGTGGAGGCGCACCGCTTGCGGCTCATGCGCAAGCTGGACGTGAACTCCACCGGCGAGCTGATCGCGCGCATCCTGGGCATGCCGCCCTCGCCCTGAGCGCGGCTCAGGCGTGCGGCGTGGCCCCGATGAGGATGGCCGCCACGATGCAGGGCTCGGTGCCGCGCACGCTCCAGGAGTGCATGGTCCCGCGCTGCACCAGCACGTCCCCGGCCTTGAGCAGCGTCTCGCCCGTGTCGAGGATGGCGTAGATCTCGCCCTTGAGCACCACGATGTAGTCGATGGTGCTGGTCTTGTGGCGCATGGGGTCGTCCGAATGGGCGTCGGGCGCGTGCCCCGCGCCGATGGACTCGAAGGCCTTGGCCGCGTCGGCGCCCTGCCACATGGTGTCGGGCGGGAACTCCACGATGCGCAGAATGCTGCCCACCTGCGGCGGCTCGAGCTTGACCGGGCGCGCGGCGGCGTCCGCCGTGCCGGTGTTGTCCGCCGGTGCGGTGGTGGTTTCCCACAGGTCGGTCAAGGCAACGCCCGGCATGGACGCCATTTCCTTGATGTTGGGCGCGAGGCCATCCATGATGAAGGTCGAGCGACCCTGGGCATCGTGCCCGGTCACGACGCGGCGGATTCTCCAGGCCATGTGTGTGTCTCCTGTGAAAGTGGTTCTGAAAGGGTCAGTGTTTGGCGTGGTTGCAGTTGGGGCCGCAACCGATCACGTTGCCATGCAGCCGGCGCTGGCGCTCTTCGTAGTGCGCCATGAGTCCGAAGAGCTTGATGGTGTCCGGTGGCGAGGTGTCGCCGCTGAACTCCTGGTACAGGTTGTTGACGGTGACGTAGATGCGCTCCGCGTCGGTCCAGGAGTTGAACTCGCGCAGCGAGATGTCGTCCACGGCCTGTTCCAGCGTCATGCCCTGGTCGTAGCGCTTGCGCGCCTCGGCCTTGACGTACTCCAGGTAGTGCTTGAGCGCGCGCACCCCCGTCTTGTCGGTGATCGGGCCGTGGCCGGGCACCACCACCTCCACGTCCCAGCCCAGCATGAGGTCGCAGGCGCGGATCCAGTTGTCCACCGGGCCTGCCCACACGATGGGGTGGCCGCCGTTGAACAGGATGTCGCCGGTGTAGACGATCTTGTCCTCGGGGATGTAGGCGAGCACATCGCCCTTGGTGTGGGCCGGGCCGACCTCGACCAGCTTCACCGTCTTGTTGCCCACCTTGAGGTCGATCTCGCCACTGAAGGTCTTGGTGGGTGGGGTGTAGACGATGCCGCGGAAATCGAACACGCGGCCCATCGCCTTCATGAGGAATTCGCCGCCGTCGCCGAGTTCCTTGTAGTTGCGGAAGCGGTCGATCAGGGCCTGGGGCGGGTGGGCCAGCATCTCTTCGGCGCAGGCCTGCGAGACGATGATCTCCGAGTCGGCCACCAGCTGGTTGCCGAAGTAGTGATCGCCGTTGGCGTGGGTGTTGACCACCTGCGCGATCTCCTTGGCCTCGGGCACGGCGTTGCGCATGGCATGCAGCATCTCGCGCGTGAGCTTGAGGTCGAACAGGGTGTCGACCAGCAGCGACTCGCCGCTGTCGGTCACCAGGCCCGCGTTGCTCCAGCCCCAGGTGCCGTCGGGCAGCAGCCAGGCGTAATTGCCGTTGCCGATGTCGTGCAGTCCCTTGGTGTATTGCCATTTCATGGTGTGTCTCCTGTGGTGGGGGTGGGTGATGCCGGGTTCAGGGCGTGCGCCAGCGCAGCAGGTGCTGTTCGGCGCGTTGAAGCAGGATGTTGGACACGTAGCCGACCGCGCCAAGGACGATGATCCCGGCGTAGAGGTCTGCGCTGCGGAACGAGCGCGCGGCCAGCGTGATGTTCTGGCCCAGGCCGACGGTGCCGGCCAGCATCTCGGCCACCACCGCGAGGATGAGCGACACCGTCAGGGCCAGCCGAAGGCCCGCGAAGATGTCGGGCAGCGCGTTGGGCAGGGCGATCTTCCAGACCATCTCCAGCCGCGAGAGGTGCAGGATGCGCGCGACCTCCACCAGCCGCGGCTCGATGGTCTTGAAGCCGTGCACGGTGTTGAGCAGCACCGGCCAGAGGGAAGAGAAGGCGATCGCGGTGACGATCATGCGGTCGTTCAGGCCGATCAGCAGAACGAAGACCGGGATCATGGCCGAGGCGGGCAGGGGGCGGATCAGCTCCAGCGTGGGCTCCACATAGGCCCGCACCCGGGGCGAGAGGCCGATCGCCGCACCCAGTGCGACGCCCGCGACCGAGGCGGTCACGAAGCCCAGCACCATGCGCCGCAGCGTCTCGCGAAACGCGAGCCAGAAGTCCGCCGTGCCCATCTGGTCCCACAGCGACTCGAAGCTGCGCAGCGGCGCCGGGAAGAACACCGGCGACACCAGTTCCAGGTGCGCGGCGAGTTGCCACAGGCCGACCAACGCAGCGAGCACGCCCAGGCTGGCGAACCACATCAGGACACCATGCTCTCTTTTCATGACGATTGCTCCGCCCAGTTGCCCATGCGCCCGAACCAGCGCTGCTGCGCGCGCAGCAGCGAGGCATTGAGTGCCCACCCGATCAGGCCGATCCAGCCGATGAAGGCGAACACGCGATCGGGCCGCATGCTCTCTTGCGCGACGATGAGCGCGTAGCCCAGGCCCATCGGGTTGGCCGTGATCTCCACCGTGACCGCCACCACCAGCGAGACCGCGGCCGCCAGCCGAAGGCCGACGAAGATGCGCGGCAGCGCGGCGGGCAACACAATCTTGGTCACGCGCTCGCGCAGGCTCAGGTTGAGCATGCGCGCCACCTCCAGCAGGCGCGGTTCGATGCCGCGCACCGCGCTTTCGGTGATGATGAGCAGCGGCCAGAAGCACGAGAAGGCCACGATGCTGCTCTCCATCTGGAAGCCGTAGCCGTGAATCAGCAGCGCCAGCGGGATCAGCGCCACCGAGGGAATGGGCCGCAGCGCCTCGGTGGACACGCGCATCAGCTGCGACAGGCTGCGCGAGAGACCGAAGGCCACGCCGACCAGGATGCCCGCTGTGGCCCCGACGACCAGGCCGCCCACGGCGCCGCCGAAAGTCTCCAGGGCCGCCTTGAACAGGCTGCCATCGACGACCACACCCACCGCCGCGCGGAAGATCGCGATCGGGGACGACAGGCTCTCGGCCTTGAGCAGCCCGGAGCGGGCCGCGAACTCCCAGAAGATCAGGACCGCCGCCGGGAACAGCACCCCTTTGAACACGCGCACCAGGGTTGCATTCATCTCAGTGCCCCGGTGGCAGGAGGTTGAACAGGCGGTGGCGATAGGCCAGGAAGCGGGCGTCTTCCCTGGTGGTGAGCTGGTTGCGAGGCCGCTCCAGCTCGATGGTCAGCGTCTCCGACAGGCGACCCGGGTGCTTGTCCATGGAGATCACCCGGTCGCCCAGGTAGATCGCCTCCTCCAGGTCGTGCGTGATGAACACCACCGTCACGCCTGCGTCGGCGCACAGGCGGGCCACTTCGTCCTGCAGCGTCTGGCGCGTCATCGCGTCGAGCGCGCCGAAGGGCTCGTCCATCAGCAGCACCTGCGGCGCCTGCGCCATGCAGCGCGCGATCTGCAGGCGTTGCTGCATGCCGCCGGAGAGCTGGATCGGGTAGGCGTCGGCGCGCTCGGCCAGGCCGACCCGTTCCAGCATGTCGCGGATGATGGGCGCGCGCTCGTCCTTGGGCACACGGCGCGCTTCGAGCGCCAGCTCCACGTTGCCGGCCACGGTGCGCCACGGCAGCAGGGCGCGTCCGTAGTCCTGGAACACCACCGCGAGCTCGGGGTCGGGCCCGTCGATCGCGCGGCCCCGGTACAGCACCTGGCCCTCGGTGGGGCTGAGCAGGCCGCCCATCAGGCGCAGCAAGGTGGTCTTGCCGCAGCCCGAGGCGCCGACGATGCAGACGAACTCCTTTTCATGCACCGTGAGCGAGATGTCTTTCAGGATGTTGAGGGAACCGACGGTGAAGTCCAGCCCGCTGACGGACAGGATGGGGGCGATGGCTTGGCTCATGCGTTGAGGTCTTGTGGTCCGGGTGGGAAGAGGGCGCGCGTCACTTGTAGAGCAGCCTGGCCGGATCGACCGGCTTCTTGAGCATGTCCTGCTCCATCAGGATGGAGTTCCATTTGGTGACCACCTCGGGGGTGATCACCGCCTTGAACTTCGGGTCGATGAACTGGGCCTGCACTTCGGGCGGCACGGGGATGTACACCAGCATCGCCTTGCGCACCACGGAGGGGTCTCTGGCCGCCAGCGCCGTGGCTTCGTCGATGGATTTCTTGAAGGCGGCGGCCTGGGCGGGGTTCTCGTTCACCCACTTGCGCGTGGCCACGTGCCACCCGGACTGCGTGTCGCCTTCGAGCTCGCTGATGTAGTACGACACCACGCGCCCGATCTTCGTTTCGACGGCACGGCCCAGGTAAGGGCTGCCGGTGAGCACGGCGTCCACCTGGCCGGAGCGCAGCACGTCCAGCGACGTGGCGAACGCATTCTCGGTGTACGTCACCTTCTTCGGATCGCCGCCGTTCTCGCTCATCCACTTGCGAAACAGCACGTGCAGGAAGGCGTTGAGGCCCGGCGTGGAAACCCGCTTGCCCTCAAAGTCCTTGGCGGTCTTGATCGGGCCATCCGGCCTGACGATCACGCCGATGTCTTCCATGCCCTTGGTGTAGTAGCCGCCTCCGGCCAGCACCACCAGATCGATGCCCGAGTCCACGGCCTGCAATGTGTTGGGGGCCGTGGGCGTGGCGATCTGAAGACTGCCGGCCATGAGGGCCGCTGGCGTGGTGGCCGAGTTCGGCACCAGCTTCATCTCCACATCGAGGCCGTTGCGCTTGAAGATGCCTTCGTTGGCGGCGACGAAGGCGTTGCCGAAGACCGCGGCGCCCGAGTAGCCGTAGACGATCTTCTGGGCCAGGGCGGGCGCCGCGCTGGCCGCACCGATCAGCAGGGCCAGGAGCAGGCGCTGCCAGGCGCGTCGAGGAGGGAATCGCGACATGGTGGTTCTCCGATGCGATGAATGGGCTGGAGCCAACCGGCGTCACTTGTAGATCAGCTTGGCCGGGTCGATCGGCTTCTTGAGCATGTCCTGATCCATCATGATCTTGTTCCAGTTCTGCACCACCTCGGGCGTGATGACCGGGCGGAACTTCGGGTCGGGGAACTTGGCCTGCACCTCGGGCGGGAAGGGGATGTAGACCAGGTTGGCCTTGCGCACCACGCCAGGGTCTTTCTGGGCCAGGGCCGAAGCTTCCTCGATGGCGGCGCGGAAGGCCGCGACCTGCTTGGGGTTGGCATCGGCCCACTTGCGGCTGGCGACGTGCCAGCCCGACTGCACTTCGCCTTCCAGCGCGGCGATGTAGTAGGCGACCACGCGGCCGGCACCGGTCTCCTGCGCACGCGAGAGGAAGGGCTGCACCGCGAGGATGCCGTCGACCTGGCCGTTGCGCAGCACGTCCACGGACTGCGCGAACGCGTTCTCGGTGAAGGTCACCTTCTTGTAGTCGCCGCCGTTCTCGGCCATCCATTTGCGGAACAGCACGTGCAGGAAGGCGTTGAGCCCCGGGGTGGACACCCGCTTGCCCTCGAAGTCCTTGGCGGTCTTGATGGGGCTGTCGGGACGCACCATGATGGCCACGTCTTCCATGCCCTTGGTGTAGTAGCCCCCGCCCGCCAGCACCACCAGATCCAGCCCCTGCTCGACGGCCTGCATGGTGTTGGGCGCGGTCGGCGTGGCGATCTGCAGGCTGCCCGCCATCAGGGCGGCCGGCGTGGTCGCCGAGTTGGGGACCAGTTTCATCTCCACGTCCAGACCGTGCTTTTTGAAGATGCCCTCGTTGGCCGCGACAAAGGCATTGGCAAAGGCGGTGGACGCCGAGAAACCGAACACGATCTTCTGGGCCCAGACGGGGGCCGCCGCCGCACTCAGCAGCGTGGCCACCGCCAGGGGGCGCACAAGGGAACGCAGGGTCGTGATAAAGGTGTGCATGGCTTGTCTCCAGAGGGTTTTAGGGAGGGAACGCCGTCACGGGCTGTCGTGACGGAACACCACACGGTTCTTGAGCACGCCGAGCTTCTGAACCTCCAGCTCGACGACATCGCCGTGTTTCAGGAAACGGCCCAGTTCCAGTCCGCATCCGCTGCCGACCGTTCCTGAGCCGAAGAACTCGCCTGCGTGCAGCGTCTCGTCGCGCGAGGCGTGGACCAGCACGTCTTCGAAACGGTGGTGCATCTCGCCGCTGTTGCCGCGCGACCACTCCTCGCCATTGACGCGCGCGACCATGGTCAGGTCGTAGGGATTGCCGACCTCGTCGGCTGTGACCAGCCACGGGCCGAGCACGTTGCCGGTGTCGAAGTCCTTGCCCTTGGTGGGGCCGAGCGTGCCGCCCATCTCGCGCATCTGCTGGTCGCGCGCGCTCACGTCGTTGAAGATCAGGTAGCCGAAGATGTGCGAGCGCGCGTCTTCCTTGCGGATGTTTTTGCCACCCTTGCCCAGGATGGCGGCGAACTCGAGTTCGTAGTCCAGCATCTGGCAGTACGCGGGGTTGACGATGTCCGTGCCCGTGCCCACCACCGAGAAGCGGTTGCACTTGTAGTAGATCGGCTCCTCGTACCAGATGGGTGGAATCTCCACCTTGGCCGGGTCGCGTTCGCTGTCGGTGGCGCCGAAGAGGTGGCGGTTGGCGCGCGCCTGCCGGAAGTGCTTCTCGAAGCACAGGAAGTCGCGCATCTGGCGCGGTTCGGGCAGTGGCGCGGCCAGCGTCACGTCGGCAAGCGCATGCGTGACGGCGGCCTTGTCCAGCCATTGCCGGGCTTCCTGGAGCGCGGCCTCGCCGCCGTCGATCAGGGCCAGCATGTCGCGCATGGCGGGCGAGGCCGAAGACGCGGTGAAGTCCACCAGGCGCTGCTCGCCCGCGAGCATCGCGCCGATGTGGCGTTGGCCGCCGGGAAGATCGAACGTGACCAGTTTCATGGAAGGGGTCTCCTGTCTTTGGGGGAATCGCCCAGGTCCCGCAGAGCGGTCTTGAGCACTTTGCCGTAGCTGTTCTTGGGCAATTCGTCGAGCAGCAGGTACCGGCGCGGGCGCTTGAAACGCGCGATGCTGGCGAGGCAGAGCGCGTCGAGCTCGCTCGTGTCCAGCGCGTGGCCGGGGCGTGCGACGACGCAGGCCAGCACCTCCTCGCCCCACTCGCTGTGCGGGCGGCCGATCACGGCGACTTCGCGCACGCCGGGATGGCGCAGCAGCACCTCCTCGACCTCGCGCGGGTAGATGTTGGAGCCGCCGCTGATGATCAGGTCCTTGGAGCGGTCCTTGAGCGAGAGGAAGCCGTCGGCATCGATTTCGCCGATGTCGCCGGTGTGCAGCCAGCCGTCGCGCAAGGTCTGGGCCGTGGCTGCCGCGTTGCCCCAGTAGCCCGGCATCACCGGGTCGCCGCGCACCAGGATTTCCCCGGTTTCGCCGCAAGGCAGGGCGGTTCCGTCGGGTTGCGCGATGCGGATCTCCACGCTGCTCTGGGCCACGCCGACGGAGGCCATGCGCTGCGCGTGGCGCGGATGGCCGAGATCGGCCAGGTGTTGCCGCGACAGCGCGGTGATGGCCATGGGGCACTCGCCCTGGCCGTAGATCTGCACGAAGCGCGGGCCCATCACGGCAATGGCCTGCTGGATGTCGGCGGCGTACATCGGGCCCCCGCCATAGACGATGGTCTTGATGCCGTCGCCATCCAGGCCGCGCGCCAGCGCGCTTTCGACCAGCCGCTTGACCATGGTGGGGGCCGCGAACATCGAGACATCGCGCAACTCGCGGGCCAGCGCGAGGATCTCGTCGGGGTCGAAACCGCCGGACTCGGGGATCACGTGGCGCGCGCCGGCCAGCACGTGCGGGATGTTGTAGAGACCGGCGCCGTGCGACATCGGCGCGGCATACAGGCTCGCGTCGTCCGGCCGCACCGTGTCCACGTCGGCGAAATAGCACAGCGTCATCGAGAGCAGGTTGCGGTGGGTCTGCATCACGCCCTTGGGGCGGCCGGTCGTGCCCGAGGTGTAGAACAGCCAGGCGATGTCTTCGGGCGCGCGGTGCACCGGTGCCATGGTGTCGTCCGCGAGCAGGGACAGGTAGCCGGCGCCGTTCACGTCGATGGCGACCGCCGGGTCGGTTTGCAGGTCCGTGCCCAGGTCGGCCGAGGTGAACAGTGCGCGCGCGCCGCTGTCGGCCAGGATGTACTCGACCTCGCGCGCATGCAGTTTGTGGTTGATCGGCACCACCACCAGGCCGGCAAACCAGGCCCCGTACAGCACCTCCAGGTACTGCGGGCAGTTGTGCAGCAGCAGGGCGACGCGTTCGCCGGGCTGCAGGCCCAGGCGGCGCGACAGGCTGGTGCCCAGCGTGGCGGCGCGGCGCGCCAGCTCCCGGTAGTCGCAGCACACACGCGCACCCAGCAACACGGCATCCCGGTCGGGGAAGGTTCGGGCCGAACGCACGAGCAGCTGCGCGATGTTCATGAAGCTTCGTCTCCTGTGACCATGCCCGGGTGCTGTGGCGCATGGCTTGTGATTCGAAAATTCTAGGAACGCGCCTGGGCGCCCGATAGTCGTAGGACTACCTCATGGGGTTACTACTGATCCGAGCGCGCGCCGCGCTCGCAAGGCCTGCCCGGCGGCCGCTCAGGGGCGCACGGACGCGATGCCGGGCAAGGCCGGCGACGGCGCGGTGATGCGCTCGTCAAAGGGGTGCTGCTGCAGGGCGAAGATCTGCTGGATGCGCTTGATGTAGCCCTGCGTTTCGGGGAAGGGCGGCACGCCGCGGTAGCGGTCCACCGTGCCTTCGCCCGCGTTGTAGGCGGCCAGCACCAGCGACACATTGCCCTTGAAGTACGCCAGCAGCCACTGCAGGTACGACAGGCCACCGCGGATGTTCTGCTCGGGGTCGAAGGGCTTGTTCACCCGGAAGCGCGCGGCGGTTTCGGGGATGAGCTGCATCAGGCCCTGGGCGTTCTTGTCCGACAGGGCGTGCACATTGAAATTGGACTCCGCCTTGATCACGGCGAAGGCCAGGCCGGGCTCGATGCCGAATTGCGGCGCGAGCTTGTAGACGATCTTCATGATGCGCTGCTGCTCGGGCGTGTTGACCCAGTCGCGGTAACGCGTGACCACCGCGTCGGCTTCGGCGCTGAGCCGTTCCTGCTCGGCGCGTTGCTGCTCAGCCCGCTCGGCCTGCAGCACGCAGTCGGGCTTGTCGGCCGGCGTATCCAGGCGCTTGAACATCGCCTCGGCCTGGGCATCGCCCAGCAGGGCCGCGCGCGCGAACCAGTGGGCGGCATAGCCGTCGTTCCGTGGTGTGCCGCGGCCATTGGCGTAGAGCCAGCCCAGGTTGTAGGCCGAGACTGCGTCCCCCGCCAGCGCGGCGCGGCAATAGAGCGCGATCGCGGCGTGGGTGTCGCGCGCCACGCCCTCGCCGTGTTCGTAGGCCAGCGCCTGCTCCCGCCAGGCCTGCCGCTGGCTGGCCTCGACCGCGTGCGCCCAGCCCGTGGCGGCCAGTGCGCACACGAGCAGCAAGCGGACGGGGCGGCGGAGGTTCATGGCGAGGTGAGCACGCGGCCAGGGTTCAGGAGGTGTTGAGGATCGAGCGCCTGCTTGATGGCGCGCATCAGGCCCAGGGCAACCGGGTCCTTGTAGTGCGGCAGGTGGGTGACCTTGAGGCTGCCCACGCCGTGTTCGGCACTGATCGACCCATCGTAGCGCGCCACCGCGTCGAAAACCAGGGTGTTCACGCGCGTTTCCTGCTCATTCAGGAATTTTTTGGCATCTCCACCGGCCGGCGCCTGCACGTTGTAGTGCAGGTTGCCGTCGCCCAGGTGGCCAAAGTTCACCAGGCGAACGCCGGGCATCTCGCGCTGCAGCAAAGCGTCGGTCTCGGCGCAGAAGGCGGGGATGCGCGAGACCGGGATGCTGATGTCGTGCTTGATGTTCAGACCCTCCTCGGCCTGGGCCAGCGGAATGCTCTCCCGGATGTGCCACAGGCCGCGCGCCTGCGAAATGCTCTCGGCCACCACCGCGTCGCTCACCAGGCCCTGCTCGAAGGCGGTCTCCAGCAGGCGCTCGAACTGGGCGCGCGCATGCTCCTCGGACTCGCTGTCGCTGTTCTCCAGCAGCACGCAATAGGGGCTCTCTTTCCAGAGTGGCACCCGCAGGTCGGGGAAATGGCGGTCGACCAGGCTCAAGGCGAACTGGCCCATCACCTCGAAGCCGGTCAGGCCGGCGCCCAGGTGCTGGTGCGCCAGGCCCAGCAGCGCCACGGCAGCGTCCAGGGTGGGCACGGCGGCCCAGGCGGTGAGCTGGGCCGCGGGCAGCGGGTAGAGCTTGAGCGTGGCCGCGGTGATCACGCCCAGCGTGCCCTCGCTGCCAATGAACAGATCGCGCAAGTCGTAGCCGGTGTTGTCCTTGCGCAAGCCGGTGAGGCCCTGCCAGACCTCGCCCTGCGCGGTCACCACCTCCAGGCCCAGGCAGAGTTCGCGCGCGTTGCCGTAGCGCACCACCTGGGTGCCGCCAGCGTTGGTGGCCAGATTGCCGCCGATCGTGCAGCTGCCCTCGGCCGCCAGGCTCAGGGGAAACAGAAAGCCGGCGTTCTCGGCCGCTTCCTGCAGCGACTGCAGCACGCACCCCGCCTCCACCGTCATGGTGAGGTTGGCCCCATCGATGGCGCGCACGGCGTTCATGCGAGTCAGGCTGAGCACCACCTGGGTGCCGGACCCATCGGGCACCGAGCCCACCACCAGGCCGGTGTTGCCGCCCTGGGGCACGATGGCCGCGCCGGCGCGCGCGCAGGCGCGCACCACGGCGGCCACCTCGGCCGTGCTGCCCGGGCGCACCACGGCAAGCGCGCGGCCCTGCGCGCGCTTGCGCCAGTCGTTTTCCCACGCGGAGAGGTCGGCGGCCGGGTCTTCGTGTGTGAGCACCTGGGCCGGCCCCACGGCCGCGCGCAGCGCCTCCAGCAAGGTGGCGGCCGCTGGCGCTTCTTCTCCCGGCAAGCTGGCTGGGGAGCGGCCTGGCGCGGTGCTCATGGCTGGGCCACGCGGGATTCGGCCGCGGCGGTCGAACTGGCCACATCGGCGGCCACGGCTTCCTTGCCGGCGGCGCGCAGGCGCATGCGCACATGCAGTGCGCAAGCCGCGAAAAGGGCGATGCACAGCAGCACCTGCAGCCAGGCCAGCCACATCGAGGTGCCGGACTCGCTGGTGGCGCGCACCGCGCCCTCGGTGAAATACAGCCACACCAGCAGGCTGACCCAGCGGTAGGTGTACATGCGGTTCTTCAACAGGCCGGCCAGCGGCACGGTCAGCGGCAACACCTTGATGGCCCACCAGGAGCCTCCTTCGCGCAGCGGCGCGAGCCACAGCTCCCACGCCAGGCCGAGCAGGATGAGGCCCAGCAGGCTGCCCACGGCGAGCCAGCGGGTGCCGCGCACGGCAAAAGGGGTGTCCAGGGCGCTGGAAAGCGGGGCAGAAGAGGGCATGGAGGAGCTGGGGGGACAGGGGCGGGAGGGCAGGTGGCATGATACCGGGATGACCCTCAAAGAGCGCCTGCGGGCCCTTGAAACCCTGGCGCGCGCGTTGTGGCGCGACGCCCTGAAATTCCCGTGGCGCACCACGGCACTGACGCTGCGCGAGCGCTTCCGCGAGGACCGGCTGGGCATCACCGCCAGCTCGCTGACCTTCACCACCACCATCTCGCTGGTGCCGCTGTTCACCGTCGCGCTGGCGATCTTCAGCGCCTTCCCGATGTTCGATCGCCTGCAGGTCACCCTGCAGCGCTGGCTGGTGCAGAGCCTGGTGCCGCCGGACATCGCCAAGCAGGTGTTCAGCTACCTCAACCAGTTCGCCAGCAAGGCCGGCCAGATGGGCTGGGCTGGCGCGCTGGTGCTGCTGGTGACGGCGCTGGCCCTGATCCTGACCATCGACCGCAAGCTCAACGACATCTGGCGCGTGCGCCAGCCCCGTTCGCTGACGCAGCGCGTGCTGGTGTACTGGGCCGTGCTCACCCTGGGTCCGCTGCTGCTGGCGGGCAGCCTGGCGGCCACGTCCTACGCCGTCACGGCCTCGCGCGGCGTGGTCTCGGGCCTGCCGGGGGGCGTGCGATTCCTGCTCGATGCCTCCCAGTTCGTGCTGCTCACCGGCGGCCTGGCCGCGCTCTACCGCTACGTGCCCAACACCCGGGTGCGCTGGAGCCACGCGCTTTCGGGCGCCCTGTTCGTCGGCGTGGGGCTGGAGCTGGCCAAGAAGGTGCTGGCGTGGTACCTGACCCAGGTGCCCACCTACTCGGTCGTTTACGGCACCTTCGCCACCGTGCCGATCCTGCTGGTGTGGTTCTACGTGGCCTGGGTGATCGTGCTGCTGGGGGCGGTGGTTGCGGCCTATCTGCCCAGCCTGCTCTCGGGCATTGCGCGGCGCAGCGACACGCCAGGCTGGAGTTTCCAGCTCGCGCTGGAGGTGCTGGAGCAGCTGAACGTGGCGCGCGACACCGCGCCCAAGGGCCTGAGCCTGGAGGCCCTGGCCCAGGTGCTGCGGGTGGATGCGCTGCAGCTGGAGGAATCGGTGGCGGTGATGGTCAGGCTGGACTGGCTGGGCCGGCTCGATGAAGACGGCGAGCGCTACGTGCTGCTGATCGACCCGGCCATGACGCCGGTGGCGCCGCTGGTGGAGCGGCTGCTGCTCGCGCACCAGCCACACACCGCGCGCTTCTGGTCCGAGAGCCGCTGGATGGACCTCTCGGTGGCGCAGGCCATCTCGACCACGCCGGCCCTGCCCGGCGGTTCGAGCGAGGTGGTGGGGGAGGCCTCGATCGCGTCGGGCTGAGGCCTGCCCTCAGGCCGCGGCAAACGGCGCGCGCAGAAATCCGCGGAACCGCGCCCGCCCGCCGCGCGTGGGCGCCTCGGTCAGCCGGTAGCCGGGGAAACGCCGCAGGAAGCGCCCGATGGCGATGCGTCCCTCCAGCCGCGCCAGGCTCAGGCCCGCGCACTGGTGAATACCGAAACCGAACGCCAGGTGCTTGTTGCCTTCGCGAGCGAGGTTCAACACCTCGGGGTCGGCGAACTGCGCCGGGTCGCGGTTGGCCGCGCCGATGCACAGCGTCACCAGCGTGCCGGCCGGCAGGTCCACGCCGCCCACCTGCGTGTCCTGGACCGCGCGCCGGTTGCCGAGCTGGTTCGACGACTCGAAGCGCAGGAATTCATCCACCGCACGGCTGAGCACGGCCTCCTCGGCGGCGGCATCGCCCGCTGCGGCCTGCAGGTCGCGCAGCAGGCCCGCGCGGGCCTCGGGGAACTCCTGGAGCGAGATCAGGCCGTTGCCGATCAGGTTGGTGGTGGTCTCGTGGCCGGCATTGAGCAGGAAGATGCAGTTCTGCAGCAGCTCCACCTCGCTGAGTTGCTCGCCGTCGGTCTCGCCCTGAATGAGGCGGGTGAGCACGTCGCGCTCCGGGTCGCCCGGTCGCTGGCGGCGCGCGGCCACCAGTCTGCGCAGGTAGGCCGTCATTTCGGTCACAGCCCGGTTGCCGCTGGCCTGCTGCTGGGGCGTGAGGGTGGGTTCCAACGCGCCCAGGATCGCGAGCGACCAGGCGCGCAGCGGGCCCCGGTCCGCGTGCGGCACGTCCAGCAGGTTGCCGATGATCTCCACCGGAATGGCCGAGGCGAAATCCTCGATCAGGTCGCCGCCACCGCGCGCGTCCAGCTCGTCGAGCAGCTGGTCCACCAGCATGATCAGGCCGGGCTCCATCTCGGCGATCGCGCGGCGCGTGAGTGCGCCCATGATGAGCCGGCGCACGCGGGTGTGCAGCGGCGGGTCGTTGAACACCAGGCTGGTGGTGTGGTGCTCGAACAGGGCCGAGTCCGCGCCGTACTTGGGCGCGAACTCCACGTGCTTGTCGGAGCTGAAGGCCTGCGCGTCGCGGTACACCGCCATCAGATCGGCGCAGCGCGTGAGGAACACCGAGCCGTCGGGCATGCGCCGCACCGGCTGGTGTTCCCGCAGCGCGGCGTACACCGGGTACGGGTTGGCGAGGAAGTCGGCGGGCAGGGCGCGCAGGTCGAAGTGCTCGGCGATCTCCTGTGCGCGGGCGGCGGTCATGGGCGGCGTGATCGGGGGCGTCATGGTGTGCGCATTGTGGCAGCGCCAGGGCATGGACGAAATGGGCTTGCAATCCCGAGGCGGCGGCGTAGCATGGATCGCGCCCCTGTTCACCTGAGGAGTTGCCATGTCCCAGCGTCCCCTGCGCGGCGTGCTGATCGCTGCGATCCTGCTCTTCCTGCTGGTCGTCTCTCTGGTGGCGGCAGTGCCGCTGCGCCAGGCCTCGGCCCAGTCCAAGAACATCATGGAAGCGCCGGCCTGCCAGTGCTCGGCGCCCACGTCCGTGGTGTCGGGCGGCACCCGCCTCGTGCACTGCGTCTGCGGCGGCATGTCCTGCGTGATGAGCGTGCCGCCAAGTGGCGGCAAGGACACCGGCCAGCTGCAGTGCGTGAAGTAGCCGCCAGGAGGGCGGCGCTTCAGCGGTTCAGGAAATCGCGGATCGCGAAGAGCGTGGCGTCGGGCGTTTCGGTCATCTGGTGGTGGCCCACCGGCAGCGTGGCGATGCTCACCGCCTTGCCCGCCGTGCGCGCGGTCTGCACCAGCAACTGGGCGGCCTTGGGGTTCGTCATCTGGTCCTGCCCGCCGAGCACGAACAGCACCGGGCAGGTGATCTGCGCCATGGCCTCTTCGCCGCCGGCATAGCGGTCACAGGCCACGAAGCCGCGGTGGAACACGTTGACCCGGGCGTTGCTGCGCAGCACGCGCCGGCCCAGCGCCATGCTCGAACCGTAGACCCAGGTGCCCGGGCCGAGCGCGGAGGGCGGCGCGGCCAGGGTGCTGCGGCTGAACACATTCACCATCGTGAGCGCCTTCTCGGGCTCGTTGAGCGACGCCTCGATCAGCGCGGGTGACACCTTCATGGGATAGGCCGTGCCCACCAGCACCAGGTGGCTCACGCGCTCCTTGAGGCGCGCGGCCGATTCGAGCGCGATCAGCGAACCCCAGCTGTGGCCCACCAGCGCGGCCTTCTGCACGCCTGCGGCGTCGAGCAGGGCGGCCACGAAGCCGGCGGCTTCTTCCACCGAGGCGGGGGCGTCACCTTCGCTCTTGCAGTGGCCGGGCAGGTCCACCGCCAGCACATTCCAGCCATGGTGGGCCAGGTAGCGGCTCTGAAGGATCCACACGCTGTGGTCGTTGATCACGCCATGGATGAAGACCACGGTGGGCTTGGCGGCATCGAACGGCTTGCCGCCGGTGTAGCAGTAGGTGCTGGCGCCATTGACTTGCAGGTACATGCTCAGGCCCCCGCTTTCTCGGCCGCCTTGAGCGCGCGCTTGAGGTCGTCGATGAGATCGTCCGGGTCCTCCAGGCCGATGGACAGGCGGATCGTGCCCGGGCCGATGCCGCCAGCGGCCAGCGCCTCATCGCTCATGCGGAAATGCGTGGTGCTGGCCGGGTGGATCACCAGCGAACGGCAGTCGCCCACGTTGGCCAGGTGGCTGAAGATCTTGAGCGCCTCGATGAAGGCCTTGCCCTGGGCGCGGCTGCCTTTGATGTCGAAGCTGAACACCGAGCCCGCGCCTTTGGCGCCAAAGCGCAGCAGTTTCCCGGCCAGCGCGTGGCTGGGGTGGCTCTCCAGCAGCGGGTGGCCCACACGGCCCACCAGCGGGTGGCTGGCGAGGAATTGCACCACCTTCTCGGTGTTGCCCATGTGGCGGTCCATGCGCAGCGACAGCGTCTCGATGCCCTGCAGGATCAGCCAGGCGCTGTGCGGGCTCATGCAGGCGCCGAAATCGCGCAGGCCCTCGCGGCGCGCGCGCAGCAGGAAGGCGCCCACGGTGCTCTCCTCGCTGAACACCATGTTGTGAAAGCCTTCGTAGGCCTCGGTGAGCTCGGGGAATTTGCCCGACTTCTCCCAGTCGAAACTGCCCGCGTCGACCACCACGCCACCGATGACAGTGCCGTGGCCGCTGAGGAACTTGGTGGCCGAGTGGTAGACGATGTCGGCGCCCAGCTCGAACGGTTTGACGAGGTACGGCGTTGTCAGGGTCGAGTCCACCAGCAGGGGCGCGCCGGCCTCGTGCGCGATCTGCGCGACGGTGGGGATGTCCAGCACGTCCAGGCCCGGGTTGCCCACGGTCTCGCCGAAGAACAGCTTGGTGTTGGGCCGCACGGCCGCGCGCCAGCCGTCGATGTCGCCCGGTTTGACGAAGGTGGTCTCGATGCCGAAACGGCGCATCGTGTAGTGCAGCAGGTTCTGGCTGCCGCCATACAGCGCCGTGCTGGCCACGATGTGCGAGCCCGCGCCCATCAGCGTGGCCACGGCCAGGTGCAGCGCGGCCTGGCCGCTGGCGGTGGCGATGGCGCCGATGCCGCCCTCCAGCGCGGCCATGCGCTGCTCCAAGACGGCGTTGGTCGGGTTGCTGATGCGGCTGTACACGTGGCCCGCGCGCTCCAGGTTGAAGAGGGCGGCGGCGTGGTCGCTGGACTCGAAGACGAACGAAGTCGTGAGGTGGATGGGCACGGCGCGCGCGCCGGTGGTGGGGTCGGGGGAGGCGCCCGCGTGCAGCGCGAGGGTGTCGAAGCCGGGATCGGCGTAGCCGGACATAGGGTCTCCTGATGGTGCTGGCGTTGCGGCGGCCACGGGCGCGCGCAGTGGTTTTGATTTGTATTGTGGGCTATATTGTCAGCACCCCTGCCCCATGGGGGACACACCAGAATTGAGGAGCACAGCCATGAAAGTCAGCGATATCCTGCGCGTCAAGGGAGGCACGCTGTACACCGTCCAGCCCCAGGAAACGCTGGAGCGCGCGATCGAGACCATGTCGCAGTTCGACATTGGCTCGCTGGCCGTGATCGAACACGGCGACCTGGTGGGCATGTTGACCTTCCGCGAAGTCATCCACACGCTGGCCAAGAACGGGGGATCGCTGGGCGGTCGCACGGTGCGCACCGTGATGGACGACCACCCCATGACCTGCACGCCGCAGACCGAACTGGAGCAGGTGCGCCCCATGATGCTGGAGCGCCACACCCGCTACATGCCGGTGATGGACAACAAGATGCTCATGGGCGTGATCAGCTTCTACGACGTGGCCAAGGCCGTGGTGGACAGCCAGAACTTCGAGAACAAGATGCTCAAGGCCTACATTCGCGACTGGCCCGAGGAAGAGTCGAGCAAGAACGAGCCGAACTTCCCCTGAAGCCCCGCGCTTCCCACCGGAACGCCCCGCCCGCCGGGGCGTTTTTCATGGGGCGCACGCAGCTTCAGTCCGAACTGGCGTGGATCATGTCGCGCACGCGCGGGTAGATCTGCTGGTTCCAGCGCCGACCGCTGAACACGCCGTAGTGGCCCACCCCGGTCTGCACGTGGTGCGTCTTCATGTAGGGCCGCACGCTGCGGCACAGGTCCTGCGCGGCCACGGTCTGGCCCACCGAGCAGATGTCGTCGCGCTCGCCTTCGACCGTCATCAGCGCGGTGCGGCGGATCGCCGCGGGGTTCACGGTGCGGCCGTTCCAGGTCAGCACGCCGCGCGGCAGGTCGTAGGTCTGGAACACCTTCTCCACCGTCTCCAGGTAGAACTCGGCCGGCAGGTCATTGACCGCGAGGTACTCCTCGTAGAACGCCTGGATCACGCCGGCCTCTTCGGTGCGCCCGGCCAGCAGGTGGTCGTAGATGTGGCGGAAGGATTGCTTGTGGCGCTCCGGGTTCATGCTCATGAAGGCGGTGAGCTGCACGAAGCCCGGGTAGACGCGGCGCATCATGCCGGCGTGCGGGAAGGGCACGTGGCTGATCAGGTTCCTCTCGAACCAGTCGATGGGCTTGCTGGTGGCGAGCTTGTTCACTTCGGTGGGGTTGACGCGGCAGTCCACCGGGCCGGCCATCAGCGTGAGGCTGCGCGGCTGGGCCGGGTTGTCGTCCTCGGCCATGATGGCCGTGGCGGCCAGCGCGGCCACGCAGGGCTGGCACACCGCCACCATGTGGCTGCCAGGGCCCACGGCCTCGGTGAAGCGGATCATGTAGCTGATGTAGTCGTCGAGCGAGAACGCGCCATGGCGCAGCGGGACGTCGCGCGCGTTGTGCCAATCGGTGATGTAGACGTCGTGGTCCTGCAGCAGGGTGCGCGCGGTCTCGCGCAGCAGCGTGGCAAAGTGGCCCGAGAGGGGCGCGACCAGCAGCACCTTGGGCTGGGGTTCGGCGCCATCCTTGCGAAAGCGAAGCAGGGTGCCGAAGGGCAGGGTGAGCACGGCCTCTTCGGTGACGGGGTATTCGCCGTCGCCCACTGCCACGCCGTGGATCTGGTACGGCGGGCGCGTGTGGGTCAGGCGCAGGCGCGAGACCACGTCGCAGGCGGCGGCCAGCTTGCGCATCACGCTGCCTTCGGTTTCCCGCAGCCAGAGCGCAGCGCTCAGGTGCTGCGCGGCCATGCGCAGGGGCGAGATCAGGTCGGACTGGAATTGGTAGGCCTGATACAGCATGGTTTCTTTCCTGGGACAACGTGTCGCATCGAAGGCAAGTTGCGGGCCAGCAGGGCGTTGCACCGGCGCGGTGCGCACCCGGCGCACAGCGATGGCACAGGCCTTGCTGTGAGGAGGGGCCCAAGAGGAGCATGTCCATGGCCAAAGCGGTACTCACGATCAGCAGCAAGAACTACGGCGCCTGGGCCTTGCGGGGCTGGCTGATGGCGCGCATGGCGAAGCTGGAGTTCACCGAGAACGTGATTTCGCCGGACGATCCGGCGATGAAAGCCGAGATGCTGCTGCTCTCGGCCTCGATGCGGGTGCCGGCGCTGGAGCACGAGGGCATCCATGTGTGGGACACGCTGGCGATTGGCGAGTACCTCAACGAGGTCAAGCCCAAGGCGGGCCTGCTGCCGGCGGACCGGGCGGCCCGGGCGCATTGCCGGGCGATCTGTGGCGAGATGCACTCGGGCTTCTCGGCAATGCGCTCCTCGTTGCCGATGAACATCAAGGCCTCGTTTCCGAATTTCAAGCTGTGGTCGCGCGCGCAGACCGACATCGATCGCATCGAGACCATCTGGAACGAGTGCCTGCAGACGTATGGCGGGCCTTATCTGTTCGGCGAAAAGCCCTGCATGGCCGATGCGATGTTCGCGCCGGTGGTGACCCGTTTCATCACCTACCAGGTGGCGATCAGCCCGGCCTGCGTGGCGTACTGCGACACCATCATGGCCCTGCCCGCCATGAAGGAATGGGTGGCGGCGGCCGAGGCCGAGCCCGACGACATCGACGAACTGGACGCCGAGTTCTAGGCGTTCGTGGCCGTCATGCCCCGGCCTCGCGGGGCCCGAGGCAGGGCCTGCAGGAGGGCCTGTTCACGCCCAGGGCGTGGGCTTGGGAATCTCACAGACCGGCTCCACATCGATCGACTTGAAGTCCGCCGGAGACACGATCTCCAGGTATTCCATGTCAGGCGAATAGTCGAACAGGTAGTGCCGGATGCCGGGCCGCTGGTGCACGCAGTCGCCGGCCTCCACCAGCGTTTCCTGGTCCTCGTACATGAAACGGGCCCAGCCCTTGAGCATGATCACGATCTGGAAGTCCGCCTCGTGCCGGTGCCAGCCCGTGCCTTCCTCCGGCGGCAGATTCGCTTTCACCAGGTGCGCAATCACCTTGCCATGCGTGGCCTGGGCGATCCCCAGGTCCCGGTAGAGGAAAAAATCGCGCAGGCCACCACTTACATAGTCGCCTTCGTCGCCCTTGAGGTGAGAGAACAGGGTGGCGGTTCGATCAAGCATGGAACGCTCCTTTCTGGGGATGAACAGCAAGCATCTGCTGCGCTGCAGCACAAAGCACAAAATGTTCCTGTGCGCCCGGGCACCCGCCATGCACCAGACTGGCCCGCCGGCGCACCAGCCTGCCTCAGGGATAATCGCCCTCTTATGAGCGGCAACACCTTCGGCACCCTGTTTTGCGTCACCAACTTCGGTGAATCCCACGGCCCGGCCATTGGCTGCGTGATCGACGGCTGCCCGCCCGGCATGGCCTTGAGCGAAGCCGACATCCAGGGCGAGCTCGACCGCCGCCGCCCCGGCACCAGCAAATTCGTCACCCAGCGCAACGAGCCCGACACCGTCGAAATCCTCAGCGGCGTGTACGAAGGCAAGACCACCGGCACCCCCATCGCCTTGCTGATCCGCAACACCGACCAGCGCAGCAAGGACTACGGCAACATCCTGCAGACCTTCCGCCCCGGCCACGCCGACTACACCTACTGGCAGAAGTACGGCATTCGCGACCCGCGCGGGGGCGGGCGCAGCTCGGCGCGCCTGACCGCGCCCACCGTCGCCGCCGGTGCGGTTGCCAGGAAGTGGCTCAAGGAGCGCTACGGCACCACCTTCCGCGGTCACATGACGCAGGTCGGCGAGCTGACCATCCCGTTCGAGAGCTGGGACCACGTGCCGCATAACCCCTTCTTCGCCCCGGTGGCCGATGTGTCGGCCATCGAGGCGTACATGAACGAGCTGCGCAAGAGCGGCGACTCCTGCGGCGCGCGCCTGCGGGTGACCGCGCAGGGCATGCCTGTGGGCCTGGGCCAGCCGCTGTACGACCGGCTCGATGCCGACATCGCCTACGCCATGCTCGGCCTCAACGCCGTCAAGGGCGTGGAGATCGGCGCGGGCTTCGCCAGCGTGGCGCACCGGGGCAGCACGCACGGCGACAGCCTCACGCCCGAGGGTTTCAAGGGCAACAACGCCGGCGGCGTGCTCGGCGGCATCAGCACCGGGCAGGACCTGGAGGTGCAGATCGCGATCAAGCCGACCAGCTCCATCCTGATCCCGCGCGAGACCATCGACACGGCTGGCCAGCCCACCGAGGTCATCACCAAAGGCCGCCACGACCCCTGCGTGGGCATTCGCGCCACCCCCATCGCCGAGGCCCTGCTGGCCCTGGTGGTGATGGACCATGCGCTGCTGCACCGCGCGCAATGCGGCGACGTGCAACTGCCCACGCCCGACATCGCGGCCCAGGCGCGCGGCTGAGCCTCCTTGGCGAACGATCCGCCGCCGGGCCGCCCCAAGGCGGATCAGCCCCCTCGGGGGGCAGCAAGCCGCGCAGCGGCGCAGCGTGGGGGCAACAATCCGCCGCCGGGCCGCCCCAAGGCGGATCAGCCCCCTCGGGGGGCAGCGAGCCGCGCAGCGGCGCGGCGTGGGGGCCTTCTCCCTTTTGCCGCGCTCTCCGCGAGCTATTTCGCCCACATCGGGTTTTTCAACCCCTATTTGCCGCTCTGGCTCAAAGAGTTGGGCTTCGGCCTGATTGCCATCAGCGTTCTGACCTCGGTGCAGTCGGCCACGCGCCTGTTCGCGCCCTACCTGTGGGGCTCGCTGAGCGACCGCACCGGCGAGCGCGTGCGCCTGCTGCGCTTTGGCGCCACCGCCGCGCTGCTGCTTTCGCTGGGCCTGTGGTTCGACGCAGGCGGTGTGGTGCTGTTCGTGGTGCTGCTGCTCATGTTCAGCCACACCAGCGGCATGATGCCCATGAGCGAGGCCGCGCTGGCCCACCTGGTCAGCCAGCACGGCGCCTTTGACGCGAAGCGCTACGGCCGCGTGCGCCTGTGGGGCTCGCTGGGCTTCCTGGTCACCGTGGTCGCCGCGGGCCTGTGGTTCGAGCGCTTCGGCCTGGTGCACTTTCCAGCCTGGACGCTGGGCACGCTCGCCGCCGTGGCCCTCAGTGCCTGGATGCTGCCCGACTTCCGTGAGCCGGCCCACGCCACGCCATCGCCGCAGTCTGGCGTGTGGCCGGTGCTGCGCCAGCCGCCGGTGCGCTGGTTTTTCGCCGCCGTGTTCTTCCACGTGCTCGCCCACATCTTCGTGTACGTGTTCTTCTCGCTTTACCTGGATTCGCTGGGCTACAGCAAGACCGTGATCGGCCTGATGTGGGCGCTGTCGGTGGTGATCGAGATCGGCTGGTTCTTCACCCAGGGCCGCTGGCTGCCCCTGCTCTCGCTCTCGGGCTGGCTGGTGCTGGCTGCGGCACTGATGTCGCTGCGCATGGGCCTGACCGCCGGCTTCGCGCCACTGTGGCCCGTGCTGCTGCTGGCGCAGGCCCTGCACGCCATCACCTTCGCTGCGCACCACACGGTGTGCATTGCCATGCTGTCCCACCATTTCCCCGGCCGCCTGCGCGGGCGCGGCCAGGCGCTGTACACGGTGGTGGGCTATGGCCTGCCGGGCGTGGTGGGCGGGATCAGTGGTGGCCTGCTCAGCTCGGCCTTCGGCCTCTCCAGCGTGTTCTGGCTGTCGGCCCTGCTCGCGCTCGTGGCCACCGCCTGCGCGCTGCGGGCCCGGGCTCTGACGGCAGCCGTGCCGCCGGGGTGAACCAAAAACCCCTGCATGGATCGTTTATCGAACGAAGCCGTGCGAATATCGAACACCTGATGGGTGCAAAAGCTGGTCATGCCTGAGCTGGGCCCCTAAAGTGCGGGCTGGGCCTCGGCCTGCCTGTTCCGTTTTCTGAATCCCCGGAGTTGTCGACATGAGTGATTTCCTGCTCAACCCACAGGAGGGCCGCGAGCCTCTGCAAGCCTCTTTCAGCGACGCGGCCAACCCGCTGGGCCTGGACGGCATCGAGTTCATCGAATACGCCACCAGCAAGCCGCAGGCGCTGGGCCAGGTGCTGGAGATGATGGGGTTTCGCCCTGTCGCGCGCCACCGGTCGCGCGAGGTGCTGTTGTACCGCCAGGGCGGGCTCAATGTGGTCGTCAACGCCAACCCGGTGGACGCCAAGGGCGCTGGCCACGGCAGCGAGGTGCCCTCGATCTCCGCCATGGCCCTGCGCGTGCGCGATGCGCGCGCGGCCTACCACTACGTGCTGGAGCGCGGCGCCTGGTCGGTGCCCACGCACGCAGAGGTGATGGAGCTCAACATCCCCGCCATCCACGGCGCGGGCGGCAGCCGCATCTACTTCGTGGACCGCTACAAGGACTTCTCGATCTACGACGTGGACTTCGTGCCCATCCCCTCGGTGGACCAGCACCCGCCGGCCACCGCCGGCATCCACTTCTTCGGTGTCGTGCAGTACATCGGTCCCGAGCGAAGCAACGACTGGATCGCGTTCTACGAAGAACTCTTCGGCACCGAGCTGATTCCCGACGAGCAGCGCTTCGGCATCATGCCCAAGGGCACGCTGCTGCGCACGCCGGCACTGGACCCCTCGCAGCGCTTCATGCTCCAGCTCATCGAGCCCGAGCTGCACGTGGTGGATGCCGACGAGCGCCTGCAGCGCATCGGCCTGGGTGTGCCCGATGTGCTCGAAGCCGTCAAGGCGCTGCGCGCGCTCGGCGTGGAGTTCGTCGAGACCCAGGCCGCACACACCGAGCAGCGCGGCGCCATCAGCAAGACCTACCTGGGCTCGGTCGTGTTCGAGCTGGTGCACAGTGAGAAGGAGTGAGGCCATGAGCCCGAACCGTGCTTCCATCGAGGCCATCAGCGGCTTCGGCATGGACACCATCACGCTGGCCGGCCCGCTCGAAGCCAAGCTGGCGGCCATGAAAGCCGCCGGTTTCTCGCAGGTGATGCTCAAGGCCAACGACCTGGTCGGCCACCCCGGCGGCCTGGGCGCGGCCGTGCAGGCCGTCAAGGACAGCGGCCTGCGCGGCACGGGCTTTCAGGTGCTGCGCGACTTCGAGGGCCTCTCGGGCCACCTGCACCACTACAAGGTGGACATCGCCAAGAGCATGCTCGAGATGTGCGCCGCGTTGGGTTGCAAGGTGCTGCTGGCCTGTTCCTCCACGTCGGCGCATGCCTCGCAGGACCTCGACCACATCGCGCGCGACCTGCGCAAGCTCGCCATGCTGGCCGTTCCTTTCGGCATCCGCATTGCCTACGAAGGCCTGTCCTGGGGCCGCACGGTCAACGAGTTCACCACCGCCTGGGACGTGGTCTGCCGCGCCGACTGCCCCAACCTCGGCCTGGGCATCGATTCGTTCCACATCTTTGCGGCCAAGACCTCGCTGGAAGAGATCGACTACCTCGATCCGGCCAAGATCTTCCTGGTGCAGCTGGCCGACTTCATGTGGCAGGAGACCAAGACCTTCGAGGAACGCATGACGACCGCGCGCACCTTCCGCGTCTTCCCCGGCGAGGGGGTGCACAGCGAGCAGCTGGCCGAGCTCGTGCTCAAGCTGGACAAGCTCGGCTATGAGGGCGACTACAGCTTCGAGGTGTTCAACGACGACTACCAGCAGATGCCCTTGCCGGTGGTGGCCGAGCGCGCGCGCCGTTCGGCGCTGTGGCTGGCCGAGGACGTGATGCGCCGCTCGATGCCACTGCCCAACCAGATGCGCCTGAAGACCTTGAGGGCCTGAGGAAACGCCCAGACCCACGCTGCCGCCGAAGGCGGCGCAGGGGAGGGCCGTTTCACCCGCGCCGCAGGCGCACGCCCAGCCAGCCGCAGAGCGCGATGAGCGCGATGCCGATCACCGTCCAGGCATCGGGCGCATGGCCGAAGACCACCCAGCCCGCCAGCGTGGCGAAGGCGATCTGTGCGTACAGGTAGGGGGTGAGGCGCGAGGCCGGCGCATGGTGGTAGGCCTGGATCAGCAGGTAGTGGCCCACCGAGCCGAACACCCCGAGCAGGCCCGCGAGCGCCCACAGAGTCCAGTCGGCCATGGGCGCCCAGCCCCAGGGCAGCAGCAGCGAGCAGCAGGCCAGGCCGAGCAGCCCGGTGTAGAAGTGCATGGTGCCCGGGTCCTCCGTGCGCACCATGCGGCTGGTGAGGATCTGGTAGGCCGCGTTCACGAGCACCAGCAACAGGGGCAGCAGCATGGCGCCGTGAAAGTCGCTGCCCTTGGGGCGGATCACGATCATCGCGCCGGCCAGGCCCCCGATCACCAGCGCCCATGTGAGCGCAGACACCGGCTCGCGCAGCATCAGCGCGGCCAGCAGCGTGACCGCCAGCGGCACCAGCATCATGATGGCGGTGAACTCGCCCACCGGCACGTGGCGCAGGGCCAGGTAGGCCACCACGCTGGAGCCCAGCATCAGCACGCCCCGGCCGAACTGCCAGCCGGGTGCGCGGGTGTGCAGCAGCGTGCGTCCTCGCTGCGGCCAGAGCAGGGCGGTGGTCATCAGCGTCTGGGTGAGGTAGCGCAGCCAGACCGCCATCACCACGGGCACGGCCGGGCCGACGTATTGGGAGGTGGTGTCCAGCAGGGCGAAGCACAGTGTGGCGCCGATCAGCAGCGCGATGCCCAGCGCGGTGCGTTTCGGGGAAGGGGTGCTGTGGCGGGTCACGCGGCTCAGTAGCTCAGGCGGGCCACGGAGCGCAACACCTCGGCCGTGGTGGTGGGCAGGCCGAAGAATTCCAGGTAGGCCGGGATCTGCTCGAACAGCATGTCCGAGCCCACCTGCACCGGGCAGCCGCGCGCCCGCGCGGCCGCGAGGAAGGCCGTCATCTCGGTCCGCATCACCACCTCGCCCACGAAGGTGCGTGCCTCCAGGCGCGACACGTCCATCGGCAGCGGGTCGCCCTCGTTCATGCCCATGGGCGTGGCGTTGACCACCAGGTCCATGCCGGCCGGGTCGTTGCTGCCGGTGCTCACCTCGATGCCGGGGTAACTGGCCTTCAGCCGCAGGCCCAGGGCGCTGGCCGACAGGGCGTTCACATCGTGCAGGGCGATCGCACCGATGCCCGCGCCCGCCAGCGAGGCCGCGATGGCGCAGCCCACCCCGCCGCAACCCACCACCAGCACGCGCGCACCTGGCAGGCTCAGGCCCTTTCGCTGCACGCCGCGCACGAAGCCCGCGCCGTCAAACAGGTCGCCCACCAGGCGGCCGTCCTCGGTGCGCCTGACGGCGTTGCACGCGCCGGCGACCTTCACCGTGGGCGTGACCTCGTCCATCAGGCCCACCGTCGCCACTTTGTGCGGCATGGTGATGAGTGCGCCCCGGATGTTGGTGAGCGTGAAGACCGATTGGAGGAAGGCCGGGAAGTCGGGCCTCTGGCAACCCATGGGCACCACCACCGCATTCACTCCGACGTGCTCGAAGTACGGGTTGTAGATCATCGGCGACTTGAAGGTGTGCGTCGGGTAGCCGATGTGGGCGATGAGCTCGGTGTTGCCGTTGATCATGGTCGTTGCAGGGCGTCAGGCCTTCTTGGCTCGCGCGTGGTTCACGGCGGAGCGCAGGCCCATGAGGTAGCTCTCCACACCGAAGCCCGCGATCTGGCCTTGCGCGATCTCCGCGAGCACCGAGTGGTGGCGGAACGTCTCCCGCGCATGGATGTTGGACATGTGCACTTCGACGATGGGGCAGGGCAGGATGGCCAGCGCGTCGCGAATGCCATAGCTGTAGTGCGTCCAGGCGCCGGCGTTGATCATCACCGCGTCCACCTGATCGAAGTAGGCCTGGTGGATGCGTTCGCACATGGCGCCTTCGAAGTTGGTCTGGAAGGCTTCCACCTCCACGCCCAGTTCCTTGCCGAGCGCGCTCACCTGCTCGTTGATCTGCTCGAGCGTGATCGTGCCGTATTGCTTCGGGTCGCGCTTGCCGAACATGTTGAGGTTGATGCCGTGCAGCATGAGAACTTTCATCGTGGCTCCAGACGTTGGGATGGTTGAAGAGAAATGGGGGGCGGGCCCGTTCGACGGCCCGGCAGACGGTGCCCGCACACGCGATGGCCTGCAGGGGATCGCCGCGCACCGCGCCGACTGTACCCACCTCGAAAGGCTTGCTCCCCGAGCGGCCTTCGGCGCGCGGGTGGCCCCCGGGCCCGACCAGGGTCAACCGGCCGTGCGGGTCTGGCTCAGGGGCGCCGCGGGCAGCCTCACTTGCCCCTGGCTTTGGCCAACTCGGCTTGCAGGCTCTGCACCGTCTCCTGGCCCACGGACACGGCGAATTTGGCGATCACCGGGCGAAGCCGGTCGCGCAGCTTGTCGGTCTCGGCGGGCGACAGCTCGGTCACCTGCATGCCGCCCTTCTTCATGTTGTCCAGCGCGGCCGAAACCTGGCCACGCGCCTGCTCGCGCTGGTATTTGGCCGACTCCTGCGCCGCATCGGCAATGATCTTCTTCTGCGCGGCGTCCAGGGTGTCCCAGAACTTCTTGCTGATGATCACCGACTGCGGGTTGTACTGGTGGTTGCTCAGCACCACGTGCTTCTGCACCTCGTAGAACTTGTTGGCGTTGATCACGGTGAGCGGATTTTCCTGGCCGTCGATCGCCTTCTGCTCCAGCGCCGCGTACACCTCGGGGAAGGGCAGGGGCGTGGGGTTGGCGCCCAGGGCCTTGACCCACTCCACGTTGATCGGGTTGGGGATCACGCGCAGCTTGAGGCCTTCGAGGTCTTCCAGGCGCGTGATGGGGCGCTTGCTGTTGGTGATGTTGCGAAAGCCCAGTTCGTAGTACGCCAGGCCAATGAGGCCCTTCTCCTGCAGCTTGTCGTGCAGCTTCTTGCCGAAGGGGCCGTCGACCACGGCGTCGGCTTCCTTCGAGTTCGCGAACATGAAGGGGAAGTCGTAGATCGCGAACTCCTTGACCTGGCTGGCGAAGATGCCCGAATTCATCGACGCCATCTCCAGCGTGCCGCCCTGGATGGCCGACACATTGGCCTGGTCGCTGCCCAGCGTGCCGCCGGGGAAGAGATTGACCTTCATCTTGCCGCCGGACCTGGCCGCCACGAGCTCGGCGAATTTCTCCATGCCCATCACGATCGGGTGGCCCTTGGGGTTCTGGGTTGCGAACTTGATGGTCTTGTCCTGCGCATGCGCAGCGCCAAAGGCGGCCACCGCCAGCGCGGCGACCAGGGTTTTGAGCATCGGGCGTTTCATGGTGTCTCCAAAAAGTTGTGGGCAGTGCGCTGGCATCCGGGAGCATCGGCCCGCGGCGCACCGCGCACAGGCCGGGTGTGAAGAAGGGTCAGTTGCCGATGAGCCATCGCGCCGGCACCATCACCAGCGAGGGGAACAGCACCAGCAGGAACATCACCGCAAACTGCATGAGCATGAAGGGCATCACGCCACGCGTCACATCGTCCATGCGCATGCGGCCCACGCCGGCCACGGTGTTGAGCACCGTGCCCACCGGCGGCGTCACCAGGCCGATGGAATTGTTGATGATGAAGAGCACGCCGAAGTACACCGGGTCGATGCCGGCGGCTTTCACGATGGGCATCAGCACCGGCGTGAGGATCAGGATGGTGGGCGTCATGTCCATGGCCGTGCCCACCGCGATCACCAGCAGCATGATGGCCAGCATCAGCAGGGTCGGGCTGTCCAGCAGCGGCTGCAGCAACGTGACGATCTGGTCCGGCAGCTGGGCCACCGTGATCAGCCAGGCCGACACCATCGCCGCGGCCACCAGGAACATGATCACGGCCGTGGTCTTGGCCGCGTTGAGGAACACCTCGTGGAGCTGCCTGAGCGTGAGTTCGCGGTAGACCACGCCAGCCACGAAGAGGGCATAGACGGCGGCCACCACGGCCGCTTCGGTGGGCGTGAACACGCCCATGCGCAGGCCCACCAGAATGATCAGGGGCAGCATCAGCGCCCAGCCTGCGCTGCGCATGGCGCCCACCACCTCGCGCGCCGACTTGCGCGGGGGCGGCTCCAGCTTTTCACGCCGCGTGCTCCACCACCAGGTGGCCCACAGGCCGGCGGCCAGCAGGATGCCGGGGAAGATGCCCGCGAGGAACAGCTTGGAGATCGACACGTTGGCCGCCACGCCGAAGATCACGAAGCCGATCGACGGCGGGATGATGGGGCCGATCACGCCACAGGCCGCGATCAGGCCGCCGCTGCGCGCCTTGTCGTGGCCGGCCTTGACCATCATCGGCAGCAGCAGGGCCGTCAGCGCGGCCGCGTCGGCCACGGCCGATCCCGAGAGAGCCGACAGCAGGCAGGCCGCGACGATGGTCACGTAGCCCAGGCCGCCGCGCACATGGCCCACCAGCGCCATCGCGAAATTCACGATGCGGCGCGACAGGCCGCCGGTGTTCATGATCTCGCCGGCCAGCATGAAGAAGGGCACTGCCAGCAGGGGGAAGCTGTTGGCACCCTCGATGAGGTTCTGCGCGAGGATCTGCGCATCGAACATGCCCAGGTGCCACATCAGGGCCACGCCGCTGAGCAGCAGCGCGAAGGAAATGGGAATGCCAATGGCCATGGCGGCCAGCAAGGCACCGAGGAAGATGGCAATGGTCATGGCGGTCTCCTGGCGCGCTCAGGCCTGAGGGTTGCCCGGCGGCGGCGCGTCTTCCGACTCGCGGATGCCGATCAACTCGTCCTCGCTCATCTGGCCCGCCAGCAGGCGCCAGAGGTTCAGCAGCAGGATGGGCGCGGCCAGCCAGGCGAACACCATGCCGCTGGCGTAGAAATAGCCCATCGAGGTTTCCATGACCGCGCTGGTGGAATCCCAATTGATCTTCACCTGCTCCCAGGCGCCCTGGTGGATCAGCCAGCACACGTACAGCATCAGCACCAGGCTGGCGGCCAGGCACAGCTTGCGGCCCGGAACGGGCAGGCGCGAGATCAGCGAGTCGGTGCCGAGGTGGGCGCGTTCATTGAGCGCCACCACCGCGCCCAGAAAGGTCATCCACACGAACAGCCAGCGCGAAAGCTCCTCGGACAGGGTGATGCCCGAGTTGAAGCCGTAGCGCATCAGCACATTGCCAAAGACCATCACCACCATGCAGGCGAGGGACAGCACCATCAGCCAGGCCAGCAGCCGGCAGTAGGTGTTGATGAGCTTCTGGATCACGCAGGTCTCCTGGGTTGTTCCCGTCGAGCGTGTAATGTACGAACTGGTTAGTTTTCAAAGAATGGGTAATTACCCTGAGTCGGCTCGCCGGCCGTCGCCTCAGGCGCGCACGTAGCGCAGGACCATTTCGGCGATGGCGGTGCGGCGCGCGGCGGCGATCTGCGGGTCGCTCAGGTCGCGCTTGAAGATCATCCCGAAGGTGTGGCGGTTGGAGACATTGAAGAACGTCAGCGCCGAGATCGAGGCGTGGATGTCGATGGCATCGAGCCCCGGGCGGAACACGCCCGATGCCACGCCCCGTTCGTAGAGCTCACGGATCGCCGAGATCGCCGGCACATTGAGCTGCTGGATGCTCTGGCTCTGCGCCAGGAACTGGCCCCGGTTCATGTTCTCCGAGATCACCAGCCGGATGTAGTTCTCGTGGCTGGCATGGTGGTCGAACGTGAACTCCACCAGCTTGCGCAGCGCGGCCTCGGGCTCCAGGTCCTCCAGGTGCTGCTGACTCTCGATCTCCCGCATGCGCCGGTACGACTCTTCCAGCACGGCCAGGTACAGGCCCTCCTTGCTCTGGAAGTAGTAATAGATCATGCGCTTGCTGGTCTGCGTGGCCGCCGCGATCTCGTCGATGCGTGCCCCCGCCAGGCCCTTCTCGGCAAACTCCGCCATGGCCACCTCGAGGATGTTGGCCATGGTCCGCTCCGGGTCGTTGGTGCGGGTGGTTTCCTTGGGGGACGCCACGCTGCGCGCGGCCCGTCGCCGGGAATGTACCGTTTCGTTCATTTTCCCAGTATAGGGGCGGCACGCGCACGGCGGATCACTCCTCTTCCAGCATCGCGGAAAACGAAGGGGGCATCGCCAGGCGGTCGTCGTCGATCTGCACCACCACCTGCTTGATCTCGTCGCTGAACACGGCCGGCGGCAGACAGGCCTGGCTCACCGGGGCGTTGCCGTAGCCGCAGGTCAGCCCGGCCGTGATGCCATAGGTGGTCCAGGTGCCAGGGGCGCGCACCTCGCTCATGCGCTCGCCGTTGAGCCAGAGGCTGAACACGCCGCCCGCCGCTTCCGTGCGCTCGAACTGCACCTTGAGCACGACGGCGCCGGGGCGAAGTGGCGCGCGCAGGGTGTGGGTCACCGTGTCGGTGTAGACGTACTCGAACACCGCCATGCCGTGGGCGCAATACAGCACGTAGCCGCCGAAGCGGTTGCCGCAGGCGAGCACGATGCCGTGGGCATGCGCGGTGGCCAGGCGAAGTTCGGCCTCGATGTGGTAGCTGCGGCCATTGATGGCGGGCACCATCAAGCGGTCCACGCGCGCCATGCCGGCCTGGTACTCGTAGCGCCGGGGCATCTCGTCGCGAAACCAGGCGAAAGCGCGTTCGGACTCGCGGTCGTCGAGCGGCAACACCTGGTAGCGGCGCGCCTCCTGCCACCACAGGTCCACCATCTCGCGCACGCGCAGCGGGTGCTGCGCGGCCAGGTCCCTCGTCTCCGAAAAGTCGGTGGCCATGTCGTACAGCTCCCACCGGTCCTCGGCGAAGTCCGCGCCCTTGGTGTGGCGCGCCACCACCTTCCAGCCCTGGTGCCACAGCGCGCGGTCGCCCACCAGCTCGAAGTGCTGGATCTGCTTGCGTGTGGGCGCATCCGCCTGGTCGAAGGTGTAGCCCATGGGCGTGCCGTGCAGCGGCAGCTGGCTCACGCCCCGGTAGACCTCGGGCGCTTTCAGGCCCAGCTCGTCGAGCAGCGTGGGCACGATGTCGATGACGTGGTGGTACTGCCCGCGTACCGCGCCTCCATCGATGATGCGACGGGGCCAGTGCACGATCAGTGGCGCGCGGATGCCACCGCCATGGGTGTTTTTCTTGTACCACTTCAGGGGCGTGTTCGACACCTGCGCCCAGCCCATGGGGTAGTGCGGGAACGAGTGCTCGCCGCCAATCAGCTCCAGCCGTTCCAGGATGTGCGCCACGCTTTCCTTCTCGGTCTGCAGGTGCTTGCGGATGTTCACCGCCCCCATGGGCCCGCCTTCGCCGCTGGCGCCGTTGTCCGAGAGCAGCACGATCACCGTGTTGTTCAGCTGCCCTGTGTGTTCGAGGTAGTCGACCAGCCGGCCGATCTGTGTGTCGGTGTGCGAAAGAAATGCCGCATACGTCTCCTGCAGGCGCGCGCAGACTTTGCGCTCGTCGGCGTCCAGCGCGTCCCAGGCCGACACGCCCGGGTTGCGCGCGGACAGCGCGGTGTCTGGCGGCACGATGCCCAGCGCTTTTTGCTTTTCCAGCCTGCGCGCGCGGATCACGTCCCAGCCCTCGTCGTAGCGACCGTGCTGGCGCGCGATCTCGTCGGCCGGCACGTGCAGCGGCCAGTGCCCTGCACCGAACGCCAGGTAAGTGAGCCAGGGGCGGTGCGGCGCCGAGGTGACATGGTCGCGCACCGAAGCGATCGCCTGGTCCACCAGGTCTTCGCTCAGGTGGTAACCCGGCCGAGGCGTGTGCCGGATCGGGTGGTTGTCCTCGTGCAGGTCGGGGTTCCAGTGGTCCACATACCCACCGAGAAAACCATACCAGCGGCTGAAGCCACGCCCCAGCGGCCACTGCTCGTGCGGGCCCGCCGCGCCATAGTTCGCCAGGTTGGAGAGATGCCACTTGCCCACGGCGTAGGTGCCATAGGCGTGATCGGACAGCATCTCGGCCACCGTCGCCGCATGGCGGGTGATGTGGCCCTGGTAGCCGGGGAACCCATTGGACCACTCGGCGATGGCGCCCACGCCCACGGCGTGCGCGTTGCGCCCTGTCAGCAGCGCCGCCCGCGTGGGCGAGCACATCGAGGTCACATGGAAGTTGTTGTAGCGCAGCCCACCGGCGGCCAGTGCGTCCATGCGCGGCGTGGGGATCTCCGAGCCGAAGCAACCCAGGTCGGAGAAGCCCACGTCGTCGAGCACGATGAACAGGATGTTGGGCGCACCGCTTGGCGCGCTGGCGGGCCGGGGCCACCAGGCCTCGGACTCGCGGTAGGTGGGGCCGATATGGCCCTGGAACTCGTCGATGCCGGGCATGTGTCTCGTGTTCCCTGTCAATCGGCCTTCAGACCCAGCTTGCGAATCACACCGCCCCAGCGCTCGGCCTCGGTCGCCGCGTAAGCGCCGAACTCGGCCGCGCTGCTGCCCAGCGGCACCGCCCCCAGCGCTTTCAGCCGCTCCTGAACCTGCGGGTCGGCCAGGGCCGCCTTGAACGCCTTGTGCAGGCGGTCCACCACCGGCTGCGGCGTGCCCCTGGGCGCGAGGATGCCGTACCACGCGGCGCCTTCAAAGCCCGGCAGTACCGACTCGGCCACGGTGGGCACGCCCGGCAGGCTCGTCGAGCGCGCGCTGGAAGTGACCGCCAGCGCGCGCAGCTTGCCGGCGGCAACGTGGGGCATCAGCGAGGCGATGGCGTCCGAATCGCAGTCGATCTCACCGCCGAGCAGGGCGGTGATGGCGGGGCCCGAGCCCCGGTAGGGCACGGCCGTGATGTCCAGCTTGAGCTCTGACTTCAGCAACTCGAACGCCAGGTTGGTCACCGTGGCGCCGCCCCCGCCACCGGCGCAATTGAGCTTGCCCGGCTGGGCACGGGCCTCGTTCACCAGGTCCTGCAGGGTGTTGAACTTCGAGCTGGCGTTGACCGCGATCACCACGGGTGAAGTGGCCAGACCGATGACGGGGGCGAAGTCCTTGACCGGGTGAAAGGGCAGCTTCTCGTACAGCGCGCCCGTGCCCGCGTGCCCCGCCGTCACCAGCAGCAGCGTGTACCCATCGGCCGGCGCGCGCGCCACCACGCCCGCGCCAATGGTGCCGCCCGCGCCAGCCCTGGCATCCACCACCACGGGCTGGCCGAGCTGGGGCGAGATGCTCTGGCCCAGCACGCGAGCCAGCGCATCGGCCGCGCCACCGGCAGCAAACGGCACCACCAGGGTGATGGGCTTGGAAGGGTAGGACTGCGCACACGCTGCGCCGATGGCCAGCGTGGACAAGGCGGCGGCGGCCAGCCGCCGAAGGTGGGTGGGGTGGAACAAGATCATGGATGTCTCCATCAATTGTGGGAAGGCGCCACGTCGAGGTGCATGGACTACAGTCGACTCTAGGCCCACGCCGAGATGTGCGGAAGTGTTGATTTCAGAACACGTGATGCACAAGACGCAACACCACCCAACGCCTTGACCTGTCCAGGATTGTCATGAGACCGCAGCGCCCACCCACCGCCATGCCCGCGCCCAACCGCCTCATGCGGCGCGCCCACCTGCTGGGTGACTTCCTCGTCGTCGCCAACGAAGGCGGCATTCGCCAGGCGGCGGAAAAAATACACCTCAGCCAGTCCGCGCTCACGCGGCGCATCCAGGACCTGGAGTCCGCGCTCGGCGCCAGCCTGTTCGAGCGCACCTCGCGCGGGATGAGCCTCACCCCCTTCGGTGAGGCCTTGCGGCACCACGCGCAACTCGTGGCCCTCACCTGCAAGTACGCGGTCAGCGAAGTGGGCGATTTGCTCGAAGGCGAGGCGGGCGAACTGCGCATCGCCGCCGGCCCCGCCTGGGCCTACGCGCTCGTGCCCGACGCCGTCGCGCGCATGCAGGCCGCTCACCCCAAGGTGCAGGTCACCCTGAACAACCAGCTCAGCGAGTCCACCCTGCCCATGCTCTCCAGCGGTTTGCTCGATGTGGTGATGAGCGGCCTGCCGCCTCCGCGCGAGCGCGAGTCCCAGCTGAGTTACGAGCCCATGCTGCGCATCGAGCACCTCGTCTATGCCCGGCAGGGCCATCCCCTGCACCGGCTCGCCACCGTGCGCCCGGCCGACCTGCAGCAACACCCCTGGATCTGGTTCGTCGAAGCCGTCAAGGCGCGCGAGCTGCTCGCCGCCCACTTCCGGCGCGCGCGCCTGCCCATGCCGGGTGCGGCCGTGGAAACCTCGTCGGTGCAGTTCGGCTTCCGGCTCATGCAGACCGGCAACCACCTCATGGTGCTGCCCTCCACCCTGATCGAACTCGCCGCGCAACGCGGCCTCGCACCCTTGAAGCTGGACCGCAGCCTGGGCCGCTACGTCGCGGGCATGGTCTACCGCCCCTCGGTGCGCCGCCTCAAGGCCTTCGAAGCCTTCCGCGATGCCCTGGCCGTGGAGCTGGGCAGGTCCTTCGCCGACGCCCTGGTCTAGGGCACTGGCGGGTTGCGCCGCAGCGGGTTGAATCCCGTCACCAACGCCGAGGCCAGCAGCACCAGCGCGCCGCCCACGAAAATGCCCGGCGACAGCGCTTCGCCCAGGAAGAGGTGGCCCCAGGTCACGCCGAACACCGGGATCAGGAACACCGGGCTCATCGCCGCCACCGGCGTCACGTGCCGGATGATGCGCAGGTGCGCCCAATAGGCCAGCCCCGAGGTGACCACCCCCATCACCAGAACGGCCGCCATGCCGGTGGGGGTGAACGTGGCCTGCGGCCAGGCCCAGAGCGCGCCAGGCAGCACCAGCACCATCGCGCCTGCGTGGATGCCCGCCGCGATCGCCAGCGGCTGCATGCGTGTGGTGGCCCGCTTCATCAGCGGCGTGGAGCAGCCGTAGCACGCGGCGGCCAGCACGCAAGCCAGCGCCGCCGCGATCGTGGCCGCGTCCGGCTGCACCGGGCCAAGCCGCACGATCAGGCCCACGCCGACGAAGCCGCACGCGCAGCCCAGCAGCTTGCGCACTGTGAGCGTGTCTTCCTTGAACCAGCTGGAGGCGAGCGTGCCGAAGAGCACGGCCGTGGTGTTGAGCAAGGCGCTGTAGCCCGCCGGCAGGCGCAGCCCGGCCCAGGCATACAGCAGGAAGGGCAATGCCACCGACAGACCCCCCATCAACAGCAGCTCGCGCCAGTAGCGCCACGGCCACTGCTGCTTCATCCCGCGCATGATCAGCGCCAGCGTGAGCCCGGCCAGCGCCACGCGGCAACCCGCCAGCACCAGCGGCCCGATCTCTGGCACCGCCACGCGGATGAACAGGAACGACGCGCCCCAGAGCGCCGACAGGCCGACCAGTTGCAGGAAGTGGCGGGCCTTCAAACCAGCGGCACGGTGAGCTGGCGCACCACGGGCTGGGTGTCGGGGCGCACGCCGCGCCACCACAGAAACCCTTCGGCCGCCTGCTCCACCAGCATGCCCACGCCGTCGGCCACGCGCTCCACACCCGCGGCCCTGGCCTGCCGCAGGAAAGGCGTGAGGCCCTTGCCATAGACCATGTCGTACGCCAGCGCGCCGGGGGCGAAGAGGCCCTCCGGCAGCGGCAGCGCCTCTTGCGAAAGCCCGGTCGACGTCGCATTGATCACCACGTCGAAACTTTGGCCCAGCAGCGTGTCGTAGCCGCCGGTCTGCAGCGGGACATGGGCCGCGAAATCATGGCGCAACGCGTGCGCCTTCTCGGGCGTGCGGTTCGCCACCGACAACAGCGCCGGCTGCTGCGCCGCGATGGGCAGCAGCGCGCCGCGCGTGGCGCCGCCTGCGCCCAGCAGCAGCACGCGCCGGCCCTTGATTGCAACGCCCAGGTTGCGCTGCAGATCGTTCACCAGGCCCACGCCGTCGAAGTTGTCGGCCAGGATGCGCTCGCCCTCGAACTTCAGGCAATTGGCCGCACCGGCCAGCCGCGCGCGCTCGCTCGGCTCCGTAGCGATCTCGAAGGCCTGCAGCTTGAACGGCAGGCTCACGTTCAGCCCGCGCCCGCCGCTGGCCCGAAAGCCCAGCACCGTGTCCGCAAAACCGTCCAGCGGCGTCTCGATGGCGGTGTAGACCAGGTCCTGCCCCGTGCTGCGGGCGAACTCGGTGTGGATCAGGGGCGACTTGCTGTGGCCAATGGGGTGGCCGAGAACGGCGTAGCGGTCGGTCATAGAGCGGCAGGTGGGGCGGGGCGTGTTGAGAAAGCAACATTGTGGCGCAAGCCCCTGAGCCGGCCACGGGCTTGGCCCCCGGCCTACCATGGCAGCCATGAACACCACCCCCCTCAAGATCGATTTCGTGTCCGACGTGTCCTGCCCCTGGTGCGCCGTGGGCCTGGGCGCGCTCGAAGAAGCCCTGCAGAAACTGCAAGGCGACGTGTCGGCCGAATTGCACTTCCAGCCTTTCGAACTCAATCCCAAGATGGGCCCCGAAGGCCAGGACATCGGTGAACACCTCGCCGAGAAGTACGGCTCCACGCCCGAGCAGCAGGCGCAGATCCGCAACACCATCCGGGCGCGCGGCGCCGAGGTGGGCTTCGCCTTCAATCCCGAAGGGCGGGGCCGCATCTGGAACACCTTCGACGCCCACCGCCTGCTGCACTGGGCCGGCGAAGAAGGCGCGCCCGGCCAGCAGCACGCGCTCAAGAAAGCGCTCCTGGCCGCCTGCCACACCCGCAGCGAAGCCATGGGCCACCACGATGTGCTGCTCGGCTGCGTGCGCGAAGCCGGGCTGGACCAAGCGCGTGCCAAGGCCATCCTTGCCGGTGACGAATACGCCAAAGACGTGCGCGAGCGCGAAGCCTTCTACACCAGCCACGGCATCCACTCCGTGCCGGCCGTCATCATCAACGACAAGCACCTCATCTCCGGCGGCCAGCCTGCCGCGGTGTTCGAGCAGGCGCTGCGGCAGATCGCGGCGGCGTGAGCCATCCGAGGTGCGCTTTGCCTAAAGTCATTGCTCCTTGAGCTTCGACAGAAAACGAAACACCGGTCCCTCGATCCTGATGGCCCTGTTCAGGTCGTGATAGCCCGGTTCTTCGACGAAACCCCAGTGGTGAATGCCGACCACCTTGCCTTGCTTATCGAGAACGGGAGAGCCCGAGCTTCCATCGGCTGTGTCGCACCGATGCCCGAAATCTGCCATTGACCCTTCAGTGGGTGATTTCGCGGGCCACTTGGCTACGTCGCAACCTTCCCGCACCAATCTCATGGGCCAGCCAAAGGGGTGTTGGAGCAGGGCCAGTGGTTGTCCTTGCTGCAATCCAACTTCTGAAATCATCAGCGGCACGGGCGGGTTCGTGATACCTGCTGGTACGTCAATCTCAAGCACGCCCACGTCGAAGGCCTGGACCGCGGTGTTGTCCAAGACGCGCTTGCATGCAAACCAGCGACCGGGCTCGACCCGATCTGGCTGCTCGCGGTAGTCAAAGATCACCCGCGCACTCTCACAGTCCGTGGCCGTCGCCACACAGTGATGGTTGCTCACGAAGTGATGGCGGCTCACCATGAAGCCCGAGCACACGCGCCATTGCGCCCCGTTCACCCAATAAACCGCTGCAACGCTTTTCCCCGTTTCCTGGTATTGAGACGGGCTCAGCGTGTTGAGAGGCTCAAAGCGGGGTGGGTCCCGAAAGCTGAATGGCCGTCCGCGTGGAATGGCGATTCCGAACTCCAATTGCATTCGCAACCACGGTGTGCCGCTCACGTTCCCTATTGCCTCGACCACGACGGCGGACGAGCCCATCACAGGAACCCAATGAGGCCCGGTACGGGCACCCTCAGCCTTTATCTCAAGCTCTGGAACGGTCGAATTCGGTCGCCTCACGACAAGCGTGGAGCCTGGCGGTAACTCAAGATCGCGCACGCCGACAAACACACCCGAACCCGCCGTTGCTCCGGGGTAGGGCAGGTCCACGGACCAGAGCACGCCGGAGGGATCGTTCGCCACGCGCAAGCTGACCAAACGGCTCTGGGTTTCTCCAACGACGGGTGCGATGGCCTGCGCCCTGTTCTCCTCGCATACCACGAGGCCGAGGAGAAGCAGGCCGAATCCCGTTGCCAACGCCTTGTACTTACTGGACCTGCGGAACCATCGCAATGTAGTCATCGATGTGCCTCAGTGTGTACGATTCCATGCGCTTGCCGGGTTGGGTGACATCGACGTTGAGGGCCAGGGTTTCATTCGTGAGCGTGCCATCCACCCGCGTCAGCCGCGCTCCGCGCGCTTTGGGCTCTATGTAGAAAACCGTGTAAGGGCGAGATAAATCCTTCGAGTGGTTGCGATAGAGGCGCTTGACCTGCCCCATCGGAATCTTCACAGAGTCATATCCGGTGCGGATCACCAGAATAGGGTCCGTGCTCGCCTTGCTGGACACATAAAAGTCCACTGTGCCTTTCACTTCTCTGCCATCGAACACCACCCTGGCCACATCGATGTCGAGCGCGTGAGCGAAATTCAAACGCCCGCCGAACAGCTTTCCACCATCCTCCTGCAACTGGGGCGTCAGATCCGAGGTGTAGATCAGGCGATTTCTTGCCTGCGAAGGTTTCATGTCAGTGGCATACATGAGCATGCTTGCGGCCGCCGCCGCCGTGGCCGCCGCCTGCGAAGAGCCCGAGGCTCTTCCCGCCAAGTGGCCTCGAATCGTGCTCCAGAGATTTTCCGCTGGCACGCCAATGTCGATCTGGTGCCCATGGTTTGAACGCGATCCGATCTTCGGGTCGTCATCGTCGTTCGAGAGCGCCGCAACCGTCAGCACATGCGCGCGATCCTTGGGGCCACATACCGGTGTGATGTCGCAGGCACCGTCGTCAAGCCTGCGATTGTCATTTCCCGCAGCCACGACGAACAGAACGCTGCTGCGGCCCGTTTGCGCGGGCCTCATGATCGCCTCGGCTACCGGGTCCTTGCGGGGACGCATGGACAGGTTGCCTTGGCTGCTCAAGGGCAGGCTCGCGGTCACGCCCCAGCTCAGATTGACGACGCTGTACTTGCTGGCCATCTGTTGAATCAGGGTGCCCACCTTCGTGTAGTACGCATGCTGGGTCATCCGGCTGTAGTCCACCGTTCCAACCCCCAGATGGGTCCTTTCATACGGCAGCATTCCTTGTCCCGTCTTGGCGCCAGGGCGCGAGAACCAAAGACCGAGCAAATGGGTGCCGTGCTCAGATGCCAGTACCTCCTTCGAGCTTCTTTCACCACAGACCTTCTGGCTGTCGCTCGCCGTGACGGCCTGTGGCAGCAGGTTCTCGGCATCCAGCTCGAAAAGCTGCGACGCTTCCTTGAACTGCTGCTTGAAGTCGAAGTCGCAATGATCCAGGTAAGGCCGGGAGTCAATCAGACTGATGGCGAGGCGCTTGTCGAGGAGCTCGCCGTTCACGCGGTGATACTTGATGAGTGCCAGGAGCTTTTCCTTCGTCAGATCCTGCATGGTGCCCGTGGCCGCACTCTGGTTGATCTTCACGGCGGCCGGAGGCATCACCACATTGCCCAGGAAGCGGTCCGCTGTGGACGGGCTTACACCCAGCTCAACGATGCCGCCATTAAGAATGGCATCTGCCATGGGCTTGTCCAATGGCAGCGGCGTGCTGTAACTCGCCGATGGCACCAGAATATCTCCGCGATACTCGTTGCGCAGCTTCCTCGCATCGATATTGAGATGCCGGATCTTGGCCTCGCACTGTGCGTCGTAGCTCTCGCATCCGCCGCGGTCCTTCACCACGATGGAACTGATTCTGTCCCCCTTCTTCTTGGGGTAAACCTGGATCAGTTCCTCGTAGCCGAGCCTGATGTCCGGAATGAGGACTTCCGCATCCCTCAGCGAACGCCATTGCACTCTAGGCGCGCCGCGCGGCCGGGGCCTCACCTCGCACAGCGGCCCATTGAGCTCGCACAAAAGCATATTCAGCGCCGCGGGGAAATTCTCGCCCTGGCCAATGTACAGACCTTCGCTGCCGACCATCTCCATGATGCTGGCTCCTGCCTCGGTCTTGAGGAGCGCCTTTCTCGTGATCAACTTGCCATTGGCCTTGTACAGCTCATACAGCGTCTGATAGAGATTGGTGACCTCAGCTTGAATGCCGGGCCTGCTCGCCTCGCTTGACATCCAGATCGGCAGGTCGGGGGGCATCTGGGCTTGCGCTGCGGGCAGATGAGCCAGCAGGACGCATGCGAACGAAGACGGGCGCATGGTCAGTCATCCCCATTGCTTTTGCCGATGATCTCCTGCAGGCGCGAAATCAGAGGCTCATTGATCTTGGCCTTGTTCTTGGTGACGAACTCTGCAAACTTCAGAAGAAAATCGCCCCCGTCCTCCGTTTCCACCGCCGTCACCAACAGGTTCGCGTATGTCACCGTGCCGATTTGCTGCATCGGCGCGGTCATCCCTGCCAGAGAGCTGGCATGAAACCGCGAGCCAACACGGATCGTTCCAAACGTAACGGGGAAGGCGGCTATCGCGGTTCCGATAGCAGCTGCTGGCGCCTTGGGCACAGGCTTGGCATTGGCAGGGCCACCACCTGCGGCCGGTGCTGCCGGTGGCGGGCCACCATGAGACAGCGACGCAGGAGGGCTCAGCGTCGGGGCGCTCAATTCGACGACAAACGACAGATTCTTGCGAGCGGGCTCGCTGGAGTGCGCCGATTGGGGTTTGAAGAAATCGAGATGAACCGGGGTGAGCGTCACGTTCGTGCCGGCGCTGTCCAAGCTGTGAACGACCCATTCCACATAGACGTCGGGCCTGCGTACCAAGCCCAACTGCCGCAGCTTGTCGGGAGCCCAATCAGCGCCTGGAGCGTCTTCCAACTTGTCGCCAAACGCACCCGCGACATAAATCAGACACCCTTTGATCGACCCCGCCGGCAAGACAGCGGAGCCCGCCGCGGTGGAGGTTGACGAATATCCGCGGCCCCGTTGTTCCGCATACGCTGCGACGAAATCGACCAGATGCTCCACGATGGATGGCGCCAGATTCACGAGCAGCCCCGCGAACGCCCCCGCTTCAGCGCCCCCTGGTTGCGCTGCGGTGGCTGTGTGGTCGCTGATTTTTGCGACCACGCAATCCTTTTGGAGGAAAGTCCGCGCTCCCTCCATGGTGCCGAGGGTGGGGGCAGACCTCGGGTTGGTGGACACGCACCCCACGAGCATGGCGCAGGCCAGTAGGCTGAAAGTGAAGGCGGAGGGTAAGCCCCAGGGAGATCGATGAATGCGCACCATGGCTCCTCCTGGCAAAGAAACGTTTGCCTATGGTGAGGGCTTTCCCTTCCAGTCGCATCCTCAAATTGATTAGGAGATCGGCTTGCGGTATTGCGCCTTTGTGTTTCCGCAACGACGTGCGGTTGCCCACCCGTCGGCACGGTGGACCCGGAAATCAGTACAGCCGGATCGCCACGTCGAAATGCCAGGTGCGGCGGATCTCCACCACGTCGTACTGCCGCGAGAGGGCGGGTGAGAACGCCGGGTAGTTCGCCAGGCTCTGGATGATGCGGGTCACCGCCTCGTCGATCGCCGGCACGCCGCTGGTGCGCACGAATGTGACCGACTCCACCGAGCCATCGGCGCGGATCGCCACCGTCACCACCGGGTTGCTGTGCGGCTGCTTCACCGCCTCGCGCACCATTTCGAAGGTGTTGCTGTTGAGCTGGATCTTGCGCGCCCAGGCCTCGGCATAGCGCACCAGTTCCTCGTTGTTGTCCACCAGCCCGAACAGGCGGCCCCGGCGCAGGGGGCTCCCTTGTGGGTCGCGCAGCGCCGCCGCATCGGCTGCGTCGCGCCGGGCGCGCTCCTCGTCCAGCTGCCGGCCGATCGCGCGCAGGCGCTCTTCGCGCTTGGCCTCGTGTTCCGCGCGCTCGGCCGCCAGGCGCGCGGCCTCGGTGCGGGCGCCGTCCTGAGC
>NZ_JAHCKK010000026.1 GCF_026125825.1 Hydrogenophaga sp. | reverse complement strand
CACCGCAGCCAGGTGTGGCTTCCCTGGACGCAGGCCGCCGAGCGCTGCTTCTCCCCATCCAACGCCGAGGCCATTGGCTGGCTGCCGCGCCTTGGTGGCATGATTTGCCCATGAGCATCGTCAGGATCGCGACCTACAACATCCACAAAGGCGTGCAAGGCATCGGGCCGGGGCGCCGGCTGGAGATCCACAACATCGCCCATGCGGTGGAGCAGTTCGATGCCGACATTGTGTGCCTGCAGGAGGTGCGGCGCCACAACCGCAAGCTCGAAAAGCACTTCACCCGATGGCCCGAACTCGATCAGGCGGGCTATCTCTCGCCCGAGGGTTACGAATCGGTCTACCGGACCAACGCGATCACGCGCCATGGCGAACACGGCAACGCACTGCTCTCGCGCTGGCCGGTGATCGACATCAAGCACTCCGACGTGTCCGACCATCGCTTCGAGCAGCGCGGCCTGTTGCATGTGCAGTTGCTGGTCGATGGTGCCGATGTGCATGTGGTGGTGGTGCACCTGGGGCTGATCCACGCCAGCCGCGAGCGCCAGGTGCAGCGCCTGGGCGAGTACATCGCCACCGCCGTGCCGTTAAGCGCGCCGCTGGTGGTGGCGGGCGACTTCAACGACTGGGGTGCACAACTGCTGCGTCCCATGGCGGCACTCGACCTGCGCACCTTCGAGGGCATCCGCCTGGCCACCTATCCCTCGCGACTGCCGCTCCTGCACCTGGACCGCATCTTCGCGCGCGGCCTGCGGCCGGTGTCGGCCCACGTGCCGCACGGCCGGGTGTGGTCGCGCATGTCGGACCACCTGCCGCTGATCGCCGAGCTCGAACTGTGAGCGCGGCGCCCCTTCGTTCGGCAAGCGCGCGGCACGCATCTATGCGAAGGGGCCACCAGCTGCTGTTGCTCCAAGGCGGTGCGGAGTTTTTTCCCGCGCTCGTCGAAGCGATGGACGCAGCGCGCATGGTGGTGCATCTGGAGACCTACATCTTCGAGTTCGCAGGCTCGGCCCTCGGCGTGGCCGAGGCGCTGGAGCGCGCGGCGCGGCGCGGCGTCGTGGTGCGGCTGCTCATCGATGGCGTGGGCACCCCCGCGGTGCCCCAGGAGTGGCAGCGCCGCTTTGCCGAGGCCGGTGTGGTGATGCGCATCTATGCGCCGCTGGGCCGGTTGGGGCTGCTGGCGCCACGCAACTGGCGTCGGCTGCACCGCAAGCTTTGCGTGGTCGATGGGGTGGTGGGGTTCTGTGGCGGCATCAACATCATCGACGACCAGGACGACGTCGCGCTGGGCCGGCTGACCGCGCCCCGGCTGGACTTCGCGCTGCGCGTGGCCGGCCCCCTGGTGGAGGACATGGTGGACACCATGGAACAGCTCTGGTGGCGCACCCTGGCGGCCCGGCGCGTGCGCCAGCGGGAGTTCAAGGCCGCCTGGGACGCGCTGCGGGCCTCGCGCCCGGTGGGCGATTTCTCCCGCCTGCTGCAGAAAATCGAAGCCTTGGCCGAGGCGCAGGAGGACGCGGGAGGGCAGGGCGCCGATGGCGAGTCTGCGCCGTCCCCGCTGGGGGTGGATGGGGCGCGCGCCACGCTGCTGCTGCGCGACAACGTGACCCACCGGCACGACATCGAGCGTGCTTACCTGAAAGCCATTGGCGAGGCGCGGCAGGAAGTGGTGATCGCCAATGCTTACTTCATCCCCGGGCGCAAGCTGCGCCGCGCGCTCACGATGGCCGCCGCCCGTGGCGTGCGCGTGCGCCTGCTCCTGCAGGGGCGCTACGAGCACTTCCTGCAGTACCGCGCGGCGCGCCCGGTGTACCAGCGGCTGGTGGACGCGGGCATCGAGATCCACGAGTACGCGCCCAGCGCCTTGCATGCCAAGGTCGCCGTGGTGGACCGGCGCTGGTCCACCGTGGGGTCCACCAACCTCGACCCGTTGTCCATGCTGCTGGCGCGCGAGGCCAATGTGATGACCAGCGACCGGCGTTTCTCCAGCCTGCTGCACGCCCATCTCGACGGGCTGCTGCAACGCACCGGCGAGTTGATCGACGCCAGCGCCCTCAACCGGCGCCCCTGGGTGCAGCGCCAGCTCGACCGCATTGCCTTTGCCGTCATGCGGATGACCTTGTTCGTGACCGGTCATCGGTACTGAAATGAAACTCGCCCCTGCGCCGTGGCGTGACTTTCCTTCTGCGTGGCCGGCCCTGGGTGGCTCTGGTGAGGGGTGCCGCTCTCGTTGCGAGTGGCGTGAGGCGAGGTGGGGGGTGGCTTGGACCTGATCGTCCAGCGGCCCGAGGGGCTGTACTGTCCACCGGGCGATTTCTACATCGACCCCTGGCGCCGCGTGGAGCGCGCCGTCATCACGCACGCCCATGCCGACCACGCGCGCACCGGCCATGCGCACTACCTGGCCACCGCAGTGTCCGAGGGCTTGCTGCGCTCGCGGCTGGGGGCGGACATTCGCCTTCAGGGCCTGGCCTATGGCGAGGCGGTGGAGCACCACGGCGTTCGGCTTTCGCTGCACCCGGCGGGCCACGTGCTCGGCTCCGCCCAGGTGAGGGTGGAGCACCAGGGGCGCGTCTGGGTCGCCAGCGGCGACTACCGGACCACGCCCGCCGGTGCCGTGCCCGACCGCACCTGCGCCCCGTTCGAGCCGGTGCGTTGCGACGTGTTCATCACCGAGTCCACCTTTGGCCTGCCGATCTACCGCTGGCGCTCCGATGCCGAGTTGTTTGGCGAGATCAACCGCTGGTGGCAGGACAACGCCAGCACCGGCCGCGCCAGCGTGCTGTCCTGCTACAGCCTGGGCAAGGCGCAGCGCATTCTTGCCGGGGTGGACGCCTCCATCGGTCCCATCGTGTGCCATGGCGCGGTGGAGCCGCTGAACCGCGCCTACCGCGCGGCCGGCGTTCCGTTGCCCGACACGCTGCAGGTGAGCGAGATCAGCGACCCCGCCACCCTGCGCCGCGCATTGGTGCTGTGCCCGGGCTCGGCGCTGGGCACCCCCTGGATCAAGCGCTTCGGTGATTTTTCCGACGCCTTTGCCAGCGGCTGGATGCAGGTGCGCGGCTGGCGGCGGCGCGGCGGCCTGGATCGCGGCTTCGTGCTCAGCGACCACGCCGACTGGCCCGGCCTGCTCAGCGCCATCGGTGCCAGCGGGGCGGAGCGCGTCATCGTCACGCACGGCAGTGTCCCGGTGCTGGTCCGCTACCTGCAGGAACAGGGCCTGCAGGCCGAAAGCTTCGACACCGAGTACGGCGACGAGACCGAGGCCGGCGCATGAAGCGTTTCGCGGCCCTGTTCGACGAACTGGACGCGACCACCGCGACCAACGCCAAGGTGGCTGCATTGCGACGCTACCTGGCTGAAGTGGACGACGCCGATGCAGCATGGGCCGTGTACTTTCTGGCCGGCGGCAAGCCGCGCCAGCTCATCAAGACGGCGCAATTGCGCGCGCAGGCCATCGCCGCCTCGGGTCTGCCCGAGTGGTTGTTCGAGGCCAGCTACCAGGCGGTGGGCGATCTGGCCGAGACGATTGCGCTGGTGCTGCCCTTGCCGCAGCAGGCCCAAGGCATGGAGACACGGCTGAGCGAGTGGATGGAGGAACGGCTGCTGCCCCTGCGTGGACAGGGGGACGAGGCCGTGGCCATGGCCCTGGGTGCGTGGTGGCGCGAACTCGACGCCGCCGGGCGCTTCCTGCTGGTGAAGCTGGTGGGCGGGGGCTTTCGGGTGGGGGTGAGCAAGCTGCTGGTGCAGCGCGCCATCGCCTTGCACGCCGGGCTGGACGCCAAGCTGGTGGCCGCGCGCATGATGGGCTTCACCGACAGCAAACGCTTGCCCACGCCTGCCCAATACCGCGCCCTGGTCGCGCCAGCCGAAGCGGCCGGCGAGGGCCAGGGGGGCCGCGATCCCAGTCTGCCCTACCCCTTCTTCCTGGCCAGTCCGCTCAACGCGGAGGCCGGCGACGATCTCCTGCCCATGGAGATGGCGAGCGCAGGCACGGCCCAGACGATGGAAGCCCGCCTAGGCCCCGCGAGCGACTGGCTGGCCGAGTGGAAATTCGATGGCATCCGGGGCCAGATTGTCAAGCGCGCCGGGCAGGTCTGGGTGTGGTCTCGCGGCGAAGAACTGATGAGCGAGCGCTTCCCCGAGCTGCAGGCGCTCGCACAGCGATGGCCCGACGGTACCGTGCTGGACGGCGAGATCCTGGTATGGGACGACGGCGAGCCGGCCACGCCCCGGCTTCCCGGCAGCGACCGATCGGGGGGGCCTGCGCCGTTTGCCCTGCTGCAGCAGCGCATCGGGCGCAAGACGTTGGGCCCCAAGGTGCTGGCCGCAGCGCCGGTCAGTTTCATGGCCTACGACTTGCTCGAAGCCGGGCACGACGACCTGCGCCAGGTACCGCAGCACGAACGCCGCCTGCGCCTGGAGGCCCTGGTCGCCGCGCTCAACGACACCCCTGGTCCGCACCTGTGGCTCTCGCCCCTGATACCAGCCAGAGACTGGGCCGAGCTGGCGCGCTGGCGCGCGCAGGCGCGCCCGCTGGACGTGGAAGGGCTGATGCTCAAGCACCGCGAAAGCGCTTACGGCACAGGACGGCAGAAGCGCGGCGAGGGCCCGGGTCTGCTGGCGTGGTGGAAATGGAAGATCGACCCGCTGACCATCGACGGCGTGCTGATCTACGCCCAGGCCGGCCACGGGCGCCGCGCCTCGGTCTACACCGACTACACCTTTGCAGTGTGGAACCGCCCGCCGGTGGATGCGGCCGAGGCGCAGGCGGTGGTCGAAGCCATCGCGCAACGCCGCCCGGCCGACCCCGGTGGCCTGCAGCTCGTGGCGTTCACCAAGGCCTATTCGGGCCTGACCGATGAGGAGTTCAAGGCGGTGGACGCGGTCATCCGCCAGAACACTCTGGAGAAGTTCGGCCCCGTGCGCAGTGTGCGGCCCACGCTGGTGTTCGAGCTCGCGTTCGAGGGCATTGCGCGCAGCTCGCGCCACAAGAGCGGCGTGGCGCTGCGTTTTCCCCGCATGCAGCGCATCCGCGACGACAAGCCGCTGCACGAGGCCAATACCCTGCAGGACCTGGAGCAACTGCTGGCCGGCATGGGCGGCTGAGGCCCATTGCGCAATGCCCCCAGGCCGGGCAGTCCTGGGAAGTCCGGTGTTAGCATGCCCCATGCTGACGAAAACCGCATCCGACATGACCCCCGCAGCCTCCCCCGACGACGACCACGGCGTGCCCGTCTCCGTCAAGATCCGCGAGCGCGTGAAGGCCGCACGCCAGCGCTTTCACTCCAACGACAACATCGCCGAGTTCATCCAGCCAGGCGAGCTGGAGAAACTGCTCGACGAAGTGACCGAGAAGATGCAGGGCGTGCTCGATGCGATGGTCATTGACACCGAGAACGACCACAACACCGGCGACACCGCGCGCCGCGTGGCCAAGATGTACCTCAAGGAGGTGTTCAACGGCCGCTATGTGAAGGCTCCGAGCATCACCGAATTTCCCAATGCCGAGCACCTCAACGAGCTGATGATCGTCGGCCCGATCACGGTGCGCAGTGCCTGCAGCCACCACTTCTGCCCGGTCATCGGCAAGATCTGGATCGGCGTCATGCCCAATGAGCACACCAACGTGATCGGCCTGTCCAAGTACGCTCGCCTGGCCGAGTGGATCATGGGCCGCCCGCAGATCCAGGAAGAGGCCGTGGTGCAGCTGGCCGACCTGATCCAGGAGAAAACCCAGCCCGACGGCCTGGCGCTGGTGATGGAGGCCAGCCACTACTGCATGGCCTGGCGTGGCGTGAAGGACATGCACAGCAAGATGATCAATTCGGTCATGCGCGGCGTGTTTCTCAAGGACCCCAACCTGCGCCGCGAATTCCTGGCCCTCATCCCCCGTCAATCCTGAGGCACAAAATGCTGGTACGCCTGCTCTACGTCAGCCGCGCTGTCGACAAGGACTCCGCCAAAGCCATCGAATCCATCCTGGAGTCGTCGCGCACCCACAACCTGGGCAACGGCATCACCGGCGTGCTTTGCTACGGCGGCGGCGTGTTCCTTCAGGCCATCGAGGGCGGCCGCAATGCCGTGAACAACCTCTACAACCACATCGTGGCCGACCCGCGCCACACCGAGGTGGTGCTGCTGCACTACGAAGAGATCACCGAGCGCCGCTTCGGTGGCTGGACCATGGGCCAGGTCAATCTTTCCAAGCTCAACACCTCCATCGTCCTGAAGTACTCCGAACGCCCGGAGTTCGATCCTTACGCCGTCTCGGGCCGGGTTTCGCTGGCCCTGCTCGAAGAGCTGATGGCCACCGCCAGCATCATCGGCAGAGCTTGAGGATCTCCCCCATGCGCTGCTGCGCGGCGCCTCGAGGGGGAACGGCACCTCGGGCCGGCGCAGCCGGACCCTCTGTGCCCCTGGGGCTTGGCTTCTTCTGACGCTGCATGTCGTTCAACGCGTTCTGTCTCATCGTGCTGGCAGGCCTGATCCACGCCGGCTGGAACATCGTCGCCAAGAAGGCCGCGGGCGACGCGCGCTTCGCTTTCTTCAACGCCTTTCTGATGATGCTGGTGTGGGCGCCGCTGGGCTGGTGGCTGGGCCGCGAGGAGGTGCCGCGCTGGGGCGCGACGGAATGGGCGTTCGTGGTGGCCAGCGGCGTGCTGCACGTCATCTACTACGTGATCCTGCTGCGCGGTTACCGCAAGGCCGACCTCACCGTGGTCTACCCCATGGCGCGGGGCTCGGGGCCGCTCTTGTCCTCGCTGGTGGCCATCGTCTTCCTGGGTGAGCGCATCTCGGCGCTGGGCGCTGTGGGCATCCTGGGCGTGGTGGGCGGCGTGTTCCTGATCGCCGGTGGCCCTGGCCTGCTGCGCGCTGCACACGACCCGGTGGCGCGGCGGCGCGTGCACAAGGGCATGGTCTACGGCGTGCTCACCGGTGTGTTCATCGCCTCCTACACCGTGGTGGATGGCTATGCGGTCAAGGTTTTGCTGATGTCGCCCATTCTGGTCGACTACATGGGCAACTTCGTGCGCGTTGGGCTGCTGGCGCCTGCCGTGCTGCGCGACCTGCCCACGGCCAGACAGCTTTGGCGCGTGCAGTGGCGTTACGCGTTGCTCGTGGCCGTGGTCAGCCCCATCGCCTATGTGCTGGTGCTCTACGCCATGCGCGAAGCGCCGCTGTCGCACGTCGCGCCGGCGCGCGAAGTGTCCATGCTGTTCGCGGCACTGATCGGCGGCCACTTGCTGGGCGAAGGTGACCGCGTGGCGCGCATCTTTGGTGCCTTGTGCATCGCCGCCGGCGTGACCGCGCTGGCCCTCGGGTGAGCGGCGGCCATGCGTGAAGTGGCGGGCTTTCAGCTGCTGGGCTGCGACTTCAGCAGCGCGCCGAGCCGGCGCAAGCCCATCACCCTCGCCGTGGGCCAGGCCGACCGGGGCCGCGTGGTACTCCAGGGGGTGGAGCACTTCGAGTCGCTCGAGGCCTGGAGCGAGCGCCTCGCGGCACCGGGCCGCTGGGTGGGCGGCTTCGATCTGCCCTTCGGTCTGCCTCGCGAACTCGTCACCACCTTGGGTTGGCCCACCGATTGGCTGGGCTGCATGGCGCACTATGGCAGCCTGAGCCGTGAGTCGATTCGCGAGGCCTTTGCCGCTTTCTGCGATGCGCGGCCCGTGGGCGGCAAGTTCGCGCACCGGGCCACCGACGGCCCCGCCGGCTCCAGCCCGAGCATGAAGTGGGTCAATCCCCCGGTGGCCTTCATGCTGCACGCGGGCGTGCCGCGCCTGATCGCCGCTGGCGTCACCCTGCCGGGCCTGTGCGAGGGTGATGGCAGCCGTGTGGGGCTGGAGGCCTATCCGGGCCTGCTCGCGCGCAGCGTGCTGGGCGCGGTGTCGTACAAGAGCGACGACAAGGCCAAACAGACGGCCGAGCGCCTGATCGCCCGCAAGACGCTCATCAACGCGCTGGAGAACGGCCAGGCCCCGCTGCTGCAGGCCGTGGGCCTGCGCCTGAGGCTGACGCACGCCCAGCGCGATGCGCTGGCCGACGACGCCAGCGGCGATCGCCTGGACGCCGTGCTCTGCCTGTTGCAGGCCGCCTGGGCGGAACAGCAGCACCGCGCCGGCCTGCCGCGCTGGGGCTTGCCGGCGTTCGACCCACTCGAGGGCTGGATCGTCACCGCCTGAAGATCGGGTAACCGTGCGACTGCGCGGGAATGCGGCACTGCCTAGAATGCATCGGGTACGGCGTTCGCGCCGCACACAAGCGTTCTCAGGGCGGGGTGAAACTCCCCACCGGCGGTGATGGCGGCGTGGCGACACGACCGCACGAGTGCCGCGAGCGCCCCTGCGCCGGTCCGTCCGGCGCAGGGGGTCAGCAGACCCGGTGAGATCCCGGGACCGACGGTAAGAAGCGGGTCTGACCGACCCGCTTGACAGTCCGGATGAAAGAGAGCGCGAGCCAGGCTCCTCCGTGCGCGCTCGCGTGCCGGTGGCGCGTGCGCTTGTGCGCCCTGATTTGTTGGCCCCTCCTTTTTTTGAGGACACCATGAATCAGACCGAGTCTTCCCACCACCTTCACCTTCCCGCCGGCCTTCGCTTTGCGTTCGTCGAAGCTGCCTGGCACGCCGACATCGTTCACCAGGCGCGCGACGCTTTCTTCGCCGAAATGGCCCAAGCGGGCTTCGGTGCCGAGGCCATCGATGTCTTCGATGTGCCCGGTGCATTCGAGATCCCGCTGCACGCCCAGCGGCTGGCCCGCTCTGGCCGCTACGCCGCCATCGTCGGCAGCGCGCTGGTGGTCGACGGCGGCATCTACCGCCACGACTTCGTCTCGCAGACGGTGGTGCAGGCGCTCATGGATGTGCAGCTCGACACCGGCGTGCCGATGATCTCGGCCGTGCTCACGCCGCACCATTTCCACGAACATGCCGAGCACCGGAAGTACTTCCTGCGCCACTTTGCCGTCAAAGGCACCGAAGCCGCTCAGGCCTGCCTGCAGACCGTTGCCGGCCTGCGCCGCCTGGACGCGCTGCTGAGCCCGACCACCGTCGCCTGAAGACCGGCGCCTTGAGCGCGCGGCGGCGATGGGGCACAAGTCGTTCGCCATGTCGCTGCAACGCCAGCCTTCGCCCGTCTGCGCCCTTTCGTGGCGCAGCTCTGGTGGGCGGGATGCGGTCCAGATCTGATGGCATCCGGCGATCCCGGGCAGGCTTGAAGCCGCGGTCTGGCCTTGCCTGGGCGGCCGCGCTGTTCGGCGCCCTGAGCCGGGTCGCGCACCGGGAGTCCGCACTTGGTGCATCATCGGCGCTTGCGCTGCGCCGCCGACACTGGGGTCGGCCGGCGGAAGCACAAGCCATCGAGGGAATCCCCATGAATGCAGCCAAGCTGGTCGGTATCGTTCTTATCGTCGCCGGTGTGCTCGGCCTGGTCTACGGCAGCTTCAGTTACACCAAGGACACGGAAGCCGTGAAGCTGGGACCGCTGGAGCTGTCGGTCAAGCAAAAGGAAACCGTCAACGTGCCGGTGTGGGCTGGCGTCGGCGCCATCGTGGTCGGCGCAGCGCTGCTGGTGCTGGGCGGCAAGAAGGGTTGAGGCGGGCGGTCCTCTGGGCTCTCCTGGCGCTGGCCAGCGCCGGGACGCTGCAGGCGGCGGATCAACCTGAGGTGTATGCCGCCCGGGTCACCCGCGTGTTTGACGGTGATACCTTGTGGGTCAAGCCGCTGGACGGTGGCCGCTACCAAAAGCTTCGCCTGGATGGCGTCGACGCGCCCGAAATCTGCCAGGCCGGTGGCACCGCCTCGCGCGATGTCCTGGCCCGGCGGGTGTTGAACCAGGTGGTGGCGGTCAGCGTTCGACACCGCGACGACTACGGGCGTGGGCTGGCCAGGATCAGGCACCAGGACGACGACATCGCCGCCTGGATGGTGGCGCAAGGTCATGCCTGGTCTTACCGCTGGCGCCGCAGCCTGGGCCCGTTCCAGGCCGAGGAGGCGCGCGCCAGGCAGGGCCGAAAAGGCCTGTTTGCCCAGGCCTCGGCCGAGTTGCCGCGCGACTTCCGGCGCCGCCACGGCCCTTGCCAGCGGCCGGACTGAGGAAGGGGGCTCAGTGGGCGCCGCCGCAGACCGCGCATTGCGGGTTCTGCGGCAGCGAGATGGGCGTGAAGGCCAGGTCCCGGCCGTCGATCATCAGCAGCTTGCCCGTGAGGCGCGAGCCCAAGCCGGTCAGCAGCTTGAGCGCCTCGGCCGCCTGCATCGTGCCCACGATGCCCACCAAGGGCGCGAACACGCCCATGGTGGCGCACAGGGCCTCTTCCACCCCGGCGTCCTCGGGAAACACGCAGGCGTAACACGGGTTGCCCGGGGTCCGTGAGTCGAACACGCTGAGCTGGCCATCCATGCGGATCGCCGCGCCGGACACCAGCGGCTTGCGATGGCGCACGCAGGCGCGGTTGATGGCGTGTCGGGTGGCGAAGTTGTCGGTGCAATCGAGCACCACGTCGGCTTGCGACACCAGCTGCTCCAGCAGCGCCGCATCGGCCCGCTGGGTGACGGTGGTCACACGCACGTCCGGGTTGATGGCGGTGATCGCCTCCCGGGCCGATTCGGCCTTGAGGTGGCCCACGCGCGCCAGGTTGTGCGCGATCTGCCGTTGCAGATTGGTCTCGTCGACGGTGTCGTGGTCCACCAGGGTGATGTGGCCGACACCGGCACTGCCGAGGTACAGCGCCACGGGAGAGCCGAGGCCGCCTGCGCCGATCACCAGTGCGTTCGAAGCCAGCAGGGCCTCTTGGCCCTCGACCCCGAGTTCGTTGAGCAGGATGTGGCGCGAATAGCGCAGGAGCTGGGCGTCGTCCAAGGGTGTTGCCGCGGGCGGCGAGCGCCCGCGGCATCCATCAGTTTTCTTTTTTCTCTTCGGTGCGCACCGACAGCGTCTTGCTGATCAGCACCGGCTGGCCCTTGAGCTGGTTGAGCGCCTGCGTCAGCTGGAAGTCCTTGTCGGTCCCGAACTCGGGCACAAGGCGCTGGTTCGGGTTCTTCTTGGCTTCCTCTTCCAGGCGCTTGCGCGCAGCTTCGCGGGCCTCGTCGCGCTGCTGTTCGGCGGCGCGCTGGGCGTCGGTCATGGCCTGATCGCCTTTGGCGGCCTCGGTGCCGTTGTTCAGGTGCTTCTGAAGATCGGCCTCGCGCGTGCGCAGCGCGGCGAACACATTGCCCTCGGGCGTTTCATCGACCATCACATCGGGCACGATGCCCTTGGCCTGAATGGAGTTGCCCGAAGGCGTGTAATAGCGCGCCGTGGTGAGCTTCAGGCCGGTATCGGGACCCAGCGGGCGCACCGTCTGCACCGAGCCCTTGCCGAAGGTCTGGCTGCCCAGGATGGTGGCGCGCTTGTGGTCCTGCAGGGCGCCAGCGACGATCTCGCTGGCCGAGGCCGAGCCTTCGTTGACCAGCACCACCAGCGGCACGCGCTTAAGCGCGCCCTGGGTGTTGTCGGTCAGGCGCTTGATCGGGTCGCTGCCGCCACGGCGCAGGTAGTGCTGCGGAATGGCCTTGTACGTGAACTTGCTGTCCTCCAGCTGGCCATTGGTGGACACCACGGTGACGTTCTCGGGCAGGAAGGCGGCGGACAGGGCGACGGCCGCATCGAGCAGCCCACCCGGGTCGTTGCGCAGGTCGAGCACCATGCCCTTGAGATTGGGGTCCGCCTTGTAGATGTCTTCCATCTTGCGGGCGAAATCCTCGATCGTGCGCTCCTGGAACTGCGAGACGCGCACCCATGCGTAACCGGGTTCCACGACGCGCGACTTCACGCTCTGCGTCTTGATTTCCTCGCGCGTGATCGTCACGGGGAAGCTGCGGTTCTCTTCCTTGCGGTAGATGTTGAGCAGCACCTTGGTGCGGGGCTCCCCGCGCATGAGCTTGACCGCGTCGTTGATGCTCAGGCCCTTGACCTGCGTGTCGTCGATCTTGGTGATCAGGTCACCGGTCTTGAGGCCGGCGCGGAATGCGGGGGAATCCTCGATCGGCGACACGACCTTGACCAGGCCGTCCTCCATCGTGATTTCGATGCCCACGCCCACGAAGCGTCCGCTGGTGCCCTCGCGGAATTCCTTGAAGGACTTCTTGTCGAAGTACTGGGAATGCGGGTCCAGGCTCGCCACCATGCCCGAAATGGCTTCGGAGATGAGCTTCTTCTCGTCCACCGGCTCCACATAGTCGCTCTTGACCATGCCGAAGACCGCAGCGAGCTGCTGCAGTTCCTCCAGCGGCAGCGGCGCCAGTGCGCCACGTGCCACCGCCTGCAGCTGCACCGTGGTCAGCGCACCAGCCACCACGCCAATGGCCACCCAGCCTGCGATCTTCAGCTTGTGACTCACCTGTTTTGCCATCGAATTACCCCAGTAAAAAAGCCCGTGCAGGGCCTGCGAGACCCTCTCGGGTCAATATACACCTTGGAGCATGGCGAGATGCTTCGGTTCCCGGGGCTGCGCAGTGGTATTCCCCGGGGTGTCGTGACGGATCGCCGGTTTCAGGCCTTGCCCTGCGCGGCCACCGCCGCGGCGGCCTTGGCCGCGGCCTCGGCGTCGCCCAGGTAGAAATGCCGGATCGGCTTCAGATCGGCATCGAGCTCGTACACCAGCGGAATGCCGTTGGGGATGTTCACGCCCACGATGTCGTTGTCGGAAATGCCGTCGAGGTACTTCACAAGGGCGCGGATGCTGTTGCCATGCGCCGCCACCACCACCCGCTTGCCGGCCTTGATCGCCGGCGCCATGGCTTCGTTCCAGAAAGGCAAGACGCGTGCCACCGTGTCCTTGAGGCACTCGGTGAGCGGAATGTCCTCGGGCTTGAGGCGGTCGTAGCGGCGGTCGCCGCGCTCGCTGCGCGGGTCGCTGGCGTCCAGGGCCGGCGGCGGCGTGTCGTAGCTGCGCCGCCAGACCAGCACCTGCTCGTCACCGTACTTCTTGGCCATGTCGGCCTTGTTCAGGCCTTGCAATGCACCATAGTGGCGCTCGTTGAGGCGCCAGCTGTGCACCACGGGAAGCCAGGTGCGGTCCATCTCGTCCAGCGCATGCCACAAGGTGCGCGTGGCGCGCTTGAGCACGCTGGTGTAGGCCAGATCGAAATCGTAGCCTTCGGCCTTGAGCAGCCGGCCAGCGTTCTTGGCCTGTTCCAGACCGGTGGGGGTGAGGTCCACGTCGGTCCAGCCGGTGAAGCGGTTTTCCAGGTTCCAGGTGGATTCGCCATGGCGAATCAGGACGAGTTTGTACATGGGCAGGGCGTGCGTTGAAGATCGGAAATGGGGACGGACGGAAGATCACAAGCCGGGCCATGCGGCCTGTCGGGTGACGTGCCACCGGAGCGGGGCCGGCGCGGCACAGCCAAGCATTCTAAAATCCCGGGCTTACTCGAAAGGTGTATCTGTGAGTTTCTTCATCGAAAACTGGGTTCTGATTGCCGTCGCCATCACGTCCGGGGCCTTCCTGCTCTGGCCGCTGGCCTCTGCGGGTGGTCGGGCGGGGTCCCTCAACACGACCGAAGCCGTGCAGCTCATGAACCGTGACAAGGCGGTGGTGGTGGACGTGCGCGACGCCGAGGGTTTTGCGTCCGGTCACGTCATCGGCGCGAAGCACCTGCCGCTGGCCGAGCTGGAGGCCAAGCTGCCGACCACGGTCAAGAACAAGGCGCTCCCGCTGATTTTCGTGTGCGCCAATGGCGCGAACGCCAACAAGGGCGTGGCCATCGCCCGCAAGCTGGGTTACGAGCATGCCCATGCCCTGACCGGCGGCATGGGTGCCTGGCGCACGGCCAACCTGCCGGTGGAAAAAGCCTGATCATCTGGCCCTGTTTTCATCCGGTTTGACAGGAGTTCCGCATGGCCAAGGTCAAGATGTTCACCAGTGCGTACTGCCCTTATTGCAGCCGGGCCCGGGCCCTGCTCGACCGACGAGGCGTCTCCGACCTCGAGGAGGTGTACGTGGATGGCAAGCCTGAACTGCGCGCCCAGATGACGCAGCTTACCGGGCGCACCAGCGTGCCCCAGATCTTCATCGGGGACACCCATGTGGGCGGCTGCGACGACCTCCATGCGCTCGATGGGCGTGGCGGCCTCGTGCCGATGCTGCAGGCTTGATCCCGTTCGCTGCCTTGCCGGGCTGACATAATCCCGGACAGTGCCCGCCGCAGGGACTTCGATCCCCGGCGGGTTTGTTTTTTCCTCTCCGATTCTTTCGAGACACCACCATGGCAGAAAACCAGGACCCCATCTTCCAGATCCAGCGCGTCTACCTCAAGGAAGCGTCCCTGGAGCAACCCAATTCCCCGGCCATCCTGCTGGAACAGGAACAGCCCACGGTGGACATCCAGCTGGGCGTGGAAGCCAGCCCCGTGGCCGACGGGGTGTACGAGGTCTGCGTCACCGCCACGGTGACCACCAAGATCAAGGACAAGACCGTGTTCCTGGTCGAGGCCAAACAGGCAGGCATCTTCGAAATCCGCAACCTGCCGCAGGACCAGATGGGCCCGATCATGGGCATTGCCTGCCCGCAGATCGTCTACCCCTACCTGCGCAGCAACGTGGCCGACATCGTCCAGCGCGGCGGCTTCCCGCCGGTGCACCTGGCCGAAATCAATTTCCAGGCCATGTACGAGCAACAGCAGGCGCAAGCCGCCGACGACGCGCCGCGCATCGTCACGCAGTAAGTCCTCTCGCGGGGGACCCATGAACATCGTCGTGCTCGGAGCGGGCGCCTGGGGCACCGCGCTGGCCGTCGGCGCGGCCGCCCAAGGCGGCGAGTTCCGCCAGGTGACGCTGTGGGCGCGCGACGCGCAGCAGGCCGATGAGATGCGCACGCGGCGCGAGAACCGGCGCTACCTGCCGGGTGTGGCCTTGCCACCGTCGATGGGCATCGAGGACGGTCGGCTCGATGCCGCCTCGAAGATGCTGGCCGGTGCCGACCTGCTGATCATCGCCACGCCCATGTCGGGCCTGCGCGGCATGTTGGAGGCGCTGGCCTCGCATCCTGCGCCCGTGGCCTGGCTGTGCAAAGGCTTCGAGGCACCGCGCGAAGGGGGCGTTGGCCTGTTGGGCCATGAGGTGCGTGCCCAGGTGGCGCCGCGGCTCAAGGCCGGGGTGCTCAGCGGTCCGAGCTTCGCGCAGGAAGTGGCGCGGGGCCAGCCGACCGCGCTGGTGGCGGCGAGCGAACACGCCAGCGTGCGCGACGTGCTGGTTGCCGCGTTCCACAGTCCCACGCTGCGCGTGTATGCCAACGAGGACATCGTGGGCGTCGAAGTGGGCGGCGCGGTGAAAAACCTGCTGGCCATCGCCACCGGCCTGTGCGATGGCCTGGAGCTGGGTCTGAACGCGCGCGCCGCGTTGATCACGCGTGGCCTGGCTGAAATGACGCGCCTGGGGCTGGCCCTGGGCGCACGAGCCGAGACATTCATGGGCCTGTCGGGCCTGGGCGATCTGGTTCTCACCGCCACCGGCGACCTCTCGCGCAACCGCCGGGTCGGCCAGTTGCTGGCGCAGGGCATGAGCCTTCAGCAGGCGGTGGATTCGCTGGGCCACGTGGCCGAAGGCGTGTACAGCGCGCGCACCGCGGTGCAGCGCGCGCGCCTGCTCGGCGTGGACATGCCGATCAGCGAGGGCGTGGTGGCCTTGATCGAGGGCCGTCTGAAGCCAGCGCAGGCCGTGGCCGCGCTCATGGGGCGCGACCCGAAAGAAGAAGGCCTCTAGGCGGCCGCCGGCGCGCAGCCTTCGGGTTGGAGCACGCGCTCGGTCGAGGCCGGATGGCGCGCCAGTGCCGCGGCCGGTCGGCGCGGGCGGCGCACCAATTCGCCGCCACAGTTGGGGCAGGTGTGGTTCAGCCGGGTGTCCGCGCAGTCGCTGCAGAACGTGCATTCAAAGGTGCAGATGCGCGCCTCGGTGCTTTCGTTGGGCAGGTCCCGGTTGCAGCATTCGCAGTTGGGGCGCAGTTGCAGCATGGCGAACCTCCGAAGCTCAGATTTCAAAGTTGTCGATCAGCCGTGTCTTGCCCAGGCGCGCCGCGCCCAGCACGACCAGTGGGTCGCCGGCCTGCGGCACCTGCAGATCGGTGCGGCGGCGCACGGTGAGGTAGTCGGGCTGCCAGCCGCGCGCGGCCAGGGCCTTCATGGCACGCTCCTCCAGGCCCGGCAGGTGCCGCGCCAGGCCATCGGCGGCGGCCAGGGCATCGCGCCCGAGCGCCCGCAAGGCCAGCGAGAGCTGCACCGCCTCGGCGCGCTCGGTCTCGCTCAGATAACCATTGCGCGAACTCAGCGCCAGGCCGTCGGCCGCGCGCTGGGTGGGCACGCTCACGATGTTCACCGGCAAGGCGAACTGCTGAGCCATGCGGCGGATCACCATCTGCTGCTGGTAGTCCTTCTGCCCGAAGACCGCGTGGCGCGGGCCCTTGCCTTCGGTGAGCGCGCACTGGAACAGCTTCATCACCACGGTGCAGACCCCGGTGAAGAAGCCGGGCCTGAAATGGCCTTCGAGGATGTCGGCCAGTTCGGCGGGCGGCTGCACCTTGAAGCCCTGGGGCTCGGGGTACAGCTCTTTCTCCGATGGGGCGAACACCACGTCGCAGCCTTCGGCTGCGAGCTTGTCGCAGTCGGCCTGCAGGGTGCGGGGGTAGGTGTCGAAGTCCTCGTGCGGCGCGAACTGCAGGCGGTTGACGAAGATGCTGGCCACGGTCACGTCGCCCAGCGGCTTGGCGGCGCGCACCAGGTCCAGGTGGCCGGCGTGCAGGTTGCCCATGGTGGGCACGAGGGCAGGCGCGTTGAAGGGCCGCAGCGCGGCGCGCAGCTCTTCGATGGTGTGAACGAGTTTCATGGGTGGATCGTTGATTTACCAGGCGTGCAGGCTGTCGTCGGGGAAACTGCCGTCCTTCACGGCGGCCACGTAGGCGGCCATGGCATCGCGCACGCTGCTGGCGCCTTCCATGAAGTTGCGCACAAACTTCGGGTTCTTGCCCAGGTTCACGCCGAGCATGTCGTGCATCACCAGCACCTGGCCTGCCGTGCCCTTGCCCGCACCGATGCCGATGGTGTGGCAATGCGGCAGCTGGCCGGTGATCTCGGCCGACAGCGCGGCCGGCACCATCTCGAGCACCAGCATGGTGGCGCCGGCGTCTTGCAGCTCCAGCGCGTGGCGCTTGAGCGTGAGTGCGGCCGCGTCGCCACGGCCCTGCACGCGGTAGCCGCCCAGGGCGTGCACGGTCTGCGGGGTCAGGCCCAGGTGGGCGCACACAGGGATGCCGCGTTCCACGAGAAAGCGCACGGTATCGGCGGTCCAGCCGCCGCCTTCGAGCTTGATCATGTGGGCACCCGCGTGCACCAGCTGCGCCGCGCTGCGCATGGCCTGCTCCTTGGACTCGTGGTAGCTGCCGAACGGCAGGTCACCGAGCAGCCAGGCCGTGCCCTGCACGCGGCGCAGGCCGCGAGCCACGCTCTCCACGTGGTAGGCCATGGTCTCCAGCGTCACCCCCGCCGTGCTGGGCAGGCCCTGGCACACCATGCCCAGCGAATCACCGACCAGGATGCACTCCACGCCGGCGGCGTCGGCCACGGCGGCGAAGGTCGCGTCGTAGGCGGTGAGCATGGTGATCTTTTCGCCGCGCTCGCGCAGCTCACTCAACCGCGGCAGGCTCACCGGTTTGCGCTGGGGCAGGGGCGAGGCCGCGGGCAGGGTGCCGTAGGGGGTGGCCATGGGCGTGGGGGTTGTGGGGGTGCTCATCTGGAATTCCCGCAGGGGTTGGGGGTGGGTGAGAATCGGGCACTATAGACCAAACCGCTATGCTTGCGCCCCATGAAACACCTCTCTGAATTCACCCTGGCCGACGTGCAGGAGCTGGCCCGGCGCGATGTGGCGCAGGCGCTGGCCGAAGACGTGGGCACCGGTGACCTGACCGCCGCGTTGGTGGACGCGCAGCGTCCCGCGCAGGCCCGCATTCTGGCGCGCGAAGCGGCCGTGATCTGCGGCACGCCCTGGGTGGAGGCCGCCGTGCACGCGCTCGACCCCGAGGCCACCTTGACCTGGCACGTCGGCGAAGGCCAGCGCTGCGCTGCCGACCAGACCGTGCTCTCCATCCAAGGCCGCGCGCAATCGCTGCTCACCGCCGAGCGCACCGCACTCAATTTCCTGCAGCTGCTCTCGGCCGTGGCCACCAAGACCGCCACCTTTGTCGACACGGTGGCCGGCACGCGCGCGCAGATCGTGGACACGCGCAAGACGCTGCCAGGCCTGCGCCTGGCCCAGAAGTACGCGGTCAAGACCGGCGGCGGCGTGAACCACCGCATCGGCCTGTACGACGCGGTGCTGATCAAGGAAAACCACATCGCCGCGGCCGGCGGCGTGGCGCAGGTGCTGCAGCGTGTGCGCGAGACCGCGCCCGAGGCGCGTTTCGTCGAGATCGAGGTCGAGACCCTGGCCCAGCTCGAAGAGGCCCTGGCCTGCGGCGCCACCATGGTCCTGCTCGACAACATGGACATCCCCACGCTCCACGCGGCGGTGCGGCTCAACGCGGGCCGCGCGGTGCTTGAAATCTCCGGTGGTGTGAACCTGGACACCGTGCGGGCCCTTGCAGAAACCGGGGTTGACCGCATCTCTGTCGGCGCCCTCACCAAGGACGTCAAGGCCACCGATTTTTCCATGCGCTTCCAGACGCTCTGAAGCGCGGAACTCCCAGACACAACGACCCCATGAATACCGCAGACTCTTCCGTCATCGACGTGGAATACGAACAGCCGGCCTGCCCCACGCAGCATGCCTGGGCGCGCGTGCCGGTCGAGCCCGGCCCCAGGCAGCGCGCTGCGCTCAAGGAGCGCATCCGCCAGCTGCTCAAGGAGCGCAACGCGGTCATGGTGTCGCACTACTACGTGCACCCCGACCTGCAGGACCTCGCCATCGAGACCGGCGGCATCGTCAGCGATTCGCTGGAGATGGCGCGTTTCGGGCGCGACCACGCCGCGACCACGCTGGTGGTCTCGGGCGTGCGCTTCATGGGCGAGACGGCCAAGATCCTGAGCCCCGAGAAGACCGTGCTCATGCCGGACCTCGACGCGAACTGCTCGCTCGACCTGGGGTGTCCGATCGATGAATTCAATACCTTCTGTGACGCCCATCCCGACCGCACCGTGGTGGTCTACGCCAACACCAGTGCGGCCGTGAAGGCGCGTTCGGACTGGCTGGTCACCTCCAGCTGCGCGCTCGACATCGTGCAGGCCCTCAAGGACAAGGGCCACAAGATCCTGTGGGCGCCCGACAAGCACCTGGGCGCCTACATCCAGCGCGAGACCGGCGCCGACATGGTGATGTGGACCGGCTCGTGCATCGTGCATGACGAGTTCAAGGCCTTCGAGCTCGAGGCGCTCAAGAAGGAGCACCCCAGGGCCAAGGTGCTGGTGCACCCGGAAAGCCCGGCCGACGTGATCGCGCTGGCCGATGCCGTGGGCTCGACCTCGGCGATCCTGAAGGCCGCGCGAACGCTGGATGCGCCGGAGTTCATCGTCGCCACCGACAACGGCATGATGCACATGCTGCGCCAGCAGAACCCGGGCAAGGTGTTCATCGAGGCACCGACCGCCGGCAACAGCGCCACCTGCAAGAGCTGCGCACACTGCCCCTGGATGGCGATGAACGGCCTGGCGGGCGTCGCGCAGATTCTCGAAAAGGGCCTCAACGAGATCCACGTCGACCCGGCGCTGATCCCGCTGGCGCGTCGGCCGATCGACCGCATGCTCGCCTTCACGGCCGCGCAGCGCAATGGCCAGAACCCTGGCGCGCTGGTGCCCAACATCGGCGCGGCATAGCGAGTGTCGTGACCCAGGATGCCGCGGAGCTGGCTTGGCCAGGCCGCAGGCATCGCCTCCCTTGGGGCGCTTCAGCGCGCGGGCGGTACCAAGATCGTCGGTTTCGCCTCGGGCAGCAGCCCGGGGTAATCGCGGCTGAAGTGCAGGCCGCGGCTTTCGTGCCGCAACTGGGCCGATGTCACGATCAGGTCGGCCACCTGCACCAGGTTGCGCAACTCCAGCAGGTCGCGCGTGACGTGGAACTGCGAATAGAACTCCTGGATCTCGCTCTGCAGCAGCGCGATGCGGTGCGCCGCTCGTTCCAGGCGCTTGTTGGTGCGCACGATGCCCACGTAATCCCACATGAAGCGGCGCAGCTCGTCCCAGTTGTGCGAGATCACCACCTGCTCGTCCGCGTCGGTCACGCGGCTGTCGTCCCACAGCGGCGTGGTGGGTGCGGCGGGCGCGCTGGGCGCGTTGCGAATCGCGTTGACCGCGCCCTGCGCGAACACCATGCATTCCACCAGGGAGTTGCTGGCCAGGCGGTTGGCGCCGTGCAGGCCGGTGCAGGTTGTTTCGCCCACCGCGTAGAGGCCGGCGATGTCGGTGTGGCCCGCCAGATCGGTCACCACGCCGCCGCAGGTGTAGTGCGCGGCCGGCACCACCGGTATGGGCTCGCGCGTGATGTCGATGCCCAGTTCGGCGCAGCGCGCCAGGATATTGGGGAAGTGCTCGCGCAGGAACTCGGGTGGCTGGTGCGAGATGTCGAGGTACACGCAGTCCAGCCCGTGCTTCTTCATTTCGAAATCGATCGCGCGCGCCACCACGTCGCGCGGGGCGAGCTCGGCGCGGGGGTCGTGGTCGGGCATGAAGCGGTGGCTGCCCAGGTGGGGCGGCAGCTTGAGGTGGCCGCCTTCGCCGCGCACCGCCTCGGTGATGAGAAAGCTCTTGGCATGCGGGTGGTACAGGCAGGTCGGGTGGAACTGGATGAACTCCATATTGCCTGCCCGGCACCCGGCGCGCCAGGCGGCGGCGATGCCGTCACCGGTCGCGGTGTCGGGGTTGGTGGTGTACAGGTAGACCTTGCCCGCCCCGCCCGTGGCCAGCACGGTGTGTGTGGCGCTGAAGGTCAGGACTTCGTCGCGCTCAGTGTCGAGCACGTAGGCGCCGAAGCAGCGCGGCTGGGCATTGGCGCCCGGCTGGCGGCGGTCGGTGATGAGGTCCACCAACATGTGGTTCTCGAACAGCCGGATCTCGGGCGTGCCGCGCACGCGCTCGATCAGCGTGGCCTGCACGGCCGCGCCGGTGGCGTCGGCCGCGTGCACGATGCGGCGGTGGCTGTGGCCGCCCTCCCGGGTCAGGTGCAGCTCGCCGTCTTCCAGTGAGAAGGGCACGCCGAGTTCCTGCAGCCAGGCGATCGCGGCCGGTGCATTCTCCACGGTGAACTGCGTGGCCTCCAGGTCACACAGACCGGCGCCGGCGACCAGGGTGTCTTCCACGTGCGAGGCCACGCTGTCCCCCTCGGCCAGCACGGCGGCAATGCCGCCTTGCGCCCAATTGCTCGAGCCGTCGCTGAGCGCTCGCTTGGTGATCACCGCCACGCGATGGGTCTTGGCCAGGTGCAGCGCGGCGGTGAGACCGGCCAGGCCGCTGCCGATGATGAGGACGTCGAAGCGGTGTGGATCAGTCATGGCGTTGAGAGGATGAAGAGGGACAGGGCCGACGCCGGGCCGCTCCCAAGGTGGCCGACCCGCGCAGCGGCGCAGCGTGGGGTGCTCATGCAGGGGTGTAGGCGAGCCGGACGTAGATGGGGGCGAAGGCCTCGGCCTGGGTCAACTCGATGAGCGTCTCTTTGGCGAGTTCGAGCATGGCGATGAAGGTGACCACCAGCACTGGCGAGCCTTGCGACGGATCGAACAGCTCACCGAACTCGACGAACTTGCGGCCCTGCAAATGGCGCAACACGATGCTCATGTGCTCGCGCACGGAGAGCTCCTCGCGGCTGATCTTGTGGTGCTGCACGAGCCTGGCGCGTTTGAGGATGTCGCGCCACGCGCTTTGCAGGTCGATCGCGCTCACATCGGGGAAGCGCGGCACCAGGGCCTGTTCCACGTAGACCTGGGCACGCAGGAAATCGCGGCCGTATTGCGGGCTGTCGGCCAGGCGGTGGGCGGCGAGCTTCATCTGCTCGTATTCGAGCAGGCGGCGCACCAGTTCGGCGCGCGGGTCTTCGGGTTCCTCGCCCTCGGCCGTCTTCTTGGGCGGCAGCAGCATGCGCGACTTGATCTCGATCAGCATGGCCGCCATCAGCAGGTACTCGGCCGCCAGCTCCAGGTTGCTGGCGCGAATCTCATCGACGTAGGTGAGGTACTGGCGGGTCACGGCCGCCATCGGAATGTCGAGGATGTTGAAGTTCTGCTTGCGGATCAGGTAGAGCAGCAGATCCAGCGGGCCCTCGAAGGCCTCCAGGAAGATTTGCAGCGCGTCCGGCGGGATGTACAGGTCGCGCGGCATGGCAAACAGCGGTTCGCCGTAGAGCCGCGCCAGCGCGACGTGGTCCACCACCGATGGCAGGACCTCGTCCAGGCCCTGCGGGGCCTCGTTGAGCGTGTGCGGATCGCTCATGCCGGGGCCTGATCAGGCGTGGTCGGAGCCGGTCTGGTAGACGTAGGGCTGCTGGGGCACGCGGGCGGCTTCGGCCTTGGCCTGGAATTCGCGGTCGATCTGCTTGTCCCAGAGCAGGGCGCGGCCCTGGCGCTGCGACTGCTCCAGCCCCGGCTTGCCGGCCTTGAGCTGCTCGATGAACTGCGTCGTGTCGGACTGGTAATCGGGGCGGCGGAAGATGGACATGGTGGGTTCGGTGGTGCGCGGAGGGAAATAGGCCGATTTTACCGGGCCGCCCCCAGCCATCACTGAAAGGTGCTCAGCCGCCCTGCGAAGCCTGAGCGTTCGATCAGCGAACGTGGCTGGGCGTGCAGGCCCACCATGCCCAGGTGGCCGCCGCGCTTGTGCACCGCCTTGTGCAGCTGTTCCAGCGCATCCAGGCCGGTGGTGTCGAGCGAGATCATCTGACTGGCGTCGAGCATCACATTGAGCGGCGTGGGGGAGCGCTCCACGTCGGCGACGATGGGATCGATCTTGGCCACGGCACCGAAGAACAGCGAGCCGTAGAGCTTGTAGGTGGCCTGTTGTTCGGTGCGCGCCACCGGCTCGGCCCGGAAGATCTCGCTCTGGCGGCGCACGAACAGCACCACCGCCAGCACCAGGCCAAGCTCGACCGCCACGGTCAGGTCGAAGACGATGGTGACGAAGAAGGTGGACAGCAGCATCAGCCGGTAGTGGTTGCTGAACTGCTTCAGGCGCCCGAACTCTCGCCACTCGCCCATGTTCCAGGCCACGAACAGCAGCACGCCGGCCAGCACCGCCAAGGGGATGTGGTACGCCAGCGGCGCGGCCACCAGCACCACGGCGGCCAGCGTGAGGGCGTGCACCATGCCCGCCACCGGCGAGGCGGCGCCGGAGCGGATGTTGGTCACGGTGCGCGCGATGGTGCCGGTGGCGGGCATGCCGCCGAAGAAGGGCACCACGGCGTTGGCGATGCCTTGCGCCATCAGCTCCTGGTTGGGGTCGTGCTTGGGCGCGTCGCTCAGCTGGTCGGCCACGCGCGCGCACAGCAGCGATTCGATGGCGCCCAGCAGCGCGATGGTCAGCGTGGGCGTGACCAGCAGGCGCACCGTCTCCCAGGAGAAGTCGGGCAGTTCGAAGGCGGGCGTGCCGCGCGGGATGCCGCCAAAGCGCGTGCCGATGGTTTCCACCGGCAGGCTCAGGGCCCAGGCCAGCAGCGTGAGCGTGACCAGGGCCACCACCGGCCCGGGCAGGCGCGAGGTGGCCTTGAGCGCGCTGACCCGGTCCAGTTTCTCGATCTGGCGGCGGAACTGGAAGTCCACCGCCCACAGGCGCGGCCAGACAAACAGGCCCAGCACGCACAGGCCGCCGAGCGCGAACGCGAAGGGGTTGAAGCTGTCGATGTGCTGTGCCAGGGCCTTCATCTGGCCGAAGAAGCTGCCCGGCATCTTGGCGATCTCCAGCCCGAGCAGGTCGCGCACCTGCGACAGCGCGATCAGCACCGCGATGCCGTTGGTGAAGCCAATCACCACGCTCACGGGCACGTAGCGCACCAGCGTGCCGAGGCGAAACAGGCCCAGCAGGAACAGCAGCACGCCGGCGCTGGCGGTGGCGATCAGCAGGTTGGCCACGCCATAGCGTTCGACGATGCCGTAGACGATGACGATGAAGGCGCCGGCCGGGCCACCGATCTGCATCGAGGTGCCGCCCAGTGCCGAAATCAGAAAGCCGGCAATGATCGCGGTCCACAGGCCGGCCTCGGGCTTGAGGCCGCTGGCGATCGCGAAGGCCATGGCCAGCGGCAGCGCCACGATGCCCACCGTGGCGCCCGCACCCACGTCGCGCGCGAACTTCTCGCGGTTGTAGCCGTGCAGGTCTTTCAGCAGGCGGGGGCGAAACGGCGCCAGGGGCGGCAGGCCTTGGAACATGGGCCGATGTTACCTTTGGCTACGGTTCGCGCGGCCGGCCAAGCTTGAGCCAGGGGGTCGGGCATTAGACTGGCCTTTTGATTCCAGACAAGGACCGACATGCGAACAGCGGCGAGGGGCAAGACGTGGCGTGGCGCGCTGGGGCTGCTGGGCGCGATCGGCCTGACGGGCCTGCTCGTCGCCTGCGATCCGCAGAACATCAGCGAACTGGAAGAGGGTGTGTCCACAGAAGCCGACGTGCGCGAACGCTTCGGCGCGCCCGAGGCGGTGTGGGAGGGCGAGGACGGTGCGCAGATCTACGAATACAACCGCCAGCCCGCGGGCCACACGAACTACATGATCACCATCGGCCCCGACGGCAAGATGGCCTCGCTGCGCCAGGTGCTCAACCCGCGCACGTTCGCCCAGGTGCAGCCGGGCATGCCCATGGAGGCCGTGCGCCGCATGCTGGGCAAGCCCATGAAGATCACCAACTACGCGCTCAAGCGCGAGACGCACTACGACTGGCGCTACCTCGAGAGCCCCAATGTGGGGGAGTCCCAGGTCTTTACCGTGGTGTTCGACGCCGACCTCAAGGTGGTCCGCACGATGTCGGCGCGCGACCCGGACCTGGACAAGAACCGCTGAGCGGCGGCGTCAGGCGGCGCGCAGCCGCTGCCAGTCGTCCAGCGCCGGGCGAGCCACCAGCAGCAGGAGCATGAGGGCCAGCGGCAAGGTGCTGATGAACCCCAGGTGCTTGAAGCCCAGGGCGCCCGCGAGCCCGCCGAAGAAGAAACAGGCGATCAGCTGGCCGTGCACGCGCAGCCGCCCGCGGTGTGCCCGCACCGGTGCGGCGCCGGGTTGCCGGTTCACGTACAGCAGCTTGCCCAGCTCGATGCCCAGGTCGGTCACCAGGCCGGTGACGTGGGTGGTGCGGATCGTGGCGCGCGAGATCTTGGTGATGACCGCGTTCTGCAGTCCCATGATGAAGCACAGCAGCACCACGGTCAGTGGCAGGAAGACCGGTGTCATGAACCCCATGGCGGCACCAAACAGGCCGAACACCAGCAGCGCGGCGGCCTCCAGCACCAGGGGCAGGCCGTAGGCACTGCGCAGCTCGTGGCGCAGGCCCCAGTTCACCAGCCAGGCCGTGGTCATGGCGCCGAGCAGGAAGGCCAGCACCGAGCCCAGGCCGGCCAGGGCCAGCGTGAGTTCGCCCAGCACCAGGTGGTCGGCCACCGACGACACCATGCCGGTCATGTGCGAGGTGTACTGGCCCACGGCCAGCAAGCCGCCCGCGTTGGCCGCTCCGGCCACAAAGGCCAGCACCGAGCCGAGCTTCAGATCGGTCTGCGGCGTGCGCTGCAGACTGGTGAAACCCCGGATCGGTTTGAACACGGGTGGGTGTCCGTTCAGCGCACCCGCATGCCGGGCGTGGCGCCCGGCCAGGGGTGGAGCACGTGGATGCCGGGCTCGGCGTTCTCGTCGGCGTGGCTGGCGGCCAGCACCATGCCTTCGCTGACGCCGAACTTCATCTTGCGGGGCGCAAGGTTGGCCACCACCACGCTGAGCTTGCCCACCAGGTCTTCGGGGGCATAGGCACTGGCGATGCCGCTGAACACGTTGCGCGTGCGGCCCTCGCCCACGTCCAGCGTGAGGCGCAGCAGCTTGCTCGAGCCCTCGACCGCCTCGCATTTCACGATCTGCGCGATGCGCAGGTCGATCTTGGCGAAATCGTCGATGGAAATCGTGTCGGCGATGGGCTCGCCCCCGGGCACCGTGGCGGGCTTGGCAGGCTCCGGCGGCGGCTCGAACAGGGCGTCGAGCTGCTTCACGTCCACGCGCTGCATGAGGTGCTGGTAGGCCTTGATCGCGTGTCCCTTGCCGAGCAGGCGGGTGGTGTGGGCGAACTGCAACGGTGCGGCCTGCAGGAAGTCCTCCACCTGCGCGGCAAGCGCGGGCAGCACCGGCTTGAGGTAGAGCGTGAGCAGGCGGAAGGCCTCGATGCAGGTGGTGCACACGTCGTGCAAACGCCCGTCCATGCCCTGCTGTTTGGCCAGTTCCCAGGGTTTGTTCTGGTCCACGTAGGCGTTCACGCGGTCGGCCAGCAGCATGATCTCGCGCAGCGCCTTGCCGTACTCGCGCTCGGCGTAGAGCTCGGCGACATGGGGGGCTGCGCTCTGCAGGTGGTCCAGCAGCGCGTCGCCGTCGGCCGAGACCTCGCCCAGCCGGCCGTCGAAGCGCTTGGCAATGAAGCCGGCCGCGCGCGAGGCGATGTTGATGTACTTGCCCACCAGGTCGCTGTTGACGCGCAGCATGAAGTCTTCGGGGTTGAAGTCGATGTCTTCGTTGCGGCTGCTCAGCTTGGCGGCCAGGTAGTAGCGCAGCCACTCCGGGTTCATGCCCAGCTGCAGGTACTTCAGCGGGTCCAGGCCGGTGCCCCGGCTCTTGCTCATCTTCTCGCCATTGTTGATGGTGAGAAAGCCATGCACGAACACCGCGTTGGGCACCTTGCGGCCGCTGAACTTCAGCATCGCGGGCCAGAACAGGGTGTGGAAGGTGATGATGTCCTTGCCAATGAAGTGGTACTGCTCGGTGGTCGGGTCGGCCATGAAGGCGTCGAAGTCCCGACCGGTCTTGTCGAACAGGTTCTTCAGCGAGGCGAGGTAACCCACGGGGGCGTCCAGCCACACATAGAAATACTTGCCCGGCGCGTCCGGGATCTCGATGCCGAAATAGGGCGCGTCGCGGCTGATGTCCCAGTCGCCCATCCTGGGCTTGCCGTCCTCACCCGGTTCGATCCACTCGCTGATCTTGTTGAGCACCTCGGGCTGCACCGCGCCGCTCTGCGTCCACTGGTCCAGGAAGGCCAGGCAGCGCGGGTCGGAGAGCTTGAAGAAGAAGTGGTCCGACTGCCTGAGCACCGGTTTGGCGCCGGAGAGGGCCGAGTAGGGGTTGATCAGGTCGGTCGGGCTGTAGACCTTGCTGCAGACCTCGCAGTTGTCGCCGTACTGGTCCTTGGCGTGGCAGTTGGGGCACTCGCCCTTGATGAAGCGGTCGGGCAGGAACATGTTCTTCTCGGGGTCGAAGAACTGCTCGATGGTGCGCGTCTCGATCAGGCCGTTGGCCTTGAGGGCGCGGTACACGTCCTGGGCCAGCACGTGGTTCTCCGGGCCGTCGGTGCTGTGCCAGTTGTCGAAGCCGATGTGGAAACCATCCAGGTAGGGCTTTCGGCCAGCGGCGATGTCGGCCACGAACTGCTGCGGGGTTTTGCCCGCCTTGTCGGCGGCGATCATGATGGGTGCGCCGTGCGCGTCGTCCGCGCAGACGAAGTTCACATCGTGGCCCTGCATGCGCTGGAACCGCACCCAGATGTCGGCCTGGATGTACTCCATGATGTGGCCGATGTGGAAATGGCCGTTGGCGTAGGGCAGGGCGGTGGTGACGAACAGGCGTCGCTGGCTCATGGGAAGGGCTTTCTGTCGGGGAACCGGCCATTTTACGGGCCGATGCCCTCATGGCGCCTGTGTGTATGCCCTTGACCCGGGGGGCACGGTAGACTTCCCCACGCTCCCGCACCCCCTCTAGACCCATACCCCACCCCCTCTCAGGAGACTGTTTTCCATGGCCGTTGATTCCCAGGCACTGCTGACCGCGCTGCAAGCCGTTGTCGATCCGAACACCGGCAAGGATTTTGTCTCCACCAAGGCGCTGAAAAACCTGCAGGTGGCCGATGGCGATGTCTCGTTCGAGGTGGAGATGGGCTACCCGGCCAAAAGCCAGCTGCCGTCGCTGCGCCGTGCGCTGATCGCGGCGGCCAAGGCCGTGCCCGGTGTGGACAACGTGTCCGTCAACATGGGCACGAAGATCGTGGCGCATGCCGTGCAGCGCGGCGTGCAGCTCATGCCCAACGTGAAGAACATCATCGCCGTGGCCTCCGGCAAAGGCGGGGTGGGCAAGAGCACCACGGCGGTCAACCTCGCGCTGGCGCTGGCCGCCGAAGGCGCCAAGGTCGGCATCCTCGATGCCGACATCTACGGCCCCAGCCAGCCCATGATGATGGGCGTGGAAGGCCGGCCCGAGAGCTCGGACGGCAAGACCATGGACCCGCTGGAAAACTACGGCGTGCAGGTGATCTCCATCGGCTTCCTGATCGACCGCGACGAGGCCATGATCTGGCGTGGGCCCATGGCCACGCAGGCGCTGGAGCAGCTGCTGCGCCAGACCAACTGGTCCGATCTCGACTACCTGATCGTCGACATGCCGCCAGGCACCGGCGACATCCAGCTCACGCTGAGCCAGCGCGTGCCGCTCACCGGTGCGGTGATCGTGACCACGCCGCAGGACATCGCGCTGCTCGACGCGCGCAAGGGCATCAAGATGTTCGAGAAGGTGGGCGTGCCCATCCTGGGCATCGTGGAAAACATGGCGGTGCACGTGTGCGAGAAGTGCGGCCACGTGGAGCACATCTTCGGTGCCGACGGCGGCAAGAAAATGGCGGCCGAGTACGGCATGGACTACCTCGGCGCGCTGCCGCTGAACATGAGCATCCGCGTGCAGGCCGACAGCGGCATGCCCACCGTGGTGGCCGACCCCGAGGGCGAGATCGCCAACCTCTACAAAGGTGTGGCGCGGCAGGTGGCGATCAAGATCGCGGCCAAGTCCAAGGACTTCTCCAGCAAGTTTCCCTCGATCAAGATCTCGAAGGACACCTGAGACCTGGCTGCCCAGGCGAGAGCCGGCCCTGGCCGGCTTTTTTCATGGCGCCAGGAGGCTCAATGGGCCTCCCGCTCCCTCAGGCGGAAGCGTTGGATCTTGCCCGTCGCCGTCTTCGGCAACTCCGGCAGGAACTCGATGAAGCGCGGGTATTTGTAGGGCGCGAGCCTTTCCTTCACGAAGGCCTGCAGCTCGGTCTCGGTGGCCTGCGCGCCCGCCTTGAGCACCACGAAGGCCTTGGTCTTGGTCAGGCCGTCGGCGTCGGTCTTGCCGATCACGGCGGCTTCAAGGACGGCCGGGTGCTGCACCAGCGTGGCCTCCACCTCGAACGGGCTCACGTAGATGCCGCTGACCTTGAGCATGTCGTCGTTGCGGCCCGCGTAGGTGCAGTAGCCGTCCGCATCGCGTGTGTACTTGTCGCCGGCCTTGGTCCAGCCGCCCTGGAAGGTGTCGCGGCTCTTGCCGCGGTTGTTCCAGTACATCAAGGCGGCACTGGGGCCCCTGATGTAGAGGTCGCCGATCTCGCCGTCGGCCACGGGCCGGCCGTCCTCGCCGCGCAGCTCGATCTCGTAACCCGGCACCGGTTTGCCGGTGGTGCCGTAGCGCACGTCGCCGGGGCGATTGGAGAGGAACACATGCAGCATCTCGGTGGAACCGATGCCGTCGATGATCTCCACGCCAAAGTGATTCGTCCAGCGCTGGCCGATGTCCTGCGGGAGGGCTTCGCCCGCCGAGGAGCACAGGCGCAGCGCCACCTCGCTCCGGGTGGGCAGGTCTGCCGCGGCGAGCATCCCGCCGTAGCCGGTGGGTGCGCCGTAGAACACCGTGGGCTGCAGCTCCTTGAAGCGCTTGAAGCAAGCCTGCGGTGTCGGGCGCTCCGCCATCAGCACCACGCTGGCGCCCACGGTCAGCGGGAAGCTCAGCGCATTGCCCAGGCCGTAGGCGAAAAACAGCTTGGCGGCGGAGAACACCACGTCGTCCTCGCGCAGCGCCAGCACGCCCTTGCCATACAGCTCGGCGGTCCAGTACAGGTTGGCCTGGGTGTGCACCGTGCCCTTGGGCGCGCCGGTGGAGCCCGATGAATACAGCCAGAACGCGGGCTCATCGCCGTGCGTGTCGGCGGCCTGCGCCGCCGCCGCGTGGCTGCCCACCAGGGTCGTGAAGTGGTGCACCCCCTCGGGCAGGGCGCCGGTGGAGCGCGAGGCAATGACGTGTTTCACCTCGTGGCCGCCCTGGGTGTTCAGGTGGTCCAGCGCGGTCTGCAGCGTGGGCAGCAGCGCGGCCGACACCAGCGCGGCCTGCGCGCGGCTGTTGGCCATCATGTACGCGTAGTCCTGCGCGGTCAGCAGGGTGTTCACCGCCACCGGCACCACGCCTGCGTGCAGCGCGCCGAGAAAAGCCACCACCCAGTCGCTGCTGTCATGCATGAGCAGCAGCACGCGCTCCTCGCGGCGCAGGCCCAGCGCATGGAGCGCGGCGGCAAAGCGCCGCACCTGGTCGCCGAGTTCGCCGTAGCTCAGCCGGCCCTGGTCGTCGATCAGGGCGGTCTTGGCCGCTCGGCCGCTGTTGAGCTCGAGCAGGTGGCGCGCGAAGTTGAAGCGCTCGGGGGGTGGCGCGACGTTGGTGTCCATGGGGTTGTCTCCTCTGCGATTCGCGGGGTTCGGGCTCAGTATTTCAAGGCTACCGCCGAGGCGGCCAGCGCGTCCAGTGCGGCGCTGCTGGCCTGCACCGCGCTGCGGCGGTGGTAGAAGCCCAGTGCGCGCAGGCCACCGAGTTCTTCGCCGCCGCCGGCGCGGCCGGGGCCGCCGTGCAGCGACATGGGCATCACGTTGCCGTGGCCGGTCTGGCTGGCCGCCACGTCGGGCGAGATGGCGTGCACGCGGCCGTGGGCCGAGCCCAATGCCAGCGCCGCGCCGGCGGTGAAGGCCGGGTCGGCGCTGTAGACCGAGCAGACCAGCGAGCCCTCGCCGCGGCGAATGAGTTCGTAAGCCTCTTCGATGCTGTCGTAGGCCATCAGCGTGGCCACCGGGCCGAACACCTCGACCTCGTGCAGCACCTTCGCCTTCGCGGGTTCGCGCGCGCCCAGCAGCGTGGGGGCCACGCACGCGGCCACCGCCGCGTCGGCGTCCACCAGGGCCACGCCGCTGCCGTCGAACAGCACCTCGGCTTCGGTGCGCAGCTTCGCGATGCCTTCGAGCACGCTGGCCTTCTGCGCCTGGCTCACCAGCGAACCCATGCGCACGCTCTCGTTGCGCGGGTTGCCCACGCTGATCTTGGTGAGCTTGGCGCCGATGGCCTGGGCGGCGGCGTCGTACAGCGCGCGCGGCACGAACACGCGGCGGATCGCGGTGCACTTCTGGCCGCTCTTGACCGTCATCTCGCGCACCACCTCGCTCACCAGCAGGTTGAAGGCCTCGCTGTCGGCCGTCGCGGCGGGGTCGAGCAGGGCGCTGTTGAGGCTGTCGGCCTCGATGTTGCAACGCACCCCGGCGCAGGCCACGGCGGGGTGGCTGCGGATGATGGCCGCGGTGTCGGCCGAACCGGTGAACGACACCACGTCGAACGGCTGCAGCTGATCCATCAGACCGGCGGAAGAGCCGCAGACCACCGAGAGCGCGCCCACCGGCAGGATGTTCGCGTCGATCACGTCCTTGACCATGCGCTGCGTGAGCCAGGCGGTGGCCGTGGCCGGCTTGATGATCACCGGCACGCCCGAGAGCAGGGCGGGCGCGGCCTTCTCCCACAGGCCCCAGCTCGGAAAGTTGAAGGCGTTGATGAACAGCGCCACCCCGTGCGTGGGTTGCAGCACGTGCTGGGTCTGGAACACCGGGTCCTTGCCCATGCGGATGCGCTCGCCATCGAGCAGCGCGTGCGCGCCGCCCAGGGACTCGCCTTGTTTGGCATAGAAACCGAGCGTGAAGATGCCGCCGTCGATATCCACCGCCGAGTCCTTGGCGGTCGTGCCCGAGTTGGCGGTGGCGATCTCGCCATAGGCCTCGCGGTGGGCCTGCAGCACCTTGACGATGGCCGCCAGCAGCCCGGCGCGTTCGCCGTAGCTCAGGGCGCGCAGGGCCCGGCCACCCTGTTCGCGGGCGAACCGGAAGCCGGCGGCCAGGTCCAGCCCGGCGCTGCTCACGCGCGCGAGTTCGGTGCCGAGCACCGGGTCGAACAGCGGTGTGCCCTCGCCGGTGCCGGTCTGCCATTGGCCGCCGAGGAAATTGGGGAGCAGGGAAGAGGTGGTCATGGTGCTTGTCTCTGTGGGGTGGGCGGACCCCCGGGCACTGGCCTCAGGGGGAGAATGGCGCTATAAATGCACTATCTTGCGTTTTCCGGATTGTGCATTAAAGTGCATGTTTTGCCGAATGGCAAGCCCCCCAAGGGTTTTTCCGCCCAACCGATCCACAGAAAGGTCAGCCCAACATGGACATCGACGCGACCGGCGTGATGGCCGCCAGCGAGGCCAAGCAGCCCGGTGCCGAAGAAGAGCGCCACCCTTTTCTGGTGGCTTTGGGTGAGCGCGTGCGCACCTTGCGCTCACGCCGGGGCATGACGCGCAAGGCGGTGGCGATCGCGGCCGATGTGTCCGAGCGGCACCTGGCCAACCTCGAGTACGGCACCGGCAACGCGTCCATCCTCGTGCTGCTGCAGGTGGCGCAGGCGCTGCAGTGTTCCCTGGCTGAATTGCTCGGTGATGTGAGCACAAGCTCACCTGAATGGCTGCTGATCCGTGAGCTGCTCGAAAAGCGCAGCGAACCCGACCTGCGGCGTGCCCGCATCGCCATCGGCAGCCTGCTGGGCGGGGGCGCGGCCAGCGGCGGCGACCCCGGGCGCAAGGCGCGCATTGCGCTCATCGGCCTGCGCGGCGCGGGCAAATCCACCCTGGGCCAGCGCCTGGCCGACGATCTGGGTTTTGCCTTCATCGAGCTCAGCCGCGAGATCGAGAAGTTCGCCGGCTGCAGCATCAACGAAATCCACTCCCTCTATGGCACGCCGGCCTACCGCCGCTACGAGCGCCGTGCCCTGGAGGAGGCGATCCAGATCTACCCCGAGGTGGTGATCGCCACCCCGGGCGGCCTGGTGTCCGACGCGGCCAATTTCAACCTGCTGCTGTCGCACTGCACCACGGTCTGGCTGCAGGCCGACCCGGCCGACCACATGGGCCGCGTGGCCGCCCAGGGTGACCTGCGGCCCATGGCCGCGAGCCGCGAAGCCATGGAAGACCTCAAGCGCATCCTGGCCGGGCGATCGGCTTTCTATTCCAAGGCCGACATGGCCTTCGATACCAGCGCCTACAACCTGGAAGACGCTTTCCATGCGCTGCGGGCCCAGGTGCGCGAGGCGATTGGGCTCGAAGAAAAACATGCATGAAAGTGCATTGACGTTTTCGACTTTGTGAATTATTATTCACATCACCAGGTTCGGACCGGCGCATGAGTGCAGGTCGTCGGGCCTGACCCGCCGCAGTCCGCTGCGGACCGCCATCGACTTCAGACACCGCCCGGAGACACCCCATGAGCGCCACCGCCACGCCCCCCGCCGTCGATTACCGCACCGACCCCAGCCAGTACCGCCACTGGAAGCTGTCCTTCGACGGCGATGTGGCCACCCTGGCCGTCGACATCAATGAAGACGCCGGCATCCGCCCCGGCTACAAGCTCAAGCTCAACAGTTACGACCTGGGCGTGGACATCGAACTGCATGACGCGCTCAACCGCGTGCGTTTCGAGCACCCCGAGGTGCGCACCGTGGTCGTCACCAGCGGCAAGGACCGCGTGTTCTGCTCCGGCGCCAACATCTTCATGCTGGGCCTCTCCAGCCACGCCTGGAAGGTGAACTTCTGCAAGTTCACCAACGAGACCCGCAACGGCATCGAAGACTCCTCCAAATACAGTGGCCTGAAGTTTGTCGCCGCCCTCAACGGCGCCTGCGCCGGCGGCGGCTACGAGCTGGCCCTTGCCTGCGACGAGATCGTGCTGGTGGACGACCGCTCTTCGGCCGTCTCGCTGCCCGAGGTGCCGCTGCTCGGCGTGTTGCCCGGCACGGGCGGCCTGACCCGCGTGACCGACAAGCGCCACGTGCGCCACGACCTGGCCGACATCTTCTGCACCACCAGCGAAGGTGTGCGCGGCCAGAAGGCCGTGGACTGGCGCCTGGTCGATTCGATCGCGAAGCCGCAGCAGTTTGCCGCCCACGTGAAGGAGCGCGCCGCCGCGCTGGCCGCCCAGAGCGACCGCCCGGCTGGCGCCAAGGGCGTGGCCCTGACCCGCGTCGAGCGCACCGATCGCGCCGACGGCATCAGCTACCAGTATGTGAACGTGGCGATCGACCGCGCCAAGCGCAACGTCACCCTCACGGTCAAAGCACCGGCCGGCGCGCAGCCGAAGGACATCGCCGGCATCGAGGCCGCGGGCGCCGCCTGGTGGCCGCTGCAGATGGCGCGCGAACTCGACGACGCCATCCTCTGCCTGCGCACCAACGAACTCGACATCGGCACCTGGTTGCTCAAGACCGAAGGCGATGCCGCCGCCGTGCTCGCCAGCGACGCGCTGATGCTCGCGAACAAGGACCATTGGCTGGTGCGCGAGACCCTGGGCCTGATGCGCCGCACCTTCGCCCGCCTGGACGTGTCCTCGCGCAGCCTGTTTGCGCTGATCGAATCCGGCTCGTGCTTCGCCGGTTCGCTGGCCGAGCTGGCCTTCTGCGCCGACCGCGCTTACATGCTGGCCCTGCCCGACGATGCCGATGCCGCGCCCAAGCTGCAGCTCGACGAGTTCAACTTCGGCTTCCTGCCCATGGTCAACGAGCAGTCGCGACTGCAGCGCCGCTTCTACGAGGAAACGGCCCCGATGGAAGCCGCGCGCGCGGCCATCGGGCAGGCGCTGGACGCCGACGCCGCGCTGGCCCTGGGCCTGGTGACCGCCGCGCCCGACGACATCGACTGGGCCGACGAAGTGCGCATGGCACTCGAGGAACGCGCTTCCATGTCGCCCGACGCGCTCACCGGCCTGGAAGCCAACCTGCGTTTCGCGCAAAAGGAAAACATGGCCACCCGCATTTTCGGGCGCCTCACCGCCTGGCAGAACTGGATCTTCATCCGCCCCAACGCCGTCGGCGAAAAGGGCGCGCTCAAGGTCTACGGCAAGGGCGACAAAGCCGCCTTCGATTTCAACCGGGTTTGAGAAGCCCCCCCCTGCGCCCCTTGACCTTCTGTCCTCGACCCGTGTCTTCCTACCCATAACCGCCCCAGGAGAAACGCCATGTCCAGCATCAACTACAGCGAGAAGATCCCCAACAACGTCAACCTGAGCGAGGACCGCACACTGCAGCGCGCGCTCGAAGGCTGGCAGCCCAACTTCATCAACTGGTGGGACGACGTGGGTCCCGAGGGCTCGACCAACCACGAGGTGTACCTGCGCACCGCGGTCAGTGTGGACCCGCAAGGCTGGGCCCAGTTCGGCCACGTGAAGATGCGCGACTACCGCTGGGGCATTTTCCTGAACCCGGGCGATGCCGAGCGCAAGGTGCACTTCGGCGACCACATGGGTGAAAAGGCATGGCAGGACGTGCCCGGCGAACACCGCGCCAACCTGCGCCGCATCATCGTCACGCAGGGCGACACCGAGCCCGCCTCGGTCGAGCAGCAGCGCCACCTGGGCCTGACCGCGCCCAGCATGTACGACCTGCGCAACCTGTTCCAGATCAACGTGGAAGAAGGCCGCCACCTGTGGGCCATGGTCTACCTGCTGCACAAGCACTTTGGCCGCGACGGCCGCGAAGAAGCCGAGGCGCTGCTGCAGCGCACCTCGGGCAGCCAGGACAACCCGCGCATCCTGGGCGCGTTCAATGAGAAGACGCCCGACTGGCTGGCCTTCTTCATGTTCACCTACTTCACCGACCGCGACGGCAAGTTCCAGCTCTCGGCCCTGGCGGAGTCCGCGTTCGACCCGCTGGCGCGCACGACCAAGTTCATGCTGACCGAAGAAGCCCACCACATGTTCGTGGGCGAGAGCGGTGTCTCGCGCGTGCTCACGCGCACCGCGCAGGTGATGAACGAACTCAAGACCGACGACGCGCAGAAGGTGCGCGCAGCCGGCGCCATCGACCTGGGCACGATCCAGCGCTACCTGAACTTCCACTACAGCGTCACCATCGACCTGTTCGGGGCCGACCAGTCGAGCAACGCCGCCATCTTCTACAGCTCCGGTCTCAAGGGCCGTTACGAAGAAGGCAAGCGCACCGACGACCACGTGCTCAAGGGCCAGACCTACAAGGTGCTCGAAGTCAAGGACGGCCAGCTCGTCGAGAAGGACGTGCCCATGCTCAACGCGCTCAACGAAGTGCTGCGCGACGATTTCATCGCCGACTCCGTGGCCGGCGTGAACCGCTGGAACAAGGTGCTGGAAAAAGCGGGCATCCCGACGCGCCTGACCGTGCCGCACAAGGCCTTCAACCGCCAGATTGGCGCGCTCGCAGGCATCAAGATGTCGCCCGAAGGCCGCGTGGTCAGCGAGGCCGAATGGGCCGCGAAGAAAAGCGAATGGCTGCCGACGCCGGAAGACTTCGCCTTCGTCGCCTCGCTCATGGGCCGTGTGGTCGACCCCGGCAAGTTCGCCGGCTGGATCGCGCCGCCCGTCATGGGCATCAACCGCCAACCGGTCGATTTCGAATACGTCAGGTTTGGCTGATCGTTGATCCCCCCGCGCCGCACCTGTGGCGCGTCTCCCCCCAGGGGGCGTCGCTGGCGGCCTGGCCAAGCCAGTGCCGCGGCGACCTTGGTTGAACATCTACTCGCTCCTACACTGTCTCGATTCCTGGAGACACCAACATGAACGCTGTTGCCGAAGCCGCTGTCATCAAGCAGCACCTGATCGATCCCGAGATCTGCATCCGCTGCAACACCTGCGAAGCGATCTGCCCCGTGCAGGCGATCACGCACGACAACCTCAACTACGTGGTCGATGCGTCCAAGTGCAACCTGTGCATGGACTGCATCTCGCCGTGCCCCACGGGCTCGATCGACAACTGGCGCATGATGCCGCGCGTGCGCGCCTACACGACCGCCGAGCAGCTCACCTGGGAATCGCTGCCGGCCGAGCTGCCGCCCGAGGAGCTCGAGGGCCTGGCGAACGCCGAGGCCGACGTTTCCGTGGCCCCGCCGCCTGCCGCCGCGCCTGCGGTGGCGAAAGACCCCAGCGGTGAGGAAGCCTTCAATTCGTCGTCCTTTGGCTCGACGCTGCCGCCCTGGTCGGCCGCGCACGCCTACAGCAACCTCTATGGCCCCAAGGCCGCGCAGAAGACCGTGACCGCCACCGTGGTGGGCAACGTGCGCGTGACAGAGGTCGGCAAGACCGCCGGCAGCGACTACGACACCCACCACATTGTGCTGGATTTCGGCGCCATGCCTTTCCCGGTGCTGGAGGGGCAGAGCATCGGCATCGTGCCGCCGGGCGTCGACGACATCGGCCGCCGCCACCATGCGCGCCAATACTCCATCGCCAGCCCGCGCAACGGCGAGCGGCCGGGGTACAACAACCTGTCGCTGACCATCAAGCGCGTGCTCGAAGACCACGACGGCGAACCGGTGCGCGGGGTGGCCAGCAACTACATGTGCGACCTCAAGGTGGGCGACAAGGTGGAGGTGATCGGGCCGTTCGGCACCAGCTTCCTCATGCCCAACCACCCGCGTTCGAACATCGTGATGATCTGCACCGGCACCGGCAGCGCGCCCATGCGCGCCATGACCGAGTGGCGCCGGCGCCTGCGCGCCTCGGGCAAGTTCGAGGGCGGCAAGCTGCTGCTGTTCTTCGGCGCGCGCACGCAGGAAGAGCTGCCTTACTTCGGCCCGCTGCAAAGCCTGCCCAAGGACTTCATCGACACCAACTTCGCGTTCAGCCGCACGCCTGGCCAGCCCAAACGCTATGTGCAGGACGTGATGCGCGAACGCGCAGCCGACCTGGCCGTGCTGCTGCAGGACCCGAACACGTACTTCTATGTGTGCGGTCTCAAGAGCATGGAAGAGGGCGTGGTGCTCGCGCTGCGCGACGTGGCGCAGGGCGCAGGCCTGAACTGGGACACCGTGGGCGGCGCGCTCAAGCGCGAAGGCCGGCTGCACCTCGAGACGTACTGAACCTGCCCCGCGCCGCGCCTGCGGTGCGTCACCCCGAGGGGGCGACACCGCAGGCCCGGCAAAGGCAGTGCCCAGGCGTCCGGGGTCGGGGCGTGGCTGGCGCGCCATCGCTCAGGGTTTCCCCGCGCATGCCGCAGTGGGGGGCGGGGTGATGCGCACCGCCGTGCGCTCGCCCAGGGTGGATGGCTTACATTGCGGTCTTCCTATGAAGATTGAACATACGTTGCCCACCACCCGCAGCCGACCCGCCATCGAGGTCGACGTGGTGATGCGCCGCGAGCCGGTGAGCGGTCCCATGAGCCGCTGGCAGGCCTGGCGCTGGGTGCTGGCCGACGTGATGGTGCACAGCGATCCCGACGAGACCGGCCCGGCACCCGAGCACGAAAGCCATGAGCCCCAGGCGGTCGAGCCGGTGGACGCCCACGGCGTCGACGCCCAGGCCACGCACTGGCTGTTTCCGCGCTTTCGCGTCGAGCTGTTCCGCGACGACGCCGAAGGCTATTTCCTCAACCTCAACAGCCCGAGCCCCTGCTTCTGGGTGTTCTGGCGCGCCGACGAAGAGCGCCTGCTTGACGGCGAGCCCATGGCCGTGCCGCAGATCGTCACGCTGAGTTACCACGATGCGGGCCGCTGGCTCGATGCGCAGGAGCGCGTGGACCAGGTCGCCGCGCCCGACGAGGTGGTGGGCTGGCTGCGCGCCTTCGTGGACACCACCTACCAGCCCGAGCCCAAGCGCCGCAAACGGCCCGACAGCTTCAAGCCGCTGACCGACCGCTTCGGCCAGCCTGTGCGCATCAGCACCAGCAAGCTGCGTGGCGGTGGGCCGCCCGGAGCATGAGCATGGCCGCTGAAGACGACAGCAACTTCTTCTCGCGCTGGTCGCGCCGCAAGGTGCAGGTGCGCAGCGGTGAGCCCTTGCCGCCCGAGCCGCCCGCCCCAGCCGTGGCCCCGGCCGCCGCCGCGGTGGTGGCGCAGCCGGCACCCGTGCCCGTGCCTGCGCCCGCCGACACGCCTGCCGACACGCCTGCCGAGCCCCCACCCGCGCTCACGCTGGACGACGTGGCCCGCCTCACGCCCGATTCAGACTACTCGGCCTTCGTGGCGCGCGACGTGCCCGCCAGCGTGCGCAACGCCGCCGTGAAGAAGCTGTTCACCGACCCGCACTACAACGTGATGGACGGGTTGGACATCTACATCGACGACTACTCCCAGCCCAGCCCCATCACCGCCGCCGAAATGGCCAAGATGGTGGGGGCGCAGTTCCTCAAGCTGGTCGACGATCCCAACGAGGTCAAGCCCACCGCCGCCACCCCGTCCACCGACACACCCACCGGCACCACGGCCGACCCACAGGCCCAAGCCAACGACGCCGTCGACGACAGCCCTGTCGCCGACACCCGCGAGCCCCATGCAGCCGCCCAAGACGCGGCACCCCACGATGACCACGCTGATCTGCAATTGCAACCAGACGATGTCCCTGAACCCCCAAGTTCTGGGCGACGCGCTGGATGAAGACCTGAGCCTGCACACCACGCTGTGCCGCCGCGACGCGCCCGCCTTTCAGAAGGCCTGTCGCAGCAAGGACGAACTCGTGGTGGCCTGCACGCAGGAAAGCCGGCTTTTCACCGAGCTCTCGGAACAGACCGAGGGCGCGGTGCCGCTGGATGTGCGGCCGATCCATTTCGTGAACATCCGCGAAACCGGCGGCTGGGGCCGCGAAGGCGCGCAAGCCATGCCCAAGATGGCCGCCCTGCTTGCAGCGGCGCGCCTGCCCGAGCCCGAGCCGGTGCCCACCGTGAGTTACCAGAGCACGGGGCGCCTGCTGATCATCGGGGCGCTGGACGAGAGCGAGCCCATCGCCGGCATGGTGGGCGACGTGCTCGAGGTCAGCCTCATGGCCACGGGTGGGCGGGGCATGCAGGCGCGGCAATACCCTGTGATCGCGGGCGCGCTGGAGCAGGTGCAAGGCTGGCTGGGCGCCTTCGACGTGCAATGGCGCAGCGACAACCCGATCGATCTCGACCTGTGCACGCGCTGCAATGCCTGCCTGGCCGCCTGCCCGGAAGGCGCCATCGGCCTGGATTACCAGATCGACCTGGCCCAGTGCCAGGACCACCGCGCCTGCGTGAAGGCCTGCGAGGCCGTGGGCGCCATCAACTTCCAGCGCGAGCCGCAGACCCACAGCGAACGCTTCGACCTCGTGCTCGACCTGCGCGATGCACCGGCCTTCGCCCAGCACGCGCACCCGCAGGGCTATTTCCACCTGCGTGGTGGCCTCAAGGCCGAGGGAGCCATGGCCACCGTCGTGCGGCTGCGCGACCTGGTCGGCGAATTCGAGAAACCCAAGTTCTTCACCTACAAGCAGAAGCTGTGCGCGCACGGCCGCAACGAAACCGTGGGCTGCAATGCCTGCGTCGAGATTTGTTCGGCGCTGGCCATCCGCAGCGAGGTCAAGCGCAACCAGATCGTCGTCAACCCCAACCTCTGCGTGGGCTGCGGCGCCTGCACCATGGTGTGCCCCACGGGTGCGCTGTCGTATGCCTACCCGCGCGCGAGCGAGCAGGGCGTGAAACTGCGCACCCTGCTGGCCACCTATGCCAAGGCCGGCGGCCACGACGCCGCCCTGCTGCTGCACAGCGAGGCGTCGGGGGGGACGCTCGTCGGTGAGCTGGGCCGCGCGGCCTCGCTCGACCGAAAGCAGGTGCGCGGCGTGCCTGCGCGCGTGATCCCGGTGCCGCTGTGGCACACCGCCTCCATCGGGCTGGACGTGTGGCTCTCCGCCTTCGCCTACGGCGCCTCGCAGGTCTGGGTGCTGATGACCGGCGACGAAGCACCGCAGTACCGCGACGCGGTGCGCGCGCAGATGGACGTGGCGCAGGCCATCGTGAATGGCCTGGGCTACAGCGGTCGGCATTTCCGCCTGATCGAAGCCAGGGATGTGAAGGCGCTGGACGCCGCGCTCGGTGACGCACCGGCACAGACCGTGAAGCGGCGCGCGACCTTCGCCATCCAGGCCGAGAAGCGCGCCACGGTGGAACTCGCGCTCGACCATCTGATGCAAGACAGCGCGGCCCAGCGCGCGCCGGTGGAAGCCATCGCGCTGCCTGGCGCGTCGCTGCTTGGCACGATCGCCGTCAACAAGGACACCTGCACCCTGTGCCTGAGCTGCGTCAGCGCCTGCCCGGCCAGCGCGCTGCAGGACAACACCGAGCGCCCGCAGCTGCGCTTCATCGAGAAGAACTGCGTGCAGTGCGGCCTGTGCGCCAGCACCTGCCCGGAGGACGCGATCACCCTGCAACCCCGGTTGCTGCTGGGCGAGCAGCGCAAGCAGTTGCGCGTGCTCAACGAGGCTCAGCCGTACCACTGCATCCGCTGCGCCAAGCCGTTTGGCACGCTCAAGGGCATCGAGGTGATGCTGGCCAAGCTTTCGGGCCATGCGATGTTCCAGGGCGAGGCGCTCGAGCGCCTCAAGATGTGCGGCGACTGCCGTGTGGTGGACCTGTATTCCAACCCGGGCGAGACCCGGATTCACGATGTCTGACATGAACAACGCCATTCCCGTCACGTCCTCCGCGCTGGACGAAGAAACGGCCCGCGCCGAGGTCTATGGTCTGCTGGCGGCGCTGTACTACGCGCCCCCCCCGGCGGAGCTGATGGCGCAGTTGCGCGTGGCCGTGACCGAGGCGCCGGCGGCCGGCGGTTTTCTGGAGGAGCCGTGGCGCGAGGTGGTGGCGGCTGCGCGCGCACTGAGCGACGAGGCCGTGGCGGCGGAGTACGACGCGCTGTTTGGCGGCGTGGGCAAGCCGGACGTGTTCGTGTTCGGCTCGCACTACCTCAGTGGCTTCCTGAACGAGAAGCCGCTGGCGGCCCTGCGCAGCGATCTCGCAGTGCTGGGTCTGGCGCGCGACGAAACCATGCCGGAGACGGAAGACCACATCGCGTACCTCTGCGAGGTGATGCGCTATCTCATCGCGGGCGACGAGGTGGAGGTGGCCAACCTCACGCAGCAACAGAAGTTCTTCACCACGCACCTGCAGCCCTGGGTGTTGCAGATGTGCGATGCGATTGCCGGGCATCCCAAGGCTTCGTTTTATGCGGCCCTGGCGGGGTTCACCCGTGCGTTTGTCAACGTGGAGGCGCAGGGCTTCGATATGTTGGCTTGAGGTTTTGGATTTCGCTCTGCCGGGTTGCGCGAAAAACCAGAAAGAAGCTCAGAGCCCCCCAGGCCTCCCATCCCGGGTCGGCGCAGCCTCAGGCGCATGGGGCTCTGTCAACAAAGCCACGCAGAAGGAAGCACCGGAACCACCGGAGAGGTTCTCGGCCGTGATGTGCCCCCCATAGCGCTCCACCAAGCCCTGGCTGATCCACAACCCCAGCCCGTTCCCATCGTTCTTCGTCGTGAAGAAGGGCCGGAACAGCCGCTCCAGCACCTCGGCGGAAAGACCCGGGCCCGTGTCCTGCACCCACAAGCGCACCCCCCCACGCCCCGCCTCATCCACCCAATCCCGCGTCAACAGCCGCAACACCCCACCCTGCGGCATCGCCTGAATGGCGTTGATCAACAGATTGATCACCACCTGCTGCAACTCCTGCCGATTGCAGCCCGCGCGCCGCGTCGCCTGCAAATCCCGCTCCACCGCAATGTGCGTCTGCGCCAGCAGATGCCCGACCAGCACCAGACAGTCCTCCATCGTCCGGTTGATGTCCAGCGTCTCCACATAACCGGCGTACTCCGTCGGCCGCGCGTACTGCAGCAACTGCGTCACGATGATGCGCATGCGCTCCACCTGCTCGTCTAGCAGCCTCAGCTCCGATGCCACCGGCCGGCTCGCGGCCCCCAGCGTCTCGCGCATCAGATCCAGGTTGCCCTGCATCACCGCGATCGGGTTGTTGATCTCGTGCGCGATGCTCGCCGTCAGCTGACCGATCGCCGCCAGCTTCTCGCTCTTGACCAACTGCTGCTGCGCCAGCTGCAGCGACGCGTTGCTTGCCTCCAGCTCCGCCGTGCGCTCGGCCACCTTGTGATCCAGCTCCTCGCCCCAGCGCTGCAGGGCGGCTGTCTTCTCGTCGATCACGTCGAGCAACTCGTCCAGATGGCCCGCCAGCGCGCCCAGCTCGTCGCGCGCCGCGATCTCGCCCACGCGCGCGGCCGACTGTCCTTCTTCCACCAGCTGCATCGTGCGGTTCATGCGCTGCACCGGCTGGAAGATGCTACGCGCCCAGCGCAGCGAAAACCAGGCCGAGAGCGCCATCACGCCCAGGAAGATCAGGCCCATTACCCCCAGCATCGCGTAGCGCACCAGCCGGAACGGCGCCTCCAGGTAGCCCACGTACAGCATGCCGATGCGCTGGTCATGCGCGTCCAGCAACGGCTCGTAGGCCGAGACGTACCAGTCGTTGACCACAAAGGCCCGGTCCAGCCAGGTCTGGCCTCGGCCGAGCACCGCGTCGCGCACCGTCTGCGACACCCGTGTGCCGATCGCGCGCTGGTCCTGGAACAGGCGCACATTGGTGGTGATGCGCACATCGTCCATGAACAGCGTGGCCGTGCCCTGGCTGCCGAATGGCAAAGAACCCTCGGGGTACACGATGCGGTTGATGTGGTCGATGAAATCCAGGTTCTGGTTCAGCAGCAGACCGCCCGCGAGCAGCGCGATGGTCTGGCCGGCCGCATCGCGCACAGGGTGCGTGGCCAGCATCACCATGGCGCGGTGCTCGGTTTCGCGGGTGTCGGGCGCGGCGTTGCGCGTGGCCACCAGCGGGATGCGCAGCCGCGGCGAGAGGTGCGGTGCCAGCGCATCCAATGCATCCGGCTCCAGCACCAGCAACCGCGCGCGCGCGGCGGCGCGGCCGTTCTCGCTCACCGCGCCACCGAGCGCGGAGGGCATGAGCGGAATCGGCGCGCTCGCGTCGGCCTGGCTCAGCCCGGAGGGCACCGCGCGCGCCAGCGGCTGGCCTTGCGGCGTGTACAGCAGCAGGAAGTCCAGTCCGAGCCGCTCGCGGGCCAGGGCCAGCTGTTCGCCGACCTCGCGCCGCTCCGTGGGGTTGGCGGGCCGCAGCGCGGTGTAGAGCGCCTGCGAGCCGGCCACGCCCTGCGTGCCCGAGCCGACCTCGCTGAGCACCTGCTCGAAGTAGCCGTGCGCCACCGCCAGGTCGCTGCGAACTTTGGTGATGAGCAGGCGGTCGTAGGCCACGTTGCCCCACAGCGCCAGGGCCAGCACCAGCATCGGAAACGCCACCAGCAGGGGCAGCAGCGCCATCGCCAGCAGCTTGTTGCGCACCGAACCGGCCAGCCAGCGGGGAGCGCGCCACGGATTCATGCGTGTGTCCCGCACGGTCTGACCCAGAGATGCCGGGGCCCCGGCTGTGCCAGGCCGCCCGCATCGCCCCCTTGAGGGGGACGCGCGAAGCGCGGCAGGGCTGGCGTCACAGGCTGTTCCATTCGGCCACGCGGCGTTCGAGTGTGCGGCGCGAGACGCCCAGCAACTGGGCCGCGCGCGTCTTGTCGCCCTGCACCGAGTCGAGCACCGAGAGGATGTGCATCTTCTCCAGCGTGTGCAGATCGGTGGGCGTGGCGCTGCTGGTCGCCAGGCGGTGCGTCTGGCCCGGGTAGAGCGCCGACACGTTGAGGCTGCCCAGGATCAGCGAGCGCTCGATCAGGTTGCGCAACTCGCGCACGTTGCCGGGCCAGTCGTACTGGCGCAGGAAGTCCATCTCGGGTTCGCTGATGGTCAGCGGCTCCACGCCCAGCGAGGGCGCCAGCTGCGCGATGAAGTGCGCCACCAGTTCGGCAATGTCGTCCTTGTGCTCGCGCAGCGGCGGCAGTGTGAGATCCACCACCTGGAGCCGGAAGTAGAGGTCCTTGCGGAAGCGGCCGGCCGCCACTTCCTCGCTGAGTTGCCGGTTGGTGGCCGCGACGATGCGCAGGTTCAGCGGCACCAGCTGTTCGCTGCCCACCGGCCGGATGTTGAGGTCTTCGATCGCGCGCAGCAGCGCGGCCTGGATGGACAGCGGCAGCTCGGCGATCTCGTCGAGGAACAGCGTGCCGCCCTGCGCATAGTGGAACAGGCCGTCGCGCGCTCGCGTGGCGCCGCTGAATGCGCCTTTGGCGTGGCCGAACAGCTCGCTCTCGATCAGCTCGGGCGAGACGGCCGCGCAGTTGACCGGCACGAAGGGGCCGGCCGCACGGCTGCCGAGTGCGTGCAGCTCGCGCGCCACCAGCTCCTTGCCGGTGCCCGACTCGCCCTGCAGCAGCACGGTGCTGTTGACCGGGGCCACGCGCGCGATCGACGCGCGCAGCCGCTGCATCGCGGTCGAGGCGCCGACCAGCGCGGCGCGCCCGGGTGTGCTGGTGACCACGGCGCGGCGCAGCACGAAGTTCTCGCGCCGCAGGCGCGAGCGCTCGTAGCAGTGCTTCACCGCGTTGAGGATCTGCGGCACCCGAAACGGCTTGAGGATGAAGTCCGAAGCGCCCGCGCGCAGCGCTTCGATGGCGGTGTCCAGGTCGGCAAAGGCGGTGATGAGGATCACCTCGCCCGTGAAGCCCTGTTCGCGCAACTCCTTGAGCCAGACCACACCACTCTTGCCGGGCAGCGAGATGTCGAGGATCACCAGGTCCACGTGGTGGCCGCGCAGCCATTGCGCGCCGTCCTCGGCACTGGACGCGCTCATCACGAAGTGGCAGCGCGGTGCGAGCGTCTTGACGAGGAAGTTGAGCATGCCCTGCTCGTCGTCGACGATCAGGATCGACCAGTCGGGCCAACCCTCCAGGGTTCTTTCGGGCGAAGGGGGAAGAAAGGGGGTGTCCACCCCGTAGGATTCTACGGAGTAAGCCTACGAAAACAGTGGGGTATTGCCGCATTCCCGACCGTTTGCACCGCTGACCCGTCGCGACAATTTGTCGCGCCCTCGATGGACAGTTTGACGGTGCGCCGCGCCAGGTAGGCGGTTCGTCTCATGGGTTATCCCTAGGTCGCGAAGCGCTTCGCCCCGCAACCCCTCGTGGTTCGTTCGAGCGCCGCCGCACGCCGGCACCATGGCACGGTTCTGGCTATGAATTCGGAAGCGCAGCAGCATGCTGCGCTGCGACATGCGGCGATGAGAACCGCTCGCATTTCACAGCCGTGGCGGCCTTGTGGATGGCTTGCATAGGGGGTGGGGGCGGGTTAGATTCCACGTATGCAAAAGGCCCGCATGTTGTGATGCGGGACCGGTACCCACAGGAGACATGCATGAACAAGTCCCCACGATCCACGCCCGAAGAAGGCCGTCCGAACCTCAAGCGCCGCACCCTGTTTGCCGGCGCTTCCACCGTGGGCGCCCTGGCCGCCGCGGCCACCCTGTTGCCCCGCGTGGCGCCCGAGGAGGCTGCGGCCGCCGCCGAGCCCAAGCCGGCGCCGACCAAGGGCGGTGGTTACTCGCTGAGCGATCACGTCAAGCAGTATTACCAGACCACCCGCATCTGAGCGAACAGGAGCGCACCCCATGTTGCTGACCAAGAAATCCCCGTCGGGCGCGCACGTTTCGCGTGCGTCCGCTTCCACATCCTCCGGCTTCGTGCACCGCCTGCAGCGTGGCCTGTCGACCGCGCTGCCCACCATGGACCGCCGCGCTTTCCTGCGCCGCTCGGGCCTGGGTGTGGGCGTCGGCCTGGCGGCGAGCCAGCTCACGCTGGTGAAGAAAGCCGAGGCGGCTTCGGGCGCCAAGTCCATCGACGGCTCGGGCAAGATCGAGGTCAAGCGCACCATCTGCACCCACTGCTCGGTGGGCTGCGCGGCCGACGCGATCGTGGAGAACGGCGTCTGGGTGCGCCAGGAGCCGGTGTTCGACTCGCCCATCAACCTCGGCGCGCACTGCGCCAAGGGCGCCTCGCTGCGCGAGCACGGCCATGGCGAGTACCGCCTGCGCTACCCGATGAAGCTGGTCAACGGCAAGTACCAGCGCATCAGCTGGGACACCGCCCTCGACGAGATCACCGCGAAGATGAAGGAACTGCGCGAGGCCAGCGGCCCCGACTCGGTCTACTTCATCGGTTCCTCCAAGCACAGCAACGAACAGGCGTACCTCATGCGCAAGTTCGTGAGCTTCTGGGGCACCAACAACTGCGACCACCAGGCGCGCATCTGCCACTCCACCACGGTGGCCGGCGTCGCGAACACCTGGGGTTATGGCGCCATGACCAACTCGTACAACGACATGCAGAACAGCAAGTGCGCGTTGTACATCGGCTCCAACGCCGCCGAGGCGCACCCGGTCTCCATGCTGCACATGCTGCACGCCAAGGAAACCGGCTGCAAGATGATCGTGGTGGACCCCCGCTTCACGCGCACCGCGGCCAAGGCCGACGAGTACGTGCGCATCCGCTCCGGCACCGACATCCCCTTCCTCTTCGGCGTGCTGTACCACGTCTTCAAGAATGGCTGGGAAGACAAGCAGTACATCAATGACCGCGTCTATGGCATGGAGGCCATCAGGGCCGACGTGATGGCGAAGTGGACGCCAGCGGCCGTGGAAGAGGCCTGCGGTGTCAAGGAAGAGCAGATGTTCAAGGTGGCCAAGATGCTGGCCGAGGCCAAGCCGGCCACCATCGTCTGGTGCATGGGCCAGACGCAGCACACCATCGGCAACGCCATGGTGCGCGCCTCGTGCATCCTGCAACTCGCGCTGGGCAACGTGGGCAAGAGCGGTGGCGGCACCAACATCTTCCGCGGTCACGACAACGTGCAGGGCGCGACCGACGTCGGCCCCAACCCCGACTCGCTGCCCGGCTACTACGGCCTGGCCGCCGGCTCGTGGCGCCACTTCGCCAACGCCTGGGGCGTGGACTACGAGTGGATCAAAAAGCAGTACGCCGACGGCACGATGGAGAAGCCCGGCATCACGGTCTCGCGCTGGATCGACGGTGTGCTCGAGAACAACGAGCTGATCGACCAGGGCCCGAACCTGCGCGGTGTGTTCTATTGGGGCCATGCGCCCAACTCGCAGACCCGCGGTCTGGAGATGAAGCGCGCGATGGACAAGCTGGACCTGCTGGTGGTCGTGGACCCGTACCCGTCGGCCACCGCGTCGATGGCGGCCATGCCGGGCAAGCCCGAAGACCTCAACCCCAACCGCGCGGTCTACCTGCTGCCGGCGGCCACGCAGTTCGAAACCAGCGGTTCCTGCACCGCGTCCAACCGTTCGCTGCAGTGGCGCGAGAAGGTCATCGAACCGCTGTGGGAGAGCCGCAGCGACCACATGATCATGCACCAGTTCGCTGAAAAGCTCGGCTTTGCCGCCGAGCTCAGCAAGAACTACAAGATGCAGAAGGTCAAGGGCATGGACGAGCCCGTGCCCGAGGACATCCTGCGCGAGATCAACAAGTCGGTCTGGACCATCGGCTACACCGGCCAGAGCCCCGAGCGCCTCAAGGCCCACATGCGCAACATGAACGCCTTTGACGTGAAGACGCTCAAGGCCAAGGGCAAGGTGGTGGACAAGGAGACCGGCTACGACATGACCGGCGACTACTTCGGCCTGCCCTGGCCCTGCTACGGCACGCCGCAGATCAAGCACCCCGGCTCGCCCAACCTGTACGACACCTCCAAGCACGTGATGGACGGCGGCGGCAACTTCCGCGCCAACTTCGGCGTGGAGCGCGAGGGCAAGTCCCTGCTGGCCGAAGACGGTTCCCACTCGGTCGGTTCGGAAATCACCACCGGCTACCCCGAGTTCGACCACGTGCTCCTCAAGAAGCTGGGATGGTGGGCCGACCTCAGCGAAGCCGAGCAGAAGGCCGCCGAAGGCAAGAACTGGAAGACCGACCCGAGCGGCGCCATCATCCGCGTGGCCATGGCGCATGGCTGCCACCCGTTTGGCAACGCCAAGGCGCGCGCCGTGGTGTGGAACTTCCCCGACGCCGTTCCGCAGCACCGCGAGCCGATCTACGGCACGCGACCGGACCTCATCGCCAAGTACCCGAGCCACGACGACCAAAAGACGCGCTGGCGCCTGCCCATCCTCTACAAGTCGCTCCAGCAGAAGAACGTGGACGACAAGATGCACGAGAAATTCCCGCTCATCATGACCTCGGGCCGACTGGTCGAGTACGAGGGCGGTGGCGAGGAGACGCGTTCCAACCCCTGGCTGGCCGAGCTGCAGCAGGAGATGTTCGTCGAGATCAACCCCAAGACCGCGGCCGAGCGCGGCGTGCGCAATGGCGAGCGCGTGTGGGTGAACACCCCGACCGGCGCGCGCCTGAATGTGCAGGCGCTGGTGACCGAGCGCGTGGGGCCGGACACGGTGTGGCTGCCGTTCCACTTCTCGGGCCGCTGGCAAGGCGTGGACATGAAGCCTTACTACCCCGATGGCGCCTTCCCTGTGGTGCGCGGCGAGGCCGTCAACACCGGCACGACCTACGGTTACGACATCGTCACGATGATGCAGGAAACCAAGACCACGATCTGCAACGTCGAAAAAGCATAAGACCAGGAGCAACACATGGCACGAATGAAATTCATCTGTGACGCCGAACGCTGCATCGAATGCAACGGTTGCGTCACCGCCTGCAAGAACGAGCACGAGGTGCCCTGGGGCGTGAACCGCCGCCGCGTGGTCACGCTCAACGACGGCATTCCTGGCGAGAAGTCGATCTCGGTGGCCTGCATGCACTGCAGCGACGCG
>NZ_JAHCKK010000025.1 GCF_026125825.1 Hydrogenophaga sp. | reverse complement strand
CGAGATCGCCACCGCCCAGGCCAAGAAAAAAGCCGAGGCCGACAAGAAGGAACGCGAGGAAGAGGCCAAGAAACTCGCTGCCGCGAAGGCCGCTGAAAAAGCCGCCGCCGAGAAGAAGGCCGCCGCGGAGAAAGCGGCCGCCGAAAAGGAGCGCCAGCAGAAACTCGCGGCCGAGAAGCGCGAGCAGGAGCGCAAGGAGGCCGCCGAGCAAAAACGCCTGGCGCAGATCCGCGAAGACCAGATCAAGCGCATGATGGGCCAGGCGGGCGCCAGCGGCGGCCCGCAGAGCACCGGCACAGCGCAGCAGTCCAGCGGCCCGACGCCGGGTTACGCCGGCCGCGTGGCCGCGCGCATCAAGCCCAACGTGGTCTTCACCGATGTGGCGCCGGGCAACCCGCGCGCCGAGGTCGAGGTCCGCACATCGCCCGACGGCAGCATCGTCTCGCGGCGGCTGGTCAAGAGCAGCGGCAACCCGGACTGGGACGAAGCCGTGCTGCGCGCCATCGACCGCACCAGCACCCTGCCCAAGGACACCAATGGCACGGTGCCGTCTTCTCTGGTGATCGGCCTGCGCCCGCTGGACTGAGCCCCGCAGCGCGGCACCCCGAAGGGAGCAGTCCGTTGCGTTCCCGGTCAAGCCGCTGACGCGGCACTTCGCAAGCAGGCACTCCCGCCGCAAAAGGCTTGCAGACACGCCGAGGAAGCGGCTTTGCCGGGCCTCGGGCGAGGGCTGCCATCAGGGGGAAGCGGCGCAGCGGCGCGGGGGGATTCTCCCCTAATCAAACACAATCTCGGCGCGCTGCTCGTGCGCCTGGGCCGTCCAGCTTGCCAGTGCGGCATCCGTGGGAAAGAACAGCGCCCGATCGTCCAACTGCAACTCACACTGCGCGCCTTCGCGCAGCAAGGCCAGCCTCACCGGCAGGCCTCGCACCAGTTCGCCCTGCTCGGTCACCTCCCGCTTGGGAGGGAAGTCACGCACCAGCTCGGCAATCGCCGGCGCCGTGCCGTTCACCGCCACGCGCAGGTACTTGCCGAAACGGCAGCGCGCCGCCGCCAGGTCCCAGATCTGCTGGATCTTCAGCCGCACGCCACCGGAGAAGCGGTCGGGCTGCGCCACCGCCTGCACGATGATGAGCTCGTCATCCTTGAGCAGGTTGCGATGCAGGTTGATGAGGTTCTCATCCGCGCTGGTCTCGAAGACGCCGGTCTTGTCATCCAGTTTGAACAGCGCCAGCTTGCCGCGCTGGCCATTGATCACGCGGAAGTCGGTCACGATGCCGGCGAGGATCACGGGGTCGCGGCTCTCCACCACATCGCCCAGCGGCGTGCGCGCAAAGCGGCGCACCTCGCGCTGCACCTCGTCGAACAGGTGGCCCGAGAAGTAGAAGCCCATCGCCGTCTTCTCCAGCGTCAGGCGCTCCTTGATGCCCCAGGGCGTCGTGGCGACCAAGTCGGGCTCCTGCGTGCTCGAACCATGGTCGTCGTCGCCCATCATGTCGAACAGCCCGCCCTGGTTGGCATTGGCCAGGGTGGCGGCGGCGAACTCGAAGGCGCGGTCCACCGAAGCGAGCATCTCGGCGCGGTTGAGGTTCAGGGAATCGAAGGCACCGGCTTTGATCAGCGCTTCCACCGTGCGCTTGTTCAGGCGGGTGCGGTCCACGCGCACACAGAAGTCGAACAAGCTCTTGAACGGCCCTTTCTCATGGCCGCGCGGCCCTTCGCCCCGACCTTCGCGTGCGGCAACGATGGCCTCGATGGCCTGCTGGCCCGTTCCCTTGATGGCACCCAGGCCATACCGGATGGACTTGTTCGTGATGGGCTCGAAGCGGTGGAAGCCCCGGTTCACATCCGGTGCCTCGAAGCTGATCCCCATCTTCTGCGCGTCTTCAAACAGCACCTTGAGCTTGTCGGTGTCGTCCATTTCCACCGTCATGTTGGCGCAGAAGAACTCGGCGGTGTAGTGCACCTTGAGCCAGCCGGTGTGGTACGCGAGCAGCGAGTAGGCAGCGGCGTGCGACTTGTTGAAGCCGTAGCCCGCGAATTTCTCCATCAGGTCGAAAACCTCGTCGGCCTTGTCCTGGGGAATGTTGTGTGTGGCGAGCGCACCGGCCCGGAATTTCTCCCGGTGCTCGGCCATCTCCTCGGCCTTCTTCTTGCCCATGGCGCGGCGCAAGAGGTCGGCGCCACCGAGCGAGTAGCCTCCAAGGATCTGCGCGGTCTGCATCACCTGCTCCTGGTAGACCATGATCCCGTAGGTCTCCGACAGCATCTCCGCCACCGCCGGGTGGGGGTACTCCACCTCCTCACGTCCGTGCTTGCGGTTCACGAAGCTGGGGATCAGGTCCATCGGGCCCGGGCGGTAGAGGGCGTTGAGCGCGATCAGGTCCTCCAGGCGCGAGGGCTTGGCATCCTTGAGCATGCCCTGCATGCCGCGGCTTTCAAACTGGAACACCGCTTCGGTCTGCCCGCGCGAGAACAACGCGTACACGCGCGCGTCGTTCAGCGGCACGTCCTCGAACCGGAAGTTCTCCTGCCCCGGATGCCGCTTCATGATGAGCTCGCGCGCGATCTCCAGGATGGTCAGCGTGGCCAGCCCCAGAAAGTCGAACTTCACCAGGCCAATGGCCTCCACGTCGTCCTTGTCGTACTGGCTCACCGCCGATTCGCTGCCCGGCTGCGCATACAAGGGGCAGAAGTCGGTGAGCTTGCCCGGCGCGATGAGCACGCCCCCGGCGTGCATGCCGATGTTGCGCGTCATGCCTTCGAGCTTCTGCGCCAACTCGATCAGGGTCTTGACATCGTCTTCCTTCTGGATCCGCTCGGCCAGCACGGGCTCCATCTCGATCGCGTAGTTGTTCTTGTCGCCCTCTTTCTTCTGCGCGGGCGGGTACTGCAGCGTGACCGACATGCCCGGCTTGTTGGGTATCAGCTTGGAAATGCCGTCGCAGAAACCATAGGAGAAATCGAGCACGCGGCCGACGTCGCGGATGGCCGCTCGCGCGGCCAGCGTGCCGAAGGTGGCGATCTGGCTCACCGCCTCCTTGCCATACTTGTCCTTCACGTAGTCGATCACGCGATCGCGGTTGGTCTGGCAGAAGTCGATGTCGAAGTCGGGCATGGACACCCGCTCGGGGTTCAGGAAGCGCTCGAACAGCAGGTTGTATTGCAGCGGGTCGAGGTCGGTGATCTTCAGCGCATAGGCCACCAACGAGCCGGCGCCCGAGCCGCGGCCCGGGCCGACCGGACAGCCGTTGTTCTTTGCCCAGTTGATGAAGTCGCCCACGATCAGGAAGTAGCCGGGGAACCCCATCTTCAGGATGGTGTTGATCTCGAACTCCAGGCGCTCCACGTAGCGCGGGCGCTCGGCGTCGCGCTTCGCGGCGTCCGGATACAGGTGTGCCAGGCGTTCCTCCAGGCCCTCGAACGACGACTGCCGGAAGAAGTCGGACATCGGCATGGGCACGCCATCGATCAGGGGCGTGGGGAAGTTGGGCAGTTGCGGCTTGCCCAGCACCAGCGTGAGGTTGCAGCGCTTGGCGATCTCCACCGAATTGGCGAGCGCGGAGGGGACATCGGCGAACAGCGCCTGCATCTGCGCCGTGCTCTTGAAATACTGCTCGCGCGTGAAGCGGCGAACGCGCCGGTTGTTGCCAAGGATCTCGCCTTCGGCAATGCACACGCGGGCTTCGTGCGCCTCGTAGTCATCCGCCTCCAGGAACTGCACCGGGTGCGTGGCGACCACCGGCAGGTGCAGGCGAGCGGCCAATTGCACCGCCTGCGCCACGTGGCGCTCGTCGTCCACGCGCCCGGCGCGCTGCAACTCGATGTAGAAGCGGTGCGTGAAGATGCTGGAGAGCTGCAGCGCCACATCGGCGGCGCGTTGCGCATCGCCCTGCATCAGCGCCTGGCCCACCGGGCCGGCCTGCGCGCCAGAGATCAGTATCAAGCCCGCATGGCACTCCTGCAGCCAGTCGCGCTGCACCAGGGCCTGCCCCCGGCCATCGTTGCGCGTCCAGGCGCGGGCCAGCAGCTCGCAGAGGTTCAGGTAGCCCTGACGGTCCTGTACCAGCAACAGGGCACGCGGCGCGGCAGCCTGGTGGCTGCCCGGCATGGCACCAGGCGTTTCCTCCGTGAAGCCTTGCAGCATCACCTCGGCACCGATGATGGGCTTGACGCCCGCACCGCGGGCTTCCTTGTAGAACTTGACGGCGCCGAAGAGGTTGCTCAGGTCGGTGATGGCCAGCGCGGGCTGGCCGTCGGCCGCCGCCGCGGCCACCACGTCGTCAATGCGGTTGGTGCCGTCGACGACGGAGAATTCGGTGTGCAGGCGCAGATGGGTGAACATCGCCCCATTTTAGAAGGCGCGGGTCCCCGTCCATTCAGGTCGGCGGCGGCATTTCGTCCTTGAGGATGCTCAGCACTTCCGAGCGGAACTCCCGGCTGTAGAGAATCGCCACCACCGCCAGCGTGGCGACCACCATGGCCACCGGCGAGATGAACCAGGCCAGCGCAGCGAACGAAAAGTAATAAGCGCGCAGGCCGTCGTTGAAGGTTTCGGCCGCGGCGCCGACCATGGCCGCGGCCCGCTCCGCGAAGGCCCGGCGGTCGTGCTTGCCAGCCTCGAAGTCCTCTGCCGGCGGCATGGCGCCGATCACCAGCGCCACGAAGGTGTATTGCCTCATGCACCAGGAAAAACGGAAGAAGGCGTACACGAAGATCGCCACCATCACCAGGATCTTGAACTCGAAGACGATCAGCGTGGTCGTCTGTGCGAACGGAATCTCGCTCATCAGCTCCGTGGCCTTGTCGGTGGTACCGAGCAGCGCGAACAGGCCGCCAATGACCAGGATGGAAGTCGACGAGAAAAAGGCCGGCGTATTGGACAGGGTCTGCGTGATGAGGCCGTCGAGCATGCGCGGGTCTCGAGCCGTGGTCTGCGTCATCCAGTAACCGCGGTAGCGGTTGGTGGTGTGGATGAGCGAGCCCATCCTGCGGCCCCACTCTCGGGCAAACCAGGCGTAGCCGACCCACAAGGCCAGGAAGCAGACCAGCGCCAGCCAGTCTGCCCAGGGGATGATGCTGAGAACCTTCATGCGGACGGATATTACGCCGTCCTCCCCAGCCTCAACGGCTGAATTTCGCGGTCACGGAGGCCACGCGCTCACCAAACAAGCGGGCGGTTTCCAGGTCGCCGGGCAACATGTCCTGAGCACCCGCGTCGGACGGCGACTGGGCGATCGCACCGCTGTAGCTCACGAGGTAGTTCACGTCGTTGCGCTGCGCACCCTTGGTGTTGCTGGGCATCAGGCCCTGGCTGACCCAGATCATGCCGTGCTGCATGGCCAGGGTGAACATCGTGTTCAGCGTGGCGAGCTTGTCGCCGTTCATGCCGGCGCTGTTGGTGAAGCCAGCGGCGATCTTGTCTTTCCACTTCTGGGCAAACCAGGGCTTGCTGGAGGCATCTGCGAACTTCTTGAACTGCCAGCTCACGCTGCCCATGTAGGTGGGCGAACCCATGATGATGGCATCGGCCGCATCGAGGGTGTCCCAGCCGCCGTCGGGCAGGTTGCCTTCGGCGTCGATGGCGAGCAGTTCAGCGTCGGCGCCCTGGGCGACCGCTTGCGCCATGCGCTGGGTGTGACCGTAACCGGAGTGATAGACCACGACAATTTTGGACATTTTGTGTTCCTGAAAAAAAGCGGCGCCCAGGCGCCGCGAAGGAGAAAACCGAAGAAGCTCAGGCCGCGGGACGGCGCGCGTCCACGCTGAAAGCACCGGCACCGAAGGCGGCGAACGCAAGCAGGCCACCGGTGATGGCGATGTTCTTGAAGAACATCAGCTGCTGCATCATCTGCTGCTCGGCAGGCACGGCCCAGTAGGCGTGGAAGAAGAAGCTCGCCACCAGCGTGAACACGGCCAAGGCGATCGCGGCGACGCGGGTGCGGTAGCCGAGCAGCAGCGCCAGGCCGCCAAACAGCTCGATCACGAGGGCGATCGCCACACCCACCTGCGGCAGCGGCAGGCCCATGGCCGTGGCATAGCCGACGGTGCCGGCAAAGCCGGCGATCTTGCCGAAGCCCGCAGGCACGAAAAGAATGGCCAGCAGGATGCGGCCGATCAGGGCCAGGGGATTTTGCAGAGCGTTCATGGTGAAGTCCTTGAAAAAAAGAAAGTTGAAAGAATGGGGAAAACGGTCAGGGAGCAAGATCAAACACGAGCACCTCGGCATCATCGCCGTTGGAGAGCTGGAGTCGGCTCTCACCGGCCAGCACGGCGGCGTCTCCCGCCTTGAGGTGTTGGCCGTTCACATCGAGCTTGCCACGCACCAGGTGCACATAGGCCTTGCGGGCCGGGTCCAGCGCCAGCTCGGCCGCTTCCTGGCCGTCGAGCAGGCCCGCGTACATGGCCGCGTCGGCATGGATGGTCACCGAGCCCTCGGCCCCGTCGGGTGAGGCCACCAGGCGCAGTCGGCCGCGCTTCTCGGCCTCGGCAAACCCCTTCTGCTCGTAGCCCGGCTCGATGCCCGTCACATTGGGTTCGATCCAGATCTGCAGAAAATGGGTGGTCTCGTCGGGAGCGTGGTTGAACTCGCTGTGCCGAACGCCACTGCCCGCGCTCATGCGCTGCACGTCGCCCGGGGGAATGCCCTTGACGTTGCCCATGCTGTCCTTGTGCGCCAGGTTGCCCTGCAACACGTAGCTGATGATTTCCATGTCGCGGTGGCCGTGCGTGCCGAAGCCCGTGCCAGGGGCGATGCGGTCTTCGTTGATCACGCGCAGGTTGCCCCAGCCCATCCAGGCGGGGTCGAAATACTCGGCGAACGAGAAAGAGTGGTGGCTCTTGAGCCAGCCGTGGTCGGCATAGCCGCGAGCGTCGGAGCGTCGAATCTGAAGCATGGTGAATTCCTTTCCATCTTCCGTGGGGCCGTCCTGAATGGCTGGCATGGGATGAATTCTGACTGCGCCCACCTGCTCTGTCACTGCATGATTTTGATGGCATCATTCAAATCGTTTGAATATAGAGACTCGACATCATGGCCACTTCCAGCCCCCGGGCCGCGCTTTCACCTGAGAACCTGGGCTTGCTCGACGCCGTCGCCCGCCTGGGCAGCATGGCAGCCGCCGCGCGCGAACTCGGCATGGTGCCCAGCGCCCTGACCTACCGCATCCGCCAGATCGAGGATGCGCTGGACGTGCTGCTGTTCGACCGCAGCGCGCGCCGCGCCGTGCTCACGCCCGCCGGCGCCGAGCTGCTGCGTTCCGGCCAGTACCTCCTGAGCGAGCTCGACGCCGTGGCCCAGCGCGTCAAGCGCGTGGCCACCGGCTGGGAACCTCAGCTCACCATTGCGGCTGACGCCATCATTGCGCGCGCCACGCTGTTCGAGCTCTGCGAGGCCTTCTATGCCGAAGGCGCTCCCACCCGGCTCAAACTGCGGGCAGAGACCTTGTCCGGCACGGTCGAGGCCCTGCAGAGTGGCCAGGCCGACCTCGCCCTGGGCGTGCCCAGCGAGATGTCGCTCACCGAGTTCCAGTCCGCACCCATGGGCACGCTGTCGTTCGTCTACGCGGTCGCACCGCACCACGCGCTGGCTGCGGCCACGCACAGCCTGTGCGACGAAGAGCTGCGCGAACACCGCGCCGTGGCGGTGGCCGACAGCACACAGCGAGGACGTGGGGTCACGCACAACCTGCTGCCCGGCCAGGACGTGCTGACCGTGCCGACCATGCAGCACAAGCTCGAGGCGCAGCTGCGCGGCCTGGGCGGTGGGTTTCTGCCGTTGTCTCTCGCCCAGCCCTTCATCAACGCGGGGCGCCTGGTGGTCAAGACCGTGCAGCGGCCCAACCGCACCCTGCGTGTCTCCTACGCCTGGCGCCAGCCCCGCAGCGCGGGCGACACCGGCCGCGCGCTGCGCTGGTGGCTGGACCGCCTGCAGCACCCCAAGACCCGCAGCGCACTGCTCAACAACCACCACCAGATCTAGGCGCCACCCGTCATTGCCTGCGCCTGCGGCCTGGGAAGGCCGGTTGCGCGGCGTCGGGGCTGGCATGGCAGGGTGCGCGAATGAGCTGGCCGAAAGCCATCGAGTTCTCTGAAGCAACTGATACAGTCAGCCACACCCCATCATCCAACGCGCCAAGAGACATGACGAACACCAGAAGCCCACGCGCAGCCCCAGCCACGAAGAACACCCGCACCAAAGCCCGCGGCGCGGCGGCCACGCCGCTGCACTTCGCCGTGATCGGCGGCGGCATGGCGGGCGTCGTGTGCGCGCGCACGCTGGTCCAGGCAGGTCACCGGGTCACCCTGCTCGAAAAGAGCCGTGGGTTTGGCGGCCGCATGGCCACCCGGCGCACCGAGTTCGGCGGGTTCGACCACGGCGCCCAGTACTTCACCGTGCGCGACGCGCGTTTCGAGACCGCGCTGCGCAGCAACGCCACCGCCGTCGTGCGCCCCTGGAGCGCCAGCACCGTGCGCGTGCTGGACGAACTCGGTCGCGTGCTGGCCAGCGCCCCTCCTCCCACCGAGCCGCACTTCGTGGCCTCGCCCGGCATGAGCGCGCTGGTCAACCTCTGGGCGCAGCCGCTGGCGCACCCCGAGCTTCATGGCAACCTGCTGGCCCGCGCGCTGCTCGACACCCGCGTCACTCGCATCGAGCGCGACGCCCTGCATCCCGAACAATGGCAACTGCGCGCCGAGGACACCCAGGGCGGCCAACAGGTGCTGGGCGGCTTCGACCGCGTGGTGCTGGCCATGCCGCACCCGCAGATCCACGACCTGCTGCTGGCCTCCGGCCTTGCCCCTGAGCTGCGAAAGGCCCTCACACCGGTGCACGTGGCGCCCTGCTGGACGCTGATGGTCGCCTACCCGCAGGCCATGCAACCCGGCCTACCGCACCTGGGTCCGCAGTGGAACGCCGCCCGCAGCACGCACCACCGCATCAGCTGGCTGGCGCGCGAATCCAGCAAGCCCGGTCGCGATCCCATCGAACGCTGGACCGTGCAGGCCAGCCCCGCCTGGTCGACCAAGCACCTGGAAGACGACGCCGAGCGCGCCAAGGCCAAACTGCTCAAGGGCTTCGCGGAGATCACCGGCATCCGCGCCACACCCACCCACGCCGTGGCGCACCGCTGGCGCTATGCCCAGACGCAGACACCCCTGGGCCGCAGCCACCTGCTCGACAAGGCGCTGGGTATCGGCGCCTGCGGCGACTGGTGTCTGGGCCACCGGGTCGAGGACGCCTTCGTCTCCGGCCTGGAAATGGCGCTCGCGCTGGCCTGAGGCCGCCCCGCCTCGCTTCATGACGCTGGCCAAGCGGTTCGCCTCCGCCCCCTTGGAGGGCAGCGACCTGCGCCAGCCACCCAGCGCGGGCGCCACCTACCGGGGCCGTTTCGCGCCGTCACCCACTGGGCCGCTGCATGCGGGCTCGCTGGTGGCAGCGCTCGCGAGCTGGCTCGACGCGCGCGCCCATGGCGGCGTGTGGCTCGTGCGCATGGAAGACGTGGACACGCCGCGCTGCGTGCCCGGCGCTGGCGACACCATCCTGCGGCAGCTGGAAGCCTGCGGCCTGGTCAGCGACGAGCCCGTGCTCTGGCAGTCGCGGCGCGGCACCCTCTACCAGAAGGCGCTTGACCAATTGGTCGCGGCGGGCCGTGCCTACCCCTGCGCCTGCTCGCGCAAGGACATCGAGGCCGCCTTGGAGGCACAAGGCGTGGTGCGACAGCGCCACCAGGGTGCCGTCTACCCGGGCACCTGCCGCCCCGGGCGCGGTGGCCTGCGCGGCAAGGCGCCACGGGCCTGGCGCTTCGCCGTGGACGCGCTGGGCAGCGTGGTTCACTGGACCGATCGCCGGCTCGGGCCGCAGGCGCAAGACGTGGCTGCCGAAGTGGGCGACTTCGTGCTCAAGCGCGCCGACGGCCTCTGGGCCTACCAGCTCGCCGTGGTGGTGGACGACGCGGCCCAGGGCATCACGCACGTGGTTCGAGGCGAGGACCTGGCCGACAACACGGCGCGCCAGATCCTGCTGCAACAGGCATTGGCCCTGCCCACGCCGGCCTACTGGCACACCCCGCTGGTGCTCGGCGACAACGGAGAAAAGCTCAGCAAACAGAATGGCGCCCAACCGCTGGACCTGAGCGATCCCCGGCGGGCTCTGTCGCGAGCCGCCCGGACGCTCGGACTCCCTGCGCCAGGGCTCGACTCGGTGGCCGAGCTGCTCGCAGCGTGGACCAAAGCGTGGCCCGCCTAAAATCCACCCCTCCCCCGACCGACCGCCTGCGATGACCGACCCCCGCCACGCCCAACCGCGCCCCGCTCCCGCCGACACCACCTTCCTGAGAGAGGTGAAGAGCTACGTGCTGCGCGCCGGGCGCATGGGCCCTGGCCAGGCACGGGCCTTCGAGCAACACGGCCCCCGTTTCCTGCTCAACTACGCCCCGGGTGCCTTCGACGCCGCCGCGGCCTTCGGGCGCGACGCACCGCTCATCATGGAGATCGGCTTCGGCATGGGCGGCGCCACCGCGCACATCGCCGCCGTTCGCCCTCAGGACAACTTCCTTTGCTGCGAGGTGCACGAGCCCGGCGTGGGTGCCCTGCTCAAGCTCGTCGGCGAGCAAGGCCTGGAGAACATCCGCATCCTCCGCCACGACGCGGTGGAGGTGCTGGACCACATGCTGGGCGAAGCCAGCCTCGACGGGGTGCACATCTTCTTTCCCGACCCCTGGCACAAGAGCCGCCACCACAAGCGCCGCCTGATCCAGGCGCCGTTCGTCAACCGGCTGGCGCGCCATCTCAAACCCGGCGGCTACCTGCACCTGGCCACCGACTGGGCGCCCTATGCCCAGCAGATGCTGGAGGTGCTCCAGGCCGAATCCCTGTTGAGCAACACGGCCGAAGCTGGCGGTGAAGGCTTCGTGCCCAAGCCCGGCTACCGCCCCCTCACCAAATTCGAGAACCGCGGCCTCAAGCTGGGCCATGGCGTCTGGGACCTGGTGTTCCGCCGAATCTGACGCACGCCGGGCCACCATGGGCCGCCCTCCGAAAAACCCGGCCATCCCTTCGCGCCAAGGCGTGTCGGCCAGCTGCATCGCCCTGCCCTGCGACAAGCCCGCGCCCTGGCCGCAACTGATCGACTTCCTGGCCGAGCGCCTGAGCGCCGTGAGCCGCGAGGCCTGGGCGCAGCGCCTCGCGCGTGGCGAGGTGCTGGACGACATGGCGCGCCCGCTGGCGCCCGACGCGGCCTTCACCCCCGGCGCGCGCGTCTACTACTACCGCGAGCTCGAGCACGAGACCGTGGTGCCTTTCCACGAAGCGATCCTGCACCTGGACGAGCATCTGCTGGTGGCGGACAAACCGCACTTCCTGCCCGTCACGCCCGGCGGGCGCTACGTGCAGCAAAGCCTGCTCGTGCGGCTGAAGAACCGGCTCGGCATCGACACGCTCAGCCCCATCCACCGCATCGACCGGGAAACGGCCGGCCTGGTGGTGTTCAGCCTGCGCCCGCAGGACCGCGACGCCTACCAGTCGCTGTTCCGGGATCGCGCGGTGCACAAGGTGTACGAGGCGCTCGCACCCACAGGTGATGCGGCCCAGGCGTGGCCCCAGGTGCGCCGCAGCCGTATCGAGGAGGCGCACGACGCCTTCTTCCGCATGCACGAAACCCCGGGCGAGCCCAACAGCGAGACGCACCTGGACCGGCTGGAGGTGCGCGGCCCCTGGTCCCGCTACCAACTGGAGCCCGTGACGGGCAAACGGCACCAGCTTCGGGTGCACATGAACGCGCTGGGCCTGCCCATCGTGGGGGACCAGTTTTATCCGCGCGTGCAGCGAGGGCCACACGAGGCCGAGGATTTTGCCCACCCGCTGCGCCTGCTGGCCCGGGCCATGGCCTTCACCGACCCGGTGACCGGCCAGGCACGGGCCTTCGAGAGCCAGCAGTCGCTGAGCTGGCCCGAGCCGCAGCCGGCAGTCAGGCCTTGATCTCGCGCGCCGTGATCTGGTACTTGAAGTCGTCCGGCGCGTAGGAGTCCAGGCGCTGCCCACCGGTTTCGCCCACGGGGTACATGAAGAAGCCCAGCTGCGGGCCCTGCGCCTGCGGCAGCTTCACGTCGTGGGCCATGTTCCAGGCCATCCAGTTGCCTTCCCAGCCACCGAACAGCGCGCGGTTCACCGGGGTGACCACCGGGTGCTGCGTGGTCTTGATCCACTCCGGCGTTTCCAGCCGCATGACCTTGGCCACGTCGGCTGGGTCCATCGCCACCCAGCCGTGGCCGGCCAGATGCACCTCGGCACGGCAGTGCTGTGCGCCCTTGAGGCTGGCGGAATTGCCACTGAGTTCCTTGTAGCCGAAGGCCGATGGCGCCAGGCGGATGCCGTACACATCGCGCGCCGGCAAGCCGGCCGAGCGGCACAGCCCGACAAAGATGGCGTTCAGGTCGGCGCATTTGCCCCCCAGGTTGCCGGTTTCCAGCATGGTCTTGATGTCGCCTTCGCCGCAGCCCCGCACCTTGGGCTCGCGGTAGGTGTTGGCCACCACCCAGTCGTAGATCTGGCGCGCCTTCTGCACATCGGTGCGCGCGCCGCGGGTGGCCTTCAGCGCGATCTCGCGAACGATGCCGTCCGTGGGCAACAAGGCCGTGGGCTGGGTCCAGAAGCGCAGGCTGGCGGCGTCTTCCGTGCTGGCCGTCTTCCGGGAGAGATCGGCCGCGCGGTTGCGTGTCTGCACGCGGCTGGTGAGTTCGACGTACGGCGTGGCGCCCCCTTCGGCAAACGTCACGTGCAGCACGCGGGCACCGTAGTGGCGCTCTTCGGTCAGCCGCGCGGTGCCGTTGGTGCGGAAGTCACTCGTGAACGATTGTTGCCAGTCGCTCTCGACCGAGGGCAGCGGCAACCAGACCTGGGTCGCGCCCCGGGGCAACTCAATGTCCACGCGGGTGGTCACATCGAAGGTGCGCCAGGGGCCGGGCTGGGGGTTGAACTCGCGCAGCGATGCCGGGGTTGCCTGGGCCAGGGCCCCGGCGGCGTGGAACAGGGGCGATGCGGCGGCCACGGACGTGGCTGCGCGCTGCAGGAAGATGCGGCGATCGGGGGTCATGTAGAGAGCTCCGGTGTGGTGGACAACGGGCGGAACCACACACACAGGGTGCAGTGCATCGCCAAAAGGGCCTTGCACAAGGGATTGCGCAAGGCAGGGGATTATGGGGGCGGGGTCACAGCGCGATCAAACGATCCACCCAGCCCAGCGCTTCCCGGCTGCTCCAGTCGACCTCGCCGCGCACGCGCTGGCGCGCGCGACCCTGGCGGTCGATCAGCACCGTGGTGGGGAACACGCGCACGCCCCAGGCGCGGGCATGCTCACCCAGCGGGTCCAGCCATACGGGCAGGCTGAGGTGGGTCTGCTGCACGAACCGCAGCACGCGCTGCGGCGGTTCCTTGAAGTTGAGTGCGATCACCGCGATCCGGTCCTCGCCGATCAGCGAAGGCAGGTCCTGCAGCATGGGCATCTCGGTGCGGCAAGGCTCGCACCAACTGGCCCAGAAGTTGAGCAACACCGCCCGGCCCCTGAAGTCCGAAAGCTGGACCGGATGGCCCTGCAGGTCCAGGGTGGCCATCGCCGGCGTGGCTGTGCCACGCGGCCATTCGCTGAGCTCGAACGCGGGCGCCGCGGATTTCTTTTCCGTCGCCCCGGCCACCGCCGGTGCCAGCACCGCGGCCATGCCACAGGCGCCGAGCTGGCCCAGGCAATCGCGGCGGTTCAAGCGCTTCACAGCCTCTCGGCCACCCAGCCTTGCACCGACTGCAGCGCCTTGGGCAATCCGCTGGCATCGGTGCCGCCGGCCATGGCCATGTCGGGCTTGCCGCCGCCCTTGCCACCCACTTGCTGTGCGACAAAGTTCACCAGCTCACCGGCCTTGACCTTGCCCATGCTGTCGGCGGTGACGCCAGCGGCCAGCTGCACCTTGGCGCCGTCCACCGCGGCGAGCACGATGGCAGCGGACTTGAGCTTGTCCTTGAGCTTGTCCAGCGTGTCGCGCAGGGTCTTCGCGTCGGCGCCATTCAGCACGGCGGCCAGCACCTTGATGCCCTTGACGTCCACCGCCTGCGCCATCAACTCGTCGCCCTGGCTGGATGCCAGCTTGCCCTTGAGAGCAGCCACTTCCTTCTCCAGCGCCTTGAGCTGTTCCAGCGTCTGGCCGATGCGCGCGTTGAGTTCCGCCGTGGGCGCCTTGAGCACGCCTGCGGCCTGCGCCACCGTGTCTTCCAGCGACTGCAGGTAGGCCAGCGCGTTCGCGCCGGTGATCGCCTCGATGCGCCGCACGCCCGCGGCCACGCCGCTTTCAGCGACCACCTTGAACAGACCGATGTCGCCCGTGCGCTGCACGTGCGTGCCGCCGCAGAGTTCGCGGCTGGTGCCGATGTCGAGCACCCGCACGGTCTCGCCGTACTTTTCGCCGAACAGCATCATCGCGCCGGTCTTCTGCGCCGACTCGATGTCCATCAGCCGGGCCTGCGTGGCATGGTTGTCGAGAATCTCGGCGTTCACCTTGGCTTCGATCTGACGGATCTGCGCGTCTGTCAGCGGCGCGTTGTGCGCAAAGTCGAAACGCGTGCGCTCGGCATTCACCAGCGAGCCCTTCTGCTGCACGTGCTCGCCCAGCACCTCGCGCAAGGCCTTGTGCATCAGGTGGGTGGCGCTGTGGTTGCGCACCGTGGCCGCGCGCACCGTGGTGTTCACCTGTGCGTTCACGTGGTCCCCCACGTTGAGCGTGCCCTGCTCCACGCTGCCGTGGTGGCCGAACACGTCGGCCTTGATCTTCTGGGTGTCGGCCACCGCGAACCGCGCCGACCCGCTGCTGATCACGCCCTCATCGCCCACCTGGCCGCCGCTCTCGGCGTAGAAGGGGGTGTTGTCCAGAACGACCACCCCGCTCTGGCCGGCCTTGAGCGCGGCCACGGAGGTGCCGTCGAGGTAGAGCGCCACGATCTTGCCCGGCGCTTCGAGCGACTCGTAGCCCACGAACTGGTTGCCCGCACCGCTGTAGTCCAGCGCCTTGTCCATCTTGAACTTGCCGGCCGCACGGGCCTGGGCCTTCTGCTTGTCCATGGCGGCGTGAAAGCCCGCTTCGTCCACCGACAGGCCGCGCTCGCGGCACACATCGGCAGACAGGTCGAGCGGGAAGCCGTAGGTGTCGTGCAGCTTGAAGGCCACGTCGCCCGGCAGCACCTTCTCGCCACCGGCCAGTGCCGCGTCGAGGATTTCCATGCCGTTGGCCAGCGTTTCGTAAAAGCGCTCTTCCTCGGCCTTGAGCACCTCGGTAATGCGCTGCTCCTGGCACGCCAGGTTCGGGTAGGCCGCGCCCATCAGCTTCACCAGGTCGGGCACGAGCTTGTGGAAGAACGGCGTCTTCTGGCCCAGCTTGTAGCCATGGCGGATGGCGCGGCGCACGATGCGGCGCTGCACATAGCCCCGGCCTTCGTTGCTGGGGATCACGCCATCGCTCACCAGGAAGGCCGTGGCGCGGATGTGGTCGGCAATCACCTTGAGCGAGGGGTTGCCCAGATCGCTGGTGTGCGTCTCGCGCGCCGCGGCCTTGATGAGGGCGTCGAAGATGTCGATCTCGTAGTTGCTGTGCACGTGCTGGAGGATCGCGGCCAGGCGCTCCAGGCCCATGCCGGTGTCCACGCAGGGCGCGGGCAGGGGCGTGACGGCGCCGGTCTCGTCCATGTTGAACTGCATGAACACGTTGTTCCAGATCTCGATGAAGCGGTCGCCGTCTTCATCGGGACTGCCGGGGGGGCCACCCGGAATCTCGGGACCGTGGTCGTAGAAGATTTCGCTGCAGGGGCCGCAGGGACCGGTGTCGGCCATCATCCAGAAGTTGTCGGACTTGTAGCGCCCGCCCTTGTTGTCGCCGATCCGGATGACGCGCTCGGGCGGCAGGCCGATCTCCTTGGTCCAGATGTCGTAGGCCTCGTCGTCCTCTTCGTACACCGTGGCCAGCAGGCGCTCCTTGGGCAGCTGGTAGACCTCGGTCAGCAGTTCCCAGGCCCATTTCAGGCTTTCGCGCTTGAAGTAGTCGCCAAACGACCAGTTGCCCAGCATCTCGAAGAAAGTGTGGTGGCGGGCGGTGTAGCCCACATTCTCCAGGTCGTTGTGCTTGCCGCCGGCGCGCAGGCAGGCCTGCACCGAGGCTGCCCGCACATAGGGTCGTTTGTCGGTGCCGAGGAACACGTCCTTGAACTGCACCATGCCCGAATTGGTGAACATGAGCGTCGGGTCGTTGCCGGGCACCAGGGGGCTGGACGCAACCACGGTGTGGCCTTTGGAAGCAAAAAAGTCCAGGAAGCTCTTGCGGATGTCGGCAACGGAGGCGGGGCGGGTCATGTTGGCCTTGTGGGTGGTCGTCGTTGAATGCGGGCAGCGCTCGCGCGCGCGGAACCCGCTATTTTCCAACATGCGGGCCGACCCCGGCGCGCGGGCGGCGAAATCGGGTGGATCGGGCCACCGCGTCGCGGGCGGCACCGGCGCGCCAGAGACCGGGGGCTATGCTCAAACGCCTTTCGGCGGCACAATCGGCGGCGATTCATTTAACAAGTTAAATAAATACCCCCTCCACCCTTTGCTGCGCACCGCACCTACGGAGACCACCCCTCATGGACATGAAGACCTCCCCCCTGGCCCTGCTCAAAGACCCGACCCTGCTCAAGACCGATGGCCTGATCAACGGCCAGTGGGTTGCCGGCGCGAGCCGTTTCGACGTGCTCGACCCGGCCACCGGCCACAAGCTGGCCGACGTGGCCAACCTGGGCCCGCAGGACGCCGAAGCCGCGATCGCTGCCGCCCATGCCGCCTGGCCGGCCTGGAAGGCCAAGACCGCCAAGGAGCGCAGCCAGATTCTTCGCAAGTGGTACGACCTGCTGATGGCCCACCAGGACGACCTGGGCACCCTCATGACCGCCGAACAGGGCAAGCCCCTGGCCGAAGCCAAGGGCGAGGTCGCCTACGGCGCGAGCTTCGTGGAGTGGTTCGCCGAGGAAGCCAAGCGCGTCAATGGCGAAACCCTGCCCACCTTCGACAACAACCGCCGGCTGATGGTGCTCAAGCAGCCCATCGGCGTGTGCGCGGCCATCACGCCGTGGAATTTCCCGCTCGCCATGATCACGCGCAAGGTGGCGCCCGCACTGGCCGCCGGCTGCCCGGTGATCATCAAGCCGGCTGAACTCACGCCGCTGACCGCGCTGGCCGCCGCCGAACTGGCCATCCGAGCCGGCATTCCGGCCGGGGTGTTCAACATCCTTCCCGCCGACAGCGAACAGTCCATCGCCGTGGGCAAGGTGCTGTGCGCGAGCGACGTCGTGCGCCACATCAGCTTCACCGGCTCCACCGAGGTGGGCCGCATCCTCATGGCTCAATGCGCGCCCACGGTCAAGAAGATGTCGCTCGAACTGGGTGGCAATGCGCCCTTCATCGTGTTCGACGACGCCGACATCGACAGCGCAGTGGAAGGCGCCTTCGCCAGCAAGTACCGCAACGCCGGGCAAACCTGCGTCTGCACCAACCGCTTCTACGTGCAGGCCAGGGTGTACGACGCCTTCGTGCAGAAGTTCGCCGCCAAGGTGAAGACCGCCAAGGTGGGCAACGGTTTTGGCGAAGGCGTGAGCCAGGGCCCGCTGATCGAGGAGGCGGCCCTCGTCAAGGTGCAACGCCACGTGGACGATGCGGTGGCCAAGGGTGGCCGCGTGGTGGCCGGCGGCCAGCGCCTGAGCAGCCTGGGCAGCGGCCAGTTCTTCGAGCCCACAGTGGTGGCCGACGCCACCGCCGACATGCTGTGCGCGAAGGAAGAAACCTTCGGCCCCTTTGCGCCGGTGTTCAAGTTCCACACCGAGCAGGAAGCGATCGACGCGGCCAACGCCACCGAGTTTGGCCTGGCGAGCTACTTCTACAGCCGCGACGTGGGCCGCATCTACCGCGTGAGCGAGGCGCTGGAATACGGAATGGTGGGCGTCAACGTCGGCATCCTCGCCACCGAGCACGTGCCTTTTGGTGGCGTGAAACAGTCCGGCCTGGGCCGCGAAGGCTCGCACCATGGCATCGACGACTACGTCGAAATCAAGTACCTCTGCGTCGGCGATATCCTCAAGTGATTTCCACCTGAGAGACAACGACCCCATGCAGTTCGACTGGAGCCACCCCTACCCAACCATCCGCAGCCCGCTCATGGCGCGCAACGTGGTCGCCACCTCGCAGCCTCTGGCCGCGCAGGCCGGCCTGCGCATGCTGCTCAAAGGCGGCAATGCGGTGGATGCCGCGATCGCGGCCGCGGCGGCCCTCACCGTGGTGGAACCGATCTCCAACGGCCTGGGCAGCGACAACTTCGCGATCGTCTGGGACGGCCAGCAACTGCACGGCATGAATTCCTCGGGCCTGGCGCCTGCCGGCTGGAGCAAGGCCTACTTCGAACGCAAGCACAACGGCCAGATCCCGCTGCGTGGCTTCGACGCGGTGACCGTTCCCGGCGCGGTGGCCGGCTGGGCCGCCTTGTCCGAGCGCTTCGGCGCCCTGCCCTTTGCCGATCTCATGGCACCCGCCATCGAACTGGCCGAAGGCGGCTTCGCGGTGGCCCCCGTCATCGCCCACAAATGGGCGCTGGCCGTGCCTCTGCTGCAGGACAAGCCTGGTTTCGCCCAAGCGTTCATGCCGCGCGGCCGCGCCCCGATGCCGGGAGAGCGCTTCAGCTTTGCCGAAGCCGGCCGCTCGCTGCGGCGCATTGCGCAGACGCGCGGCGAGGCTTTCTACCGGGGCGAGATCGCCGACGCGATCGACGCCTTCTCGCGCGAGCACGGTGCGCAACTTCGCGCCAGCGACCTCGCCTCGCACCAGGTGCAATGGGTCAAGCCGATCGAGATGGCGTTTGCCGGTCACACGGTGCACGAACTGCCGCCCAACGGCCAGGGCATTGCCGCGCTCATGGCGCTGGGGATGCTCGAGCAACTCGACATCGGCCGCTTCGGACCGGACAGCATCGAAGGCCAGCACCTGCAGATCGAAGCCATCAAGCTCGCCTTCGCCGACACGTACCGGTGGGTCGCCGACGACCGCTTCATGACCGAGGTGACTGCCGCCGACCTGCTCGACCCCGGCTACCTGCGGGAGCGCGCCAGGCTCATCGATCCCAAGCGCGCCATCCATCCCGGCGCGGGCCACCCGCCGCGCGGCGGCACGGTCTACCTCACCGCCGCCGACGGGCAAGGCCGCATGGTCAGCCTGATCCAGTCCAACTACCTGGGCTTCGGCAGCGGCGTGGTGGTGCCCGGCTGGGGCATCAGCCTGCAGAACCGCGGCCATGGCTTCACCATGCAGGACGGGCACCCCAACCAGGTCGCGCCGGGCAAGCGGCCCTTCCACACCATCATCCCCGGCTTCCTCACGCGCGAGGGCCAGGGCGTGATGAGCTTTGGCGTGATGGGCGCCAACATGCAACCCCAAGGGCATGTGCAGACGCTGGTGCGCATGCTGGTGCACGGCCAGCAGCCCCAGGCCGCCTGCGACGCACCGCGCTGGAAGTGGGGCAGCGGCCTGGACGTGGACTTCGAATCCACCATGGCACCCGCGTTGCGCGACGGCCTCAAGGCGCTGGGCCATCGCTTCGAGCCGACCGCCGACACATACCTCGACTTCGGCAGCGGCCAGTTCATTGCGCGGCTGAGCGACGACATCGCCGACGGCTACGTCGCCGCCAGCGATGCGCGGCGCGATGGACAGGCGGTGGGGTTCTAGGTACCTCGCTGCGCCACCGCGAACCGGGGGGCGTTACACGAAATGCACACGCGGCGGCGTCTTCATCAACGCCTCGGCGCCACCCTCGTTCACCAGCAGTGGAAACTCCAGCCGCATGCCACCCACCTTGGGCATGTACAGGTGGGTGCCCAGCGCCATGACCATGCCCGGCTGCACCACGTCTTCGCTGCGAAGGTTGATGAACGGGCGCGTGCGCGCGCAAGTGCCCAGGCCATGGCCGAAGGTGGGCAGGCAGTAGTCGCTCAGGCCATGGCGCTCGAACACCGCCAGCCCCTTCTTCACCACTTCGGGAATCGGCTCGCCGGGACGCATGCGGTCGATCATGGTCGCCACCACCTCCTCCCAGCAGTCGATGAGCTTGCGCTGTTGCGCATCGGGCTTGCCGATGAACACGGGGATCGAGGAGTCGGCAAGGTAGAGATCGATCATCGGGTGCAGGTCAAGAATCACGAACTCGTTGTTCTCGATGGTTTTTTCCGACGCCTGCTGCGTCACCCCATGCAGGTAGCCTGTGCGGTCCCCGGAACCGACCTCGGTGCCACCCGTGATGGCCCAGGCCCAGGTGCTGCCGTTGTCTCGAATTGCCTTTTCGATCGCACCCGCCACCGCGTTCTCGGTGATCCCGGTTCGCACCGCCGCACGCCCGGCTTCAAACCCGATGTCGGCCACGCCCGCGGCGAACCGAAGGCGTTCGATTTCTTGCGGCTCCTTGATCAGCATCACATCGTCGATCAGCTGCACGCCGTTCTCGATGCGGGCAGCGGGCAACTCGTCCCGCAGTTCCAGGTATTCGCTGGCCGTCAGCATGCCCGGCGCAACCTGCGCAGCACCGGGGTGCGACAGGTCGATGCCGATGCGGCCCTGGCCAAGGCCCATCTCCTTGAGGCGGCGGCCAATCGTCTTGACGAAGTCCGAGAAGGTGAAGCTTTCGAGGTCGAGGTCGTGCCCCTCTTCGCGCACCCGGCTGGCGTCCCAAGCCCAGTAGACGAACTTGCAGTCGCCCTGGGCGGTGATGATGACCGCACCTCGCCAGGGCATGAAGCTGCCGCTGAAGTAGTGGAGTGCGGCTTGTCGTGTGCCCACGTAGGCGTCGAAGCCGGCTGCCTTGACGGACTGGGCCACACGGGCACGGCGGGCGGCGAAATCAATGGGAGAGAAGTTGGGGTTCATGCTGTGGGGAACTGGAGTCGGATCAATCGGGTTTGATGTTGGCGGCGCGGATGATTTCGGCGGATTTCTTCACCTCGGCCTCGATGAATCGCTGGAACTGCTGCGGCGAGCCAGCGACGATCTGCAAGCCCGCTTCCTGCAGTTTGCGGGTGATCTCGGGGTCGCGCAGTGCGTTGACGACGAGCCGGTTCAGGCGCGTCATCGTGGCTTCGGGAATGCCGGCGGGGCCGACGAATCCATACCAGGAGCCGGCGGTGTAGCCCTTGACACCGGCCTCGTCGATGGTGGGCACATTGGGCAGTTCGGGCAGCCGCTGCGGACTCGCCGTGCCCAGTGCAATCAGTTCCCCGGCGCGCACGCGCGGCAGGGCTTGCGGAATGATGTCCATGAGCAGCGTGACGCGGCCCGCCAGCAAGTCCACGTAGGAGTTGCCCGATCCCTTGTACGGGATGTGGTTCATGCGGATGCCGGCCATGCCGGCGAACGACTCCATCGCCAGGTGCATGGACGAACCACTGCCACCAGACGCATAGACGATGCTGTTGGGCGCGGCCTTCGCCTTGGCGATCAACTCTGCCACCGTCTTCACGCCCAGGCTGGGATGCGCCACCAGCACCATCGGCGCATTCACCGCCAGCGAGACCCCGGCGAAATCCTTCACCGTGTCGTAAGGAACGTCCTTGTACAGGCTGGCGTTGGCGGCGTGGTTGCCCGGCGTGGCAATGCCGATGGTGTAGCCGTCGGCGGGCGACTTGGCGACCACCGAGGAACCTAGCATGCCGTTGGCGCCGGGTCGGTTTTCGACCAGCACAGGCTGCCCCGTGTGGTCGGCCATGTGCTTGCCCACGACGCGCGCCAACATGTCGGTGGTGCCGCCTGCCGCATAGGGCACGACGATGCGAATGGGCTTGCTCGGGAAGTCGTTGGCGTGGGCGGCCAGCGGTGCCAGCCCCGCGGCCAGCACGGGCAAGGCACAGAACAGTCGGCGTTTCATGCGTCTCCTTTCGTTGAAGTTATCGGGAAGCGAGACCATAAAACCGGGCACGGGATTCACCAAGACAATCCGCCTTTAGCTGATATACGCTACGCGCATGACGACGCCTTCACCCGATCTCGACTCGCTGCGGCTGTTTCTCAAGGTGGCCGAGCTCGGCAGCATTTCCCAGGCCGCGCTCGCCGTGGGTTTGAGCCAGCCGTCCGTCAGCCGCTCGCTGCGCGCCCTCGAGGACAGCCTGCAAACCACCTTGTTTCACCGCACCGGCCGGGGCGTGCAACTCACTGAAGTGGGCGAACAGGCGATGGTGCGTGCGCGCAGCCTCGTCGATGGCGCCGATCAATTTGCCGAAGACATCCGGGACCAGGCTCGCGCGCCCACCGGGGTGGTGACGGTGGCTCTGCTCACCGCTTACATGCGCGATGTGGCCCCCGACCTTTTTGACGAGGTGCGGCGGCGCTTTCCGGGCGTGGTGCTGCGCCTGCAAGAGAGCTTCAGCGTCCAGCACGAGGATTGGCTGGCCAGTGGCCGGGTGGACATTGCCCTGGTCACGCGGTACCGCAAGCCCACGCGGGACGGCCAGGAGGTCCTGGCAGTCTCGGACATGGTGGTGGTGGGCAACCCCGCCATCGGCACTGGCGCGGAGCTCATGCCGTTCCGGGAATTGGCCTCGGTGCCGTTGGTGCTGCCCGCCGCCCCCAACGGCTTGCGCGTGCGCATGGAAGAGGTGGCGCGGCGCGTGGGCATCCGATTGAACGTGGTGCTGGAGGCCGATTCGATCGAGGCGCAGCGCGCTGTCATCGCCCGCGAGCGGTGCTACCTCATGTGGAGCCAGCACTCGGTGCGGCTGGCCGGCATCGACAATCTGTTCGCCAGCCGCAGGATCGTCGAACCGCGCCTGCCCCGGTACGTGGTGATGCAGACCACCACCCACCATCCGCTGAGCCGCGCGTCACGCGAGGTGGCGCGCATTCTGCGGCGGCTGGTGCTGGCCGCTCATGGGCAGGCACAAGCCTAGACGACCAACAAAGCACGCCGTGCCGCGCGCGCCTTCTTCCCCGGAGGCTTCACCGCACGAAGAAGACAAACGACGCCATCGCCGTCAGGTCATGGCATTGTTGAGCGCAACCACCTCTCCCACCATCCGGGTGCACCGAAGCACAGGCGGACGAAACACACACCGCTGGCACGTCGTCGACAGAAAGACAAAGAGCCCGGCACGCGGCACCCCACTTTCGTGGCGGAAAAGCGTGACAGGCTCAACCTGGTGTCACTGTCGCAAGCCAAACAAGCGCTGGCGAGACGATGGAGCGGGTGAAGGGAATCGAACCCTCGTATGAAGCTTGGGAAGCTGCCGTTCTACCATTGAACTACACCCGCAGCAGGTCGCCATTCTAGCGCCCCGGCGAGACCGGTCAGCCGGTCATCGACGCACCCACCCCCAACAAGGCCAGCACGCCCAGCACCGCGAAGATCAGCGCGGCGACGACGTGCACGATCTTGATCGGCACGCGCCGCGTGATCGCCTCGCCAAAGAACACCACCGGCGCGTTGGCCAGCATCATGCCGAAGGTGGTGCCGATCACCACGGCGACCAGCGGCTCGTACTGCGCACCCAGCGCCACGGTGGCGATCTGCGTCTTGTCGCCCATCTCGGCCAGGAAAAAGGCCCACAGCGTCGCGACAAACACGCCCATCTGCCGCTTGGGCACGGCATCCTCGTCGTCCAGCTTGTCGGGAATGAGCATCCACCCGGCCATGGCGATGAAGGAGACGCCCAGCACCCAGCGCATCACGTTCGGGCCGACGGCGGCCATGATCCAGGCGCCGGCGGCGCCCGCCAGGGCGTGGTTGAGCAAGGTGGCGAACAAGATGCCCCAGACAATGGGCCAGGGGCGTTTGAAGCGGGCGGCGAGGACGAGGGACAGCAACTGGGTCTTGTCGCCCATTTCAGCGAGGGCGACGATACCTGTCGAGATCAGGAAGGCTTCCAAAAGAATGCTCCGAGGGCCGGCAAAAAACAAAGACCACACGGCATCCCCGGCCCAACCGGAGGCAGTGTGGTCAAAGGTCTTGCCAGGCTGGAAGCTGTCTGCGCCATGGCCGTGAGGGCCAAGTGTGTTGACGCAGACCTCTGCAAGGCGCAGAGCGGCTACTCCCCAATGACGGGTGCTGTGGGGAGTATACCCGCCCGGGGTATCAGATCAGCGTGACACCGGTCTTGGACTGGATGAACTCGCGCGTGACGCCAGGGGCCATCTCCACCAGCTTGAGGCCTTGCGGCATCACATCCATCACGCCCAGGTCGGTGATGATGCGATCGACCACGCCCACACCGGTCAGCGGCAGGGTGCAGGCTGGAATGATCTTCAGGTCCTCGCTGCCGTCCTTCTTTTTCGCCACGTGCTCCATGAGGACGATCACGCGCTTGACGCCGGCCACGAGGTCCATCGCGCCGCCCATGCCCTTGACCATCTTGCCCGGGATCATCCAGTTGGCCAGGTCGCCCTTCTCGCTGACCTGCATCGCGCCCAGGATGGAGAGGTTGATCTTGCCGCCGCGGATCATCGCGAAGCTGTCGTGGCTGCCGAAGATGCTAGAGCCAGGCAGGGTGGTCACGGTCTGCTTGCCGGCATTGATCAGATCGGCGTCAACCTGGTCTTCGGTCGGGAACGGGCCGATGCCCAGCATGCCGTTCTCGCTCTGCAGCCAGACTTCCTTGGTGCCGGTGTGGTTGGCCACCAGCGTCGGGATGCCGATGCCCAGGTTCACGTAGAAACCGTCTTCGAGTTCTTGCGCCGCGCGCGCGGCCATTTGGTCTTGGGTCCAGGGCATGATCAGGCTCCAGCTTTCTCGGTGATGGTGCGCTTCTCGATGCGCTTCTCGGGGTTGGCGTTGTGCACGATGCGGTGCACATAGATGCCGGGCAGGTGCACCTGATCGGGGTCGATCGCGCCGGTCTCGACGATCTCCTCGACCTCGACCACGCAGATCTTGCCGGCCATGGCCGCGGCGGGGTTGAAGTTGCGCGCCGTCAGCCGGAACTGCAGGTTGCCGGACTTGTCGGCCCGGTGCGCCTTCACCAGGGCCACGTCGGGCACCAGTGCGCGCTCCATCACGTAGGTCTCGCCGTCGAACTCGCGCAGCTCCTTGCCCTCGGCCACCATGGTGCCCACACCGGTCTTGGTGAAGAAGGCCGGGATGCCCGCACCGCCAGCGCGCAGCTTCTCGGCCAGCGTGCCTTGCGGCGTGAATTCCAGTTGCAGTTCACCCGCGAGGAACTGGCGTTCGAACTCCTTGTTCTCACCGACGTAGCTCGAGATCATCTTGCTGATCTGGCGCGTCTCCAGCAGCTTGCCCAGGCCGAAGCCGTCGACGCCGGCGTTGTTGGAGATCACAGTGAGGTTCTTCACGCCACTGTCGCGCAGCGCATCGATCAGGGCCTCGGGAATGCCGCAAAGACCGAAGCCTCCCACGGCGAGCAACTGGCCATCGGCCACGATGCCTTTGAGCGCGGCGTCCGCGTTCGGAAAAATCTTGTTCACGTCGGTGTCTCCTGGGTTGAACCGTGCAAGCCGCTACGATACTACGTAACCACATACGTAGTATTTCGTAAAGCCTAACCCGCACCTGAGCGACGCCCCATGGAGATCGACTACCGTCTCGCCTTCGACCTGGCCCCCGTGGGCCTGGCCTTGTCCCGGCAGCGCATCATGGTGGATTGCAACCAGGTGCTGTGCGACATGTTCGGCGCGACACGCGAACAGCTCGTGGGCCAGAGTTTCCAGCTCCTTTATCCCAGCGCCGACGAGTACGAACGGATCGGCGAACGCATGGCGCCGCTGCTCGGCCGCAGCGGCACTTACTCAGACAACCGCATCATGAAGCGGGTGGGGGGTCAATGGCAGGGCGAGACCTTCTGGTGCCATGTGACGGGTCGCGCACTCAACCGCGATGCGCCGCACGCGGCCGGCATCTGGAGCTTTGAAGACCTCAGCTCCACCCGCACCGTGAAGGCGGAGCTCACCCCGCGCGAGCGCGAGGTGGCGGCCTTTCTCATGGACGGCATGACCAGCAAGCAGATCGGCAAGGCGCTGGACATCAGCCACCGCACGGTCGAAATCTACCGCGCGCGGCTCATGCGCAAGTACCAGGCCCACAGCACACCGGACCTGATGCAGCGCCTGCTGGCCGGCTAGCGTGTCGGCGGCACAGCGAGGCGCGCCGGTCCGTCACTGCGGCTGGAAGCCACTGTCCTGGATGATCTTCGCCCACACCTTGCCGTAGGCCTGTTCGCGAGCGCCCAGCTGCTCGCCGGTCATGAAGCCCACGGTCAGGCCCATGGCGGTGAGCTTCTCGCGCACGTCAGGCTGTGCGATCGCCTTCTGCACCGCCTGGGCCAGTCGGTCCAGGGCGGCCTTGGGCGTACCGGCCGGCGCGAACAGGCCGTAGTACGGCACATCCTCGAAGCCTTTCAGACCGAGTTCGGAGAAGGTCGGCACCTCGGGCATGGCAGCCTGGCGCTGCGAGCCCATCACGGCCACCACGCGCAGCTTGCCCGCCTTGTGGTTTTCGATGAAGTCGGGAATGGAGGCCACGCCGGCCGGGATCTGGTTGCCCAGCATGTCCGACATCATGGGCGCGCTGCCGCGATAAGGTGCGGCGACGAGGTCCAGGCCGTTGCGCTTGGCAATCACCTGCACCAGGAACTGCGGCACCGAGGCCGGCGCGGGAATGCCGACCGTCCCCTTGCCGCCTGCGGCCTTCACGCCATCCACATAGGCCTTGAACGATTGCGCGGGCGTGCCGTTGGAGACCGCGAACGCATTGACGAAGGTGGCAAAGCCAGCGACCGGCACGAAGTCCTTGGCCGAGTCGTAGCCCGGATTCTTGGTCACCATGGGCAGGATGGTGATGCTGTGGTCATGGCTGAGAAACAGCGTGTGGCCGTCGGCCGGCGCGGCTTTGAGCGCCTGCGCGGCCAGCTGCCCGCCCGCGCCGGGTTTGTTGTCCACCACCACCGGGTTGCCGAGGTCCTGCTGCAGGCGCTCGCCCAGGATGCGGGCGATCGCGTCGGTGCCGCCGCCGGGCGGGAAACCCACCAGGATGCGGGTGGTGGATTGCGCCTGGGCCAGGCCGAGGGTGCAGACCAGGCCGGTGGCCAGCAAGGCGCGGCGGACCAGCGAGAGACGGAAAGCGGTCATGACGGGACTCCGTAAGGAAGGGTGAAGAAACCCCGATCGTAGCGCCGCGCCGGCCCTCAAGCCTTCTCGCCGTCCACCACGCTGGCGGCGGTGCGAAAAGCCTCCACCGCCGTCGGCACGCCGCAGTACACGGCCGCGTGCAGCAACACCTCTTGCAATTCGGCGGGCGTCACGCCGTTGTTCAGCGCGCCGCGCACGTGGCCCTTGAGCTCGTGCTGCTTGCCCAGGGCCGTGAGCATGGCCACGGTGATGAGGCTGCGGGTCTTCAGGTCCAGCCCCTCGCGCTGCCAGACGTCTCCCCAGGCCTTGCGCGTGATGTGCTGCTGGATGGGCTCGGTGAAAGCCGTCATGTCACCGAACGCCTTGTCCACGAAGGCATCGCCCATGACCTGCCGGCGCATGGCCAGGCCGTTGTCGAACTCGGGATCGCTGGGTGGTGTCATGGGACCTCCGGAGGAAGAAGAAAACAAAGGGACGCGGAAACCATACCGCAACTGGAACTAGCGCACGAAAGCCCGCCTTTTTCGATCTCAAGATGGTTTGCACGCTGTCGATAGAGCCCAAGAGCAATTTTTATAGCAACAGCTCCCAACTCCGTGCGATCCATGCGATCGCTTGAAACAAGCAACCGCCTTTGACCCCCTCCGGGCCCGCCTGCGGCCCGGCCGACCTCCTTCATGAATCGCATCTACACCACCATCTGGAACCACGCCATCAACGCCTGGACTGTCGTGAGCGAAGTCGCCAGCACGCGCGGCAAGCGCGGCGCCTCGCGCGTGGCCGGCGCCCTGCTGCTCGCTCCCCTGGCCGCCGCAGCCGGCGACCTGCCCACCGGCGGCACCGTCACCGCCGGCCAGGGCAGCCTGCAGCAGGTCGGCAACGTGCTCACCATCCAGCAGGGCAGCGACAAGCTGGCCATCGACTGGAACAGCTTTTCCATCGGCCAGGGTCACAGCGTCAACTTCGTGCAACCCGGCGCCGCCTCGGTCGCGCTCAACCGCGTGCTTGGCCCCGATGTGTCGGTCATCCAGGGCGCGCTCAACGCCAATGGCCAGGTGTTCCTGGTCAACCCCAATGGCGTGCTGTTCTCGCCCACTGCGCAGGTGAGTGTGGGCTCGCTGTTGGCCTCCACCCTGAACATCACCACCGAAGACTTCCTCGCCGGCCGCTACCACTTCAGTGGCGACAGCACCGCCGCCATCGTGAACCAGGGCCAGATCTCGGCCGCCTCGGGCGGCCACGTCGCGCTGGTCGCGGCGCGCATCGTCAACGACGGCCAGCTCTCCGCCGATCGCGGCAGCGTGGTGCTCGCCGCCGGCAGCACCGTGCGACTCGATCTGGGCGGCCCGGTGCAGGTCGAGGTCGATGGCGGCGCGTTGGGCGCGCTGGTCGACAACGGCGGTGCGATCCGCGCCAACGGCGGCACCGTGCTGATGACCGCGCGCGCCGTCGACAGCCTCACCGCCACCGTGATCAACAGCAGCGGCCTGATCGAGGCGCGCTCGCTCGGCGTTGGCGCCGACGGCGTGGTGAGCCTGGTGGCCGAACAGGGCGGTGTGCAGGTCGCCGGCCGCATCGATGTGTCCTCGCCGCAAGGCCAGGGCGGCAAGGCCCTCGTCACCGGCGACACCGTCACCATCGCCGACGGCGGGGTGATCGACGCCACCGGCGCCACCGGTGGCGGCCAGATTTACGTGGGCGGCAGCTGGCAGGGCAAGGACGGCAGCATCAAGCAGGCGACGCGCACCACCGTGCAGGCCGGCGCCCTGCTCGACGCCTCCGCCACGCAGAATGGCCACGGCGGCACCGTGGTCGCCTGGTCCGACATCAAGAAGAACGACAGCCGCACCGAGGTCGCAGGCGTGCTCAAGGCGCGCGGCGGCGCGCAAGGCGGTAACGGCGGCCGCATCGAAACCAGCGGCGCCACGCTCTCGGTGAGCCGCGCGGCCGATGCCGCCGCGCCCAAGGGCAACGGCGGCCTGTGGCTGATCGATCCGACCAACGTCACCATCGCCGCCGGTGCTGGCGCGATCGGCGGCACCAACGTGGGCCTCGACAACATCGAAGCCGCGCTCGCGGGCGGCACCAACGTCAGCATCCAGGCCGACGACACCATCACCTGGACCAGCGACTACACCAACACCGGCGGCAGCAGCCGCTCGCTGATCCTCAGCGCGGACCAGCTCGTTCTGCAGGGCAACATCGGCTCCACCTCGGACCTGAGCTTCATCTTCAACGGCGACGTCAAGCTCGACGGCCACATCACCATCGCCAGCCAGGGCGGCGAGATCTACTTCGCCAAGTACGTGGACTCGGCCACCGCGGGCGCGGGCAACGCCAGCCGCCTCACGCTGACCAACACCGGTACCGGCAGCGTCGTCTTCGGCGACCAGGTGGGCGGCACGAACCCGCTGGATTCGCTGTACGTCACCACCGCGCCCACCGGCGCCACGCACATCAACGGCGGCATCGTGCGCACCTTCGGCGAGCAGGTGTACGACTCGCCCGTGGTGCTGGGCGCGGCCGAGTTCCTGAACGCCGGCTTCGAGAACGGCACCACCGGCTGGAGCATCCACGACCAGCGCGTCTACATGAACGGCGGCTCCACCGTGCGCGGCTACCTCACGCCGACCGACCCGAGCGGCCCCAACCCCTCCACCGGCGAAAACGTCAACTCCTCCGGCACCTTCACCTCCGGTGTCACCAACAACGGTGCAGGCGGCACCCAGGGCCTGCAGCTCAGCAGCAACCAGGGCTGCGTCACCGGCTATTGCATCGTGCGCGGCGGCTACGTCACCAGCGACAGCACCATCGCGCTGGCCAAGGGCGACGTGGTCAGCTTCCAATGGAACGCGGCCGGCAGCTCGGACGCCTACGACGTGTTCGGCTACCTGCTCAATGTGAAGACCGGCGAAACCCAGGTGATCCTCAACGCCACCGGCGCCAACGCCTCCTCGAGCACCGGCTGGCTGACCGCCAGCACCACCGTGAACACCGCCGGCACCTACGCCTTCGTCTTCGTCTCAGGCAGTTGGGACGCCACCGGCGGCCAGGCGCTGGGCGCGACGCTGACGCTGGACAACATCGCCACCACGTCGCTGCTCAACGGCAAAACGCTGGAAGGCAGCTCGCTGAGCTTCCTCCAGGGTCTGAACGCGGCCGACAACAAGCTCACGCTCAAGGCCGATGACATCAGCTTCGGCGGCACGGTAAGCGGCACCGGCCAGATCGGTTTCGAGGCCCTCAACCCCAGCCACGACATCCAAGTCGGTGGCGGCGCGGGCACGCCGGGCGACGGCGTGCTCAACGTCTCCTCGGCCACCCTGGCCTCGCTGGCCGATGGCTTCTCCTCCATCAACATCGGCGGCGCAGCCATGCAGGGCAACATCACCGTCGTGACCGACACCCGCCTGCAGGACAGCGTGGCACTCGACGCCGGCACCGGCCACATCCGGCTCGACGCCGTGCTCGGCTCCACCGACATGGTGACGCTGCAGACCGATGGCGGCACCGTGACCCAGGCCAGCAACGCCGCGCTCGAAGCCGGCACGCTCGCGCTGGTCGGCCACGGCGGCCAGTTCACGCTGGGCCACGCCGGCAACACCGTGGGCACGCTGGTGGCTGCCACGCAAGACGTGCATCTGGTCAACAGCGGCGCGCTCACCATTGGCAGCGCCACGCTGGCCGACGGCACGGTGCTCAACGGTGTCGACAACACCGGCCTGGTGAACGTGAGCACCGTCGCCGGCGACCTCGCGCTCGACAAGAGCGTGACGACCAGCAGCACCGCCAGCAACGCCATCGTGCTCAACGCCGGCGCCAGCCAGTCGGCCGGCCAGGCTGCGGGCGGCAACGTGACCGTGGGCTCGGGCGCGACCGTGAGCACTGGCGCGGGTGGCCGCGCGGTGATCTACACCGGCAGCGTGGCCGGCAGCACCGGCGTGACGAACACCGTGGGCAGCGGCTCGGGCGCCTTCCGCTACAACAGCGACGAAAGCACCAGCAACTTCACCAAGGCCCTGGGCAACAGCGGAGTGCACTCGGTCTACCGCGAACAACCCGTGCTCACGGTGAGCACCAACGCGTCGACCAGGCTCGAAGCAGAAACCTCCGGTGTCAACGGCTTCGACGGCGGCGGCGCCGACGGCTACGACGTGCAAGGCCTGCTCAACGGCGACACCAAGGCCATGCTCGGTGATCCGCGCTACACCACCGACGCGGCCGGCCCGGGCAAACACGCCATCCGGATCTCGCTGCTCAACGAGCTGGGCTACGCCGTGGTCAACAGCTCGGAGAACGCCGAGGTCGAGGTCACCCTGCCCTTCAACCCGTCCTCGGTGACCGACAGCATCCAGCGCCCCAGCCTCGTGGCGGCGCCGGTGCACGTGCCGCAAGTCAACGATCCGGCCTCCGCGCCCGATGCCACCGGCGGCCTGCAGCTGGTGCAACTGGCGACCGAGGGCGACGCCGCCACGGGTGCCGGCACCCAGAGCGCCAGCGCGGCAGATGCCACGCCGCAAGACTGCGCCGCCAGCGGCTGGACCGGCAGCGGCTGCAATGCGTCCGCCCAGGTCCTCGTGCGCGGCAGCGGCCTGCGCCTGCCCAGCGGCGGCCACTGACGCTCAAACCGCACCGCTCTTTTTGATCGCTCCCGCCAGGGCTCACGGCCCTGGCGCGGGCATCCACGAACGACTCCCCCTCTCATGCACAAGAAACTTCGCCTTTCGCCACTCACGCTGGCCCTCTCTGCGCTCGCCCTGAGCAGCGCCTCTTCCGTCCTGGCCCAACAGGCCCCCGATGCCGGCCGCATCCTGCAGGACCTGCAGTTGCCCCAACAAGTGCTGCCCGAATCGCTGAACCTGCAGCTCGACGCGCCCCCGGTGGACAGCGCCGGCCGCGACGAAGGTCCCGCAGTCGCGCTCAAGACCGTTCGCATCCACGGCGCCAGCCGCATCGAAACCGCTCGGCTGCAGGCCCTGATGGCCCCCGCCGTCGGCCGCAGCCACACCCTGGCCAGCCTGCGCGGCCTGGCGGACCAAATCACGCGCTTCTACCGCGAGCAGGGTTACCCCTTCGCCCGCGCCTACGTGCCCGCCCAGCGCATGGCCGATGGCGAGCTGACCATCGAAGTCATCGAAGGCCGCTACGGGCAGGTGAACGCCACCTCGCAGGACACCGCCCTCGCCACCGAAGCCGGGCGCTTCCTCGGCAACCTGCGCAGCGGTGACGTGATCGCCATGGAAGCACTCGAACGCTCGGTGCTGGTGCTGTCCGATCTGCCGGGCATCCGCGTGCGCCCGGTGGTGCGCCCTGGCCAGGCCGTGGGCACGGGCGACCTCGCCGTCGAAGTCGAACGCACCAAGGCCGTGGAAGGCCGCGTCTCGGTCGACAACCACGGCAACCGCTATTCGGGCCAGCACCGCGTGCTGGTCGAAGGCGCCTGGAACAACCCGTTCGGCTTCGGCGACCGGCTCAACGCGGCCGTGATGGCCACCGACGAAGACCTGTTCTTCGGCAACCTCGCCTACTCGCGCGCCCTGGGCACCAGCGGCCTGCGCGGCGACGTCGGCTACGCGGTGTCCGACTACAGCCTCGGCGGCGAGTTCAGCAGCCTGCAGGCATCCGGCACCGCCCGCGTGACCAGCGTGGGCGTGAGCTACCCGCTGGTGCGCAGCAACCGCGCCAACCTGTTGCTCACCGCCCAGGCTCAGCACAAGACCATGGTGGACGAATACCGCGCCACCCTCACGCGCAACGAAAAAACCAGCAACGTGCTGCCGGTCGCGATGCAATTCGACCTGCGCGACGCGCTGCTCGGCGGCGGCATCACCTACGGCTCGCTGGGCTGGACGCACGGCAGCGTCTCGCTCAAGGGCGACGTGCAGCGCCTGCTCGACCGCCTCACCGCGAGGACCAACGGCTCGTTCAACAAGGTCAACCTCGACCTCACCCGCCTGCAGGCCCTGCCGGGCGGCTGGACGCTCTCGGCCCGCGTGGCGGCGCAGTGGGCCGGCAAGAACCTCGACTCGTCGGAAGACTTTGTGCTCGGTGGCGCCAGCGGCGTGCGCGCCTATCCGCGCGGCGAAGGCGCGGGCGATGAAGGCGTGCTCGGCCAGGTGGAACTGCGCTACGGCCAGGGCGCGGTCGTGCCCTACGCCTTCTGGGATGCCGGCCAGAGCACGCTCAACCGCCGCCCCTGGGCCGTGGGCGACAACCACCGAAGCCTCGCCGGCGGCGGCGTGGGCGTGCGCGCCCAGCACGGCAACTGGTCGGTGGACGGCGCGGTGGCTTGGCGACACGCCGGCGGCCCGGCGCAATCGGACAGCCAGCAGCGCAACCCACGCGTCTGGGTCACGGGGGCCTACCGCTTCTGAGGCCTCTCGGGGCGGGGCGGTACGATGGCCGGACAAACCACCACACGGAGACCCGCATGAGCCGCTACCCCGCCCCCGACATCAACGATCTGCCCGAGGACATCAAGGCCAAGGTGCTCGAAGTGCAGGAAAAGGCGGGCTTCGTCCCCAACGTGTTCCTCGCACTCGCCCGCCGGCCTGCCGAGTGGCGGGCCTTCTTCGCGTACCACGACGCCCTGATGCTCAAGGAAGAGGGTTCGCTCACCAAGGGCGACCGCGAAATGATCGTCACCACCACCAGCGCGGCCAACCAGTGCCTGTACTGCGTGGTGGCGCATGGCGCCATCCTGCGCATCTACGAGAAGAAACCGCTGGTGGCCGATCAGGTCGCGGTGAACTACCGCAAAGCCGACATCACGCCGCGCCAGAAAGCCATGCTGGACTTCGCCATGAAGGTCTGCCAGCGCTCGCACGAAATCAACGACGACGACTTCGCCCCCCTGCATGCCCACGGCTTCTCCGACGAAGACATCTGGGACATCGCGGCCATCACCGCGTTCTTCGGCCTGTCCAATCGCCTGGCGAGCTTCAGCAACATGCAGCCCAACCCCGAGTTCTACCTGATGGGCCGCGTGCCCAAGGCCAAGCCTCAGAAGGACTGAGCGGGACGACCGCCAAATCGGACAAGGCTTACAGCACTTCTTGTCGAGGCGCGATTCAATCGACATCGCAGCACAACAACACAAGGAGTGTTTCCATGCCCATCAAGCCATCCATCCAGCGCGCCTTTCTTCTGACCGCCGTCCTTGCCCTGGGCACCGGGGCCGCTTATGCAGAAGACATCAAGGGGCGCATCACCGCCATCGACACCACCGCGAAGACCTTCACCGTCAACAGCGAAACCATCTACGTGACGGACAAGACCGACTACGAAAACGACTACAAGCGTTTCGAGGATTTGCGCCAGGGCCACTACGTGGAAGTGGACATTGATCGCCGAGACGGTCGTCTGTACGCCGACGACGTCGAGTACAAGAAAGACGCCCGCGAAAACAAGCAGTAAACGACCGCGCCTCGTTCAGCTCCCGATGCGCAGCAGCTTGCCGCTGCCGCCATCGGTGAGCAGATAGAGCCGGCCGTCGGGGCCCTGGCGCACATCGCGGATGCGCTCGTTGCGGTTGGCCAGCAGGCGCTCGCGCCCCACCACGCGGGTGCCATCGAGTTGAAGCCGCCACAGGGCCGTGCCAGCCAGCGCGCCCACGAACAGGCTCCGGTTCCAGTTCGCGGGGAAGTTGCCGGTGAAAAAAGCCATGCCGCTGGGCGCGATGGAGGACTTCTGCCCTCCCGTCCACTCGCTGCCGTCGATGGTTTCCCAGTACGCCACCGGCTGCTCCATGCCCGCTTTGGCCGTGCCCTCGCCCACCGGCTGCGTCGTCCCATACTCCTGCCCATAACTGATGATGGGCCAGCCGTAGTTGCGCCCGGCCTGTGTGAGGTTGACCTCGTCGCCGCCCTGCGGGCCGTGCTCGCTCGTCCAAAGTGCGCCGGTGTCCGGGTGCAGCGCCGCCCCTTGCGGGTTGCGGTGGCCATAGCTCCAGATGCCGGCCTGTGCGCCTGCGAGCACCGGATTGCCCGGCGCCGCTGCGCCCGAGGTGGTGATGCGAACCACCTTGCCATTGCCTCGGCTCAGGTCCTGCGCGTGGCCGCGCTGGTCGTTGCTCTGTCGATCACCCAGCGTCACGAACAGATGGCCCTCGCGATCAAACACCAGGCGCGAACCGAAATGCCCCTCACTCGCGACCTTGGGCAACTGCCGGTAGATCACCTGCAGATTCACCAGCGCCATCGCCCCCGTGTCGAGCTCGGCGCGCGCCACCGCCGTGCCGTTGCGCGTGGCGTCCAGGCTGTCGGCCTCCGAGAAGCTGAAATAAATGCGCCGGTTGCTGCCGAAGGCCGGGTCCAGCACCACGTCGAGCAGACCGCCCTGCCCGCCGGTATCCAGGGCGGGCAGGCCGCTGATGAGGTTGAACGACTGCGCGTTCGCGGCGTACAGGCGCAGGCTGCCCGTGCGCCCGGTGATCAGCATGCGGCCGTCGGGCAGGAAGGCCAGGCTCCAGGGGTTGGGCAGGTTGGTGGCGAGTTCGCTGACCGCCACCGGCCCGGTCGTGGGCACGAAGCCGGGGCTGCTGGGCGCCGTCGGCTCCTCATCGCCGCCCCCTCCGCCGCACGACAGCAGCAGCCCGATCGAAAGGGCTCCACCGATGAAAGCAGCGAGCTGGCGCATGGGCCCATGCTAGACACGGGCGTGATGCCCGTGTGCAAGCATTTGTGTGTGCGCCAGCGCACACACGATCAAGTCAGGTGGGCGCGCAGCCAGTCCGGAAGCGGGGCCGATTTCTTGAGCGGGAAGTTCACCCACACCGTGGTCGCGCCACCGGCGGCGTACACGGTCTCGGGGTCGTCGCTGCGCGACAGCGTGCACCAGCTCTCGAAACTGCTCCGGCCCACGTCGCTCACGTACATGGTGGCGATCACGTCGCCGGGGTACTCCAGCTGACGGTAGAAGTTGCAGAACGCGTTGGCAATCACCGGCCCCTCACCACCCGGGTCGGGCGGGCAGCCGATGGAGCGCATCCATTCAATGCGGATGATCTCCAGGTAGCGGAAGTAGATCGTGTTGTTCACGTGATTCATGCCGTCCATGTCGCCCCAGCGGATGGGGATGGTCATGCTGAACACGCGCTTCTTCTGTTCGGGGAGTTCGAGTTTCATGGGGTGGTGGTCGTCGTCAACGGTGCGCCTTGATCGACGCGAGGATACCGAGCACGAACAGCACGCAGGCCGCCCATTGCAGGACAGCGGGCCATTGTGCGCTCCAGGCGAAGGTGTAGATCAGCCCGAAGACGGTCTCGCTCACGATGAGCTGGCCCGCCAGGCTCGGGCTCAGGCGGCGGCTGGCCATGTTCCAGAGCACGGAAGCGATCCACGCCGAGCCGATGCCGGTGACCGCGCAGACGATCAGGAACATGCCGAACCCCGGGCGCGCCGCCAGGGTCTGCACCTCGGTCCCCGCCACCGCCCAGATGCCCAGGGCGCCCAGGCCCGCCGCCACGCCCAGCCAGTTGGCCCACGCCGTGGAGTTCACCCCCGGGTGCTGGCGCAGCCAGCGCGCGTTCAACAGGCCGAACGCGGTCCAGGACGCCATGGCGAGCACGGCATAGAAGATGCCGACCCAGAGACGGGGGCCACCGCCCGCCTCGCCACCGCCGTGCGCCGTCACCCGCATCATCAGCGCCAGGCCCGCCAGGGTCAGCAACAGCCCGGGCACCAGCGCGCGCCAGCGCAGGCCCTGCGGCTTGCCCAGCAGCATGATCCAGATCGGGATGGTGCCGATGATCAACACCGGCAGCGCCGCACCCGCCGCCTGGATGGCCAGCACCAGCAGCAGGTAGTAGCCGGTGTAGCCCAGCAGGCTCAGCCAGAGCGCGGCGCCAGCCTGGCGCCAGGTGGGCCGCTGCGCCTCGCCGCGCAGCCCGGCCCAGGCCAGCAGCAGCAGCGACAGCAGGCCACAAGCCAGGAAACGGCCCACCGTCAGATCGATCGAGCTGAAACCCGGCGTGAGCAAGGGCGCGAGAAAGGCCGTGCCCCAGAACGCGCCCGCGCCCAGCCCGGCCAGAATGCCGGCCACCATGCCCGGCGGCCAGCCCGAAGGCCGGCGCAGAACGGCTGTATTCATCTCAAAGAAGGAAGGATGCCGACGGGGCACGGCGCGGCGCGCCACCGGCATGGCCGGGCCGCAGGTCTCGCCGAGGCGGGGTGATGCCGCAGGCGGCGCGGTGGGCGTCCATTCACGCGCCGGAGCCGTCGTCGGCGGCGATCACGGCGCCATTGACGAAATGGCTTTCGCTCGAGCACAGCATGACCAGCAACGCATCCAGGTCGGCCGGTGTGCCGACGCGCTTGCGCGGCAGCATGCTGATGAGCTTCTGGCCCTGCTCGGTCTGCCAGTGGTGGTGGTTGATCTCGGTGTCGATGTAGCCCGGGCAGATCGCGTTCACGTTGATGCCGAAGCGGCCCCACTCAACCGCCATCGCCTTGGTCATCTGCACCACGGCCGCCTTGCTCATGCAATACACGCCGATCTGCGGCAGCACCTTGAGCCCCGCCATGGACGCGATGTTGACGATGCGCCCGCCCACATACGTGCCCGGTGCCGCGCCATTGGCCCGCGCCAGCATGCGCCTGCCCACTTCCTGCGCCACGAAGAACGCGCCCTTGGTGTTGGTGTCGAAGATGAAGTCGTAGTCCTCCTCGGTGACATCCTGCAGCCGCTGCGTGGTGCTCACGCCCGAGTTGTTGACGAGGATGTCGATCGCGCCCACCTCGGTCTCGGCATGCGCCACGGCGGCCTTGATCGACGCTGTGTCCGTCACATCCATCGCCACCACGTGCGCGTCGCCGCCGGCCGCTTCGATGTGGGCGCGCAGCGCCATGAGGCGGTCGGTGCGGCGGCTGGCCAACACCACGGCCGCGCCCGCGCGCGCCAGCGTCTTGGCGAACTGTTCACCAAGCCCACCGGACGCCCCGGTGATCAGGGCCACGCGGCCCGACAAATCCAGGCTGTAAGCCATGAGAGAACCTCCTCGGAATGGATGGGATTTCGCGGGCACTGGTGCACCGCCCGGGCCGACGAGGCCCCGTCCGACAGGATTGTGCCCCCTGGGCCACTAAAATCGGTCCCGACCACGACACCGGCATGACTCCATGCATTGCCGTCATGAAAATCCCCGGGCTTCCGGCCCGACAGAGCGAGACCTGCACATGACCCCCGAAGAAATCCTCAGCACCTACGGCCCGCGCGAAGCCATGGAGTACGACGTGGTCGTGGTCGGTGGCGGCCCCGGCGGCCTGGCCACCGCCATCCGGCTCAAGCAGATCGCCGCTGAAAAGGGCGGCGAAATCAACGTCTGCGTGCTCGAAAAGGGCTCGGAGCCAGGCGCGCACATCCTCAGCGGCGCGGTGATGGACCCCAAGGCCCTCAACGAGCTGCTGCCCAACTGGAAAGCCGACGGCGCGCCGCTCAACCAGCCCGTGACCGACGACAAACTGCTCTGGCTGACCGAAAAAGGCGCCATCGACACGCCGAAATTCCTGATCCCCAACAACTTCCACAACGAAGGCAACTACGTCGTCGGCCTGGGCAACGTGGTCAAGTGGATGGCCCAGCAGGCCGAGAACCTCGGCGTTGAAATCTTCCCCGGCTTCGCGGCCGCCGAGGTGCTCTACAACGACGACGGCTCCGTCAAGGGCGTGGCCACTGGCAACCTGGGCGTGGGCAAGGACGGCGAGCCGACCGACAACTTCCAGCTCGGCATGGAACTGCACGCCAAGTACACCGTGTTCGCCGAAGGCTCGCGCGGCCACCTGGGCAAGCGGCTGATCGCCAAGTTCCACCTCGACGAAGGCAAGGACCCGCAGGCCTACGCCATCGGCGTCAAGGAACTCTGGGAAATCGATCCTGCCCGCCACCAGCCCGGCCTGGTGATCCACACCGCCGGCTGGCCCATGAAGGACGACACCTACGGCGGCGGCTTCATGTACCACCTGGAAGACAACAAGGTCACGCTGGGCCTGGTCACCGGCCTGAACTACAGCAACCCCTGGCTCAGCCCGTTCGAGGAAATGCAGCGCTGGAAGACGCACCCCCGCATCCGTGCCTTCCTCGAAGGCGGCAAACGCATCAGCTATGGCGCGCGCGCCATCACCACCGGCGGTCTCATGAGCCTGCCGCAGACCACATTTCCTGGCGGCGCCCTGGTGGGTTGCGACGCGGGCTACCTCAATGGCGCCCGCATCAAGGGCAGCCACGCGGCCATCAAGAGCGGCATGCTCTGTGCCGAGGCCGCCTTCGAGGCCGTCCAGGCCGGCCGCCAGCACGACGAACTCAAGGCCTACCCGGTCGCCTTCAGCAAGAGCTGGCTGCGCGAAGAGCTGGACGCCTCGCGCAATTTCAAGTCCTGGTTCAAGTACGGCAACATCGTCGGCGGCCTCATGGTCGGCATCGAACACTGGCTGCTGCCGCGCCTGGGCTTCAAGGCGCCCCCGTGGTCGCTGCACCGCGAGAAGGCCGACCACCTCTACCTCAAGCCAGCCGCCGAGTGCGAGCAGATCGTCTACCCCAAGCCCGACGGCAAGCTCACCTTCGACCGCCTGGGCAGCGTCTTCGTCAGCAACACCAACCACGAAGAACACCAGCCGGCCCACCTCACGCTCAAAGACGCAAGCGTGCCGGTCAGGATCAACCTGGCCAAGTACGCCGGCCCAGAAGCCCGCTACTGCCCGGCGGGGGTGTACGAATTCGTGAAGAATCCTGACAACACCGACCGCCTGCAGATCAACGCGCAGAACTGCGTGCACTGCAAGACCTGCGACATCAAGGACCCGACGCAGAACATCGTCTGGGTCACGCCCGAAGGCGGCGGCGGACCGAACTACGCCGGCATGTGAACTGGGTCACCTTTTCCGGACAAGCCGCCCTCGGGCGGCTTTTTCTTGCCCGGCGTTCACCGAGGCGTCACATGGGCTGTCCAAAGTGCAGGCTCCGTGTCCGACGCCGAGATGCCATGCTGAACAAAACCCAGAAGGGCCGGGCCGAGCTGCAACCCGGGCAACGCCGCCTCGCCCAGCGCGAGCGCGCCTTGCTGCTGCTGGCCGACGGCCGCAAACCCGATGCCGAACTGTTTGCCCTGTTCGATGGCCAGGGTCCCGCGCTCGCGGCCGACCTTGTCGCGCGCGGCTACCTGGTCGACGAGCAACCCGCCGCCCCTCCCGCCGCCGCGCTCGCGGTCTCGGCCGACGCCTTCTCCGGCCCGCGCTCGCTCGCCAGCGCACGCATGTTCCTCTTCGATCTGAGCGAGCGCATGTTTGCCCCGCGCGACAAGGCCATGGCTCAGCGCTACCGCGACGCCCTGCGCGAAGCCCGCGACGTGCGGGCGATGCTGGCCGTTAGCCGCGCCATGATGGCCGACGTGGAGCGCCTGGCCGGCAGCGAGCGCGCCGATGGCATCGGCATGCGGCTGGCCCGGCTGCTGCCGGAATCGGCCCTGGAAACGCCTTGAAACACCAGCCCGCCCGGCGCCGTGCGATACACTCGCCGGGTCAGGAGAGAAGCCGGTCCGGTCCCCGGAGCAGGCTCGCCGAAGGCGCAGGCGGCACCGCATCCCGGGTGCCCTGAACGCTCAGGCAAAAGGACTGGCAAACACGGGCCGCGAGGCCGGTGTACCCCCCTGGAGAGAGGCCGTTCCTCGAAGCGGCCCACCGAAGGAGCAAGCGCGGCATCGCCCGCGTGAATCTCTCAGGTAAAGCGGACAGTGGGGCAGCGCACGGATGAACCGTGTTTCGCCCCGCCGGGGCCTGCCCTCTTTCCTGAAAGCCTCTCCCGTGCCAGCTGCCGCCGCTCCGCTTCTCCAGACCCCTCTGCACAAGCTCCACGTCGAACTGGGCGCCCGCATGGTGCCCTTTGCCGGCTACGACATGCCGGTGCAGTACCCCACCGGCCTCATGGCCGAACACCACCACACGCGCAAGGCCGCCGGCCTGTTCGACGTCTCGCACATGGGCCAGCTGCGCCTGGTCGGAGCCGACGCCCCGGCCGCCTTCGAAACGCTCATGCCGGTGGATGTGATCGACCTCGGCGTGGGCAAACAGCGCTACGGCCTGCTGCTCAACGAGGCGGGCGGCATCATTGACGACCTGATGTTCGTCAACCGCGGGCACGACCTTTTCGTCATCGTCAACGGCGCCTGCAAGGCCGGCGACATCGCGCACATCCAGGCGCGCATCGGCTCGCGATGCGAGGTCATCCCGCTGCCCGACCGTGCCCTGCTCGCCCTGCAGGGCCCGCTGGCGGTCAATGTGCTGCAGCGCCTCGTGCCCGGGGTCGAGAAACTCGTCTTCATGACCGGCTCGCCCTTCCAATGGCATGGCGCCGACCTCTTCGTCACCCGCAGTGGCTACACGGGCGAAGACGGCTTTGAAATCTCCTTGCCAGGCGAGCGCGCCGACCAGTTCGTGCGCACCGTGCTGGCCCAGCCGGAAGTGATGCCCATCGGCCTGGGCGCTCGCAACTCGCTGCGCCTCGAGGCCGGCCTGTGCCTCTACGGCAACGACATCGACACCACCACCACCCCCGTGGAGGCCGGGCTCAACTGGGCCATGCAGAAGGTGCGGCGCACCGGCGGCGCGCGCGCAGGCGGCTTTCCCGGCGCGGCGCACGTGCTCGCGCAGCTCGATGGCAGCGCACCCCTGGCGCGCAAGCGCGTGGGCCTGATCGCCCAGGAGTGGGTGCCTGTGCGCGAGAACGTCGAGTTGCAGAACGCCCAAGGCGAAGTGATCGGCAAGACCTCCAGCGGCCTCATCGGCCCCAGTGCCAACAAGCCCATCGCCATCGGCTACGTCACCCCCGAACACGCCGCCCTGGGCACGCCCGTGGTGGCCATGGTGCGCGGCAAGCCCGTGCCCATGGAAGTCAGCGCCATGCCCTTCGTGCCCAACCGATACTTCCGCGGCTGATCGCCCTTTTCGTTTTCATTCTTTTCCAGGAGCAATTCCATGACCACCAAGTACACCGAAGACCACGAATGGATCACCGTTGACGGCGGCATCGCCACCGTCGGCATCACCGTGCACGCACAAGACGCGCTGGGCGACGTGGTCTTCGTCGACCTGCCCGAAGTCGGCAAGACCTTCGCGCAGAAGGATGTGGCTGGCGTGGTCGAGTCCGTGAAGGCTGCAGCCGACGTGTACATGCCCATCAGCGGCGAAATCACCGAAGTCAACGAAGCCCTGCGCGCCGACCCGTCGTTGGCCAACACCGATCCGCTCAAGGCAGGCTGGTTCTTCAAGGTCAAGCTCTCCGACCCGGCCCAGGTCGACGCCCTGCTCGACGAAACCGCGTACAACGCCTTCGCGGCGCAGTAAACGACACATCTCCGCATTCTTTTGAGGCCTGCCATGCTGATGCCGTCTGTCAAACCCCTCGGTGAACTCGAAAACCCGTCTGAATTCGTGGCTCGCCACATCGGCATCGGTCCGGCCGACGAAAGCCACATGCTCTCGGTCATCGGCGAGGCTTCGCGCCGCGCGCTGATCGACGGCATCGTGCCGCGCAGCATCGCGCGCAGCCAGGGCATGCAGCTGCCGCCGGCCGTCACCGAGGCCGCGGCGCTGGCCGAGCTCAAAGCGCTGGCGCAAAAGAACAAGGTGTTCAAGAGCTTCATCGGCCAGGGCTACCACGGCACGCTCACGCCTGGCGTGATCCTGCGCAACGTGCTGGAGAACCCCGCCTGGTACACCGCCTACACGCCCTACCAGGCCGAGATCTCGCAAGGCCGCATGGAGGCCCTGGTCAACTTCCAGACCATGGTGAGCGACCTCACCGGCATGGCCATCGCCAACGCCTCCATGCTCGACGAAGCCACCGCCGCCGCCGAGGCCATGACGCTGGCCAAACGCTCGGTGAAAAACAAAGGCAGCACCTTCGTCGTCTCGGGGCACGTGCACCCGCAGATCATCGAAGTGGTGCAGACGCGTGCCAAGCCCCTGGGCATCTCGGTGAAGATCGCGATGTCGGGCGAGGAATGGGACGCGATGCTGTCGGACGGCGATTACTTCGCCGCCTTCACCCAATACCCTGCTTCCAGCGGCTGGCTGCATGACTGGACGAAGGACGCCGAGCATGTGCACGCCAAGCAGGCCGCCTTCATCGTCGCTGCCGACCTGCTCGCCCTCGCCCTGCTCAAGCCCCCGGGCGAAATGGGTGCGGACATCGTGGTCGGCACCACGCAGCGCTTCGGCATGCCCATGGGCGCGGGCGGCCCGCACGCCGGCTACATGGCCTGCCGCGACGAATTCAAGCGATCGCTGCCCGGCCGCCTGGTCGGCGTGAGCGTGGACGTGCACGGCCAGCCTGCCTACCGGCTTGCACTGCAGACGCGCGAACAACACATCCGCCGCGAGAAAGCCACCAGCAACATCTGCACCGCGCAGGTGCTGCCGGCCGTGGTCGCCAGCATGTACGCCGTGTACCACGGCCCCCAGGGCCTCAAGCGCATCGCCAACCGCGTGGCCGCCTACACCGCCATCCTGGCCAGCGGCCTGGAGCAACTCGGCTACCGCGACACCCATCACGGCGACCGGGGCGTGTTCGACACCCTGGCCCTGCACACCCGCGAGCAGACCGACGCCATCATGGCCCGTGCCGTGGCCCAGGGTGCCAACCTGCGCAAGGCCTGGGGCGACTATCTCCTCATCTCGCTCGACGAGACCACCACGCGCGACGACATCGCCCTGCTCTGGAAGGTGTTCGCCAGGGAGGGCCAGGCCCTGCCCGTCTTCGACACCTTTGAAAAAGGGGTGGAACCGCTCATCCCCGCCGAGCTGCGCCGCACCAGCGATTTCCTCACGCACCCGGTGTTCAACACGCACCACAGCGAAACCGGCATGCTGCGCTACATCCGCGCGCTGTCCGACAAAGACCTTGCGCTGGACCGCAGCATGATCCCGCTGGGCTCCTGCACCATGAAGCTCAACGCCACCAGCGAGATGATCCCCATCACCTGGCCCGAGTTCGCCAACGTGCACCCCTTTGCCCCGGCCGACCAGCTGCAAGGCTACAAGCTGCTGGACGAACAGCTGCGCGCCTGGCTCTGCCAGGCCACCGGCTACGCCGGCATCAGCCTGCAGCCCAACGCCGGCTCGCAGGGCGAATACGCCGGGCTGCTGGTCATCCAGGCCTACCACGCCTCGCGCGGGGAGAGCCACCGCAACATCTGCCTCATTCCCAGCAGCGCGCACGGCACCAACCCGGCCAGCGCGCAGATGGTGGGCATGCAGGTGGTCGTCACCAAGTGCGACGACAACGGCAACGTGGACCTGGCCGATCTGAAAGCGAAGTGCGAGCAGCACAGCGCCAACCTGGCCGCGGTGATGATCACTTACCCCAGCACCCACGGCGTGTTCGAGACCACGGTGAAAGAACTCTGCGCGCTGGTGCACCAGCACGGCGGTCGCGTGTACGTGGACGGCGCTAACATGAATGCCCTGGTGGGCGTGGCCGCGCCCGGCGAGTTCGGCGGCGACGTGAGCCACCTCAACCTGCACAAGACCTTCTGCATCCCGCACGGCGGTGGCGGCCCCGGCGTGGGCCCGGTCTGCGTGGTGGAAGACCTCGTGCCCTTCCTGCCCGGCCATGCGGCCGGCGGCCTGCCGGTCAATGGCGTGGGCGCCATCAGTGCCGCGCCGCTGGGCAACGCGGCCGTGCTGCCGATCAGCTGGATGTACATCCGCATGATGGGCGCGGAAGGCCTGCAGCACGCCACCGAAGCCGCCATCCTCGCGGCCAACTACATCAGCAAGCGCCTGGCGCCGCACTACCCCACGCTGTACGCGAGTGCCAACGGTCACGTGGCGCACGAGTGCATCCTGGACCTTCGCCCGCTCAAGGACACCAGCGGCGTGATGGCCGAAGACGTGGCCAAGCGCCTGATGGACTATGGCTTCCACGCGCCCACGCTGTCGTTCCCGGTGGCCAACACCCTCATGGTGGAACCCACCGAAAGTGAAACGCTGGACGAACTGGACCGCTTCATCGAGGCCATGATCGCCATCCGCGAAGAGATCCGGCAAGTGGAAAACGGCGTCTGGCCGCAGGACGACAACCCGCTGAAGAACGCGCCGCACACCGCGCCCAGCCTCATGAAGACCGACTGGCCGCACCCCTATGAACGCGACGTGGGCGCCGCCAGCGTCTCCACCCGGGCGCACGCCAAGTACTGGCCGCCTGTGGGCCGCGTGGACAACGTGTATGGGGATCGCAACCTGTTCTGCAGCTGCGTTCCCTTGTCTGACTACGCTTAATGACGTCCTGATTCCTCGCCGACAGGGTGGGCGAGGTCGGGTGGTCCGGTCATGCTGGCGCCGGCCGCTCGCGGGTGTCTGCCGGAGCGCACAGAGATCGCTTCATCAACACCGCGCGGGCGCACCCGCTCTTGTGGCAACCGCGAATGGGGCCAGCGCCCTCATGCCCGGACCACCCGCCCCACCACAAGAGCAGGCTCGCAAAGGTGGCGCGCCTACCCGTCCTGCAGGACGGTGGCGGCGTCCGAATGCGCAGGCCTCCATTCGCGGTTGCCACAGAGGCGGCGCGACAACAACGGTGTTGACGAGGCAATCGCTGAGCGCACGGGCAGTCGCCCGCGAGCAAGGCCGGAGCAATCGGATCCCGCCACCGGCCTGACGCGAGGTAGGTGCCTGCCACAACCGAAGACCGAAGCACCACAAACCCTGGGCAAAACGAAAAACGGCCCCAAGCCTTAACATCGTCGCCACGCCCGGAAAAGCCATGACCACCCACGCCCCGCGCGTGCTGAGCCTCATCCCCCCGATGACCCAGCTCAACACGCCCTACCCCTCCACCGCCTACATCACCGGCTTCCTGCGCTCGCGCGGCGTCGACGCCGTGCAGGCCGACCTCGCCCTGGCGCTGGTGCTCAAGCTTTTCACCCCCGCCGGCCTCGAAGCCGTGCGCGGCCGCGCCCTGGCCCAGCCCGAAGCCCAGCGCAGCGCCAGCGTGCACGCCTTCCTCGACCAGTTCGACCGATACCGAGGCACCATCGGCCCCGTCATCGCCTTCCTGCAAGGCCGCGACGCCACCCTGGCCCACCGCATCGCCGCGCGAGAACTCCTGCCCGAAGGCCCCCGCTTCAGCGCCTTGGAGGTGTACGTGGACGCAGCCCTCGGCGAAGAAGGCGGCGACCCCCTGGCCTGGGCCTTCGGCGCCCTCGGCGTGCAAGACAAGGCCCGCCACATCGCCACCCTGTACCTCAACGACCTGGCCGATGTGCTGCGCGATGCCGTGGACGAACGCTTTGCCTTCGTGCGCTACGCCGAATCGCTCGCCAGCAGCCAGCCCAGCTTCGAGCCCATGGCCGCCGCGCTTGCCGCGCCCTTCACCCTGGTCGACGAGGTGCTGCACACCCTCACCCTCGCCACCTTGCAGCAACACAAGCCCGACGTGGTGCTGCTCTCCGTGCCCTTCCCCGGCGCGCTCTACGCTGCGCTGCGCATCGCGCAGACCATCAAGGGCCAGAACCCTCACATCACCATTGCCCTGGGCGGTGGATTCGTCAACACCGAGTTGCGCGAGCTCGCCGAGCCCCGCCTGTTTGACTTGGTCGACTACGTCACCCTCGACGCCGGCGAACGCCCCCTGCTCGCGCTGCTGGAGTTCCTCGACCGCAAGCGCTCCCGGCAGCGGCTGGTGCGCACCTTCGTGCGCGAAGCCCATGAAGACGGTGCCGCCACGGTGAAGTACATCAACTTCATCGAACCCGATGTGCCGTTTGAAGACGTGGGCACCCCCACCTGGGACGGCCTGCCGCTGGAGCGCTACCTGAGCCTGCTCGACATGCTCAATCCCATGCACCGCCTGTGGAGCGACGGTCGCTGGAACAAGCTCACCGTGGCCCACGGCTGCTACTGGAAGAAGTGCAGCTTCTGCGACGTGAGCCTGGACTACATCAGCCGCTACGAAACCGCGTCTGCATCCACCCTGGCCGACCGCATCGAAGCCATCGTCAACGAGACCGGCCAGACCGGCTTCCACTTCGTCGACGAAGCCGCGCCCCCCAAGGCCCTCAAGGCCCTGGCCGACGAGTTGCTGCGCCGGCAACTGCCCGTCTCCTGGTGGGGCAACATCCGCTTCGAAAAAACCTTCACCCCCGAGCTGTGCCAACAGCTCGCCGACAGCGGCTGCATCGCCATGAGCGGCGGGCTCGAAGTGGCCAGCGACCGGCTGCTCACCCTCATGAAGAAGGGCGTGTCCGTCGAACAGGTCGCGCGCGTCACCAAGGGCTTTTCAGACGCGGGCATCTTGGTGCATGCCTACCTCATGTACGGTTTTCCCACGCAGACCGTGCAGGACACGGTGGACTCGCTCGAGTACGTGCGCCAGCTCTTCGAGAACGGCTGCATCCAGAGCGGCTTCTTCCACCGCTTCTCATGCACCGTGCACTCCCCCGTGGGCCTGGACCCGGCGGCCTATGGCATCGAGCTCGTGCCCCTGCCCGAGGTGACCTTTGCCAAGAACGACATCGGCTTCATCGATCCCACCGGCGTGGACCACGACGCGCTGGGCATCGGCCTGCGCAAGGCCATTTACAACTACATGCACGGCATCGGGCTGGATGAGGATGTGCGGGCCTGGTTCAGCCACCTGCACGAGCCCGCGCCCAGGACGCGGGTGAAGCGGCATTTCATCCAGCGGGCGCTGGACCGCCCGGAAAGGGCTTGATGGCGACGGCCTCGTGCGGGGCCTACCAGCGCAACCAACGCCACCCGGCCAGTGCACCCAGCAGGGCGCACGCCGCCATGCCCAGCACGTACCAGACGGCCAGAAAAGGCGCCTGCATCTCTGGGCAATGCAGGGCGTACACCGAAGCACCCGCGGCCCCCGCCAGCCAGCCCGCCGCGGCACCCGTCAGCGCGGGTCGGGTGGGCGCCAGTCCGCGCAGAGCCCAGAACAGGGCGAGCCCCACCGGCAAGGCCGTGGCCATCACATTGAAGACGCAGTAGCGCCAGGTATCGCCCAGCACCAGGGCCACCCGCGCGCCGGGAGCCGCCTGCACCAGCACCAGCGCGGCCCAGGCCCACAGCAGCGCCACGGGCAGCCACAGCCCCCACGCCCATGCGCGCACGCGCGCGCCCGGGTGCGCCAGCCGGAACACGACCGCCAACCCACTGGCCGCCACCGCCAGCGGCATCGCCAGCTTGAACCCGAACGCCGGCGTGGCCCAGACGACGCGCAGGTCGCTGCGCACGCCGTACTTCAAATGGACCCAGGCCAGGGCCAGCAGCAACCCCATGCCCAGCGCGAGGGCGAAGCGGCGCTCACCCACATGCCGGGGCACAGGCGCGGCACCGGTGGCCAGCAGCGTCATCAGATCGTCGGTTTTCATGCTTGTCCTTTCCATTGGCGCGCCAGCGCCTTGATGCCCCTGTGCACACCCACCTTGACGGCGGACTCGCTCATGCCCGTGAGCCGGGCCGCCTCGGCGACCGACAGGCCTTCGAGCTTGGTGTGCTGGATGGGCAAGCGCTGGTGGTCTGGCAACTGCTCCAGCAAGCGACCCAGGTCGCGCCGCGCCTCGCCCTCCTCGCTGTCGGACCGCGCAAACACCTCCAGCTCGTCGTCCAGCGGATCGTTGAACGCCTCATGCCGGGCGCGCCGTCGCCACAGATCCACCAGCTTGTAGCGAGCCAGTGCATGCACCCAGGCCGTCAGTGGCTCGCCGCGGCGATAGGTCTGGCGCTGGGCGTGCACGGCCATCAAGGTCTCCTGCACCAGGTCTTCCACCTCGTCGGGCAACTGCTGCAGACGGCGGCGGAAATAGCCGCGCAGCAACGAGGCCAGGCGCTGCAGGAAACGGTGGTAGGCGGCGCCATCGCCGTCCAGCCCCGCCACAAAGAGTCCGTGCAATTCGTTTTCAGTCGCGGTCACGTCAGCTATTCGTGTCATGGCGCGCCAAAGTTACATCAAGGCCGAAAAAAATAAAACGCGCGATGCTTCGTCGGACCTGTAACCCACGAACAGGCTGGGACGAAATAGCCACCGGAAGCGCCGGCTGGTCGGCGCGGCCACCCACCCCAAGGAGCCTCTCATGAACACCTCGCAACTGACCCTGACCCTGGCCACGCTGGCCGCCCTCACCACCGGCGCCGCGCTCGCGCAGTCCACCATGCCAGACGCCAAGAGCGCCGCTGGCGCCAAGGAACGCTGCTACGGCGTGGCGATGGCCGGCAAGAACGACTGCGCCGCCGGCCCCGGCACCACCTGCGCCGGCACCTCCAAGATGGACTACCAAGCCAACGCCTGGAAGTATGTGCCCGCCGGCACCTGCGTGGGCATCAAGACGCCCAGCGGCATGGGCTCGCTGCAACCCGTCAAAGGCTGAGCCGCCCATGGACCTGAGCGCAGGCCTCGGCCTCAAGCCTGAGCATTTCGATGCGGCCTGCGGCTCCCGGGCGGCCGGCCTGTGGTTTGAGGTGCACGCCGAAAATCACCTGGTGGCCGGCGGCCCGCGCCTGGCGTGGCTGGAGGCCGTGCGCGCGCACCACCCGGTGTCGCTGCATGGCGTCTCGCTCTCGCTGGCCGGTCAAGGGCCACCCGACCGAGCCCACCTGTCGCAGCTCGCGGCCCTGGTGCGCAGGCTGCAGCCAGCGCTCGTGTCCGAACACCTCGCCTGGAGCAGGCTGGGGCCCCACTACGCCCCCGACCTGCTGCCGTTCGTGCGCACCCACGAAGCGCTGCAGCACACCGCCGCCAACATCGAGCGCGTGCAGGATGCCCTGGGCTGCCGCATCGCAATCGAAAACCCGTCGCACTACCTGCACCTCACAGGCCACGACTGGGACGAGCCCGACTTTCTGCAACAGCTGGTGCGGCGCACCGGCTGCGGCCTGCTGGTGGACCTGAACAACCTGTTCGTTTCGGCGCACAACATCGGCACCGACCCGCTCGACGCGCTGGACCGCCTGCCGGCCGATGCCGTGATGGAAGTCCACCTCGCGGGCCACCACGAGGACCCGGCGCTGGGCTCGGGTCTGCTCATCGATGGCCACGACGCGCCCGTGGCCGAACCGGTGTGGCGGCTCCACGAACACCTCATCGAGCGCATCGGCCCCCGGCCCACGCTCATCGAGCGCGACGGCAACCTGCCCGCCTTCGAGGTGCTGATGGCCGAACGCGACCGCGCGCATGCCCAACTCAGCCGAGCGCGCGAGGTGGTGGCATGAACCACGCCGACTTTCAGACCGCTTTCTGGCGCGACCTGTGGTCCGCCGATGAACCCACTTCATCCGCGCTGGCGCGCCAACCCGGCTTCGCGGTCTACCGAAACACCGTGCTCAAGGCCTGCGTGGACACGCTGCTCGCGCTGTACCCGGCCGTGCGGCGGCGGACCGGCGACGACAGGCGGGCCGCAGCGGCGCGGGCGCATGCGCGCGACCACCCCCCGCAGGCCGGGGGC
>NZ_JAHCKK010000024.1 GCF_026125825.1 Hydrogenophaga sp. | reverse complement strand
AGGGCACGCTGGTGCGCCTGGGCGGCACGCGCGAGCAGAAGGTGAACGTGCGCCTGGTCGCGGCCACCAACCGCGACCTCGCGCAGGAGGTGCAGGCCGGGCGCTTCCGGCAGGACCTGTACTACCGGCTCAACGTGATCCCGATCCGCCTGCCCAGCCTGCGCGAGCGCGGGGAGGACGTGCGCGCGCTGGCCCTGCACTTCGTGAACCGGGCCAACCAGGCGCACCAGCGCAACGTGAACCTCGCGCCCGACGCCCTGGCGCGGCTGGAAGCGCACGACTGGCCGGGCAACATCCGCGAGCTGGGCAACCTGATCGAGCGGCTGGTGCTGCTGGCCGACCACACCCTGGTGACGGCGGCCACGCTGGAGCGCTTCATGCCCCAGGCCCAGGGCGCGGCGGCCCCCGCCGGGCAGGCCCGCCCCCTGGTGCGCGACTACCAGAGCGCGCAGTCGCACAGCGCCCAGGCCCTGCGCGACGCCCTGGCCCGGCACCAGGGCAACCAGTCGCGCGCGGCGCAGAGCCTGGGCCTCACCCTGCGCCAGTTCGCCTACCGGGTGAAGAAGCTCCCCCAACTCCCCCCTGCGTCGCCTTCCCCCCGAGGGGGGGACAACACCTGAGGCCCGGCAAAGCCGCTTCCTCGGTGCCTTTGGCCTGCACCTCGCAATGTGTCGACATTGTGTCGACACATTGAAGAGCGCAAGCGGTCCGCAAGCCCTCGGCCGCCCTGGATCGGAAAGCAAAAACAGTTTGCAAATCAAAGGCTTGGAGCGACTTTTGGCGTCCTGCACCGGCCTGGCACAACCGTTGCGAAAGACAGGGCAGGCAATCCCGCCGGCCCCGTCCTTTCGTGAGGTTTCCATGAGCATCGACGCCACCCTGATCGCCCCCGCCCAGTTGCAGGCCCTGCAGTCGTCCGAACCCGTGGTGGTCATCGACACCCGCGACGCCGACACCTATGCCGCCGGCCACATCCCCGGTGCGGTGAACCTGCGCGAGGTCTTCACCTACCTCGCCACCTCCACACCCGAAGGCCTCGAAGCCCTCAAGGCCACCTTTGCCGCCGCGCTGGGCGCCGCCGGCCTTTCGGGCGAGGAAACGGCCGTGTTCTACGAAGACGCGATGAACAGCGGCTACGGCCAGTCCTGCCGGGGCTACTACCTGCTGACCTGGCTGGGCTACCCCAAGATCAAGGTGCTCAACGGCGGCTTCAGCGCCTGGAAGGCTTCCGGCCTGCCGGTCTCCACCGAGGCCACCACGCCTGTGCCCGCCACCTTCCCCGAGCTGGCCGGCAGCGACGTGATGCTCACCCAGGCCGACGTGCAGGCCGCGCTGGGCACCGACACCGTGCTGCTCGATGTGCGCGACGTGGACGAGTGGATCGGTGACAGCTCCTCGCCCTATGGCAAGGACTTCGCGCCGCGCAAGGGCCGCCTGCCGGGTGCCAGGTGGGTGGAGTGGTACCGCTTCATGAAGCCCTCCGCCCAGGGCCCGGTGTTCAAGACGCCCGACGAGGTGAAGGCCGAATGCGCCACCGCCGGCATCGCACCCGACGACACCATCTACCTCTACTGCTTCAAGGGCGCCCGCGCCTCCAACACCTTCCTCGCGCTCAAGCAGGCCGGCTTCAGCGACGTGCGCATGTACTTCGGCTCGTGGAACGAGTGGTCGCGCGACGAGCGACTGCCCATCGAGACCGGCCTGCCGCTGGCCAAGTCGGGCAAGAAGCCCAGCCTGGCGCTCGCCGCCTGATTTCCCCTTCCTTTTTTCAACCCTGGAGACCCCATGTCCGCCACCGACACCCTCGAACCCACCGCCCCCGTCACCACCGTGAAGACCTATCTGCGCCCGATCGACGGCGCCGGCCTCGCCGCCTTCGCCGCCAAGGGCAAGGCCAACCCGGCCAGCCGGGGCACCAACAAGGTCCACACCGTGATGGAGGGCCAGTACCGCTCGCTCTCCACCGTGGGCCAGCACAAGCCGGTGGTGGTGGACGAACCGCTGCACCTGTTTGGCGAAGACACCGCGCCCGCCCCGGGCGAGATCGTGCTCTCGGGCCTGGGCGGCTGCCTGGCCGTGGGCATCACGGCGGTGGCGACCTGGAAGGGCGTCAAGCTCAGCAAGCTCGAGGTCTTCCTGGAAGGCGACATCGGCAACCCCGCTGCCTGGGGCGCCGGTGGCGCGCTGGAGAAGACCCCGCCCGAGATGGGTTTCCAGGCGATCCGCGTGAAGGTGCTGGTGGAAGGCGACGCCCCGCGCGAGGTGCTCGACGAGATCGTGCAGCACGCCAACTTCTATTCGCCCGTGGCCAATACGATGCGCAACCCGATTCCGTTCACCATCGGACTGGTGGACGCATGAACCCGAACGACCTGCCCCGCGAGCTGACCCAGGGGACGTCGGCCGACGAGCTGATCGCCGCGGTGCGCGCCGTGGCGCAAGGTCCCCTGGCCAGCGTGGTCGAGGCGATCGACCGCGAAGGCCACTACCCGCGCGAGGTGTTGCAGCAGCTGGGCGCGATCGGTGCCTTGAGCGCGCACCTGGACGCACCCGTGGGCCGCGCCGACCACGGCCTGGCGATCCGCGCCATGGCCGAGGTCTCGCGCGTCTGCGGCGCCACCGGATTCATGGTGTGGTGCCAGATGGTCTGCGGCCTGTACATGCAGGCCAGCGGCAACCCGGCGCTGGGTGGCGCGGCGCTGCAGGCGCTGGCCAGCGGGGAGGCCCTGGGCGGCACCGCCATGTCCAACCCGATGAAGAGCTACGCGCAGATCGAAAGCCTGCTGCTCAAGGCCACGCCCGTGCAGGGCGGTCACCTGGTCAGCGGCACCCTGCCCTGGGTCAGCAACCTCGGCCCGGGCCACGCCTGCGGCGCGCTCGCGGCGGTGGTGGACGCGCAGGGCGAGCCGCTGGAGCGCGAGCTGATGTTCCTGCTGCGCTGCGACGCGCCGGGCGTGGAACTGCGCGAATGCCCGAGCTTCTCGGCCATGGAAGGCACCGGTACCTACGCGCTGCGGCTCAAGGATGTGTTCGTCGGCGCCGACGATCGCATGGCCGAGCCGGCCAAGCCCTTCATCGCGCGCATCCGGGCGGCCTTCGTGCTGCTCCAGTGCGGCATGGCGGTGGGCGTGACGCAGGGCGCGATCGACAGCATGTGGGCGGTGGAGGCCCAGCTGGGCCATGTGAACCAGTTCCTCGAAGACCGGCCCGACGCCTTGCAGGCCGAGCTGGACGCGCTGAGCGCGCGCGTGATGGCGCTGGCCCAGGCGCCCTTCAACGACAGCGTGGACTTCTTCATCGACGTGCTCGATGCGCGCGCCCACGGCGCGGAGCTCAGCCTGCGCGCCGCGCAGTCGGCCCTGCTGCACCAGGGGGCGCGCGGCTACCTCATGAGCTCGGATGTGCAGCGCCGCGTGCGCGAATCGCACTTCGTGGCCATCGTCACGCCGGCGATCAAGCACCTGCGCAAGGAAATCGCGCGCCTGTCCGCTGAGGAGATGCCGTCATGAACACCGCCGCCCTCTCACCCGTGGCGGCGGCCGTGCAGGCGCTTGCGCCCTACCAGTCGTACCTCTGCGACGCCTGCGGCTACATCTACCACGAGGCCGACGGCGACCCCGACGGCGGCCTGCCACCCGGCACGCGCTACGCCGACATTCCCGACGACTGGTCCTGCCCGCTGTGCGGCATCACCAAGGCCGACTTCCGGCCCTACACACCGCCCACGCTGGAGGCCTTGCGCGCCGCCCTGCCCCCCGGCGCGCCGGTGGCCTCGCGCGGCGGCGCGCCGGGCGTGGTGATCGTGGGTGCCGGCCGCGCCGGCTGGCAGATGGCCGAGGCGCTGCGCGCGCTCGATGCAACGCTGCCGATCACCCTGGTGAGCCAGTGCGCGGGTGACCTGTACGACAAGCCACTGCTGTCCGTCGCGCTGGCGCGCGGGCTCGCGCCCGACCAGCTTGCCAAGGAAAGCGGCGCGGCGGCGGCCAGGCGCCTGAACCTGCGCCTCTTCGCCCACACCCAGGCGGTGCGCATCTGCACCGACACGCGCACCCTGCGCACCACGCGCGGCGTGCTCCGGTACGACCACCTGGTGCTGGCCCACGGCGCCCAGGCCGCGCTGCCCCCGGCGCTGCCCGCCGCCCTGTGCTGGCGCATCAACCACCTCGCCGCCTACCTCAAGCTGCGCGCCGCGCTGGGGGATTCGCCCCAGGACGTGGCCATCGTCGGCGCCGGCTTGATCGGCAGCGAACTCGCCAACGACCTGGCGCTCGGCGGCCACCGCGTCACCCTGCTGGACGTGCAGGCCGCGCCGCTGGCGCGCTGGCCCGCCGAGCAGGCGGGCGCGCCCTTGCTCGAAGCCTGGAAAGACCTGCCGATCCGCTTCGTGGGCGGCGTGCAGGTGACGCAGCTGGAGCGGGTGGCAGGCCGCTACCGCCTGAGCACCGGCTGCGGCCAGCGCTTCGCGGCAGACCAGGTGATTGCCAGCGCCGGCCTGCAGACGCCGACACGGCTCGCCCACAGCGCCGGGCTGGCCTGGCACAACGGCATCGCGGTGGACGCGGCCACGCTGCGCACCAGCGACGAACGCATCCATGCCCTGGGCGACTGCATCGCGGTGAACGGGCAGGCCAGCCGCTTTATCGAGCCGATCGCGCGCCAGGCCCGGGCCATCGCAGCCGCCCTGTGCGGTGCGCCGCCCGCGCCCTACGCACCTCGCGCGGCGGTGGTGCGCGTCAAGACCACCTCGCGCCCGCTCACCCTGCACTGAGCCGCGCGGCGCGGGCGCTCAGGCCTTGCTCTTCTCGTGCGCCAGCGCGAAGGCCAGGATCACCTCGCGCACCACTTTGCGCTGCTCCACCGGCAGGTTCAGGTAGGCATCGAACATCTCGCGCTCCTGGAAGCTCAGGGCCTCGTCCCAGCGCTTGCGCTTGTCCTGCACGCGCTGGCGCACGGCCTGGCCGTAGCGCAACACCTCGGGCTCCACCTTCAGGATCTCCGCCAGCAGCTGCAGCTTGTCCTGCGCGGGGATGGCCTGGCCCTTGAGCCAGCACGACACCGCCTGGAACGACACCGACGTCCCCCAGTAGCGGGCATTGAACAGGTTGTGCAACACACCGGGGCGGGGCTGCAAACCCACCGCCACCATGGCTTCGCGCAGCCGCTGAGCAAATTCGAGCTTCTGATTCATGCATCGAACGCTAGTTTTTGGCCGCGCCAGTGGTTAATATCCACTTGTATGGCAAATTCACATCTTGATTGATTCACTCACCCGAAACCACTTTTCACAGGAGGGCCTCCCATGAGCCGCACAGCTGCACCCCGCTTCACACCCATCACCACCGACCTGTTGCGATGGTGGTTTGGCGAGGAGGCGAGCTGCCTGCGCGGCCGACATGGCTTCCATGATCGCCAGCGCCGGCTGATCGAGCAGACCATTGCCGCGCACGAGGCAATGGACGGGGAATCGCTGCGGCTGCAGCAACCCCTGCACCGCCTGGCGCTGACCCAGGAGGCGCAACAGATCGAGGTGATGCTGGCGCTGCTGGTCTGGCAACTGCTCAACCGCAACGACGCCCGGGCGGCGGGCATCGAAGACCCGCGCTTCACGCGGCATTTCATCCTCATGGCCCCGCACCACCCCAGGCGCGAGCGGCTGCAACAGGTCTTTCGCGGCCTGAACCCGACGGGCGGGCATGGCCCGCGCGACTTCGCCACGAGCGATCTGGCGCGCCTGACGCCCTGGCTCATCCCCACCGCGCGCCGGCAGGAAGTCCACGCCTTCGTGCGCGCCAACGTGTGCGAGGGCGCCCCTTCGCGCAGCCAGGTCGAAAGAGGCGGGGTGATTGCCCTGACCGACGGCCGGGTCGAAGCCCTGGAATGCCTGGCGCGCCTGCCCCACGCCATGTTGTTCGACGACGAAACCCGCCCACCGCACCTCGCCCACCTTCAACAGGACCCGCACGAACTGGGGTGGCGCCACCACGTGCGCCGCTTCGCCTTGTCGCGGCGCGGCTTTGGCGTGCAGGTGGTGTTCTCCGAGCCGCCCGAATTCAGGTTGCGGCTGCGCTGAGCGCGCCCTTTCTCAGCCGTTGGGGCCGCTGGCGCGCAACGGGATGGTGCGGCGCGCGGGCTTCTCCGCCCGGGCGCGCAGTTGCCCGCAGCCGCCCTCCACGTCCTGCCCGGCCGACTGCCGCAGCTTGGTGAGCACGCCGCGCCGGTGCAGGCGGCGCGCGATGTCGGCGGCCTGTTCCCAGCTCGGGCGCCGGTACGGCAGGTCGTCCACCGTGTTGTACGGAATCATGTTGAGGATGGCGTACTTGCCCTGCAGCAGGCGCACCAGGCCCTCGATCTCGTCGTCGCCGTCGTTGATGCCTTCGAGCAACGTCCACTGGTATTGAATGGGGTAACCGGTGGCGCGCGCGTAGCGCTCCCCCGCGTCCACCAGTTCCTCGGGCGTGAGGCGCGGCGCGCGCGGCAGCAGCTGCTCGCGCAGCCCGGCTTTGGTGGTGTGCAGTGAAAGCGCCAGCGCGGGCTTGACCCGGCCCTGCGGCAGTGCCTCGAACACGCGCGGGTCGCCCACAGTGGAGAACACCAGGTTCTTGTGGCCGATGTTGCCCACGGTGCCCAGCAGATCGATCGCCTCCAGCACGTTGTCCAGGTTGTGCGCGGGCTCGCCCATGCCCATGAACACCACCTTCTTCACCACGCGGCGCGCGCGCGCCAGCGCCACCTGCGCCACGATCTCGGCGCTGCCCACCTGGCGCACCAGACCGCCCTGGCCCGTCATGCAGAACACGCAGCCCACCGCACAACCCACCTGGGTGGACACGCACAGGCCATCGCGTGGCAGCAGCACGCTCTCCACCGTCTGGCCATCGCCCAGCGCCACGAGCAGGCGCGCCGAACCGTCCTCGCCCGGGTGTTCGGATCGCAGCACGGCCAGGCCCGCGAGCTCCTCGGCCAGTGCGGGCAAGGCCGCCACCAGGGTGGCGGGCAGGAAATGCTCGACCTGGCGCCGGCCCGCGTCCTGCGGCAGGGCCTGCGACCACAGGCGCAACACGCGCTGCTCGTGGCGGGAATTGGCGCCGAGCGCGCGAAGGCGTTGGCGGAGGTGTTCGATGCGCATGGAGCAAGGAGCTTAGCGCGATGGCCCGTCGGCCACGCAGGCGATGCCTTTTCCAGGGGCACCGGGGGAAGGCGCGCTCACCGCGCGAAGAGCGCGGAGAGCGCCTCTCCTGCTTCATCGATGAAATGGCGCAGCTTGGCCGGCACGAAGCGCTGGCTGGGGTAGACGAGGTGGATGGGGTCGGTGCGCGCGTGCCAGCCCGGCAGCAGGGGCACCAGTTCGCCGTGGTCCACCTCGCGCCGGCACACGTAGTCCGGCAACAGGGCCACGCCCTGGGCGTCGAGCGCGAGGCGGCGGATCGGGCGCATGTCATTGGCCGCAAAGGCGCTGCGCAGCGGCACGTTCACGCGGGCCTTGCCCCGCATCAGCGTCCAGCTCTCGCGCCCGAGCGGGCTGAAACACAGGGCGGCGTGCTGCGCCAGGTCTTTGGGTGTGCGCAGCGCGGGCGCGCGCGCCAGGTAGTCCGGGTGCGCAAAGGGCGCCCAGCGCGCTTCGCCGATCCGGCGCGCCACCAGGCTGGAGTCGGCCAGCTCGCCCGCGCGCAGCGCCAGGTCCAGGCCCTGCTCCACCAGATCGAGACGCGCGTCGGAAAACACCAGCTCGACCGCGACCCCCGGGTGGCGCGCCCGGTAGCCGCTGAGGATGCCGAGCAACTGCTCGTCGCCCATGTCGATCGGCAGCGTGATGCGCAGCAGACCCCGGGCCTCGTGCTTGCCAGCATCGAGCTGCGCCTCTGCCTGAAGAATCTCGTCGAGCCCGCGCGCGGCCTGCTGCAGATAGGCCTGGCCGGCTTCCGTCAGGCGCAGGCGGCGCGTGGTGCGCTGCAGCAGCGTGACGCCCAGGCGCTGTTCCAGCCTCGACACCCGCACGCTCAGCGTGGACGTGGGCATGCCCATGAGGCGCGCGGCGGCACTGAAACCGCCGGCCTGGGCCACGCGCACGAACACCAGGGTGTCGTTCAGGTCGGGGGCTTGATTGTTCATCTCATTGAAAAATGAATTGCGATCTTACCGACTTATCAAGGGAACGCCCGCCCGGTACAGTGCTCTTTCATCCAGGAGAACACCCCATGAAAACCGTTTCTTTCATCCAACGCAGCGCTGGCGGCCACTGGGTCGGCGACGGCTTTCCCGTGCGCAGCATCTTTTCGTACAACGGCGCGGCGGAGCGCTTCTCGCCTTTTCTGCTGCTGGACTATGGCGGCCCGACGAATTTCGAGCCGACCACGAAGCGCCGCGGCGTGGGTCAGCACCCGCACCGGGGCTTCGAGACCGTGACCATCGTCTACGACGGCGAGGTCTCGCACAGCGACTCCAGCGGCGGCGGCGGCACCATCGGCCCCGGCGAGGTGCAGTGGATGACGGCGGCCGCGGGCATCGTGCACGAGGAGTACCACGGCGAGCGCTTCGCCAAGCAGGGCGGCCCGTTCGAAATGGTGCAACTGTGGGTGAACCTGCCCGCGCGCGACAAGATGGCCGCGCCCGGCTACCAGGGCATCACGCGCGATCAGATTCCGCAGGTCGACCTGCCCGATGGGGCCGGCACGGCGCGCGTGATCGCAGGCGAGTTGCGGGGGGCGAAGGGCCCGGCCCGCACTTTCACGCCCATGCAGGTCTGGGACTTGCGGCTCAAGGCCGGCCACACCGTGACGCTGCCCGCCGCCGAGGGCCACACCACCGCGCCCTTCGTGCTGCGCGGGCGCTTGCGCCTGGCCGACGGCAAGGAGGTGAGCGCCGCGCAGATGGCCGTGCATTCGCGCGAGGGGCAGGACGTGACGTTCGAGGTGCTGGAGGACGCCACCGTGCTCTGGCTGGCGGGTGAACCGATCGACGAGCCCATCGTGGGTTATGGTCCGTTCGTGATGAACAGCGAGGCCGAGATCCACCAGGCTTTTGCCGACTTCCAGTCTGGAAAAATGGGGCGGATCGCGGGCGTCACGGCCTGAGAACGACGCAAACGCTGAATGAAGCAGCCTCATCCCAGAGACACCGCCGGGCCGGCTTCGCCGGACGGCTGGTGTCGCCCCCTTGAGGGGGTGGCGCGAAGCGCCGCGGGGGTGTTTTGGAGAACAACATGCTGGAGATGGTGATCACCGCCCGCGAGGCCGATCTGGGCCACGGCCTGAAAGTGCGGCGCGTGCTGCCCTACGCGAAGCGCCGCATGGTCGGCCCCTGGATCTTCGTGGACCACGCCGGGCCGGTGACGCTGGCGGCCGAGGACACGCGCGCCGCCGACGTGCGGCCACACCCGCACATCGGCCTGTCCACCGTGAGCTACCTGCTCAGCGGCCAGGTCTCGCACCGAGACAGCCTGGGCGTGCACCAGCTCATCAACCCCGGTGACGTCAACTGGATGACCGCCGGGCGCGGCATCTCGCATTCCGAGCGCTTCAAACACCCGGACTCGTTTGCCGGTGGCGGGCTCGAACTCATGCAACTGTGGGTGGCGCTGCCCGAGGCCGATGAAGAGACCGAGCCGGCCTTCACCCACTACCCCGCTGCCGACCTGCCGGTGCGCGACGAAGGCGGTGTGTGGATGCGCCTGATCGCGGGCGAGGCCTACGGCATGACAAGCCCCGTGCGCACCCATTCGCCGCTGTTCTACCTCCACACCGAATGGCAGCCTGGTGCGCGTCTGGCGCTGCCGGGCGGTCACAGCGAGCAGGCGGCCTACGTGGCGCGGGGTGAAGTGGAATACGGCGGCCAGACCTACGTGCCCGGCCAGCTGCTGGTCTTCGGCGACGACAGCGACGCCGTGATCACCGCGCGCACCCGAAGCACGCTGATGATCTTCGGCGGCGAACCGCTGGGCGAGCGCCACATCTACTGGAACTTCGTGTCCTCTCGCAAGGAGCGCATCGAGCAGGCCAAGGCCGACTGGGCCGCAGGCCGCATCCCGCTGCCGCCGCAGGACGACCAGGAGTGGATTCCGCTGCCGGGTTGAGCGGCACTCAGAGCCGGGTCAGCAACCGCCCCACACTGGCCAGCGCCGTCTCTCGCGTCGCGCTGTCGGTCACGCTCTCGGCGAGGTAGGCCGTCACGATCAGCGGTGCGCGCTGCGGCGGAAAGGCGATGCCGATGTCGTTGGCGTCGTCGTCGGCGGTGCCGGTCTTCTCCCCGATGCGCCAGTCCGCCGGCAGCCCGGCGCGCAGGCGCTTGCCGCCGGTGGTGTTGGCCAGCAGCCATTGCAGCAGCCGCGCGCGCGAGGCCGGTGACAGCGCATCGCCCACCAGCAACGCGCGCAGCGTGTGCGCCATGGCGCGCGGCGTCGTGGTGTCCAGCGGCTCGCCCCCGGCTGCGCGCACATTGAGCTCGGGCTCCATGCGGTCCAGCCGCGTCACGCGGTCGCCCAGGCGGCGCGCGTAGGCGGTGAGCGCGGCCGGGCCGCCATAGCTGGCCAGGATGAGGTTGGCGGCGGTGTTGTCGCTGGTGGTCAGGGTCGCTTCGCACAGCTGCGCCAGGCTCAGGCCTTCGCCGCCCACGTGGCGCTCGGTCACCGGCGACCAGGACACCAGGTCCTGCCGGCGGTAGCGGATGCGCCGCTCCAGCGACTCCTCGCCCCGGTCTGCGCGGTCCAGCACCAGCGCGCTGGCCAGCAGCTTGAAGGAGCTGAGCATCAGAAAGCGCTCATCCATGCGCCAGCCCTGCTCGCGGCCCGTCGCCGTGTCGATGAAATGCACGCCCAGGCGGCCTCGCGCCTTGGTTTCAATGTCGCGCAGCGCGTCCTGCAGGGCATCGGTCTCGGCCCAAGTATTTCCGTGGGTCAGGCCCAACAGGGCAGCGCCTGAGGTCAGGCAGAAAGTGCGTCGATCGGTCATGGTGGCTCCTTGTGAACAAGGCCGCCATCGTAGGCAGGATGGCCGGCCCATTCAAACGGGAATAATCAAGGTCAAACCACGGAAAAACTTGGGGATCGACGCCATGGACCTGCCACTCAACGCCCTGCGCGCCTTCGAGGTCTCGGCGCGCCACCTGAGCTTCACGCGCGCCGCGCAGGAGTTGAACCTCACGCAGACCGCGGTGAGCCAGCACGTGAAGAACCTGGAGCAGCGCCTGGGCAAGCCGCTGTTTCGCCGCGTGCCGCGCGGTCTGGCGCTGACCGATGAAGGCATGGCCCTGCTGCCCACGCTGGTGGACGCGTTCGCGCGCGTTTCGGCGACGCTGGAGAGCTTCAAGGGCGCCTCCAAGCGCGAGGTGCTGTCGGTGGGCGCGGTCGGCACCTTCGCGGTGGGCTGGCTGCTTCCGCGCCTGCGCGACTTCCAGGCGCGACACCCCTTCGTGGAGCTGCGGCTGTTCACGCACAACAACCGCATCGACCTCGCGGCCGAAGGCCTTGACTGCGCGATCCGCTTCGGCGACGGCCAGTGGCCCGGTCTGCAGACGCGGCACCTGCTGGCCGCGCCGCTGGCGCCGGTGTGCGCGCCGGCCGTGGCCCACCGCATCCGCACGCTGGCCGACCTGGGGCGCGAGACGCTGCTGCGCTCCTACCGCTCGGACGAGTGGGCGCAGTGGTTCGAGGCGGCGGGCGCGCGCGCGCCGCTACTCACCGGGCCGGTGTTCGACGCTTCGCTGGCGCTGGCCGACGCGGCGGCACAGGGTGCGGGCGTGGCCCTGTTGCCGGTATCGCTGTTCACCCGCGACCTGCAGAGCGGGCGGCTGGTGCGCCTCTTCGAGGCCGAGGTGGACGTGGGCGGCTACTGGCTCACGCGCCTGAAGACGCGGCGCAAGAGCGCGGCCATGAAGGCCTTTCAGGACTGGCTGGAGCTGCAGACACCAGGCTGAGGCCCGGCGCGCAGCGCGGCGAGGGGTCAACGCAGACCTTCGCCACCCGCAACCGCCCCTCCAGGGGCAACGAGGGTCCGGCTGCGCCGGCCCCAGTTGCCGCCCCCCTTCCAGGGGGGGACGCGCGCAGCGCGGCGGGGGGTCAATACTGTTTATACGGCAGGAACTTGCCCGAGAGCACCACATTCACGCGGTCGCCCTTCGGATCGGCCTGGCGCTCGATGTCCATGCTGAAGTCGATCGCGCTCATGATGCCGTCGCCGAATTCTTCGTGGATCAGCTCCTTGATGGTGGTGCCGTAGACACTGACGATCTCGTACCAGCGGTAGATCAGCGGATCGGTGGGCACCGGCGTGGGCAGCGAGCCTTTGTAGGGCACGACCTGCAGCCACTTCTGCTCTTCCACGGAGAGGCCGAAGATCTTGCCCACCACCTTCGCCTGGGCCGGCGAGGCGGTCATCTGGCCCAGGCACAGCGCCGTGGTCCATTCCTTGGACTGGCCCACCTTCTTGGCCACGTCGGCCCAGCTGATGCCTTTGGACACCTTGGTGGAAATGATTTTTTCGGTGACATCGAGTCGGTTCATGTGTTGCCTCTTGTTGATGAAACGGTTGAGTGAAAGGGTTCAATCCAGGGACACCGCGGGTCCGGCTCCGCCGGCCCCAGGTGTCGCCCCCCTCTCTGAGGGGGGAGGCGCCGAAGGCGACGCGGGGGGTTCAATGGGCTCGCGCACGCGAGACCAAGAAGTCCACGATGTGGTTGCGCAGGTCGTAGTAGCCATCGAGGTGATGCAGTTGCGCGCGCGTGCGGCTGCGCGGCAGCGGGTTGACCACCACCTCGGCCATGCCGCCAGGCACGTAACCCTTGGGGCCTTCGCTGCCATTGCTCATGAGCAGGATGCGGTCGGCCAGCAGGATGGCCTCGTCCACGTCGTGCGTGATCATGAAGACGGTCTGCTGCGTCTCGCGCACGATGCCCATGAGCTCGTCCTGGATGGTGCCGCGCGTGAGCGCGTCCAGCGCGCCGAAGGGCTCGTCGAGCAGCAGCATCTTGGGCTGGATGGCAAAGGCGCGCGCGATGCCCACGCGCTGCTTCATGCCGCCCGAGAGCTGGCTGGGCTTCTTGTCGATGGCCGGGCTCAGGCCCACGAGCGCGACGAACTTTTCGACATGGGCACCGAGTTCGGCGCGCGGCATGTCGGGCCAGCGCGACTTCACCGCGAAAGCGATGTTCTGCCGCACGGTCAGCCAGGGCATGAGCGCGTGGCTCTGGAAGACCACGCCGCGCTCCAGGCTGGGGCCGGCGATCTCGCGGCCGTCCATGAAGCAGTGGCCCGAGGTCGCGGTGTCCAGACCGGCGAGCACGTTGAGGATGGTGGTCTTGCCGCAACCGCTGTGGCCGATGATGCAAACGAACTCGCCCTTGTCGATGGCGAAAGAGACGTCGGCGAACACCGGCTTGTCGGCCTGGTAGGCCTTGGCGAGTTGTTCAACCTGGAGGAAACCGGTCATCTTGGGGGCTTTCTTGGGGGCCACGGGCTGGGCCGGGTGCTCGCGCAGGCGGGCGTCACTCCACATAGGTCACCGCCTTCTGGAGCTGGGCGAACATCAGGTCGAGCAGCATGCCGACCACGCCGATGAGCAGCACGGCGAAGATCACGTTGGTGAGCGAGAGGTTGTTCCACTCGTTCCACACGAAGTAGCCCACGCCGGTGCCGCCCACCAGCATCTCGGCGGCCACGATGACCAGCCAGGCGATGCCCATGCTGATGCGCATGCCGGTGAGGATGGTCGGCGCGGCGGCCGGCAGGATCACCTGGAAGGCTTTGCGGATCGGGTTGACTTCCAGCGTGCTGGCCACGTTGAGCCACTCGCGCTTGACCGAGGCCACACCGAAGGCGGTGTTGATCAGCATGGGCCAGACCGAGCAGATGAAGATGACGAAGATGCCGCTGACGTCCGAGTCCTTGAGCGTGTAGAGCGCCAGCGGCATCCAGGCCAGCGGGCTGATGGGCTTGAGGACCTGCACGAAGGGGTCAAAGGCCTTGCGCATCAGCGGCGACATGCCGATGAGGAAACCCAGCGGGATGGCCACGGCCATGGCGAGCACGAAGCCCAGGCCCACGCGTGCCAGCGAATGGGCGAGCTGGATGCCGATGCCTTTGTCGTTCGGGCCTTTGTCGTAGAACGGGTCGGACAGATGCGACCAGCTGGCCTTGGCCACCTCGGTGGGCGGCGGGAAACCGGTGCTTTTCTCGGCGCCGGGGTCCTTGCCCATCATCTTGGCGTACTCGATTTCCTCGGCCGTCATGCCGGCCGAGGCACCCCCCACGCTCGGGCCGCTGGTGGAGAGCTGCCAGGCACCGACGAAGACGGCGAACAGCAGCAGCGAGACCAGGGCCGCGCGCAGGTTGAGGCTGGCGACTTTCATGTTCAGGCCGCTTTCTGGATGGCGAAGCTCTTCAGGTATTCGGCCGGCTTGGCCGGGTCGAACACCTTGCCCATGATGGTGTGCTTCGTGTAGCCCGGGCCGGCCGCGAAGGGCTGGCCGAGTTCCTTCATGTGCTTGCGCGCGTCGGTGATGAGGAAGACCTTCTCGGCGATCTGCTGGTAGTTCACCTCGCCCTTGATGTAGCCCCAGCGCTGCATCTGGGTGAGCATCCACACCGCCATGCTCTGCCAGGGCATGGGGTCGAAGTCGGCGCGGTCGGGCACGGTCTGGATCTTGCCCAGGCCGTCGGCGAAACGGCCGGTGAGCACCTGCGTGAGCACGGCCTCGGGCTGGTTGAGGTACTGGCTGGGCGCGATCACCTTGGCGATGAGTTCGCGGTTCTTGGGGTCGCGCGCCATGGCGGCGGCGGTGAGCACGGCGCGGTAGAGCGCGGCGAAGGTGTTGGGGTTCTTCTGGATGAATTCGGTGCTGGTGCCGAAGGCGCAGCAGGGGTGGCCGTTCCAGAGATCCTTGGTGAGCAGGTGGATGAAGCCCACCTCGTCGAACACGGCGCGCTGGTTGAAGGGATCGGGGCCGAGGAAGCCGTCGATGTTGCCCGCGCGCAGGTTGGCCACCATTTCGGCCGGCGGGATCACGCGCAGCTGCACGTCGGTGTCCGGGTTCAGGCCGTTCTCGGCCAGGTAGTAGCGCAACAGGAAGTTGTGCATCGAATAGTCGAACGGAATGCCGAACTTGAAGCCCTTCCAGTTCTTCGGGTCCCGGTTGTCCTTGTGCTTGAGCGCAAGCGTGATGGCCTGGCCGTTGATGTTCTGCACCGTGGCCACGTTCATCGGCGTGGCGTTGCTGCCCAGGCCCAGCGAGATGGCCAGCGGCATGGGCGAGAGGAAGTGCGAGGCGTCGTACTCCTTGTTGATCATCTTGTCGCGCACCAGCGCCCAACCAGCCGTCTTGGTGACTTCGACATTGAGGCCCTGCTTGCTGTAGAAGCCCAGCGGGTGGGCCATGATCAGCGGCGTGGCGCAGGTGATGGGGATGAAGCCGACTTTGAGGTTGGTCTTCTCCAGCGTGCCCTTGCGGGTGCCGGCTTCCTGTGCCAGGGCCTGCAGGCTGGTCACCGGCAGCACGCTGGCGATGGCGGCCATGGCCGTGCCCTTGCCCACGGCGCGCAGGAAGCGGCGGCGCACCTCGTCCTGCGGGAACAGGGCCTTGACCAGGGTGGCCTCGATGAATTCGTTGCTGTAGGCCTCGAACTCGGCGGTCTCGCTGCGCCGGCGCAGCTCGATGGCGGCGCTGTCGGCGGCCACTTCGGCGTGGTGGTCGGCCACGGTGTGGTCGCGCCCGCAGCTGCACTTCATCATGAGCGGACGATCGGCGTTGTAGGGATCGAAGAATTCGGACATGGCGCACCTCGTGTGTTGAAGACGAGGTGCTCTTTGCAAGCACCGGGCCAGAAGACGCGCGGCGCGCGCGGATTGGCGCAAGTCGTGCCGCGCTCACCGACGCGGTGTAGGGCCAGCCCTACAAGAAGCGGTTTTTCAGGCGCTTTTGGGCGCGCGCGCGTGGCGTTCGGCGTACAGCGCGAGCTCCACGTCGTTCTTGGTGCCGGTCTTCTCCAGCACGCGCGCACGGTAAGTGCTCACGGTGTTGGGCGCCAGGCCGAGCTGCGCACCAATTTCGCTCACGGTGCGGCCCTGTGTGAGCAGGCGGTAGACCTGGTATTCGCGGTGCGAGAGCGCCTCGGGCCCGCCCTGCGCGCCCGCGCTGCCCACGGCGGCGGCCAGCGCCTCGGCCGTGGCCTGGCTCACGAACACCGCCCCACCCGCGGCCTTGCGCACGGCGGCGAGCATGTCGTCGGGGTCGGCGCTCTTGTTCAGGTAGCCGCAGGCGCCCAGGCGGATGCAGCGCACCGCGTACTGCTTCTCGGGGTAGGTGCTGAGCATGAGCACGGGCAGGCGGGGGTGCTCGCGCTTGATGGCCTGCAGCACGTCCAGACCGTCGAGCCCGGGCATGGCGATGTCGAGCAGCACCAGGTCCAGCCCCAGGCTGCCGCCGAGCTCGCGCACCTGCGCCAGCACGTCCGGCCCGGTCTGGGCCTCGGCCACCACCTGCACGTCGGGCGCGTCGGCCAGGATCTGCTTGAGCCCCTCGCGCACGATGCGGTGGTCATCGCCGATCAGCACGCGGATGGTCTCGGCCAGCAGGTCGAAGGAGGTGTTCATGTCAATGTCTGTGTCTGCGGGCCCAGCGCCACGGTGAGGCACATGCGCGTGCCCTGACCCGGTGCGCTGTCGATCTGGATGTCGCCACCAAAATGGCGCGCCCGCTCGCGCATGCCCATGACACCATAGGCATTGGCGGCCTCGAAGGCCTGTGCGGGCGCACCCACGCCATTGTCTTGCACGGTCAACAGCAGGGCAGTCCCCCGCACGACGATGTGGACCCCCAGCCGGTCGGCGTGCGCGTGCCGCCCGACGTTGCTGAGCATCTCCTGGAAGATGCGGAACACCGCCATGGCCAGGGGCTCGGGCGGCTCCAGGGCCTCGGCCACCTCCATGCGCCAGTCCAGCGCCAGTTCGGCCGACTGCACGAACTCCTGCGCCTGCCACTCCAGCGCCGCCCACAGTCCCTGGTGGTCCAGGATGCTGGGGCGCAGGTCGGTGATGATGCGGCCGACGTTGTCCACCGCGGTCTCGATCAGCCGGCTCATGTTCTGGCATTTGCAGCGCATGCGCTCGCGCATGTCGTGCGCGGCCTCGGGGCTGCGCTGCTCCTGCTCGGACAGGCGCCGGTCCATCCAGTTGACGTCCATCTTGAGGGCCACCAGCAGGCTGCCGAGCTCGTCGTGGACCTCGCGAGCGATGCGGGTGCGCTCTTCTTCGCGCACGGTTTCCGAGCGGGCGGCCAGTTCACGCACCTGCTTCAATGCGGTGGCCAGCGCGAGCGTGCGCTCACCCACACGCTCTTCGAGCTCGTCCTTGGCGCGCTGCAGGGCGTCGGCGGCGCGCTTGCGTTCGGTGATATCGACAAAGGTGACGACCGCGCCGCGCACCTCGCCACCGTCGACGATCGGGTGGCTGGAGTATTCCACCGGGAAGCTGCTGCCGTCGCGGCGCCAGAACACCTCGCTGTCGATGCGGCAGGGCAGGCCCTGGCGGAAGGCGTTGAAGATGGGGCAGTCCTCCACCGGGTAGTGGGCGCCGTCGGCGTGCGAGTGGTGGGTCAGGTCGTGCATGTTGGAGCCCAGCAGCTCGGCGGGCTCGAAGCCGATCATGCGGGCACCGGCGTGGTTGATGAACACGCACAGGCCGTCGAGATCGACCCCGAACACGCCCTCGCCGGTGGACGCCAGCAGCAGGGCCAGCGGGTCGCGCCAGGCGCCGGTGGCCGGCGTCTCGGGGCGGCTGACAAGGTGGGGGGCGTCCAGGTGCATGCATCCGCCCAAGCAATGGATGTGCCAAAGCGGTGCGTGCCGGCCCGGAATTGGGGAACCGGCCCGAAGGGATGACAATCGCGCTTTGCCTGTCCTGCCCACCGGTAACCTGCCATGGCCTTGTTCAACACCCTGTTCGGCGCGCGCCCCGCCAACGATCGCCGCGCCCGCGTGAGCGGTTCGGGCACGGCCCGGCGCGCGGCGGAGCTGCTGCGCTCGGCCAACGCGCTGATCCAGCTCAGCGAAGACGAGGCGCTCACGGTGGTGAGCTACATGGAGCTGCGCGACTGCGCCGAGGGCGAGGCCATCATCCGCCAGGGGGACAGCGGCGGCAGCGGCGACGACGGTTTCATGGCGCTGGTGGTGGAGGGCGAGGTCACGGTCGAGGCACTCACCGTGAGCCGTGTGGACGCCCAGACCGTCAATGTGCTGGGGCCCGGCCACCTGATGGGCGAGATGTCGCTGATGGACGGCGCTGCGCGCTCGGCCACCTGCACGGCCAGCACCGACGTGCGCTGCGCGGTGCTCAACCGGCTTGCGCTCGAAACCATGATCGCCGAGGAACCCGCCACGGCGGCCAAGCTGCTCAGCGCCGTGGCGCTGCGCCTGAGCCGGCGCCTGCGCGAGGCCGACAGCAAGCTGCAGCTCTACAGCCAGCTGGTCTTCTCCATGCAGCAGGAGATCGACCGGCTGGTGCCGGACCTCGACTGAAGCGTCAGTTCCGGGCGGTCCGTGCGCTCCAGAGCATGGTGATCGCCAGGATGGACAGCACCACGCCCAGCGAGACCGCCACCGGGATCTTGAAGATGTCGATCAGCATCATCTTGGTGCCGATGAAGACCAGGATCACCGCCAGGCCGTAGTTGAGCAGGTGGAAACGGCTTGCCGCTGCCTGCAGCAGGAAGAACATCGCGCGCAGGCCGAGGATGGCAAAGACGTTGCTGGTCAGCACGATGAACGGGTCTCGCGTGATCGCGAAGATGGCCGGGATGGAGTCGACCGCGAAGATCACATCGACGAGGCCGACCAGGCAGATCACCATGAACAGGGGCGTGGCGATGCGCTTGCCGTTCTCCACGGTGAAGAACTTCTCGCCGTCAAAGCCCTTGCTGACGGGCAGCACGCGGCGCAGCAGGCGCAGCGCGGGATTGCCGTCCAGGCTGGGCTCCTGGCCGGCGGCCCACCACATCTTCACGCCGGTGAGCACCAGGAAGGCGCCAAACACGTAGAGGATCCAGTGGAACTGCGCCAGCAGCCAGCCGCCCACCAGGATCATCACGGTGCGCAGCACGATGGCGCCCAGGATGCCGATCATGAGCACGCGCTTCTGGAACGCGGGCGGCACGGCGAAGTAGGTGAAGATCATCAGGAAGACGAAGATGTTGTCCACCGCCAGGCTCTTTTCGATCAGGTAGCCGGTGAGGAACTCCAGCGACTTCTCGGTCGCGATGGCACTCGAACCGGTGCTGTCCTTCACGGCCAACCAGAACAGGCCGTTGAACAAGAAGCTGAGCGCCACCCAGACGACCGACCAGTTCAGCGCCTCCTTCACGCCCACGGCGTGCGAGCCCTGCTTCTTGAGCACGACGAAGTCCACGAACAAGGCCGCCACGACGAACACGACGAAGACGACCCACAGCCACAGCGGGGCAATGCTTTCCATTGAAAAACCTCAGGTTGGTGTTGAACAAACACCCCAAGGTCTTGTCACCACCGCGCGTGGCGCGGCTCTGGGTTCCCGGCGGCCCGCAGGCCACGTAATGACGGAAACCCCGCCCACCGAGGCCCGGCTGGACGCCGGGTGGTGAGCTGACTACTCCCCTTGAAGGGAACGCCGATTGTGTGCGAGGCCCAGAAACCCCACGCCGCCGGGGGATTTCAGGCCGCTTCCTTGTAGAAGAAGTCGCGCCGCACGCCGCGCGGCGCCAGGGGCTCCACGCTCAGGCGGATCGCCTCGATGTGCTGCGGCGTGGTGCCGCAGCAGCCGCCCACGATGTTGACCAGGCCTTCGGCCGCGAATTCGCGCAGCAGGCGGCTGGTGTCGGCCGGCGTTTCGTCAAAGCCGGTGTCGCTCATGGGGTTGGGCAGGCCGGCGTTCGGATAGCAGCTGATGAAGGTGTCGCCCGCGGCCTTGGCCAGCTCCTGGATATAGGGGCGCATCAGCGCCGCGCCCAGCGCGCAGTTCAGGCCCACGGCCAGCGGCTGCAGGTGGCGCACGCTGGCCCAGAAAGCGGTCACGGTCTGGCCGCTGAGGATGCGGCCGGAGGCATCGGTCACGGTGCCGCTGATGATGAGCGGCAGGCGCTGGCCCGACTGCTCGAAGAACTCGTCCACCGCGAACAGCGCGGCCTTGGCGTTGAGCGTGTCGAAGATGGTCTCGACCAGCAGCACGTCGGCTCCGCCCTCGACCAGGGCCTCGATCTGCTCCAGGTAGGCCGCGCGCAGCTGCTCGAAGGTGATGTTGCGCGCGCCGGCATCGTTCACGTCGGGGCTGATGCTCGCGGTCTTGGGCGTGGGGCCCAGGGCACCCGCCACGAAACGCGGTTTGTCGGGGGTGCTGAACTTGTCGCAGGCCTCGCGGGCGAGGCGGGCCGAGGCCAGGTTCATCTCGCGCGCGAGGTGGCCCATCTCGTAGTCGTCCTGCGCGATCGTGGTGGCGCCGAAGGTGTTGGTCTCGATCAGGTCGGCGCCGGCGGCGAGGTAGCCTTCGTGGATGTCGCGGATCACGTCCGGGCGCGTGAGGCTGAGCAACTCGTTGTTGCCCTTGACGTCCTTGTGGAAGTCTTTGAAACGCTCGCCCCGGTACTCGGCCTCGCCCAGCTTGAAGCGCTGGATCATGGTGCCCATGGCGCCGTCGAGGATGGCAATGCGTTGCTTCAGGATCTCGGGCAGCGCCTGGGCGCGGGTGTAGGCAGGAGCGTTCATGCCCTGGATTGTAGGTAGCCTCCCACGCCCGGGGCACCCGGCCATCCGGTCGGCCCTTGGAATTCCCCGACAATACCCGGCATGAAACACCTCACGCCCCAGCAGGCCTGGGCCTGGCTGCAGGCCGAACGCGAGCAGCGCGCGGCCCGTGGCGACGAGCCCCCACTGTTTGTCGACGTGCGCATGGAGATCGAGTCGCTCTACGTGGGCCGCCCGCCCGGCGTGGAGAACATCCCCTGGTACGAATACCCCGACCTCACGCCCGATCCGCAGCGCTTCGCCTCGGCGGTGGAGCAGGAAGCCGGCAGCAAGCAGCGCCCGATCCTGCTGATCTGCCGCAGCGGCAAACGCACGCTGGACGCGGGCCAGGCCCTGGAGGCCGCCGGCTTCAGCGATGTGGCTCACGTGGTGCACGGCTTCGAGGGCGAGCTCAACGACGACTTCAAGCGCTCCAGCCTCAACGGCTGGCGCCACGACGGCCTGCCCTGGGAGCAGATGTAAAGCGGATGACCGAAGCCATCGACATCGCCCCCGGCAGCGAAATCCTGGAAACCAGCCTCGGCGTGCTGCACGAGGTCTTCGGCTACGACGCCTTCCGGGGCCCGCAGGCCGAGATCGTCTCCCACGTGGGCGCTGGCGGCGACGCGCTGGTGCTCATGCCCACGGGCGGCGGCAAGTCGCTGTGTTACCAGGTACCGGCCATCGTGCGCGAGCGCACCGGCCAGGGACTGACCGTGGTGGTCTCGCCGCTGATCGCGCTCATGCACGACCAGGTGGGCGCGCTGATCGAAGCTGGCGTGGCCGCGGCCTTTCTCAACTCCAGCCTGTCGCTGGAAGACGCGCAGCAGGTCGAGAAGCAGATGCTGCGCGGCGAGCTCACCCTGCTCTACGCGGCGCCCGAGCGCCTGACCACACCACGTTTCCTGGCCCTGCTCGACTCGCTGCACGAGCGCGGCAAGCTCAGCCTGTTCGCGATCGACGAGGCGCACTGCGTGAGCCAGTGGGGCCACGACTTCCGCCCGGAGTACCGCGCCCTGGTGGTGCTGCACGAGCGCTATGCCGGGGTGCCGCGGGTGGCCCTGACGGCCACCGCCGACGACCTCACGCGCGCCGACATCGTCGAGCGCCTGCAGCTGCAGGAAGCGCGCACCTTCATCAGCAGTTTCGACCGGCCCAACATCCGCTACCAGCTGGTGGAGAAGAAAGACGCCACCACGCAGCTGCAGCGCTTCATCCGCGACGAGCACACCGGCGCCGACGGCCACGACGCGGGCATCGTCTACTGCCAGTCGCGCCGCCGCGTCGAGGAAGTGGCCGCGATGCTGTGCGAGGCAGGCTTCAACGCGCTGCCGTACCACGCAGGCCTGGACGCGGCCGTGCGCCAGCGCCACCAGGACCGCTTCCTGCGGGAGGACGGCCTGATCATGGTGGCGACGATCGCCTTTGGCATGGGCATCGACAAGCCCGACGTGCGCTTCGTCGCCCACCTGGACATGCCCAAGAACATCGAGGGCTATTACCAGGAGACCGGCCGCGCGGGCCGCGACGGCGAGCCCGCGAACGCCTGGATGGCCTACGGCCTGCAGGACGTGGTGAACCAGCGCCGCATGATCGACGAGAGCCCCGCGGCCGATGAGTTCAAGCAGGTGCTGCGCGGCAAGCTCGACGCCCTGCTCACGCTCGCCGAGGCGAGCGACTGCCGGCGCGTGCGCCTGCTGTCGTACTTCGGGGAAGCCAGCCAGCCCTGCGGCAACTGCGACAACTGCCTCACGCCGCCCGAACTGCACGACGCGACCGAATCGGCGCGCAAGCTGCTCTCGTGCATCTACCGCGTGCAGCAGGCCAGTGGCACCGCGTTTGGTGCCGGCCACATCATGGACATCCTGCGCGGCAAGGCGACCGACAAGGTCAAGCAGTACGGCCACGAGAAGCTGTCCACCTTCGGCATCGGCGCCGACCTCTCCGAAACGCAGTGGCGCGCGCTGCTGCGCCAGCTGATCGCCCGCGAGGCGGTGCAGGTGCACGACGCACCCTACAACACCCTGCACCTGGCCGACGCGGCGCGCGACATTCTCAAGGGCCAGAAACCGGTGTGGCTCAAGTCGCTGGCGGACAAGGCCGCCAGCTCGGCGCGCGCAGGCCGGCAACGCGCCTCGCGCGCCACCGCCAAGGACGATGGCGTGCCGCTGAGCCTGTCCGAACGCGAGTGTCTGGAGGCCCTCAAGGCCTGGCGCGCGGGCGTGGCGCGCGAACACAACCTGCCGGCCTTCGTGATCTTTCACGACGCCACCTTGCGCGCGATCGCGGGCCGCAAGCCCGAAACCCTCGCGGATCTGGACGGCATTGCCGGCATCGGCCAGAAAAAACGCGAGGCCTACGGCTCGGACGTGCTCCGGGTCGTGAGTGCTTTTGTGTGATGCCGGCCAGGCCTGTGGCAGGCCTTTGATACCTAGGTTGTAGGCGCCCAACCGCCTGTCGGCGCACCGTCTGTCGGACCCCGCTGCCGCTCAAGCTTGCCCCTGGCGCGCCGATGTTCCTGGTGTAGCCGGAGGACTTCTTGTCCGCCGGACTGAGACCCACGAAAACGGAGCGCGCCATGTTTTTCAGGTTGCCATGGTTTGGCAAATCCCGGCCGGTACAGCCCCAGTACCACGACACCCAGGTGCTGGAACTGGATTTCCTCGTTGACGAGTTTCACGAAGCCATGGCCGACATCAAGGACCCGGTGCGCCAACGCGTGCACGCCGCGCTGATGTCCTGCCAGACGCCCAAGGACCTCTGGTTCCTGCGCAGCAAGCTGTTCAGCCTGATCTCCAAGCACCATTGCGAAAGCGTGGCCAGCAGCCGCGTGGCACGGCTTGACCAGAAGTTGCGCTTTTTCGTCTCCAACCACCCCGAATACTCGGCCGACGACCTGCCCAGCGGCCCGATGGCCTTGCTGCACTGACGGTCCCCCCGCGCTGCCCTGGACAAACAAAAGCCACCTTGCGGTGGCTTTCGTTTTTGGCGCCCTCGGCGCTCAGTGCGTGAATCCCATCGGGCGCGCCTCCCGCACCTCGGGCTTGATGCGGTGCTCGGCCTCCAGCTGGGCCATGAACTCCTCGGGCGCCAGGGCCTCTGCCAGGATCTCCACCTGCCGCTTCACGGCGGCGAAGTCGCCGGGGCAGAGTTGCTCCAGCTTCGCCAGCCGCTTGGCCAGCTCGAGGCTCAGGCGCGAGGCGTCGCCCCCCAGGGCTTCCACCACGAACATGGTCTCGCGCTGGCTCGGCGTGAGGGGCTTGAAGCGGATCTTGAAGGTGAAGCGACGCAGCGCCGCCTGGTCGATGCTCTCCATCAGGTTGGTGGTGCAGATGAAGATGCCGGCAAAGCGCTCCATGCCCTGCAGCATCTCGTTGACCTCGGTGACCTCGTAGGTGCGCTGCGCACCGCGCCGGTCCTGCAGGAAGCTGTCGGCCTCATCGAGCAGCAGCACCGCCTTCTCGGCCTCGGCCTCGCGGAACATGGCGGCCATCTGCTGCTCTGTTTCGCCCACGAACTTGCTCACCAGGTCGCTTGCCCGGCGGATCATCAACGGGCGGTCGAGCTGCTGCGCCATGTGCTCGGCCAGGGCGGTCTTGCCGGTGCCGGGCGCACCGTGGAAACACAGGCAGCCATGGCCTCTGGCCTTGAGCGCGGCGATCACGCGCGGCAGCTCGTAGCGCGATTCGACGTTGAGCATGTCCAGGCTGTACTGCGTGGCGCCGGGTCGCTGCACCAGGTCGGGCTTGCGGCCCAGGGCCAGGTCGGCGTTCTTGAGCTGGCGCTCGATCAGTTCGTCGAGCACGGGCGCGGTCGTCTCGGCCACCCGGGCCTTGGCGCCGCGCCGGGGCGCGGGGTGGCCGGCGAGTTGCGCGAAACGCAGCGCGGTGCGGATCTGCGCCGGCGTCAGCCCCTTGCGCTCGGTCAGGCGCGCGACCAGGGCGTCGGACACCGGCGCGCCTTCCAGCGTCTTGCGCACCAGCTGCTCGCGCGCGCCGGGCGGCGGGCTCTTGAGTTCGAGGTGGTAGGCGAAACGGCGGCGGAAGGCCGGGTCGATCTGCTCGATGCGGTTGGTCACCCACAGCGTGGGCACCGCGTTGGTCTCCAGGATCTGGTTGACCCAGGCCTTGCCGCTGACGCTGCCGGTGTGCGCGGCCGCCACATGCTCGGCGCGCGCCATGATCTGCGCCGCTTCGCTGGAGATCGGCGGGAACACGTCTTCCACTTCGTCGAACAGCAGCGCCGAGTGCGCGGTGCCTTTGAGAAAGACCTGCGCGATCTGCAGCGAGCGGTAGCGGTCGCGGCCGGAGAGCGCGTTGCCGTCGCGGTCGGCGTACTCCACCTCGAAAAGCTCCAGCCCCGCGGCCTGCGCCACCACGCGCGCGAGCTCGGTCTTGCCCGTGCCGGGTGGGCCGTACATCAGCACGTTCACGCCCGGCTCCTTGCGCGCCACCGCCTCGCGCAGCAGGCCGCAGAGCAGGCGCACGTCTTCGCCCACGTAATCAAAATCCTTCGCGGTGAGCGCGGAGCGCGCGGCCGGCCGGGTGAACACGGCCATGAGTTCGCTTTGCGTGCGGTACTCGCGCATGAGCACGGGCGGCAGCTTCTCGCTGACCTTCATCAGGTCGGCCAGGTCGGTGATGTTGTGCTCGGAGATCAGGTTCTCCACCATGCCAATGCGCTCCAGGCGCGAACCCGCGCGCAGCGCCTCACCGACCTCGCTGGCCTTGACGCCCGCCACGTCGGCGATGGCCGCGTAGGCCTCGGGCGCGTTGTTCACCTTGAACTCGACCAGGATGGAGCGCAGGTCGCGCTGGTAGCGCGCGAGCGTGCCGTACAGCAGCAGTGCGCGCTCGGCGCGGTTGAGCTGCAGCAGGCTGGCCAGCGCGTCGATGTTCTTCTCCACCAGCGTGGACTGCTTCTTGAGCGAGTGGCTGAGCCAGTCGCCCGTGACCGCCAGCACCGACAGCAGGTCTTTGGGCGACTCCTTGGCGTATTCATCCAGGTAGAAGAACAGCGTACCTTCTTCGTACGGGCCTCGCCACACCCCGTAGCGCTCCATGAAGGCGTTGATGGTCAGGCCATCGTGGCCGCTCCAGAGTTCGTTGTCCTTGCAGCGGCGCTGCAGGAACTCGCGCAGGCGCAGCAGCACGGTGTGGGGCCACACCAGGTGGCGGCCGGCAAGCGAGAGCAGGGTGTTGAGATCGCGCCGCACGTTGAAGCGCGGGCCCTGGCGCGCGGCCAGGGTGAGCACGAAATGCGAGCACATGAGATCGAGCACGGGCGCCTGGCGCAGGCCATGGGGCACAAAAACGCGCCCCTCGCCCGCCACAGGGGCACGGCCATCGCGTGCATCGATTACGGTGCGGGCCGCCGATGCAGCGGACTGCAGCGAGCGCTTGGTCATCCAGACACCTCCAGGAATGCCTTCCCATGACGCCATGCCAGGGGAGCCGACATTTCAGCGGACCATAACCCAGCTTGATGAATCATGGAAGAGAGTGATACGAACGGTCTGAGCAATTTGTCAGGCTTTGGCCTGGCGCCACAGCGTCACGGTGGGTACACAATCGCGCCATGCTGCAACTACACGACATCCAGACCGCCGCTGGTCGCCTGGCCGGCCAGGTGCTCGACACGCCCTTCGTCGAATCGCGCACCATCTCCCAGCTCACCGGCTGTCAGGTGTTCCTGAAATTCGAGAACCTGCAATACACGGCCTCGTTCAAGGAACGCGGCGCCTGCAACAAGCTCGCGCAGCTCACGCCCGAGGAACGCTCGCGCGGCGTGGTGGCCATGAGCGCAGGCAACCACGCCCAGGGCGTGGCGTACCACGCCCACCGGCTGGGGATACGCGCGGTGATCGTCATGCCGCGCTTCACGCCGGGCGTGAAGGTGGAGCGCACGCGCGGCTTCGGCGCCGAGGTGGTGCTGCACGGCGACACGCTGGACGCTTCGCGCGCCCACGCCCGTGAACTGGCGCAGCAGCAGGGACTGGTGTTCGTGCACCCGTACGACGACGAAGCGATCGTCGCCGGCCAGGGCACGGTGGCGCTGGAGATGCTGCGCGAGCAGCCCGACCTGGACACGCTGGTGATCGCCATCGGCGGTGGCGGCCTGATCGCAGGCATCGCCACGGCGGCCAAGGCCATCCGGCCCGACATCGAGATCGTGGGCGTACAGACCGAGCGCTTTCCCGCGATGGTCAACGCCATCAAGGGCACCCACCTGCCGCAGGGCACGAGCACGATCGCCGAAGGCATCGCGGTGGGCACGCCGGGGGTGATCACCGAGGCCATCATCCGCCAGCGGGTGGACGACCTGCTGCTGGTCGACGAGGGCGACATCGAACAGGCCATCGTGATGCTGCTGGAGATCGAGAAGACGCTGGTGGAGGGCGCCGGCGCGGCCGGCCTGGCCGCGCTCATCAAGCATCCCGCGCGCTTCGCGGGCAAGCGCGTGGGCCTGGTGCTGTGCGGCGGCAACATCGACCCGATGCTGCTGGCCTCCATCATCGAACGCGGGATGGTGCGCGCAGGCCGCCTGGCACGCATCCAGGTCAATGCGCGCGACGTGCCGGGCAACCTGGCGCGCATCACGGCGACCGTGGCCGACGCTGGCGCCAACATCGACGAAGTGCATCACCAGCGCGCCTTCACCCTGCTGGCGGCGCAGAACGTCGCCATCGAACTCGTGCTGCAGACCCGCGGGCGCGAGCACGTCGACCAGGTCATCGAGCGCCTGCGCGAAGCGGGCTTCGACACCACCCTGCTCTGACTCGCGCGCCGCCCGGTTGACGCTGCGGCAAGGGCTCCGGCATCATCGGCCGCTCGACGGCCAATGCGAACAGGAGGTAGGGCATGGACACCAACACGCTGTGGAACTCGCTGCAAAGCACGCTGGGGACCCACATCCCTCAGCTGCTCGGCGCGCTGGCCATCTTCATTCTTGGCTGGTTGATCGCGGTGCTGGTGCGCGCGGCCACGCGCAAGAGCCTGGGCTTCGTGGGCGTGAATCACCGCTTCGGCAAACTGACCAACACACACGTGGACATCGAAGGCGCGGTGGCCCTCGCGCTGTTCTGGATCGTGATCCTGCTGACCCTGGTGGCGGTGTTCAACTCGCTGAACCTCGCCATCGTCTCCGGCCCGTTCTCGGTCTTCACCACCCAGCTCTTTGAGTACGCGCCGCGACTGCTCGGCGGCCTCTTGCTCGCGCTGGTGGCCTGGCTGGTCGCCGGCGTGGTGCGCGCGCTGGCGCAGAAGGTGCTGGACAAGACCACGCTCGACGAAAAGCTCTCCGAACACGCCGACATGGCGCCCATCAGCGACAGCCTGGCTGGCGCGCTGTTCTGGCTCGTGATCCTGCTGTTCGTGCCGGCCATCCTGGGTGCGCTGCAGATGGACGGTCTGCTCGAACCCCTGCGCGCCATGGTTACCAAGACCCTGGACATGCTGCCCAACGCGGTGGCCGCGTTCGTGATCGGCGGCGTGGGCTGGATCGTGGCCACCGTGCTGCGCAACCTCACCACCCACCTGAGCCGCACCGCCGGCGTGGACCGGCTGGGCAACCGCGCCGGGCTGGCCGACACGGTGCAGCTCTCGCGGGTGATCGGCATGCTGGTGTTCGTGGCGGTGTTCCTGCCATCGCTGATCGCCGCGCTCGACGCGCTCAAGATCGAGGCCATCTCGCGCCCGGCGACCGACATGCTCAACACCTTGTTGCAGGCCGTGCCCAACCTGATCGCCGCGGCGCTGATCCTGGTGGTCACCTGGCTGGTGGCGTCGTTCGCCAGCAAACTGGTGGCCACGCTGCTGGCCACGCTGGGCTTCGATACCCTGCCGGCGCGCGTGAACATGGCCCATGCCTTCGAGACCACCAGCGCCTCCACCGCCGTGGGTCGGGTGGTGTTGTTCTTCGCCATGCTGTTCGCCACGGTGGAGGCAGCCGCGCAGCTCGGATTCACGCAGGTCAGCGGCATCGTCGCCAGCTTCATCCGCTTCGGTGGCGACATCCTGCTGGGCTCGGCCATCCTGGTGATCGGCTTCTGGCTGGCCAACCTGGCCTACGACGCGATCGACCGCGCCAGCGGCCCCGGCACGAAGGGCTTGGCGCGCATCGGGCGCTTTGCCATCCTGGCGCTGGTGATCGCCATGGGCCTGCGCGCCATGGGCATCGCCGACGACATCGTCAACCTGGCCTTCGGCCTCACCCTGGGCGCGGTGGCCGTGGCCGTGGCCCTGTCCTTCGGCCTGGGCGGGCGCGAGGCGGCCGGCAAGCTGATGGACCACTGGCTCACCAAATTCCGCCGCGAGGACTGACCCATGACGCAGAACCCCGAGACCCCCATCACCATCGAACGGCTCCAAGGCCTGCTGAGCGACTGGTTCGCGCCCTGGATCCAGGCCATGGGCCTGCGGGTCGAGTCCTTCGCCGACGGCGAGGTCACCCTGCGCCTGCCACAGAGCGACCAGCTCTCGCGCGTGGGCGGCATGCTGTGCGGCCAGGCCATGATGTCGGCCGCCGACACCGCCATGGTGCTGGCCATCGTCACCCAGCTCGGCACCCGCCGGCCCATGACCACGGTGCAGCTCAACACCAGCTTCCTCAAGCCGCTGTCGGGGCAGGACGCGCGCATCACCGCACGCGTGGTGCGCGCGGGCAAGAACCTGGTGTTCGGCGAGATCGACATCAGCGGCGCCAGCGACGGCAAGAGTGTGTGCCGCGCCAGCACGACCTACGCCCTGCTCTGAGCCGGCCAGGCCGCATCCCTTAAAATGCCGGCAGTCTTGAACCCTTTGACGGAGCGTCACATGTCCAGCCACAACCACAACACCCCCAGCGAGCCATCCCAGGACATGGTGGAGTCCATCGTTCCCTACATGCCCGTCGTGCTGCCCGTCGCCGGTGGCGTGCTGATGTTCCTGCTGGCCTTCATCGCGATCTACATGGCCTGAACCCGCGCCGGTTCCGCCAGGCCGAACGCCCCGACGGGGCCTTCGGCCTTTCTTTTGGTTGCTGCCCCCGCCCCAGGCCCAACCGTTTAATGCATCACGTTATGCGGGTTTTGCATGTAACCGCCTCGTAACGGCGCGAGTGCTTTCTTAAAATCGGGGCATTGGCCGACACGCTGATCAAGTCCGGATCCACCGACCCGGGTTTCATCTCCCCCTGCTGCCCCGCCATCCGCAACGCAGCCCCACGCGCCGACCGCCCTTTTTTGCCGAAGGGATCCCCTGGACAGCCGCCCCGTCATCTGCATGACGCCCGCGGCTGTCGGTGTCTCTGAGGCATGCCGGTTTACAAACTTCTGGAGCGACTCCATGAACTCACCCGTGATGCAGGGCCTGGCCCTCAACACCCCCTCCTATGTAAAGAACGCCCGGCTCATCGCCTGGGTCGCCGACATGGCTGCCCTGTGCAAGCCCGACAGCATCTACTGGTGCGACGGCAGCGAGGAGGAGTACGCCCGCCTGTGCCAGCAGCTGGTGGACGCCGGCACGCTCAAGAAGCTCGACCCGGTCAAGCGGCCCAACAGCTTCCTGGCCTGCTCCGACCCCTCGGACGTTGCGCGCGTGGAGGACCGCACCTTCATCTGCTCGGAAAAGCAGGAAGACGCCGGCCCGACCAACAACTGGAAAGCCCCGGCGGAGATGCGCGCGACCCTGCAGCCGCTGTTTGACGGCTGCATGCGCGGCCGCACCATGTACGTGGTGCCCTTCAGCATGGGCCCCCTGGGCAGCCCGATCGCCCACATCGGCATCGAGCTCTCCGACAGCGCCTACGTGGCGGTCAACATGAAGCTCATGACCCGCATGGGCAAGGCCGTGTTCGACGTGCTCGGCGCCGACGGCGATTTCGTCCCCTGCGTGCACACGGTGGGCGCACCGCTGGCCGAAGGCGAGACCGACAAGACCGCCTGGCCTTGCAACCCGACCACCAAGTACATCGTCCACTACCCGGAGACGCGCGAGATCTGGAGCTATGGCTCGGGCTACGGCGGCAACGCGCTGCTGGGCAAAAAGTGCTTTGCGCTGCGCATCGCGTCCAACATGGGCCGCCAGCAGGGCTGGCTGGCCGAGCACATGCTGATCCTGGGCGTGACCAACCCCCAGGGCAAGAAGTACCACGTGGCCGCCGCCTTCCCCAGCGCCTGCGGCAAGACCAACTTCGCCATGCTGATCCCGCCCAAGGGCTTCGAGGGCTGGAGCGTGACGACCATCGGCGACGATATCGCCTGGATCAAGCCTGGCAAGGACGGCCGCCTGTACGCCATCAACCCCGAGGCCGGTTACTTCGGCGTCGCGCCCGGCACCAACACGGCGACCAACCCCAACTGCATGGCCAGCCTGGACCGGGACGTGATCTTCACCAACGTCGCCCTGACCGACGACGGCGACGTGTGGTGGGAAGGCATGCGCGAGGCCCCGGCCCACGCCATCGACTGGCAGGGCAAGGACTGGACGCCCCAGATTGCCAAGGAAACCGGTGCCAAGGCCGCCCACCCGAACGCGCGCTTCACCGTGGCCGCCACCAACAATCCCGCGCTTGACCCGGCCTGGGACGACCCCAAGGGCGTGGCGATCGACGCCTTTATCTTCGGCGGTCGCCGCTCCACCACCGTGCCCCTGGTGACCGAGGCCCGCAACTGGACCGAAGGCGTCTACATGGCCGCCACCATGGGCTCGGAAACCACCGCCGCCGCCTTTGGTGCGCAAGGCGTGGTCCGCCGCGATCCGTTCGCCATGCTGCCCTTCACGGGCTACAACATGAGCGACTACTTCCAGCACTGGCTCGATGTGGGCGGCAAGCTGGCCAGCCAGGGCGCGAAGCTGCCGGCGATCTACTGCGTGAACTGGTTCCGCAAGGACGAGGCCGGCAAGTTTGTGTGGCCCGGCTTTGGCGAGAACATGCGCGTGCTCAAGTGGATGATCGACCGCCTCGAAGGCCAGGCCGGCGCCGGCATCGAACACGCCTTCGGCGTGAGCCCTCGTTTTGAAGACATCCACTGGGAAGGCCTGGATTTCACAGCCGACCAGTTCCGCACCGTGACCCACATTGACCGCGCCGCCTGGGCCAAGGAACTCGAGTTGCACGCCGAGTTGTTCACCCAGCTGGCCTACCATTTGCCCCGGGAGCTCGAGGAGACCAAAGCGCAGATCGAGAAGCGCCTGGCGGCCTGAGACAGGCCGCACTCGATCACACCGGTGGCCCGCACGATCTGCGGCTCACCGGCGCGCCCAGGACCCACCGGCCAGGACAAAAAAAAAGCCACCGGACCCGGTGGCTTTTTTCATGGGCGCGTGGAACGCTCAGATGTAGTACATCAGGCGGTTGCGGGCGCGGGCGGTGCCCAGGCGTTCCCAGTAACCCATCTGGGGCTGCTCAACGCTCTGGGTCGCCTCCGGCAGGCCCAGCGGCGCCAGGGCGTCGGTGAAGGACGTCGCCTTCACCACCGGCGCTGCGGCTTCGCTCTCGTCCGCGGCGCGGGTGCGGGCGGCCATCAGCTCGTTCATCAGGCGATGGTCCATGCGGGCCATTTCCCACAGGCGGGTCTCGGCGCGCGCTTCGGCCAGGGCTTGCGACCAGCCGTCCAGCACGACCACCGCGCGGCGGGCCAGCGAACGGGCCGTGTCGGCGAACAGCGCCATACCGGCGAAGACCACCACCCACAGGAAGACCCAGGCCAGGAAGAGCTGGCCATCGGCCCAGGTGCTGATCAGGCGGTCGGCGACGACCACCATCGCGGCCACGACGGCGGCCAACAGCATGACGGACAGACCACGCGCACTGTCGCTGCGGCGCTGAATGCCGTCGACACCCTTTTGCGCGGGCGTGGATGCCGGGCGCAGGCCCAGCGGGGCGGAAGGAAGGGATGCGTATGTGCTCATGGCGAACTCCAGAAATAGAAAAATGTCTTTTGGACAGCCGAATATTAGGGTTTGCCCTAGTATTTATCCACTTTATCTTTGTGATGTCTTATATTCACTTAGGTGATAAATGCCCTGAATTTCCGCACCCTTGACCTGAACCTGCTGCGCGTGTTCGACGAGGTGATGACCGAGCGCAGCCTCACCCGCGCGGCCCAGAATCTGGCCATGACGCAGCCGGCGGTGAGCAACGCCTTGCGCCGGCTGCGCGAGGTGCTGGGCGACGAGCTGGTGCGCCGCTCGGGCTACGGCGTCGAGCCCACGCCCGTGGCGCTGGCCCTGTGGCCCACGGTGCGCGATGCCTTGCACATGCTGCGCGAGTCGCTCGCCCCGGGCGCCTTCGACCCGTCGAGCGCGCGCAACGCCTTCGTGCTCGCCATGGCCGACGCAACCGCCGCCAAACTCATCCCCGGGCTGATGGACCTGCTGGAGAGCGAGGCGCCCGGCGTGAACCTGCGCGTGCTGCCACTGACCACACGCGACCCGCGCGGCCTGCTGGAGTCGGGCACCGTGGATTTGGCGATCGGGCATTTTCCTGGCGTGCTGGCCGAATTGGGCGCCATGCACCTGCAGGAGAACGACCCGCACTTCCACCACCAGCGCCTGTACGACGGCGAGTACGTGGTGGTCATGCGGCGGGGGCACCCGCTGGCGGGCCGGCCGCTGAGCCTGGACAGCTATTGCGATGCGCGACACATGCTGGTGAGCTTTTCGGGACGCCCCTTCGGCTTCGTGGACGAGGCTCTCGCGGCTGTGTCGCGCCAGCGCCGTGTGGTGATCACCGTCAACCAGTTCTTCACCGCCGGCCGGGTGGTGGCCACCACCGACCTGCTCACGGTGCTGCCGCGCCATTTCGTCGGGGCCACCGGCATGGAGCAGGAGCTGGCCCTGTGCGACCTGCCACTGCAGGTGCCCGCCGTGCACGTCGACTCGCTGTGGCACCGCCAGGCCACCCAGAACGCCGCGCACCGCTGGTTGCGGGAAACGGTGGCGCGTGCCGCCAAGATCGGCTTTCGCCCTGCCCCGCCCACCAACGCCCCGCCGTCTCAACGCCCCCGCCTGCCCAAGGTCTGAGCACGCTGGACCACAATGCGCGCATGAAACTCCAGCTGCTCAGCGACCTGCACCTCGAAGCCAACCCCGAATTCATCCCCGCACCCGCACCTGGCGCCGATCTGCTCGTGCTGGCCGGCGATGTGGGTTCGTACCAACTGCGCCGGGACGGCAGCGCCATGAGCGAACCCGACTGGGGCCTGGGCCGCTTTGCCGACTGGCCGGTGCCGGTGCTGTTCGTGCCGGGCAACCACGAATACGACGCGCTCGACGTCGACGAGGCCCACGATCGCCTGCGCGCCGCCTGCGAACGCCTGGGGCTGATCTGGCTGGAACGCGAGACGCACCTGACGCAGGGGGTGCGATTCGTGGGGACCACCCTGTGGAGCGACTACGACGCGCTCGGCGAGCGCGAGAAAGCCTACCGCGCCGCCAACCACTACCTCGCCCGCATGGCGGGCCAGCGCGATGGCCGGCTTTTCGACGCCGAGGCCATGCGCGCCCTGGCCCTGGAGTGCCAGCACTGGCTGCGCGGTGCCCTGGCCGAGCCGTTCGACGGCCCCACTGTCGTGGTCACCCACTTTGCGCCCACCCTGCACAGCGCCGACCCACGCTACGGCCTGACCCCGGGCACGGCCGGCTTCTGCAACGGGCTGGACGCCTGGCTGGCGCAGGCCGACCTTTGGCTGCACGGTCACCTGCACTGCCCCACCGACGTGCAGGTCGGGCGTTGCCGCATCGTGGCCAACCCCTTGGGCTACGCGGTGAAGAACGAGCAGGACGGCTTTCTGCCACACCAGCTGATCGACGTGCCGCGGCAGCCAAGCCCCGCCGCTGTTTGAGGCAGCGCAAGGTCCACCTGCCGCGAGGACATACACTGCGCACTGATTCAACCTAGAAGGAGAGACCTATGAAGATTCTGCTGGCTGTCGATGGCAGCGCCTACACCAAGAAAATGCTTGCCTACCTGGCCACGCACGGCGAGATGTTCGGCTCGAGCAACAGCTTCTCGATGATCACGGTGCAGGCCCCGCTGCCACCGCGCGCGCGCGCAGCCGTGGGCGCTGCGGCCGCCAACGAGTACTACGAGGAAGAGTCCGCCAAGGTCACCGGCACGGTGGCCAAGTTCCTCAAGCGCCATGGCATCGATGCCAAGGCCATCCACAAGGTGGGCTCGCCCGGCGAACAGATCTCCAAGGCGGCCGAAGGCGGCAAGTTCGACCTGTTGATCATGGGTTCGCATGGCCACAGCGCGCTGGGCAACCTGGTGATGGGATCGGTCGCCACGCAGGTGCTGGCGCACTGCGGCGTGCCCGTGCTGCTGGTGCGCTGATTCCTCCCGAACGCTCGCACCAAGGGCCGCCGATGCGGCCCTTTTTCTTGGGCGCGCGGCCAGCGCCGTCAGCGTGCCTGCAAGCCGTCGAAACAGGTGCTCAGCACCATCTCGATGATCTGTTCGTTGTTGTACTGCTCGCTGCCTTTGAGGAAGCCGAGCACCGGGTCGCAGGCGCGGGCGTACAAGGTATAGAGCACGGCGATGGGCGGCAAGGCCGGGTTCAGGCTGCCGTCGGCCTGCGCCGCCGTGATCCAAGCCCCCAGGCGCTCGCTCACCTCCATGAGCCCGTCCACATAGGCCTTGTTGGTGGTCAGCGCGGCACGCAGGCTGGAGTTTTCGCTGGGCAGCGATGGCATTTCGCCGGCGAGCTGCACCTCCATGGTCCATCGGGCCACGGCCTTGAGCTGGTCGATCGGCCGCGCGCCAGCCGACTCGCCCTGGAGCTTGTCGAGGAATGCCAGGGCGCGCTCCATCACGCGCACCATCGCTGCGGCAGCGAGATCTTCCTTGCTCGAAAAATGCTTGTACAGGCTGGCTTTGGCAATGCCCACCTCGATCGCCACCTCGTCCAGCGTCATGGCCTCGAAGCCTTTTTCCGCCAACAGGCGGTTGACCACCGTGACGATCGCGTCCTCGCGCGCCAGGTGCATCTGCGCGCGAAAGCTGCGCTTGACGGAGGTTTCGGGGGACGATTTGAGCGTGGCGCTGACCATGGGCAACCTTATGACAGGGCTCGAATTCTGCCTCATATTGACGACTTCGTCGATAACCATACCGTTAAGTCAACTAGTGACTGATCAGTATCTTTTTCGACCGATGAGGATATTATTCGCCGCGGTCCGCGCCATTTCGCGCTGACCGAACCTGAATCAATGAAGGACTGCACCATGAAAAAGACCCTGATCGCTTCGCTGCTCGCCCTGGGTGCCTTGGGCACCGCCCATGCCGCAGACATCGTGGACACCGCGGTGGCCGCGGGCTCATTCAAAACGCTGGTGACGGCCGTGCAGGCCGCAGGCCTCGTCGACACCCTCAAGGGCCCAGGCCCGTTCACGGTGTTCGCGCCGACGGACGAAGCCTTCGCCAAGATCCCGAAGGCCACGCTGGACGCACTGCTCAAGGACAAGGCCGCACTGACCAAGGTGCTGACTTACCACGTCGTGCCAGGGAAGGTGATGGCCAAGGACGTGAAGCCGGGCATGGTCACCACCGTGCAAGGCAGCAAGCTGACCGTGTCCACCACGGGTGGCGTGAAAGTGGACGCCGCCAATGTCGTGAAGACCGATATTGCCGCCGACAACGGCGTGATCCATGTGATCGACACGGTGATCATGCCCAAGTAAGGCCTGCTCGACCCCATGCACAAGCCCCGCCTCGGCGGGGCTTTTTTACGCGGGACTCTGATTCGCCGGGCGCAGGTTCTTGGCCGCAGCAACGCGCAGCGCCGTGCTCAAGGCGTCAAGCACATCGGAATTGAGGTTCCAGCAATGCCAATGCAGCGCCACGCCCAGCCGATGGCGCGGCGCGAGATTCACCAGCTCGCCTGCGCTCAGCAGTTCGCGCACACGCAGCTCGGGCAACACGCTCACGCCCCACCCCGCCATCACCGCACGCACCTGGCCTTCGCTGGAAGGCACGAACAACTGCTTGAGCATCACCCGCGAAAGGCCGAAGGCCTTGGACACAAAGCCGTGCTGCAGGTTGTCCTTGCGGTTGAACGCCACGAAGGGCACCTTGTGAAAGTTGTGCGCGTTCAGGCCCTTGGGCAAGTGCTCGGCGGCATAAGCGGCCTGCGCCACCACCACATAGTCCATGGTGCCGAGCGCTTCCATCTTGCAACCCCGCAGCGCCTGCCCCAGCGAGGTCACGCAGCCCAACACCTGGCCTTCGCGCAGCCACTCGTGGGTGAACTCCTGATCGTCGGTGATGATCTCGATCGGCAAACCGCCCTGCGCGAGGGCATTGAGCGCGGGCAGGGCCCAGGTGGCGATGCTGTCCGCATTGATCGCCACCGAGATGCGCTCGTCGTCGCGACCATTTCCCGTGGAACTGGGCGCGAGCTCCTTGAGGTCCTTTTCCAGATCGGCACGCAGCAAGCGCATCATCTTGGCGTGCTTGAGCATGAGCTGCCCCGCTGCCGTGGGCTTGAGCGGGCGGCTGCGCACGATCAGCACCGTGCCGACTTGCGCCTCCAGCGCCCGCAAGCGCTGCGAGACCGCAGACTGGGTGATGGAAAGGCGCTGCGCGGCGCGCTCGAAACCACCCTCCTCGATGATGGCGGCCAGGCATTCAAGGGCGTCTGGATCAAAGGTGCTCATGGGTGACCTCGGGCAGCGAGCGGCGTGCATGGCTTGTGGCCTGCACATAAGTCATTCTGATGAAGCCAATTTTAGTTTAATTTCACTTCACCAAGCACCCGATATTTTCCATACTGCGGCGCATTCACCACCCCACTTTTGGAGCGGATCATGCAAGTCACGGTATTGGGCGCGGGCATCATCGGAGTCAGCACGGCGTGGCACCTGCTGCAGCGCGGCCACGAAGTCACCCTGGTCGACCGGCAGCCAGACGCCGCGCTGGAAACCAGCTTCGCCAACGCGGCGCAGATCTCGGTGAGCTATTGCGAACCCTGGGCCAACAAGGAGGCGCCGCTCAAGACCTTGAAGTGGATGTTCTCTGACGAATCGCCGCTGCTGTTTCGCCCACAGCTTGACTGGGCGCAGTGGCGTTGGGGCCTGCAGTTCCTGGCCCAGTGCAACGACAAGGCCTTTGTGCGCAACGTGGCGCAACTCGTGGCGCTCGGTGCCTACAGCCACGCTGCCCTCAAGGACGTGGTGGCCGAGACTGGCATCGAATACAACCGGCTGGAACGCGGCATCGCGCACTATTACACCGACCAGAAATCCTTCGATGGTGCGGCCGACGCTGCGGCGGTGATGCAACGCTTCGGCGTGCAGCGGCGCGTGGTCACGCGCGAAGAGCTGCTGGCCATCGAACCGGCGCTCCAGGCGTTTGGCGATCGCATCGTCGGAGGCACCTACACGCAGAGCGACGAATCGGGCGATGCGCGCGTGTTCACTCAGCAGCTTGCGGCCCTGTGCGGCCAACGCGGCGCGCGGCTGCTGTTCGGACACGACATCGAGCAGTTGGAAAGCGACGGACGCGAAGTGCGCCAGGTGCGCGTGCGAGACCGCGCCACCGGCCTGGCCAGTGTGCTCAAGGCCGACGCCTTCGTCGTGGCCTGCGGCTCGTACTCCACGCCGCTGCTCGCATCGGTCGGTGTGAACGTGCCGATCTACCCTGGCAAAGGCTACAGCGCCACGTTGCCCTTGTTGCGCCCCGAGCGCGCACCCTCGGTGAGCCTGCTCGACGACCAGATGAAATGTGCCGTCTCGCGGCTGGGCAACGAGCTTCGTGTCGCGGGCACCATTGAGCTCGGCGGTTTCGACCTCTCGCTGGACACGCCACTGGCACGCAAGCGCTGCGACATGCTGGTGCGCCGCATCGAACAGGTGTTCCCCGGCGTGGCAGACACCCGAACGGCCGACGAGGGCGGCGATCCCAGGTTCTGGTGCGGCCTGCGCCCCGCCACGCCCACCAACATCCCCTTGATCGGCCGCACCAGGCTGAGAAAGCTGTGGATCAATGCCGGTCACGGCACGCTGGGCTGGACGCATGGCGCGGGTTCGGGCAAGGCGATTGCCGAACTCATCCACGGTGAACAGCCGGCGATGAACTTCGGGTTCCAGGGGATGGGCTCCTACCCGAAAGCGGCAGCGCCGGCCGGCGTGCGGCGATTGCAGGCGACATCCAGGGGTTGAATCCGCCCTGCCTAGATGCAATTGATTCCCCGGCAATGACTACTGGTTCTCTTTAGTCTGCACCCCATCCCTCTCTGACTTGTTCCAACTCTCTCCCGGCAAACTGCCTGAAGGCAATTTGCCGTCGCGCAAAAAAGATCACAACACGCGTGCATGACCGCCCCGGATTGGCGCGATGTCACACGCGATTGCGCAGGGAGGGAGGGAATACCAACGCTTGATTTAGTTCAACTGCACTGCATCGCACGGCTGCTGATTGCCCGTGCCTCGACCTCGTCCATGCATCGGGGTTGAGCCCCCGTCTTCGGACGATCCACACGCTTCTCAACATCAGCCACTGTCCACACGACCGTGGCTCGCTTTCACACGCATTCATATGGTCCATCTTTCAAGATCCCAGCAACGCATCGCTCTTCTCTCTTCGATCCTGATTTCACTGCACGTCGCCGGCTGCGGTGGCGGCGGAGGCGATGTCGCCCCTCCAAGCGGCCCGATCAGCGCCGTTGAACCGGCCTGTCAGTCCTGCGCCGCCACCAGCGCCACCACGTACGCAGGCAGCGGAACGGGCATTTGGCAAGCCATCAACTCGGGCAGCGCCATCAAGGACATTCCCATTTCCATCTCGGGCCTGGCCGGGCAAGACGTGCAACTGATCTTGACCAACGAGAGCACGGCCACCGTGCCGCTGCCATCGGGCTCCATCCCCAACTTTTCCGGCACCGATCTGTTCGCCGTGTCTGCGTCGCAAACAGAAGATGCGACGAAGGCAAGCATCGCTGAGTTCAATCGCGCGGGATGGATCCAGGCCATACGCGACGCGCAGGGTCAAGCGCGTTCATTGGTTGGGGCCCCACAGACTTCCACGGTCCATGCCGTTGGCGACACGCAATCGTTCCGGCACACCGACAACACCGACCGCCCCACCACCTTGGCCAAGCAAGTGGTGGCTTCCGACGGCCGCCAAGTCAATTTCTGGGTGGAAACTTCGGAGTACGCCACGCCCAAGATCACCGATGCCATTCTGGATACCCTGGCAACCAAGCTGGCGCAGACCAACGGTGTGTACGACAGCCTGATCTCGGTAGGCGGGCCGCTCTGGGGCGCACACAGCTACAGCGAACTGATCAACAACGCCAGCCAACCGCTGGACGTCGTCCTGCTCAACTTTGACAACAACAGCCACGCCTACGGCGTCGTCGGCTACTTCTTCGCCCTTAACAACTTCCTCAAGAGCGTGATTCCGACCAGCAATGAGTCGCTCTCGATCTACCTGGACACCGAAACCCTTTACCGCGATGGCAACACGGGTCTGGAAAACGGCATCCTGACGCTGGCCCACGAGATGATGCACATGAGCAATTACTACCGGCGCAGCATCAAAATCAGTCCCTACCACGCGTTCGATACCTGGCTGGACGAAATGAGCGCCATGGCCATGGAGGACCTGGTGGCCCATTCGTTGACGGCCTTCAACCCCATCCGAGACCTTCGCCTGCCCCAGTACCTCGGCGCAAACGGTCTGGGCTACGCTTCCTTCCAGTGCCCGTTGACAACGTGGACGGCTTATTCCGGCACGTGCGAAAGCTACTCCGTATCAGGGTCGTTCGGTGGGTTCCTTGTGCGGCAACTGGGCGTGGGATTTTTCAAGAACCTGTTGACGCAGACCTCATCGAACTCACTCAATGCGCTCGATGCCGCGATCAAGGTAGCGGCACCCACGTCCTCCCTGGCGCAGCAATTCCGGCGTTTCACCGTGAGCGCGGCAGGCGTGTTGCCTCAGGCGGGGGCTCCGGTCGGTTACGGATTCCCCGCGCGATCAGAAGGTGGCTTCAGTGTTCCCGCGATCAACGCCTTTGCTTTCAAGAGCCAACGGGTTCTGCCTTTGTCTGCCCCCACACAGATTAAGCCGCTCGCGACCCTGCCCATCGTCCGCAAGAGTGTCAGCGGCACCTACGTCGATTCGGTGAGGGTTCCTCCTGGCGCCTCGCTCTCCGTGGTCATTCACTGACACCCCGGCACCACCACCGATGCAGAAGAGCGTCCATCCGATGCGCCGGTACCTGCTCTCCCTTGCGATCATGGTGGGGATGCAGCTGGCAGCCTGCCAAGGCGGCCAGGGGAGTGCCCGCTTGATCGAAGTCGAGGGCACGCTGGTCCTGAAGGGGAACGAGCCGTTCGCGCAGGCTGTGATCGTGATTTCCGAAACGGAGCAATGGCTGCTCCTGGGATTGCTCCGTTCCGAGATCGAAAGCCACCAGAACCAGATCGTGCGGGTCACAGGCGAAGTGGTTCACGACGCCCGGCCTTCGGCGGCGCGTTTGCCGTCGATGAGGGTTCAGGCGCTCTCCCCACGCCTCACGAAACCAGCGCCCGCATTTGCGAAATGAGGTCGGACTTGCCCTCGAAGCCGATTCCTGGCAACGCGGGCAAGTTCACCGTGCGGGATGCAGCGGCTGGGTGACCAGCCGCATTGCTTGAGCATCTCCAGCGTGCGCAGGTGAGCTCGGCCCGCAATTCGTGGTCCAGCGGATCGCCCGCTTCCTCGTGCCAGAACAGCGGGTTCTGGGACCTGGCTTTGCCCTAGTCGATGGCGGTCTTCAGGTCGAAGCGGAGGCTTGCGAAGACCTGATGCTGCAGCGCAGTGTGCAGTTCCTGCTTTGCTACGGGCATCCCGAGGTGCATGGCCGGCTCGGAGCCGAGTCGGCCGAAGTGCTGTGGTCGCTGGTGAGCGGCGAAGCTGCCGCCTGATCCGTCAGCTGGTCTTGCGGGCGGTCTTCACGGGGAGCACCAGCGGCGCGGCTTCCTCAGGTCGCAGCCGTTCGCCCATCCAGCGCTGCATGTCCATCCACATCTGGCGCATTTCCGCGTCCAGCGGTGTGCGCAGCGCGCTGGGCAATTCGACCGTGACCACGGGCATGCCTTGTTGCACGCCGCCGTAGTTGCCCAAGCTGCCAGGGAAGATGCCGACCTGGTCGAGATAGAGCCGACCGAGCTTGGGCGGCGGCACGCCAGGGCCGTCGAAGTCGAGCACGCCGTAGGGCGCGTGGATGCTCACGATGAGGTGCGGCTGGAAGCGCGCCATCTCGTCGTGCAGGAAGCGCGACTCGGGCTCGGACAGCGGGCTCGATCCCGGCCAGCGGCGCGGGTCCTTGCGGGTGCGCTGCTCCCAGTAGACCTTGGCTTCGCGCTGCCAGTCGGGGGTGGGGAAGTTGCGGTTGAGGTCGACGCCATTGGCGTTGGTGCGCCGCGCGGGGCGGGCCAGAAGGCCATCGGGGTTGAGCGCAGGGATGAAGCGCCAGTGCGCGTTGGCCGGCATCTGCACCGCGTGCTGGATCCAGTGCAGGGCCACGGCGGCGGATGAGAGTTCGTCGCCGTGCATGGCGCCGACCACCAGCACACGCAGTTTCGCGTCGGGTGCGGTCACGTCTCGGACGTAGATCGTGCGGCCCTGCACCGAGCGGCCTCGGGTGGGTTTGAGTTCGGCCGCGTCGCACAACGCGCGCTGGAGGTTGGGCAGGCGCGCGACCAGGGCCTCGCAGGGACCGGCCGGCGCCGCCTGGGCGGGGCTGGCCAGCAAACCCAGCAGCGCCAGGCACAGCGGCAGAACGGAGTGGAGCTGGCGGGCTTCGGACATCCCGGCATTCTAGGAGGCCGGCCCTGCAATTCGTTCCCTGTCTATTCGTCGCGCTCGCCGGCCTCGTACAGCGTCTCGCGCCCCATGCGGTCGAGGATGAGTTCGGCGGTCCAGGGCAGCATGAGCGCGCCGCAGCGGCTGTCGCGGTAGAGGCGCTCCAGTGGCAGGTGTTTCATCATGCTCTGGCCGCCACAGGTGCGGATGGCCAGGCGCGCGATGTCGTTGGCGCCTTCCATCACGCTGTAATGGGCGGCGTACAGGCGCAGCTTCTCGTCTTTGCTGGGGTTGGGCCTGGCCTCGGTGATGGCGCGCAGGAAGAGGCTCTTCATGCTTTCAAGCTGGATGCGCATCTGCGCCACCGCGATCTGTTTGGTGGGGTACTGGCGGCGCTTGACCGGTGGCTCGCCCTCGACCTCGCCACGCAGGTATTTCACCGTGAAGTCGTAGGCCGCGGTGGCAATGCCCAGGTAGGTGGGCGAGAGCGTGAAGAACATGGCGGGCCAGGTCTGCGCGCCTTTGAAGTAGATGCCGCGCGGCATGAGTTGCTCGGCGTCGCTCACGAACACGTCCTTGAAGGCCAGGTTGCGGCTGACGGTGCCGCGCATGCCCAGCGGGTCCCATTCGCCACTGATGGAGAAACCCGCGCTGGTGGCGGGCACGCTGATGTAGAGCGTGTCTCGCGCATCGGGGTGTTCGTCGCCCTTGTCCTCGGTGCAGAGGATGCCGTAGTAGTCGGCCGCGCCCGAGAGGCTGGCGAAGATTTTGCGACCATTGATGAGCCAGCCGCCTTCGACCTTCTTTGCGGTGGTGCCAAAGGGCGCGCGGCCCGCAGCGGCGGCGCTGCCCTCGCTGAAGGGTTGGGCGTAGATGGCGCCCTCGTCCACGATGCGCCGGAAGTGCAGCTCGCGCCGTGCCAGGTGTTCGGCGCGCTGCGCCTCGGTCATGGCGATGCCGTCGGCCAGCACCCCGGTCCACATGGTGCTGCAGATGTGCATGTTCCAGGTGAGCGCGGTGGCGCCGCAGAAACGGCCGATTTCGGCGGCGACCATCATGTAGGTGGCGTAGTCGGCGCCCAGGCCGCCATGAGCGGTGGGCACGCAAAGCCGCAGGAAGCCGGCCTCGCGCAGGTCGTCGTAGTTGGCAAACGGGAAACTGGCCTCGCGGTCCCACTGGGGCGCGCGTGCGGCGAAGCGGTCGCGGCCCATCGCATGGGCGCGCTGCAGCAGTTCGCGCTGCAGCGGGGTAAAGGGCAGGTCGCCCACGGCCGGGGTGAAGCTCAGCGAGGGCAAGGCGTCCATGCGTGTGTCCCTTGAGTGGAAGAAAGAAGAAGCATCAGTCGATGCGGCCGCCGAGCGCGGCCAGCACACCGCGCCACAGTGCATCGGTCTCGGCCCGGGCGTTGTCATCACCGCCGCCGCCGGGGTGCTCCCAGGCCGAGGTGATCACCATCACGAGGCCGCTGGCCGGTTGCACGAACAGGTGCTGTCCGTGCACGCCGCGCATGAGAAAGGTGCGCTCCTTGAAGGGCAGCAACCAGAACTGGTAGCCGTAGCCGTAGTACGGGATGGTTCGGCCGGGCCGCAGCGCATGGCTCTGGCGGTACTCGTCGGTGGCGTCCATCAGGTAGTCGCGGGGCACCACCTGGTGCTCGCCCACGCGGCCGTTGTCGGCCAACAGCGCGCCCAGGCGGCCCCAGTCCCGCAACGAGGCATTGAAGAAGGCAAACGCGCCTTCCTGCCCATCGCCGCCGGTGCGCCAGAACGCCTCATGCTCGGCGCCCATGGGCTGCCACAGCCACGCCTGGGTCAGCGCGGCCAGGCTCTGGCCGGTGGCGCCGCGCAGCACATAGCCCAGCACCTCGGTCTCACCGCTGGCGTAGGCGAAGTGCTCGCCCGGCGGCGCGTTGCGCTGCGTGATGGTCTGCAGCACTTCCATCGCCCCGCGCGGCGATTGCAGAAAGGCCACGGCCAGGCGCGTCACGTCGTCGTTGCCGTCGTAGCGCTCGCTGAACTGCAGGCCCGAGGTCATGGTGAGCAAGTGCCTCAGCTGCGTGGCGCCATAAGGCGTGCCGACCAGCGCGGGGACGTACTTCTCTGCGGGGTCGTCCAGCGAAGCGATGAAGCCCTTGGACTGCGCGATGCCCACCAGCAACGAGGTGACGCTCTTGGCCATGGAGAAGGACAGGAAGCGCGCGCCGGGCTCGCGCCCGTAGCGGTAGCGCTCGGCCACGATCTGCCCGTTCTTGAGGATGAGCAGGCCGGTGGCGCGCTGGTGCTCCAGGTAGTCGTCCAGCGAGTAGCTGTGTTCGCGGTGGCGGTAGTGCACGGTGGGCGGTGCGGCCATGGCGGGCAGCGCTCGCGCGTGCGAGGCCGGCGCCACCCGGGCCACGTGCACGCCTGGCACGCGGTCCAGCGCCGACCAAGAGCCCACGCGGTACGGGTTGTTGCCCCAGGTGGCCGCATTGCCCACCGGATAACCCTGCGCCTTGCCCAGCAGCGCCTCATCGGGCTCGGCGCGCACCGCCAGCGCGGCCAGCAGCAGCGCGGTGGCCGAGATCAGGTGGATGCTTCGCCTCATGGACCGCCTGGTGGACGCCACTCAGTGCAGCGCTCGCGTCTGCGCCAGGAAATCGAGCAGCAGCGCATCGAAGTCATCGGGCGCCTCCAGGTTCATGAGGTGACCGATGCCCTTGAGCTCCGCGTAGCGCGCATCGGGAATGGCCTGGGCCATCTGCTTCATCACGGCGGGCGCGGCCACGCGGTCGAACTCGCCACCGATCAGCAGCGTGGGCACGCCGATGGCGCCGAGCGCGGCCTGGCGGTCGAAGGTGACCAGGCAGTCCAGCGCGCGGCGGTAGGTGGCGGCGGGCACGCCGGCCATGCAGTGTTCGGCCAGGCGCAGACCTTCGGGCAGGGAGCCGGGGCCGACCATCTGCGGCACCAGCCGCTGCGCCACCTCGGCCATGCTCTGGCCCGCGTCCAGCGGCGCGGTGCGCTGGGCGATGAACTGCTGGGCCCAGGCATCGGCGCTGCGGCCGTCGGTGCGCTTGCCGAACGCGGCCGAGGTGCCGCAGAGCACCAGCCGGCCCACCCGGTCGGGCCGGCGCGCCACCACCTCCTGCGCCACCATGCCGCCCATGCTGTGGCCCAGCAACACCACATGTTCGCATTGCAGCGCGTCGATCAGGTCGATGCAGCTCTGCGCCAGGCCCTTGAAGGTGTAGGGCTCGATCGGCGCACTGTGGCCATAGCCGGGCATGTCCCACGCGACCGCGCGGTAACCGGCGGCCGCCAGGGTTTCTACCTGAGGCGCGAACGCCACGTGGCCGCCACCGATGCCGTGCAGCATCAGCACCGTGGGGCCGCTGCCCAGGGTCGTGAACCGCGGGATCATGGGTTCACCACCCGGCCCGCATCGACCACCACGCGGCCATCGAGTGCCACCGTGCAGCCGCGCAGCGGGAAATCGAAATGCCCGCGCGTGTGGCGACCGGCCACCTCGTTGGCGCCCGTGCTGTAGAGAAAGTTGCCCGCGAAGGCCCGCAGCTCGGTTCCGTTGAAGTCGCGCTTGTCGTAGAGCGCCATGCTGTCCCAGCGCGCCGCGTCGTTCAGCCCGTAGCCCACGTGGCTCACGGCGTAGGCCTCTTCTTCGCCCCACGCGGCGTAGTGGCTGCGCAGCAGTTCGGCGTCCACGCCCTGGCCGTCGATGCGCGTCACGTGGTCGTCCTCAATGGTGAGCACGATCGCGCGTTCGATATAGCGCTTGAAAGTGAGGTTGACGTCGCCCTCGGCCAGCACCAGCGTGCCGTTGACACTGCCTGCCGCCGGAAAGGCCAGCACCATGCCGCCGGGCCAGTGGGTGAGCGTGCCGGCGCGCGTGGTGCTGCCCCAGTTGCCGCCCACCACCGCGCCCTGCAGCGAAATGGCCAGGTCGGTGCCAGCGGCGGAGCTCACGCGCAAAGCCTTGGCGCCGCGCACCCGTTTCACATGGTCCTTCACGCGTGCTTCGGTTGCGTCATCGGGCAGCAGCCGCACCAGGGCCTCGGGGTGCTCGTTGCTCACATAGACGACGCGCGGCTGGGTGAGCCCATTGCCTTTCAGGATGGCGGGCAACTCGCTCGCATGCATCAGGCCCTCGACCGTGCAGTCCACCACCAGCGTGCAGCCCGAGAGCGCGGCGATCACCGGCGCGAGCTGCTGCAGGGCCGGGCTGGCCCCCGTGGAGCGGGACACCGGCTCGCCGGTGCTGAACACCGAGGGCAGCGTGAGCGTGAAGCTTCGAGCCCCCAGGCGGGCCGCCGCAAGCCGCGCCAACTCCATCAGCACGGGCCGGCTCTGGGTTTCGCCGAGAATGGCCACCGTATCGCCGGTTTGCACCGCGCAGCGGCGCAGCACGGTGTCGAAGGCATCGATCCAGGCGGGTTCGATCCGCTCCTGCAGCATGGGCTTTCCTTGTCTTGGGCCGGACCGCGTCAGGGTCTTGCAGCCGGCGTTGCCATTATTCATGAATTTTCATATAAGTTCCAACCATGTCCCCAGCCCGTTCCGCCGGCCACCAGGCCCGGCCCCCTGACTTTTCGGCGCACGAGTTCCGCGCCTCGCTGGGCATGTTCGCCACCGGGGTGACCATCGTGACCGCGCGCACCGACAGCGGTGACCTCGTGGGACTGACGGCGAACTCCTTCAACTCGGTCTCGCTGTCGCCGCCGCTGGTGCTCTGGAGCCTGGCGCGCCTGGCGGGATCCATGGCCGCGTTCTCCAACGGCCGGCACTACGCCATCAACGTGCTCGCGGCCGACCAGCAGGCGCTGGCCGAGCGCTTTGCCGCGCGCGACACCGACCGCTGGGCTGGCGTGGGCTTCACCAGCGGTGCCAGTGGCGCACCGCTGCTCGACGGCGTGGCCGCGAGCTTCGAGTGTTTCAACCGAAGCCAGTACGCCGAGGGCGACCACGTGATCTTTGTCGGCGAGGTGGAACGTTGCCGCCACCGCCCCGAAGCCTCGCCCTTGCTCTTCCACGGCGGGCGCTTCTACACCGAACACCCCTTGTGAACACCCGCTTCGCGAAACAGCGCGTTCCACGCCCCAAGGTGGAACAGCCCCCTCGGGGGGCAGCGACCCGCGCAGCGGCGGAGCGTGGGGGCGCACACTTCACGGACGACTACCTGGGCTACCTGCTCGGCCAGGCCAACCATGCGCTCTTCAAGGACTTCGACGCCGTGGTGCGCGAGGCCGGCCTGAGCAGCATCGAATGGCGCGTGCTGGCCACCCTCACCGGGCAACCGCCCATGCCGGTGGGCCAGCTGGCGTTCGAGGTGTTGAGCCAGCAACCCACCGTAACCAAGCTCGTGCAGCGGCTGGCCGCCCAGGGCTGGGTGGCGCTGTGCGACGACCCGACCGACCAGCGTCGCACGCTGGTGAGCATCACCCCCATCGGGCAGAAGAAGGTAACGCCCCTCATCGCACAGGCCCGCGAGCACGAGGCTTCGGTGCTGGGCACGCTGAGCGCGGCCGAGGTGCGCCGGCTCAAGGACCAGCTGCGCCAGCTCGCGCAAGCCGGCTGACCCCCCCGAAGCCCACGCGACAGCCCGGACATCGGCGCGCGCCGACAATCGCGGGCATGACCCCCATGGCCGACCGCAAAACCCACCTCGACTCCCTCGCCATCACCCTGCTCGTGGTGTGCTGCGCCTTCTGGGGTTTCCAGCAGATCCTGATCAAGGACACCGTGGCCGAGGTGCCGCCGCTGTGGCAGGCCTCGCTGCGTTTCTGGGGCGCGGCCGTGCTCATCTGGGCGTGGTGCCAGGTGCGCGGTGTGCCGCTGTTCGCGCGCGACGGCACGCTCAAGGCAGGCCTGCTGGCGGGTTCCCTGTTCGCCGGCGAGTTCGCCTTCATCTATCTCGGGCTGCTGCACACCAGCGCCTCGCGTCTCACGGTGTTCCTCTACACCAGTCCCTTCGTGGTGGCGCTGCTGCTGCCGCGCGTGGTGCCGGGCGAGCGGCTGCGGCGCGTCCAGTGGGTGGGTCTGGTGATCGCCTTCGCCGCCGTGGCGCTGGCTTTCAGCGAAGGCTTCATGCACGGCTCGCCAGTGGCCGGAGCGTGGAAGGGCGATGCGATGGCGCTGGCCGCCGGCACACTCTGGGGCCTGACCACGCTCACCCTTCGCGCGAGCAAGCTCTCGGGCGCGAGCGCGGAGAAAACCCTGTTCTATCAGGTGGCGGTGACGGCGGTGGTCGCGCCGTTCATCTCGCTCGCGCTTGGCGAAGCGTGGTCGCTCGACTACTCGGCGCGGGCCTGGGGTTCGCTGGCGATCCAGACCGTGGTCGGCGCCTTCGCCAGCTACCTCACCTGGATGTGGCTGCTGCGGCTCTATCCGGCCACGCAGATGTCGACCTTCACCTTTCTCACGCCGGTGTTCGCCCTGGTGTTTGGCGTGGTGCTGCTCAGCGAGCCATTGACGGTGCAACTCGTGGTCGCCCTGGTCGGCGTGGCACTGGGCATCGTGCTGGTGAGCCGGCGCGGCTGACGCGGCCATCCCCTGGACCTGCCTGGTTGCGTGTGGCGGCCCAGGCGCGCGACCCCGCCCCGCCACGACGAGCGGGTGAAGCGGAAGAAGGCCAGGGCGGCACATGTCAGCAACCCGTCAGTTCGGGCGACAACGATCTGATGCACGCATCGGTCCCCGGCATCCGCGCCCGGGCATCACGTGCGACGAGGAGACACCCATGCTGTCCAAAGCTGTCGTGCTGCTGTCGTTGGTCGCGCTGATCTTCCCCATGGTGTTCTTCACCTTCGCATCGCCGCCGCTGCTCATCCTGAAGCACGACACGCCCCAGGACGCGCGTTTCGTCCGCGGCCTGTTCAACTATTACTACACGGTGGTGGTGATCGCCGCCAGCGCGGGGGCCGTGGGCCAGGTGGCGGTGGGCCGCATCGCGGCAGGTCTGGCCATGGGCGGTGTGGCGGCTTTCGTCTTCGCGGTGCGCCGCTGGTTCGTGCCGCGCATGGACGCGCTGCAGGCCAGGATCGCGGGTGCAGACGCCTCCGCCATTCCGCTGTTCCGGCGCCTGCACATGGCGGGCATCGTGCTCAACCTGGTGCAGGTGGCGGTGGTCGCCTGGGGCATGGCCAAGCTCGCCGCCCTGTAGCACGCGCTCAACCTGGCCGGGCAGCGAAATGTTGCTGCAGGGCCTGCAGCGCATGACGCACTTTGGCGGGCTGCTCGCCGCGCCGGGGCGTGACGGCGAACACCGCCGCAGGCTCCAGCCGCCAGTCCGGCAGCACGGGCGCGAGCCGGCCCTCGGCCATGGGCTGGCGCACGTCGTCCGCCATGCCCACATAGAGCCCCCAGCCAGCCACCGCCATGGCCTGCAAAGCCGTCACCTGCGACGCCAGCAGGCGCGGCTCGGCGCGCACATCCTCCCGCGCACCCTGCGGCCCCAGAAAGCTCAGGACGTCCACCGCGCCACTGCGCGGCGGCAGCCCCAGCCAGTCGTGGCCCACCAGCTCGCCAGGGTGGCGTGGCCAGCCGCGCTCGGCGAGGTAGCGCGGCGCGGCACAAAGCTGGCGCTGCAGTTCGCCCAGCCGGCGCGCCACGAGCGAGGAGTCCGTGAAGCGGCCCACGCGCAGCGCGAGGTCGACCCGCTCGCCAATGAGGTCGATGGGGGTGTCGTCCAGCAACAGGTGCAGCCGCAAGCGGGGGTGGCGGCGCAGCGGTTCGAGCGCGCTGGCCAGCAGTTCACCGAAACCGATGGGCGCGGCCAGGCGCAGCTCGCCTTCGGGTTCGTCGCGCAGGCGCTCCAGCGCCTGGTCCGCGCTGCGGGCCTGGGCGACCATGGCGGCGCACGCAGGGTAGTAGCGCTCACCGGCCTCGGTGAGCGTGAGGCGGCGCGTGGTGCGGTGCAGGAGCACCAGGCCCAGGGCCTCCTCAAGCAGGCGCAACTGCTGGCTCACGGCCGAGGGCGTGCTGCCCACCCGCCGCGCGGCGGCGCTGAGCGAGCCGCTGTCCACGATCTCGGCGAACAGGGCCATGCGCTTGAGTTTGTCGGTCCAGGCGGTGGCTTCGCTGCCCATTGTTTAGATTTTCTACAAGGAAAAAGTGCATT
>NZ_JAHCKK010000231.1 GCF_026125825.1 Hydrogenophaga sp. | reverse complement strand
TTTCTGTAACATATTCACCGGACCGCTATTGCGCCGCGGCAAAGCGTTGAGAAAGCGAAATATTCGGCTTCGGCAGGGCGTGGGTCTCGTCGGCCTGGCACTGGTCGAGCTGCCGCTCGGAGGCGGTCAGCACCTTTTTGTAGATCGACGCGGCAAGCGCGCGCGCTTCCTCTCCCGGCCAGCCGGCGGGCAGCAGCGCGGAAGGCAGCGCCGGATCGCGCAGCACGGCACGGCGGAACTCCTGAATGAGTAGAAGCCGCACGGTCAGCGCTTCCCTGTCGTTCAATGCGGCGCCGCGCTTCAAGGCGTCATGCAACGATCGGAACTGCGCGATGAACTCGCGGTAGCGATCCGCGAGATCGTCGAGTTTGTAGGCCGCACGCAAAATCTCGATCACTTCCGCCGAAGCCGGGAGATCGAGCAAATGGATCCCCTTGATACTTTTTAAGGGAGCGGCATCGGCCGACACATACGTCATCGCATTGAAGGGCGCGAAGTTCGCTGCTTCCAGCGCCTTGCGCTGCGCGGCGCGGTGCGCGGCTTCGCCGTTCAGGAGCGCGAGTCGAAGCTTCGCGGTTTCCGCTCTGCGCGCGAGATAGATGCGCGTGGTCGCTCGCGCGAAAGCACCCTCGCCGCGCTTTGACAGCTTATAAAACGTATTGCGGCCGACCTTCTTCCGCTCCAACCACTTCTCCGTGGTCAGCCGCGAAATCGCGGTACGTACATGGCCGCTGTCGATGCGGAACAGTTCCATGATGCGCGTGATGTCGCCGAGCGAAAGGCTGCCGCCGCGCGGCACGATCGCGTCGCCATACAGCGTGATGATCAGCGAGCCCGCACGTACCGGCTTGCGGCGATTGAAGGCGACGACCAGATCGCGGACCAATGCGTTCGTTTCCATTTCCAGCCACTCGTTGCAGCGCACCTTATAGCGGCTCGCCAATCCGGCGAAAGCCACGGGAAAAGCGAGAAGCACCTTTTCGCTGACCGACCGGTTGGTCTATAATTCTGACCGCAAGCCGCATCCATCCATA
>NZ_JAHCKK010000230.1 GCF_026125825.1 Hydrogenophaga sp. | reverse complement strand
AACGTGAAACCTTCTCTGTGTAAAGAAAGAACTCCTCGCTTCAACTCATGTTCATCTCCCCACTCATCGGTGCACACATTCTTAGACTCCTGTACAACAACGCTCTGACTTTGCTTGACGTGGGGCTCTTTGACAAAAACTCGGCTCTGCAATATCTGTATGTTTTGTTTCCGTTGTACGGTGTAGGGGGCTATGGCTGGAGCTTATTGTGGGAGGTGAAACCTTCAAAAAGAACACCTCGCTTCAACTCAGCTGCTCTCCTTCTCTTGGTGCACACATCCTTAGGTACCTCAACAATAACCAATTGACCACCCTCGCCAAAGGTGTCTTTCAGGCTCTTCAAGCCTCTGGTCTGGACTTGTAAGTGCCCATGTGTTGTTGGTGATATCGTATTTGTCTTGTGTTTTTTGATTCTTTGCTTTACCACACACATCTTTAGGCAGTATCATAACAACCCCCTAACCTGTGGGAATCGGCGGTTTCCACTTGCTCCCTGCCAGTGCACTGCTCCGTTGGCTCTACATGAGACGGTCGACGAAATGAGCTGTGTGGCGGCGACCACAACCACCACGACCACCACTGCCACCACGACCACCACTATGACTACCACCACCACTACGACCACTACCACCACGCCCATCACTACCACCACTGCCACCACGACCACCACGACCACCACTGCCACCACGACCACCACGACCACCACTGCCATCACTGCCACCACCACCACTTCTACTACTACTACTACCACCACTCCCACCACCACCACCAACACTACCACTTCTACTGCCACCACCACCACCGAAAGAGTGACCCCCTCTTCTTCCTCTTCGGGATCAATGGGCGTCAATTTGGGCATTGGTGGAGGAGCAGTCGCACTTATCGTGCTTGTTTTGCTTGGTATACGAAGGTTTCGCCAAAGTCGCCATTTACCTCTTGAGCTGAATCCAACGAAACACGCCACACGACAAACCGTTGCAATGCACACCAATCCAGCTTACATTCCTCGCTTAAACGACGGCTACGAAAGAACAGACG
>NZ_JAHCKK010000023.1 GCF_026125825.1 Hydrogenophaga sp. | reverse complement strand
GGGTCCTCGGTGTGGATCTGCACGCCGGCGCACAGCTGGCCGGCGTGCTTGTGGAAGGTGGGCTCGAACCAGCATTCGCGCAGCAGGCAGCCGGCCAGCCACTCGGGTGCCAGCGCGCGCATGTCGGCCAGCAGGCGGCGGGTGTCGATGCCGGGCGCGCCGAAGAGCTCCAGGGGCCGGGTCGTGCCCCGGCCCTCGCTGAGCGTGGTGCCTTCGAGCATCACGGTGCCGGCGTAGGCGCGCGCCATCGACAGATTGGCCGCGTTCGGACTGGGGTTCACCCAGCTGCGGCCTTCGGGCCAGCCGAATCCCGGGGCCGCATCGGGTGCCCAGCCTGCCATGGTGATCACGCGGTATTCCAGCTGCAGGCGCAGGGTGGCGTTGAACCATTGGCCCAGCTCGCCCATGGTCATGCCGTGGCGCATGGGCATGGGGCCGGCACCCACGAAGCTTTCCCAGCCTTCGCGCAGTGTGAGGCCCTCGATGGGACGGCCCGCGGGGTTGGGGCGGTCGAGCACCCACACCGCCTTGCCGTGGCGCGCGGCGGCTTCCAGCACGTAGCGCAGGGTGGTGATGAAGGTGTAGATGCGGCAGCCCAGGTCCTGCAGGTCGACCAGCAGCACGTCAAAGCTGTCCATCATGGCCTCGGTGGGGCGCCGCACCGTGCCGTAGAGGCTGAACACGGGGATGCCCAGACGGGGGTCGTTGAAGTCGGGTGACTCGACCATGTTGTCCTGCTTGTCGCCGCGCAGGCCGTGCTGGGGGCCGAAAGCGGCGCTGAGCCGCACGTCCGACAGGGCGGCCAGTGCGTCGAGCGAATGGGTCAGGTCGCGCGTGACCGAAGCCGGGTGGGCAAGCAGGGCCACACGCCGGCCTTTGAGGGGCGCACGCAGGGCGGGGTCTTGCAGAAATCGTTCGATGCCGTATTGCATGAGATCGGGGTTCAGGGAAGGGGTGCGGCCAGTCGCAAGGCTCGGCCGTCGGGGTGGTGGAAGTCGGGTTGCTCGCGCGGGTGGTGCAGCGCCCAGTAGCTCAGCTGCCCGTTGCGCTCCTCGATGACGGCGCACAGGCCCAGGCGCAGCAGGGTAGGGCCGCGGGGCAGGGCGGTGGTCGCCACGCGCGCGGTGAGTGTGAGGGAGCGGGCCGTGGCATGGGCCAGGGGTGGGCGAAGCAATGCGGGGTCGCGGGCTTCGGCCACCTCGTCGCGCTGGCGTTCGGATGAAAACCGGTAGGCCGCCCACTCGCTCGAGGGCGAGAAGTTGAACTCCCGGTAGGCGGCTTCACCGTCGACGGCCACAAAGGCTTCCATGCAGGTATGTCGCCACAGACCGTCGGTGGGCAGGGGGGCGGCCGGTGCCGGGATGCGCAAGGCCGAGGTGTCCCCGCGCAGCGTGTAGCGCAGGCGCAAGCCATCGGCGTGGACGCGGGCCTCCACCGACACGGCCAGCGCCACCCCGCAAGGCGTGGCGGGGTGGCAGCGCAATTGCGCGCGCAGGAGGGGGGGAGTGGGGTTCACAGCTTCGTATTCTGGCAGGCCCCTGGGGGCCGGGTTGGTGTCACCAAAACTTCATGCGATTGCCATGCCGCAGACACCGCCGGTTCGCACACTGCCTGTTCATGACCACAGCTTCACTCAACTCCGCGTCCCTGTCGGGCGCACTGTCCCAGGAGCCCGCCATGAAAGAACTGCCCACTCCCACGCTGGACCTTTCGCCGGTCTCGTTGCCACGGGGGTCACTTCATCCCCGCTCGTTTCTCGCGCCAACGCCGCAGCCCGTCAGCGGTGGCATCGCCGTTTCCTGGGCGCGGCATCTGGACGAGGTTCGTGAAGCGCAAAGGCTGAGGTTCGACGTCTTTGCCACCGAGATGGGCGCACGCCTGCCGCAACACATGCCCGGCCACGATGTGGACCTGTTTGACGACTTCTGCGAGCACCTGCTGGTGCGCGATGCCGCGAGTCGGCGTGTGATCGGGACCTATCGGGTGCTGACGCCGGCCCAGGCCAAGCGCGTGGGCAGCACGTACAGCGACACCGAGTTCGACCTCACCCGCCTGCGCGCGGTGCGGGAGCGCATGGTGGAGCTGGGCCGCAGCTGTGTGCACCCCGATCACCGCCACGGCGGCGTCATCATGGCGCTGTGGGGGGCCCTGGCCGAGTTCATGGTGCGCAACCAGCTCGACACGATGATCGGCTGCGCCAGCATTCCCATGCAGCACGAAGGCCCGCACGGCATGGTCGGTGGCGGCCACGCGGCCGCCAGCATCTGGCGCCAGGTGAAGGCGACGCATCTCGCGCCCATCGACTGTCACGTGCGGCCACGCCTGCCCCTGCCGATCGAGCAGCTCGACGACACGCTGGACGTGGAGCCGCCCGCGCTGATCAAGGGTTACTTGCGCCTGGGCGCCAAGGTGCTGGGCCCGCCGGCCTGGGACCCGGACTTCAACGCGGCCGACCTGCCGATGCTGATGCGCATCTCGGATCTGCCGGCGCGCTACCGCAAGCATTTCCTGGGGGCGTGACATGGCGCTTCCCGCCGCGCTTCGCGCGATCCCCCAGGGTGCGGCACTGGCGGCCTGGCGAAGCCAGTTCGGCGATGCACTGGCCGATGGGGATGCCGCGCCGCTGTCTGACGACGAGCCCCACGGCGATGGAGGCGAGCGGGCCCGCTACCGGGCCGTTTTCATTTCGGACCTGCACTTGGGCACCGCCGGTTGCCAGGCGCGGCCTCTGCTCGATTTCCTCAAGCACCACCCCAGCCATACGCTGTACCTGGTGGGCGACATCATCGATGGCTGGCAACTGCGCCGCAAATGGTATTGGCCGCAGGCGCACAACGACGTGGTGCAGAAGCTGCTGCGCCGTTCGCGCAAGGGCTGCCGGGTGGTGTTCGTGCCGGGCAACCACGACGAGTTCGCGCGCCAGTTCGACGGCCACAGCTTCGGCGGCATCGAGGTGGCGAACGAGGCTGTGCACACCACAGCCGACGGCCAGCGCCTGTGGGTGGTGCACGGCGACCACTTCGACGGCGTGATCCAGTGCGCCAAGTGGCTCGCCTACCTGGGCGACAACGCCTACGAGTTCACGTTGCGGCTGAACCGCCACCTCAATTCCCTGCGCGCGCGCCTGGGCTTGCCCTATTGGTCGCTGTCTCAGTACCTCAAGCACAAGGTCAAGAGCGCGCTCAACTACGTGACCGATTTCGAGCGCGCGGTAGCGGCCGAAGCGCGTTCGCGGGGCTACCAGGGTGTGGTCTGCGGCCACATCCACCGGGCGGAAATGCGGCACATCGACGGCACGCTGTACTGCAACGACGGCGATTGGGTGGAGAGCCTGACCGCGCTGGTGGAGCATCTGGATGGCCGCCTTGAGCTCGTGCAATGGAGCGCGCAGGCCACGACACGACCGCCTCATGAGGAGCGGTCGTCAGAACAGACCGAATGCCAGCTCTCCTGAGTGGACGGGCGACAAGGGGACACACCGCATGAAGATCCTGATCGTCACGGACGCCTGGCAACCCCAGGTCAATGGCGTCGTGACGACGCTGGTGGAACTGGCGCGGCAGCTCCAGGCCAACGGCCATGAGGTGGTGGTGATCCATCCGGGTCAGTTCCGCACCCGGCCTTGCCCGGGTTATGCGGGCATCGATGTCGCGCTGTTTCCCGGTCGCCGCATGCGCGAGCGCATCGATGCGGCCGAGCCGGATGCGATCCACATCGCCACCGAAGGCCCACTGGGATGGGCTGCGCGGCGCCATTGCCTGCGCCGCAAGCTGGCTTTCACCACCGCCTTCCATACCAAGTTTCCCGAGATCCTGAACGCGGCCCTGGGCATCCCGGTGTCTTGGGGATACGCGCTGTTTCGCCACTTTCACCGTGCCAGCAGCGGCGTGATGGTGCCCACCCAGGGCGTGCTCGACATGCTCCAGGCGCGGGGTTTTCGCCACTTGCGCGCCTGGACGCATGGTGTGGACACTCGGCTTTTCTCGTTGACGGACCCACCCACGGGTTACGCCCCTCTCGGGCCGCTGGCGCATCCCGTCAGTCTGTTCGTGGGCCGCCTCTCCTACGAGAAGAACATTGACGCCTTTCTGCGCCTGGATCTGCCCGGCAGCAAGGTGGTCTGCGGCGTGGGGCCGCTGGCGCCGGCTTTGCGCCAGCGCTACCCCAATGTGCACTGGCTGGGTGTGCTGCCGCGCCATGAGCTGGCGCGGGTGTACGCGGCGGCAGACGTGTTCGTCTTCCCCTGCCGCAGCGAGACCTTCGGCCTGGTCATGCTCGAGGCCATGGCCTGTGGCGTGCCCGTGGCGGCCTACCCGGTGGATGGCCCCTTGCAGGTGGTTGGTGACAGTGGGGCGGGTGCCTTGCGCGAAGACCTGCGCGAGGCCTGGAAGGATGCGCTCAAGGTCAAACGCCATGAGGCGCGGGACCGTGCCCTGCAATTCGGGTGGGCCCGGGCGGCGTCGCTGTTTGTTTCCTACCTCAGCGTGCTGCCCCGGCCGCGCCGGCAGAGGTCCGCGCCGGGACGCGTGACGGAGGTGGACGGGACAGCGATGTCACACAAACGTCATCCAATCGTTGAATAATCGACACATGGTGCGCCAGGGATCACCAGCCGGGAACGGCGGGCAGCGGGCGAACCCTTTGATTCCAGCGGCATCCATGAGCGGCAACATCCTGCACCAGAAGCTACCCCTCCTCGATCGCGATCACAGCATCCTCGCTTTCAATGAACGCGTGATGGACTGGGCGCGCCGGGCCGACGTGCCGCTGCTCGAGCGCCTGCGCTACCTGAGCATTGTCTCCAGCAACCTGGATGAGTTCTTCGAAGTCCGCGTGGCGCCCCATTTGACGGCGGCGCGGGCCAACGAGCAGCGCGGCCCGTTCACCTCGTTGTCCTACGAACAGCTCTCGGACAAGGTGCATTCGCTGGTGGCCCAGCAATACGCCATTTACAACGATGAGTTGCTGCCCCTGCTGGAGAAGAAGGGGATCAAGCTGATCTCGCACGGCGAGCGCAACCCGCGCCAGCGCCGATGGGTCAAGGAGTTCTTCATCAAGGAAGTGCAGCCGCTGCTCATGCCGGTGGGGCTGGATCCTGCGCATCCGTTTCCTCAGGTGGCGAACAAGTCGCTCAACTTCATCGTGCGCCTCACAGGCAAGGATGCCTTCGGCCGCGAGAATGAGATCGCCATCGTGAAGGTGCCGCGCATCCTGCCACGCTTCTTCCGCATGCCTCCGGTCAAGGGCTCCAGGCAAACGCACTTTGTTTCCATCTCCAGCCTGATCCGCTCACACCTCAACGACTTGTTTCCCGGGCGACAGGTCACCGAGTTCTCCCAGTTCCGCGTCACCCGGCATTCCGATCTGGCCGTGGACGAGGAGGAGGTGAAGAACCTGCGCACCGCCTTGCGCAAGGGCTTGCAGCAGCGGCACTATGGCCAGGCCTTGCGCCTGGAGGTCTCGGCCGGCTGCTCGATCCACCTCTCCAACTTCCTGCTGGAACAGTTCGCGCTGCCCGAGCGGGCGTTGTACCGCGTGCCCGGCCCGGTCAACCTTGTGCGGCTGAACCAGCTGATCGACCAGGTGGAAGCTCCTGCGTTGCGCTTTGAAACCTACAACGCGGGCTGGCCGGCCCAGCTCACCCCCGGGCAGTCGTACTTCGAGCGCCTGCGGCAGGGCGATGTGCTTATCCACCAGCCTTTCGAGAGTTTCGACGCGGTGCTCGGCTTTCTGCGCGAAGCCGTGGAAGATCCGGACGTGCTGGCCATCAAGCAGACCATCTACCGCACCGGCGCCAAGTCCGAGCTCATGAACCTGCTGCGCGAAGCCGTGCGCCGTGGCAAGGAAGTCACGGCCGTGGTGGAGCTCAAGGCGCGCTTCGACGAAGAGGCCAACATCAATTACGCCGAGCGGCTGGAGTCGGTGGGCGCCCAGGTGGTCTATGGCGTCGTGGGCCTCAAGACGCATGCCAAGATGTTGCTCGTCACCCGCCGGGAGGCCGCGGGGCTGCGCCGCTATGCGCATCTGTCCACCGGCAACTACAACCCCGGCACGGCGCGCCTCTACACCGACCTGAGCTACCTCACCGCCGACGACGCGCTCACCGCCGACCTGGAACAGATCTTTCTGCATCTGGCCAGCCAGAACCGCCTGCCCAAACTCAACAAGGCCTTGATCGCGCCCTTCCATCTGCACAAGGCCATGCTGGACAAGGTGGAGGCCGCGGGCGCCGCCGCCAAGGAAGGGCAGGACGCGCGCATCGTGCTGAAGATGAACGCCTTGACCGACGAGCCGATGGCGCGCGCGCTGGCCGTGGCCTCGCAGCAGGGCGTGAAGATCGACCTCATCGTGCGCGGGGCGTGCATCCTGCCCGCCCAGGTGCCGGGCTTTACCGACAACGTGCGCGTGCGCTCGGTCATCGGGCGCCTGCTGGAGCATTCGAGGGTGTTCTACTTCCGCACCGGTGAAGTGGAGGAGCTCTGGCTCTCCAGCGCCGACTGGATGAACCGCAACATGTTGCGCCGCATCGAACTCGCTTGGCCCGTGACCGACAGCGCGCTGCGCCGTCGCATCATCGATGAATGCCTGCAGGCCTACCTGCATGACACCAAGGATGCCTGGCTGCTGCGGCCGGATGGCAGCTACGTGCCCGCCGGGGCCCACGGCAGCGGCCGGGGCCGCGTCATGCTCCACTCGGCGCAGGCCAGCCTGATGGCCTTGTACGGTGGCAAAGGCTGACCACATGGAACACCGGACCATGGACCTGATTCTGTGGCGGCATGCCGAGGCGCACGACCATCCCGACCCCGTGACGGGGCGGCCCGGAGATTCCCCGGATCTGGCGCGGCGCCTGACGCCGCGAGGCGAAAAACAGGCCACCCGCATGGGCGCTTGGCTGGACCGGCAACTGCCCGAGGGGGCCCGCGTCTGGTGCAGCCCTGCCGTGCGCTGTGAAGAGACGGTGCTTGCCCTGGGGCGCAAGTACAAGCTGCGCGATGAACTTGCACCCGAAGGCGACCCGCTGGCCCTTCTGGATCTGGTGCATTGGCCCTTGGGCAAGTCGCCGGTGGTGGTGGTCGGCCATCAACCCACGCTGGGGCGGGTGGTGGCGCGCTTGCTCGGTCTGACCGATGAAGACTGCGCGGTGAAGAAGGGCGCGGTCTGGTGGCTGCGCCACCGCGAGCGAGATGGCGTGGGCCAGACCGTGGTGGTCACGGTGCAGACGCCCGAACTGATCTGATCAGGCGGCTTTGCCGGCTGGCGTCGCACGGCGCGCCACGGGGCGCTTGGCTGCGGTTTTGGGTGCCGTCTTGGCTGCGGGCGCCGGCTTCTTGGCCACGGCCTTCTTGACCGCGGCCTTGGTGGCAGGCGCTGGAGCCGCCACGGGAGCGGCTGGCTTGGTGGCCGTCTTGGCTGCGCGCTTGCTGTCCACAGGTTGGTCGGTCACCGCCGGGCGGCCGGTTTTGAGCGTGGGCACGGCGGCGAGGGCCGCCTTGTAGGCTGCGTCGTTGAGGCCTTGCAGCACCATCAGGCCCGCGCGCAGCAATTCGCTCTTCTTCACGCTGGAGCCCAAGGCAATCGCTCGCGTCTTGAGCTGGTCGATGGCGGCGAATTCGGTCTTGGGGATGGTGAAGCTGTCGCGCACCAGCTTGGGTTTCTTGGGGCTGGTTTTGTTGCTCTGACTGGCCATGAATGCACTCCGGGGATGACAAAAGGGGCCGGAGTATAAACCGTATATACGGTTTCTCGTCTACCTCGGAATGGTGACAGCCGTGTGACAGCGTGGGTGCTACCGGATGTCCGCCGTGAACTTCCAGGCCGACTTCTGCCAGGCCACGACTTCTTCTCCCAGCAGCCAGGCCGATTGCGGATAGCGTTTGGCCCATCCCGGGTTGGTCGTGAGCTTGAAGGCTCGGGGCTTGTAGCTCAGCTTGACCGACTGGTACTCGGGCATCTGGCGCGCGTGGCACAGCAGCACGGCCAAGCGCAGCGCCATGAGCTGTTTGGCGAACAGCTCATCCATCAAGGCGTCTTCGAGTTTGCGCAGCTTGCCCCGTTGGCCCATCACCAGCTGGCTCATGCGGTGCAGTTCGGGCAGGGAAAAGCCCGGGGCGTCCATGTTGTCCAGGATGTAGGCGCCGTGGTGGTGCGAGCGGTCGTGCGAGATGTGCGTGCCGATCTCGTGCAGGCGCGCGGCCCACGCCAGTTTCTGCGAGTAGCGTTCGTTCTGGGCGTCGAGCGCCGCGATCTGGGCGAAGAGCGCGGTGCTGACCTCGCTCACCCGTTGCGCCTGCATCTCGTCGGCGGAGAAGCGGTGGGCGAGCCAGCGCACGGTGCGCTCGCGCACGTCGCCGCCGTCGCTGTCGCGATCGATCAGGTCGTAGAGCGCGCCATGGCGCAACGCGCCCTGTGCAGGCACCATCTGCTCGATGCCGAAGAGGTCGAAGATGGCGCGCAGCACGCTCATGCCACCGCCGATCACGGGGCGGCGGTCGTCTTTGAGGCCTTCCAGGCGCAACTGGTCGGCGCTGCCGGCCTTGATCATCCGCTCGGTGAGCCAGTCCAGCCCGGTGCGCGTGACCACGCCGGACGCCCAGCCATTGGCCGCCAGCATGTCGGCCACCGCACCGACGGTGCCCGAGGAGCCGTAGGCCACGGTCCATTCCGGCGGGGGGAATTTGTCCAATGCCTCGTCGATCACGGCCTTGGCCGCCACCTCGGCGGTCTTGAAGGCCGCTGCCGTGAACTGGCCGCGCGGGAAGTAGCGTGTGGACCAGGCCACGCTGCCGAGCCGGTACGACTCCATGGCGCGCGCCGTGTAGCCCTGGCCCAGGATCATCTCGGTGGAGCGTCCGCCAATGTCCACCACCAGGCGTTTCTCGTCCGAGTGGGGCAACAGGCGGGAGACGCCCTGGTAGATCAGGCGGGCTTCCTCATGGCCGGAGACCACGTCGATCGAAAAGCCCAGGATGGCCTGGGCGTTGCGCAGGAACTCGTCGCGGTTCCTCGCCTCGCGCAGGGTCTGCGTGGCCACGGCCCGGACCTGCTGCTTCTTGAACCCGTGCAGCCGCTCGGCGAAACGCGCCAGGCACTCCCAGCCTCGCTCCATGGCGGCCTGGCTGAGGTTCTTCTCCTCGTCCAGCCCGGTGCCCTGGCGCACGGTTTCCTTCAGGTATTCAATGCGCTCGATGTGGCCCGAGTGGTAACGGCCGATCTCCAGCCGGAAGCTGTTGGAGCCGAGGTCGATGGCGGCGAGGAGGGTTCCGTTTTGCATGCGAGACGACGGCGCGGGGCCGAGGGGTGGCCCCAGGGGCTGGATTGAGCGGGAAAACCCGGATTGTGACGCATGGGCGTGACCGGCCGCCGATTGACGGGCTCACCGACGCCCGCCATCTGTGTGACAAGCGTCGGGTGTCACATGGATGTCATATTGGCTGCCTAAAGTCCTCCTTGTTCTGAATCCCCAACCGCTAGGAGTCACTTCATGATCAACAAACGATTTTTCCTCAAGACCATGGCCGCAGCCGCCATGGCGACCGCTGGCATGGGTTCGGCATTCGCCGCTGATATCACGGGCGCAGGTGCTTCTTTCCCCTATCCGATCTATGGCAAGTGGGCCGAGGCTTACAAGAAGGAAACCAACGTCGGCCTGAACTACCAGTCCATCGGCTCGTCGGGCGGCATCCGTCAGATCAAGGCAAAAACTGTGGCCTTTGGTGCTACCGATGCGCCCGTGTCTGGCGAAGATCTCGACAAAGACGGCATGGTTCAATTCCCGGCCATCATCGGTGGGACGGTGCCTGTGATCAACCTCGAAGGCTTCAAGCCGGGCGAACTGCGCGTGACGGGCCCCGTGCTGGCCGACATGTTCCTGGGCACCATCGCCAAGTGGAACGATCCCAAGCTGGCCGCCCTCAACCCCGGCAAGACGCTGCCTGACCAGGCCATCACCGTCGTTCACCGCTCGGACGGCTCGGGCACCACTTTCAACTTCACCGATTACCTGTCCGCCGTGAGCAAGGACTGGGCCGACAAGGTGGGCAAGGGCGCCGCCGTGAAATGGCCCGCCGCTTCCTCCGTCGGCGGCAAGGGCAACGAAGGCGTGGCCGCCAACGTGACCCGCGTGAAGGGCTCGCTGGGTTACGTGGAATACGCCTACACCAAGAAGAACAACATGCCTTTCCTGCAGCTGCAGAACAAGGATGGCAAGTACGTGAGCCCGGACGACAAGTCGTTCGCCGCTGCCGCCGCTGGCGTCAACTGGTTCAGCGTGCCGGGCATGGGCGTGTCCATGGTGGACGCCAAGGGTGCCGAGAGCTGGCCCATCAGCACCGCATCGTTCATCCTGATGTACAAGCAGCCGACCGACAAGGCACAGTCCGCCGAAGTGCTGAAGTTCTTCGACTGGTCGTTCAAGAACGGCAAGCAGATGGCCGCCGACCTGGACTACGTGGCTCTGCCCGACAGCCTGACGAACGAGATCCGTTCCAAGGTCTGGAGCCAGATCCAGAAGTAATCGGCAACGGACCCGTCCGATGACATCCGCCGGCAGGTGAGGGCCGGCCGGCGGATCCCGTTGTTCTCAGGATCACAATACGGAGTCAACATGAGCGTGGGAACAACCATGAGTTCGAAATCCGCGCCGGCGTCGTCCGGCAACGCCAGCATGGTGTCGATTGCGAAGCGCCAGCGCATCGAAGACATCTTCTTTCACCGGGTTACCCAGGGCTTTTCGCTGCTGGTGCTGGTGGCCCTGATGGGCATCATCATTTCCCTGTTTGTCAACGCGTGGCCGGCTTTCCAGAAGTTCGGCCTCTGGTTCGTCTGGCGCGTCGAATGGGACGTGGTCAACGAGGAGTTCGGTGCCGCGATCGCCATCGTGGGCACGCTGGCCAGCGCCGGCATCGCGTTGCTGATCGCCGTCCCCCTGGCCTTCGGCATCGCGCTCTTCCTGACCGAGAACTGCCCCGTCTGGCTGCGTCGCCCCCTGGGCACTGCCGTCGAGCTGCTGGCGGCCGTGCCATCCATCATTTACGGCATGTTCGGCCTGTTCGTCTTCGCGCCGCTGTTCGCCGACCACGTGCAGCCCGGGCTGCAGGGCCTGCTGGGATCGATGCCGCTGATCGGTCCCCTGTTCGGTGGCGCCACCAACGGCATCGGCATCCTGGCCGCCGGGATCGTGCTGGCCTTCATGGTGCTGCCTTTCATCGCCGCCGTGATGCGCGACGTGTTCGAGATCGTGCCGCCCATCTTGCGCGAATCGGCCTATGGCCTGGGCTGTACCACCTGGGAGGTGGTGCGCCGCGTGGTGCTGCCCTACACGCAAAAGGGTGTCATCGGCGGGATCATGCTGGGCCTGGGCCGCGCGCTCGGGGAGACCATGGCCGTCACCTTCGTGATCGGCAACGCCAACCGCCTGCCGACCTCGCTGTTCTCGCCCGGCACCTCGATCGCCTCGACGCTGGCCAACGAGTTCGGAGAAGCGGCCGACTTCCACCTCTCGACCTTGTTCGCACTCGGCTTCCTGCTCTTCGTCATCACCTTCATCGTGCTGTCGGCCGCCAAGATCATGCTGCTGCGCGCTGAAAAGGCCAAAGGTCTCTGAGACACCCCATCATGGAATTCAACCAACGCCTCTACAAGCGTCGCCAGCGCGCCAACGCCATCGGCCTGACCCTGTCCATGGGCGCCATGGTGCTGGGTCTGTTCGTGCTGCTCTGGATCCTCAGCGTGCTGTTCAGCAACGGACTGGCCGCCCTGGACTGGAACATGTTCACCCAGTCCACCCCCGCGCCCGGCACGGACGGCGGCGGCCTGGCCAATGCCATCGTCGGCAGCCTGCTGATGGTGGGCTTCTCGGTGCTGGTCTCCACGCCGATCGGCATCTTTGCTGGTGTCTACCTGGCCGAGTATGGCGATACGAGCAAGACGGCCGAGCTCACCCGGTTCGTGACCGACATCATGCTGTCGGCGCCTTCCATCGTGCTGGGCCTGTTCGTGTATGCCATTGCCGTGGCCACCGTGGGCAATTTCTCCGGCTGGGCCGGCAGCCTGGCGCTGTCGCTGATTGCGATCCCGGTGGTCGTGCGCACCACCGAAAACATGCTGCGCCTGGTGCCCGGCAGCCTGCGCGAAGCGGCTTTCGCCCTGGGCGCGCCGCGCTGGAAGGTGGCCACGCTGGTGACGCTGCGCGCGGCCAAAAGCGGCGTGATGACCGGCTTGCTGCTGGCGGTGGCCCGCATCAGTGGCGAAACGGCACCGCTGCTGTTCACCGCGCTGAACAACCAGTTCTTCAGCACCGACATGGGCGCGCCCATGGCCAACCTGCCGGTGGTGATCTTCCAGTTTGCCCTGAGCCCATACGACAACTGGATTCGACTGGCCTGGGGGGGCGCGTTGCTCATCACCCTCTCTGTGCTAGCCCTCAATATCGTGGCGCGGGTCTTCCTGCGCGAAAAGAAGGCGGGCTGAGCCCCGCCCGCATCACCGAACATCCGACACGGAACCGACCATGCCCAACACCGCCACTGCCTCGGCCGCCACGGCCCCCGCCAAGAATGCGCTGGAGCTGCGCAACCTGAACTTCTTCTACGGCAAGTTCCAGGGCCTGAAGAACGTCAACATGAACATCGAGGAGCGCAAGGTCACGGCGTTCATCGGCCCTTCGGGCTGCGGCAAGTCCACGCTGCTGCGCACGCTCAACCGCATGTACAGCCTGTACCCTGGCCAGCGCGCCGAGGGCGAGATCAACTTCTACGGCCAGAACATCCTGGATGCCAAGCAGGACATCAACCTGCTTCGTGCGCGCATCGGCATGGTGTTCCAGAAGCCCACGCCGTTTCCCATGTCCATCTACGACAACATCGCCTTCGGCGTGAAGCTGTACGAAGACCTCAGCCGCGGCGAGATGGACGATCGGGTCGAATGGGCGCTGTCCAAGGCGGCCCTGTGGAACGAGGTGAAGGACAAGCTCAACCAGAGCGGCCTGTCGCTCTCCGGTGGCCAGCAGCAACGCCTGTGCATCGCGCGCAGCGTGGCCGTGAAGCCCTCGGTCCTGCTGCTCGACGAGCCCACCTCCGCCCTGGACCCCATCTCCACGGGCAAGGTGGAAGAATTGGTGCACGAACTCAAGCAGGACTACACCATCGCCATCGTCACGCACAACATGCAGCAGGCCGCCCGTTGCAGTGATTACACCGCCTACATGTACCTCGGCGAGCTGATCGAATTCGGTTCGACCGAGCAGATCTTCTTCAAGCCGAACAAGACGGAGACGGAAGACTACATCACGGGCCGTTTCGGCTGAGCCCGCTCATTCAGCGACCCAAGGAGGCCCTACATGAACGACAAACACATCTCCAGCCAGTTCGATGCCGAGCTGAACTCCATTTCCACGCACGTGCTCGAAATGGGCGGCCTGGTGGAGTCGCAGCTGCACCAGGCGGTCTATGCGCTGATCCACATGAGCCTGGAATCGGCCGAACAGGTGATGGAAAACGAAAACCGCATCAACCAGATGGAAGTGCAGATCGATCACGAGATCATCTCCACCATCGGCCGCCGCCAGCCCACCGCCCGCGACCTGCGTTTCCTGATGGCGATCTCCCGCACCACCCAGAACCTGGAGCGCGCGGGCGACGAGGTGGCACGCATCGCCCGCATGGTCAAGTCCATCATCCAGAACGGTTCGCCGCGCAACCTGCCGAGTTCGGAGTTGCGCATGGCCGCCGACCTGGCTGCCGCGCTGCTGCGCAAGTCGCTGGATTCGTTCGCGCGGCTGGACACCGCCATGGCGGTCGCGATCATCAAGGGCGACGATGCCATCGACCACGAATACAACGGCTTCCTGCGCAAGCTCATCACCTACATGATGGAAGACCCGCGCACCATCTCGCCCAGTCTGGATCTGCTGTTCCTGGCCAAGTCGATCGAGCGCGTGGGCGACCATGCCAAGAACATCGCGGAGCAGATCATCTTCATCGTCAAGGGAGAAGACGTGCGGCACGTGCCCATGTCGGCTGTGGAGTCGGTGGTCGGATGAGAAAGTTGCCACGCGTCCTCGTGGTCGAGGACGAACCCTCCATCGCCGAATTGATCGCGGTCAATCTGCGCCACAACGGTTTCGCGCCCACGGTGGTGTTCGATGGCGCCGCCGCCCAGCGCGAGGTGGACGCCGTGCTGCCCGACGTGATCCTGCTCGACTGGATGCTGCCTGGCGAGAGCGGCGCCGTGCTGGCGCGCCAGTGGCGCAAGAACGAACGCACCAAGACCGTGCCCATTCTCATGCTCACCGCGCGCAGCGACGAGAGCGACAAGGTGCAGGGCCTGGATGCCGGTGCCGATGACTACATCACCAAGCCGTTCTCCACCCAGGAACTGCTGGCGCGCATCCGCGCGGTGCTGCGCCGCAGGGCGCCGGAGATCGTGAACGACTCAGTGCAGGTAGGTGACTTGGCACTGGACGCGGCCACCTACCGCGTGACCTTCCGGGGTGTGGAGCTCAAGGTCGGCCCCACGGAGTTCAAGCTCCTGCACTACCTGATGAAACACGCCGAGCGCGTTCACACCCGTGGTACGCTGCTCGACAAGGTCTGGGGAGACCATGTGTTCATCGAGGAGCGTACCGTGGACGTGCACGTCAAGCGATTGAGAGAGTCACTGGGTGAGGCGTCCGGCATGGTGGAAACGGTGCGCGGCGCAGGCTACCGCCTCACGGCGATGAATCACACCGGAAAACCGGCTCAAGGCGCCCCGATCCCGGCCGCATGACCCGCCGCGCCATTGAATTGCTGCTCCTGGTCGCCGTGGGGGCAGTGTGGGGCTGGGCCCACGAGTCGCCCGGCATCACCTTCGCCGGGGGGCTGGCGGGCGCCCTCGCATGGTCTTTCATCGATGGCATGAGGGCGCGGCGCGTGATGCGCTGGCTCAACAAGGGTGAGGCGACCCGCGCACCCAATCTCAGCGGGGCCTGGGGCGAGCTCGTGGAGCGTTGCCGCAAGGTCATCAAGAAGCTGGAGAAGAAGGCGCAAAGCAGCGACGCGCGCCTGGAAGACTTCCTCGCGGCCATCCAGGCATCGCCCAATGGTGTGGTGCTGCTCGACTCGTCCGGGCGCATCGAGTGGTCCAACCTGACCGCAGCCAACCATCTTGGATTCGACCCGCAGCGCGATCTGGGACAGTATGTGCGCAACCTGGTGCGCAACCCGGCCTTTACGGCTTACCTGGCCGGCGGCGACTTCGGCCACGAGATCCAGATCGACGGGCCTGGGCCGCGGCCTTCGCAGCCCACCAAGATTTCGCTGCAGATCCACCCGTACGGCAAAAAGCGCAAGCTGATGATCACGCGCGATGTGACCGCCGTGCAGCTGGCCGAGACGATGCGGCGCGACTTCGTGGCCAACGTGTCGCACGAGATCCGCACGCCGCTGACGGTGCTCAGCGGCTTCGTCGAAACCATGCAGAGCATCCCGCTGGAAGAGGCCGACCGCAAGCGCTACCTGGACCTCATGAGCCAGCAGGCCCACCGCATGCAGACCCTGGTGAGCGATTTGCTGACCCTCTCCCGGCTGGAAGGCAGTCCCGCTCCGGGGCCAGGCGAGTGGATCGATGCCGGCGAGCTGCTCAGCCACGTGGTGGCCGAGGCGAGAGGACTGACGCAGGCGATTGCCGCCACACCGCACGACATCGAGCCGGTGGATGGCCCTGACCTCTGGGTGTCGGGTGCCCGCACCGAGTTGCTCAGCGCGATGTCGAATCTGATGAGCAATGCGGTGCGCTACACGCCGGGGGGCGGGCGCATTCGCTCGGGCTGGCGGCGGCGTGCCGACGGCTGGGCGGAGTTCTTCGTCAATGACACGGGTCCGGGCGTGGCGGCGGAACACCTGCCCCGCCTGACCGAGCGCTTCTACCGCGTGGATCGCAGCCGTTCGCGGGAAACCGGGGGCACGGGCCTGGGCCTGGCCATCGTCAAGCACGTGGCGCAGCGCCATGGCGGCCATATCGAGGTGCAGAGCGTCCTGGGTGAGGGCTCGACCTTCGCGATCGCCTTGCCCCCTTCGCGGGTGCGCGAGCGCGTCAGCGGCTGACGCGCTGGTACACCAGCAGGCTTTCCTTGTTGTCGGTCAACCGCCTGACCGTGGCCTTGAAAGCCCATTGCGTGAGATCCACGCGCTGGTCCAGCGTGGGCTGATTTTCCGGGTCGACCACCAGGTTGCGGCACCGGCGTTCATTGCTGGCGCCCGTGCGCACCAGTTCCAGGCGGCCGTGGTACTGCAAGGCCGCAATCTGCGCCTGGCTCAGGCCATCCACGAGCACACAACCCTGAGGCGATACCAGGCTCGCGATGCCCCGTGAGATCGGTCCGTAGCTGCGACCGAAGTCCAGCAGAGGCAGCCAGAGTGTCATCAGCAACAGCCAGCACAGGGTGCTGCCGGCCGCCGGCAGGACCAGGCTTTTCCACAGCGCCTGGCGATGCCGGCCAACGCGCCAGGACACGAGCCACAGCCAAGCCGCCGTCGCGATCGCGCCGACGGCGAAAAGCAGGAAAGAGAATTCGGGCACGAATCCGGGCGCCAGCTTGGCGACATTCGCGGCGGGCTTGGCGGGAAAGCCGGTCTGCATCGCCAGCCAGATCACCCAAATCACCAGCGCACAGCCGGAGAAGAACACCAGCGTGAACCAGTCCACCAGCGCGGCCACACTGCGGCGCAGCGTCGGCAGGGCGAAGGCGGCGAGCGAAGCCAGCGCAGGCAGGCCCAGCAGCAGGGCGCGGTCGCGTTCGTCGGACAGCGCGCTGTCCGCGACGCTCACCAGAGCGGCCCACAGCGGCAGCGCCACATGGGGCCGCAGCAGTTGATGGCGCCATCGCCACAGGGTCCAGAGCACAAGCGGCCAGGCGGGCCAGGTGAACCACACCAGCAGCTTGCCCCAGCTGCGCCATTGCACCTCGGCCCAAGGCGTTTGCAGGGCCGGGGCGGGCACCTGACCCAGGGCGATCGCCACGGCAAGCACCGCCACCAGCAGCAGCGCCGCCCACAGCAGCGGGTCGCGCCCCGAGACCGGTGCTTCCAGCAGCCAGTCGGTCTGAGGAACAGCGGAGGGAGGCGTGCGGCGCGAGAACCACAGAACCAGAAGCAGCCCACTGGCCAGCAGCACAGCGATCCAGGGTGCGCCGCTGAAGATCAGCCCGAGCACCGCGACGCCCCAGGCGAACACGCTTCGCAGCGGCCGGCGGCTGCCCGCGTGGGCGAGCCGGGACGCCGCGAACAGCAACAGCGATACCCACGCGAGGCGGGCCAGATCGGGGGTGGTTTCGTGCGAAAGCTGGGCCAGGCCGAGGCATGCCATGAGGGCCAGCAGCCCGGCGTCTGCCAAGGCGCGCGCGTAGTCCGTGGGTTGGGCTTCACCACCAAAGGCGAAGGCCACGGGTTGCGCGGCGGGCTGGCGCGCCAGGTGGTACACCGTGTACCAGGTGCAGATCAGCGTGAGTGCCAGCAGAACCGCGAACGGAATGCGGACCGCGAAATCGGGCGACACGAAAGGCAGCAGCCGTATGAAAGCCGCACCCAGCCAATAGGGCAAGGGGCCGGCCTCTTCCACGGCCAGCCCCAGCACCTGGGGGCTCCACCAACCGCTGCGGCCCGCGGCCATTTCCAGCATCACGCCAAAGGCGGAGACGTCAGCGTTCTTCCAGGGCTCGCGACCGAGAAAGCCGGGCAGCACATAGGCCACGCAGAACAGGACGAGTGCGAGCCGCGGTAGACGGCGCACGGCCGACTGGGTGACGATGGCGGGGGTGGGCTGGTTCACTGCGGCGAATATACAGGGGCGAAAAAAAAGCAGCCGGATGGGGCTGCTTTTCTGAGCAAGATGCGAACGCCCGGGCAGACCCGGGCACACGCCACTTACTTGGCGGTCTTGGCGTAGCGGTTGCGGAAGCGCTCGACGCGCCCACCCATGTTGTCCACGCTCTTCTGCGTGCCGGTGTAGAAGGGGTGCGACTCGCTGGAGGTGTCCAGCTTGTACAGCGGCAGCTCACGGCCGTCTTCCATCTTGATGGTCTCTTTCGTGCTGGCGCAGGAGCGGGTCACGAATTTGAAACCGTTGGAGAGGTCCTGGAAGCAGATCTCGCGGTAGTTGGGGTGGATACCGTCTTTCATGGCGTTTCTTTCAGTTCAGGTGCCGCAGCCGCAACGAAACCGTTTCGTTGTACTTGCCGCAAATAGCAAAGCCTTGGATTATAGCCTCAACCGCCCCGACGCATCATGTCGAAGAACTCGGAGTTGTTCTTGGTCGATTTCATGCTCTTGAGCACCATCTCCATGGCCTCGATTTCGTCCATGTTGTACATGAATTGGCGCAAGATGCGTGTCTTTTGCAGGATTTCCGGCTGAAGCAGCAGTTCCTCGCGGCGCGTGCCGCTGCGGTTGAGCTGGATCGAGGGGAACACGCGCTTTTCATACAGGCGGCGGTCCAGGTGGATCTCGCAGTTGCCCGTGCCCTTGAACTCTTCAAAGATCACTTCGTCCATGCGGCTGCCGGTGTCGACCAGGGCCGTGGCGATGATGGTGAGGGAGCCACCTTCCTCGATCTTGCGCGCCGCGCCGAAGAAGCGCTTGGGCCGCTGCAGGGCGTTGGCGTCCACGCCGCCGGTCAACACCTTGCCGCTGGAGGGCAGCACGTTGTTGTAGGCGCGGGCCAGGCGGGTGATCGAGTCGAGCATGATCACGACATCCTTGCCCAGCTCCACCAGGCGCTTGGCGCGCTCGATCACCATCTCGGCCACGTGCACGTGGCGGGCCGCCGGTTCGTCGAAGGTGGAGGCGATGACCTCGCCACGCACGGTGCGCTGCATCTCGGTCACTTCCTCGGGGCGCTCGTCGACCAGCAGAACCATGAGCACCACCTCGGGGTGGTTGGCCGTGATGGCGTGGCACAGGTGCTGCATCATCACCGTCTTGCCGCTCTTGGGAGGCGCCACGATCAGCGCGCGCTGGCCGCGCCCGATGGGGGCAATGATGTCGATCACGCGGCCAGTGATGTTCTCTTCGCTCTTGATGTCGCGTTCCAGGCGCATCTGCTCCTTGGGGAACAGGGGCGTCAGGTTCTCGAACATGATCTTGTGCTTGTTGTCCTCAGGGGGCAGGCCGTTGATCTTGTCGAGCTTGTTGAGTGCGAAATACCGTTCGCCATCCTTGGGGATGCGCACCTCGCCCTCGATCATGTCGCCGGTGTGCAGGTTGAAGCGGCGGATCTGGCTGGGCGAGATGTAGATGTCGTCGGTGCTGGCCGTGTAGCTGGTGTCCGGGGCCCGCAGGAAACCGAAGCCGTCGGGCAGCACTTCCAGCACGCCGTCCGCATACACCAGCTCGCCGCCCTTGGCGCGCTTCTTGATGATGGCAAACATCAGCTCCTGCTTGCGCATGCGGCCAGGGTTTTCGATCTCAAGCGCTTCGGCCTGCTTGAGGACTTCAGACACGTGCAGTGCCTTGAGTTCGTTAAGGTGCATGGAATTCACTCCGAAAGGGAGTTGAGTCAAAGCCGGGGGAGGGGGCGCCGGCGTCCGGATGGCGGACGGTGCGCGGAAAGAAGGGCGGGCGTCTGTCAGGCCCGCTGGCGCAAATTATGACAGGAAATGGAGGGCGGGGAAACCGTGCCCGGGCGTTGCACCCGAGCACCCTTCAGCAAGGCCTCAGGCCAGTTGCTGGTCGATGAAGGCGGTGAGCTGCGCCTTGCTCACGGCGCCGACCTTGGTGGCGGCCAGCTGGCCGTCCTTGAACAGCATCAGCGTGGGGATGCCACGGATGCCGAACTTGGCGGGCACGTCGCGGTTGTCGTCCACGTTGAGCTTGGCGATCTTGAGCTTGCCGTTGTACGAGCCGGCGACTTCGTCCAGGATCGGGGCAATCATCTTGCAGGGGCCGCACCATTCGGCCCAGAAGTCCACCAGCACCGGCGCTCCGGCCTCCAGCACATCAGCCTGGAAGCTGGCATCGGAAACGTGTTTGATCAGGTCGCTGGCCATGATTCATCCTAAAAATCGTTGAACGGGGGAGGGGTTACAGTTTGGGTCACATGCCAGCAGTTCAAGGTGTTCTCACACCCTCTGAGCGCACGGTCCGCATCATTGTGACAGAAACACCCATTTCCATGACGCCTGTAAGCTCGATCCGAGAGGCCGGTTCGCCGGCTGCGCAGGAGGGCCATCCTTCGATGCGCCAATGGGCGCAGTGGATCGGGCATATCGACCAGGCCATGCAAGAGCGCGCCGTGCCCGCAAGCCGAGTGGTGGTGCTGGTGCCCTATGCCCAGTTGATGGACGCTGGCCGCAAGGCCTGGGCCGCTTCGCATCCGAGCGGGTTTGCGCCGCGTTTTGAATCCAGCCGCAACTGGGCCGCCAGCCTGCGACCCTTCCTGCCAGGGCCGGGCGACCTGAGCATGGACATGGCTCGCGACAGCCTGATGGCCGAGGCCCTCATCGATCGCGTGGCGCCCGCGCGTGCCGATGCCGCCCTGCGCGCCATCATGGTGGGCCGCCTTGTGGAGGCCGCACGCCAGCTCGCTCCGTTGGCAGCGGCTGTGCCCCCTGAGAAGCGGCTGGCATGGGCCGAGCCGCTGCGTGCATCCCTTGCCCCCGCCGCTTCCTCCCTGTATTGGGAGGGCCTGCTGGCCACACTGGCGCTCACCTGGGTGAGCACGTCTGGCTACGCCACCGATGTGCTGTGGGCGCCTGCGGCGCAGCCCGGTGGCCCTGCCGACCTGCTGGTGGTGCTGCAAGGTTTTCAGGAAGATCCGCTGGTGGCGTCGCTGGCCGCACGCTGGGGGGATCTGTCGCTGAAGTTGTCGCTCGGTGAGGCAAGCGCGCGAACAGGCGATGCGCCCGTGCTGCATGCCTGCGGCGACGCGGAAGATGAAGCCCAGCGCGCTGCGGCCTGCGTGATAGCGCGGGTCAACCAGGGGCACGTACCTGTGGCCCTGGTGGCCAATGACCGCCTCCTCACCCGGCGTGTCAGCGCGATGCTGCACCGTGTGGGCGTGCCCGTGCGCGACGAGACGGGCTGGAAGCTCTCGACCACCCACGCGGCCGCCCAGCTCATGAGCGTGCTGCGCGCGGCCGATGCGCGAGCGTCGATGGACGATGTGCTGGATTTTCTCAAGCAGGCCACGGCCTGGCCGCAGGCACAGGTGCAGCAGTTGGAGCAACTTGCGCGCGAAGTGGGTGTGTCGCGCTGGAAGGCGGCCCTTCGGCACGCCCGACTGGCACCGACCATCCCTGAAGGCCTGCCAGCCTGGCTCGAGGGGTTGCAGGGGGGGCGACCCTTGACGACATGGTTGGGGGACCTGGCCGCCGCGCTCAAGGCCTGTGGCCTTTGGACCTTGTTCGAGGCCGATCCCGCAGGACAACAACTGATGCAGACCTTGCGCCTGGGGGAGGGCGCGGCGATGGAGTTGGCTGGCGTGGCCCAGGCCGTCGATGGGATCGCGCGGGGTGGTGCTCGTCTGTCTCTGAACGCCTTCACCGCCTGGGTGCGCGACGTGCTCGAAGGTGCGAGTTTCATGCCTCGCAGCGCGGCCGATGCGGCTGTGGTGGTCCTGCCCATGGCGCAACTGCTGGGGCGGGTCTTTGCCGCCACCGTGGTCCCGGGGTGCGACGAGGCGCATCTGAGTCCCAGCCCAGAGCCTCCTGGCGATTGGACAACGGCGCAGCGCGAGTTGTTGGGCCTGCCGTCCCGCGAAGCCGTTGCCCTGGCCGCTGCCAGCGCATGGCGGGCTGCGCTCGCCTTGCCGTGCCTGGATCTGTTGTGGCGCACTCAGGAGCGAGGTGAAGCCGTGCTGCCCAGTGCCTGGGTGCAGGCGTTGCCGTTGCAACCCGGGTCCGACCCGCGGGAGTTGCGTTCGCTGTCGGCAACGGCACAACCGAGACCTTCGCCTTGCGCCGGCGATGTCTTGCCCGAGTCGCTCTCGGCCAGCGCCTACCAGGATTTGCGCGATTGCCCTTACCGTTTCTTTGCGATGCGCCAGTTGCGCCTGGTCGAGGCGGCCGAACTCGAGGCCGAGCCCGACCAACGCGACATGGGCAACTGGTTGCATGCGGTGCTTCGAGCCTTCCACGAGCTGCGGGGCGACACCCGCCCAGGGCGCGCTGCCGATCAGGCCTGTCTTGACCGGCTGGCCGACGAGACCGCCACCGCCATGGGCCTGAACGCCGGCGAAGGCGGGGCGGGTTTCCTGCCTTACCAGGCGGTGTGGCCCGCTTTGCGAGAAGGTTATCTGGACTGGTTGGCCGGCTTCGAAGCGACAGACGACCGGCCGGGCCCGCGCTTTGTCCAGGCCGAAGCCGAGCGCAGCGCGAGCGCGGGGCCCTGGAAACTCTACGGCAAGCTCGACCGCATCGATGCGCAGCACAGCCCCGAAGGACCGATCCCTTTCGTGATTGACTACAAGACCGAGAGCCGCAGCAAGACCAACGACCGCGTGAAGGAGCCACTGGAAGACACGCAACTGGCCTTTTACGCGGCCCTGCTGCCCGACGACAACCTGCGCGCCGCCTACCTCAGCATCACCGACAAGCGCGGCGACAGCGGCAAGGATGGCCCCACCTGGCTCGTCGAGCAGCCTGACGTGCTGATGGCGCGCGATCATTTGCGCGCCGGCCTCGCGCACGACATGGCCCGGGTGGCTGCCGGCCAACCCATGCCAGCGCTGGGTGAAGGCCGCGTGTGCGAGTTCTGCGCGGCGCGTGGCCTTTGCCGCAAGGACTTCTGGACGCCCGCATGACGGCACCTGCCTACCGCATCAACGGCGCGCCCGCGGCGCGCGAAGCCTTCTATGCGCTGGCCTGCGACCCCGGTCGCAGCATCGCGGTGGAAGCCTGTGCCGGCGCCGGCAAGACCTGGATGCTGGTCTCGCGCATCCTGCGCGCGCTGCTCGATGGCTGCGCACCGCAGGACGTGCTGGCGATCACATTCACCAAGAAGGCGGCCGGTGAAATGCGCGACCGGCTCAATGCCGAACTGCGCCGCTGGGCCACGCTGGGCGACGACGCACTGATCAACGAATTGCGCGCGCGCGGCCTGAGCGAAGCGGATGCCCGGCGGCGCGTGCCCGAGGCGCGGGGCCTGCACGCAACGGTGACCGCCATCGGTCGCCCGGTGCAGGTGCGCACCTTCCACAGTTGGTTCGCCGCCTTGCTGCGTGGCGCCCCGCTGTCGGTGCTGCAGGAGCTGCAGTTGCCGGTGCAGTACGAGTTGCTTGAAGACGATGCGCGCGCGGTGGCCCAGGTGTGGCCGCGCTTCTACGCCGCGCTCGCGGCCAGTCCGGTCGAGCGTGAGGACTTCATGGCCAGTGTGGCCGAACATGGTCGCCACCAGACGCTCAAGGCGCTGGAGAAGGCGTTGCAAAAGCGGGTGGAGTTCGCATTGGCCGACGCGGCAGGTGTGGTGGAGGCCTCTGTCGAGCCGATGGCGCAGCGCTACCCGGAGTTCGCGGGCTTTGACGATCCGGTGCAATGGCTGGTGCAGGATGCCCGCGCCGCCACGCTGTTGCGCGAAGCCGCGCAGGCCCTGGGACGCGCGAGCGCTCCGACCTTTTCCGCCAAGGGAGCCGAGCTGGAGCTGGCGCTGAGCCAGGCCGACGGCGCGGGTGTGCTCACGGCCTTGCTCACGCAGAAGGACGAGCCGCGCAAGTTCAGCGACAAGCTCGCGGGCGTCGAGGTGGTGCGGACCGCCCAGGCGATGGCGTTGCGCACGCTCGAGGCCTTGCGCCAGCATCGCGCCTGGCTGCACCACCAGCGGCTGTCCCGGCTCGCGCGCTTGCTGCTGGCCGCCTTCGCGGCATTCAAGCGCGAACGCGGCTGGGTGGACATGAACGATGTGGAAGGCGCCGCGCGGCGCCTGCTGGGCGATGCCGAACTCTCGGGCTGGCTCCAGCAGCGGCTGGATGCGCGCGTGCGCCACGTGCTGATCGACGAATTCCAGGACACCAACCCTCTGCAATGGCAGGCGCTCTACGGCTGGCTTTCGGCCTACGCAGGCGCCGGCCCGGGCGAGGCGCCTTGCGTGTTCCTGGTGGGCGACCCCAAGCAATCGATCTATCGCTTCCGCCGTGCCGAGCCGCAGGTGTTCAAGGCCGCGCAGGCTTTCGTGGTGCAGGGCCTGGCTGGCGCCTTGCTCAGCTGCGATCACACGCGCCGCTGTGCACCGGCGGTGGTGGACGCACTCAATGCCGCCATGGGCGCGGCGGTGCAGGCTGGCGAATACGGAAGCGACTACCGCCCCCACACGACAGAGAGCACCGCGCAGGGCGAGGTCTTGTGTCTGCCACAGCTGCCGCGAAGCCTGCTGGATCGTGGCTCTGCGCAGCAGGAGGGCGAGCCCGTGTGGCGCGACAGCCTGACCACGCCCCGCGTGCTGCCCGAAGACAGCCTGGCCGCGCTGGAGGCCCGGCAGGCCGCCGACTGGATCGCCACCGAAGTCGCCGATGGGCGCCTGCTGCCCGACGACATCATGGTGCTGTCACGTCGCCGCGAGCGCCTGGCCTGGATGCACGAGGCCCTGCTCGAACGCGGCCTGGCCAGCGAACAACCCGAGAAGCTCGAACTGGGCGAATCCCCTGCGGTGCAGGACGTCGTGGCGCTGCTCGACGCGCTGGTCTCGACCCGCCACGACTTGAGCCTGGCTCGGGCCCTCAAGTCGCCGCTGTGCGGCTGGAGCGACGACGACCTGGCCCAGCTCGCGCGCCTGCGCCTGAGCTGGACGCCGCAGCGCGTCGATGGCGCGAGCGCGCCGGCCCCCCGGCCTTCGTGGTGGGAGGTGCTGCAGCGTTTTGCGGCCTTGCCTGGCGGTGAACAAGCATCGGCCGCCTCTTCGCCGGTGCAGGCTGCACAGTTCCAGCAGACCGCAGAGCGCCTTGCGCTCTACCGGACCTGGTTGCTCAGCCTGCCGCCGCACGATGCGCTGTCCGCCCTCTATGACCATGGGGACGTGCTCGCGCGCTTTGCGCAAGTGGTGCCTGCGAGCCAGCGCGCCGCCGTGCTCGCTCAATTGCGCGACCTGCTGACTCAATCGCTCGCACAGGATGGTGGGCGCTTTCTCACCCCATACCGCTTCGTGCGCGCGCTCAAGGCCGGTGGCATCAAGGCCACGGCGGTGCAAACGCACGGGGCGGTGCGTCTGCTCACCATTCACGGAGCCAAAGGCCTGGAAGCCCACACCGTTCTGATGCTCGACACCGACTCGGGATCTGCCCGGCCCGAGAGCATGGGCGTGCTGGTGGACTGGCCGGGCGAAGACCCGCTGCCCCGACGCTTTGTGTTCCTGGCCAGCGAAAAATCACCGCCCACCTGTGCGCAGGAGGCTTTGCAGCAAGAACAGCAGGCGCGCTCGCTTGAGGAACTCAATGCGCTCTACGTGGCACTGACGCGCGCCGAGTCGCGGTTGGTCATCTCCAGCTTTGAACCGCACAAGCGCGGCGCCACCACCTGGTACGCGCGCTTGCTGCCGCTGGCCTCGCCGCTGGAGGCGCCGTCGCCCGCCACGGGCGCCGACGATCCCCCTTCGGTGCAGGCCCAGGCCTTTCAGCTGCCAAGCCTGCCGTCCCTGAACGTAGCTGCCATGCCCAAGAGGGACGTGGAAGTCCCCCTGCCCGGGGACGACACAGCCAACCGCATCGGACTGGCGTTGCACCGCTTGCTGGAGTGGCGGCCGACGCCGGCACAAGGCTTCGAGTGGACGCCAGAACACACACAGGCCGTGGCGCGCGAGTTCGCGCTCGACACGGCCCAGGCGCGCGACGTGCTCGCGATGGCCCGGCGCATCGTGAGCGGCGAGGCCGCCTGGGCCTGGGACGCGCAAGCGCTGAACCACTGGGGCAACGAAGTCGAGCTTTTCCACCAGGGGGAGCTGCTGCGGCTTGACCGCCTGGTGCGTCGCCGCGACAGCGGCGAGTGGTGGGTGCTGGACTACAAGAGCGCGGCACACCCCGAACGCCAGCCCGAACTCGTCGCACAGATGGAGGGCTACCGCCAGGCCATGGCGCAGGCCAGGCCGGGCGAGGCCGTGCGGCTGGCCTTTATCAATGCTCAGGGCCGGCTCATCGAGCTGGCCGATGCTTCACGCTTTTCATGACCGATTCGAGCTCTTTCCTGCCTGTGGATGTGGCCGTCATCGGCGGTGGCCCCGCCGGCCTCATGGCCGCCGAAGTCATGGGCCGCGCCGGCCTCAACGTACACCTGTTCGACGCCATGCCTTCGGTGGGCCGCAAGTTCCTGCTGGCAGGCAAGGGCGGCATGAACCTCACGCATGCCGAAGCGCTGCCGGCCTTTGTGGCCCGCTACGGCGCGCAGGCGGACCGCTTGCGCCCGCTGCTCGACGTCTTTGGGCCTCAGGCGGTGCGCGATTGGGCGGCCAGCCTGGGCATTTGCACGTTCGTGGGGAGTTCCCAGCGCGTCTTCCCCACCGACATGAAGGCCGCGCCGTTGCTGCGGGCTTGGCTGCATCGGTTGCGCCATCCCCAGGAGGGGGGCCGGCCGGTGAGTTTCCACATGCGTCATCGCTGGATGGGCTGGGACGGGGCGGCCCTGGTGTTCGATACACCGCAGGGGCCCCTGCAGGTGCAGCCCCGCGCTACCGTGCTCGCACTGGGTGGCGCGAGCTGGGCGCGCCTGGGGTCTGACGGCGCCTGGGTGCCCAGGCTGCAGTCCGAGGGCGTCGAGGTGGCGCCGCTGCAGCCCAGCAACTGCGGCTTCGACGTGGCGGGCGGGTGGAGCCCGTTCTTCGCCGAGCGCTTCGCCGGCCAGCCTTTCAAATCGGTGGCCGTGCGGTTCACGCGCGGCCAGGGAAACAGCTTCCATCGCAAAGGCGAGTTTGTCGCCACGGCCACCGGAGTCGAAGGCAGTTTGATCTACGCTGTGTCGGGTCTGCTGCGCGATCAGATCGCGCGCGAGGGCCAGGCCGCTTTTGAGCTGGATCTGCTGCCCGATCGCACGGCCGAGCAGGTGCTGGCCCAGGTGGCGCACCCGCGCGGCTCGCGCAGTCTGTCGAGTCATCTCAAGAGCCGTCTCGGCCTGGAGGGCATCAAGATGGCCATCGTCAACGAACTGGTGAGCAAGGACGCGATGCACGAGCCCGCCCGGCTTGCCGCTGCACTCAAGGCCCTGCCAATCAGGCTGGCGGCCGCCAGGCCCATCGACGAAGCCATCAGCAGCGCGGGCGGCGTCCGGTGGGAGGGGCTGGACGCCGGCCTGATGGTGCGGTCTCGACCGGGTCTGTTCTGCGCGGGTGAAATGCTCGACTGGGAAGCGCCCACCGGGGGCTATCTCCTCACGGCGTGCCTGGCCAGTGGGGTGGTCGCCGGTGAGGGGGTGCGCCGCTGGATGGCGGCCTGATTCATTTCAGTGGGCCGAGGTTTTCGAGAGCAGGTTGAGCACCAGAACGCCCGCCACGATCAGGCCCATGCCCAGCATGCCAGCGGCGTCGAGCTTCTGGCCAAACACCAGCCAGCCGATCAGCGCAATGAGCACCACGCCCACGCCCGACCAGACGGCATAGGCTACGCCCACCGGAATGGTGCGCAAGGTCAGCGACAGGAGATAGAACGCCGCGCCATACGACACCATGACGATGGCCGATGGCCAGAGTTTGCTGAAGCCTTCGCTGGCTTTCAACGCCGAGGTGCCGACAACTTCTGCGGCAATGGCCAGTCCGAGCAAGATCCAGGGGTTCATGGGCGGCGCTTCAATCCACCAGGGCCTGCAGGTTCAAGGGGTACGACCTGCCCAGCCATAGCGCGCCGTCCCGGTGGTCGCTCAGCGCGTCGCCGGTGTTGGGGTGAATAAGCACATCGAGCGCGCCGTGGTTGAGCGCAAGCCAGCCCACCACATGGGAAAACTCAAGCGCATCAAAGGCCACCTGATAGGTCCAGGCGGGGTGCGGCCCGACCGGCTTTTCATGGAAGCGCCCCAGCTGGACGCGCGCGCCGAGCTCGGTGGCGATGACTTCGCGCAAGGCCCAGGCGGCATCGCGCGAGTCCGCACCAAAGTACACGTGGGCGTGCCAGCTGGCAATGGAGGCAGGATCGCGCACGGACATGGTGAGATGGGAAGAGGGGTGACGAGCCTTGACCCCGGCACTGGATTCACAGTTAGGGCTGCTTGGTTCCCCACCTGACCCGGTTGGCCGCTTCACCATGCGGGAAGGCCCGTCGAGGTCGATTGTAGGCGATGGGGTGTGCCGATGCCGGATCGCCTGGCAATACCCCGCCGCTTAGAATCGTTCCCATGTCCTATGTCGTCCTGGCCCGCAAATACCGCCCGCGCAATTTCACCGAAATGGTGGGGCAAGGCCATGTGGTGCAAGCCCTCTCCAATGCATTGACGACGCAGCGCCTGCACCATGCCTACCTGTTCACAGGCACGCGTGGCGTGGGCAAGACCACGGTCTCGCGCATCCTGGCCAAATCGCTCAACTGCCTGGGCGCCGACGGGCAGGGCGGCATCACCGCCGAGCCTTGCGGCGTGTGCCAGGCCTGCACCGATATCGACAGCGGCCGTTTCGTCGACTACACCGAGCTCGACGCCGCATCCAACCGGGGCGTGGACGAGGTCCAGGCCTTGCTGGAGCAGGCGGTCTACAAGCCGGTTCAGGGGCGCTTCAAGGTCTTCATGATCGACGAGGTGCACATGCTCACCAACACGGCGTTCAACGCCATGTTGAAGACGCTGGAAGAACCGCCTGAGTACCTCAAGTTCGTGCTGGCGACGACGGACCCCCAGAAGGTGCCGGTGACCGTGCTCTCGCGTTGCCTTCAGTTCAACCTGAGGCCCATGGCACCTGAAACGGTGCTGGAGCATTTGCAACAGGTGTTGCAAGCTGAAAACGTGCCTGCCGATGTGCAGGCGCTGCGCCTGGTGTCCCGTGCTGCGCGCGGCTCCATGCGCGACGCCCTTTCCCTCACCGACCAGGCGATCGCCTTTGGCGGTGGCCAGTTGCAGGAGGCCACGGTGCGCCAGATGCTGGGCGCCGTGGACCGCTCCTATGTGCTGCGGTTGATCGATGCTCTGGCGCGCGGCGACGGTGCCACCGTGGTCGATACCGTGGACGCGCTGCGCGTGAATGGCCTGAATGCGGCGTCCACGCTGGAAGAGATGACCGGCGTGCTGCAGCGCATGGCGGTGTTGCAGGCCGTGCCCGACCGTGCCCAGGCCGAAGGCGTGGACGACCCCGATGAGGCGCAGATCGCGCGGCTGGCGCAAAGCCTGCCGGCCGATGAGACGCAACTGCTCTACAGTCTGTGCCTGCATGGGCGCGGCGAGCTCGGCCTGGCGCCTGACGAATACGCCGCGCTCACCATGGTGTTGTTGCGCCTGATGGCCTTCAAACCTGCCCACACGGCTGCTGCCAGCGGCACAGCGGAAAAAAAAACACTGAAAACAGCTGAGGCGCCCGCCGCGAACGTGGCGGCGCCCGCACCTGCGGTGGCGCCAATGCCGGCCCCCATGGTCCGTTTGCCTGTGGTGAACCCGCCGCCGGCCGCCATGCGGCCCGCACCCGCGCCGGCACCGCAGACCAGCGCCGCGCCCGCGCCTGTCTCGGGCCCGCAGATGGCCACTGAGCCGCTGGACGATGCGCCTTGGCCGGAAGACGACGGCCCGCCCTGGGAGGACGCCGAACCGGCGCCGCCACGCGTCTTGGCCGTGCCGGTGCGCGATGCCGGTGAGCCCGGTCCGGCAGACCAGCCGCAACCCCGAGACGAGCACGGCACCCAGACCGTCTTGCCCGCGGCGCCCGGTGGCAGCGTGGAAGGCGATTTCTGGTTCGAGACCGTGATGCAGCTCGTGCGCGCGGAGGCCATCACCGCGCTGGTGCGCGAGCTCGGCCTGCAGTCCCAACTGATCGCGCGCGACACAGACCAGTGGATGTTGCGCGTGGAGCGCAGCTCGCTCAACCAGGGCAACACCCGAGAACGCCTGGCGACTGCGCTGAAAACCATCGGCCACGATGTGCGCCTGTCGGTCGAGATCGGCAGCGTCTCGGACTCGCCCGCGCGACGCGTGGCGGCCGAGGCGGCGCGCCGCCAGCGCGAGGCCGAGGCGCACATCCTCAACGACCCCTTCGTTCAGGCCATGATGCGCGACTTTGGCGGCAAAATCGTGCCAGGTACCCTCAAGGCCATCACCACGGCCTGAGCCTTTTCATTTTTTCACTCGGAACGTTAGGAAGACCATGTTCAACAAAGGACAACTCGCCGGCCTCATGAAGCAGGCCCAGGCCATGCAGGACAACCTGAAGAAAGCCCAGGACGAGCTGGCCTTCATCGAGGTCACCGGTGAATCGGGCGCGGGCCTGGTGAAGGTGCTCATGACCTGCAAGCACGACGTCAAGCGCGTGACCATCGACCCCAGCCTGCTGGCCGACGACAAGGACATGCTGGAAGACCTTGTGGCCGCCGCATTCAACGCCGCGGTGCGCAAGGCCGAGGAAACTTCGGCCGAGAAGATGGGCAAGCTCACGGCGGGCATGCCCGGCCTGCCGGGTGGCATGAAGTTCCCGTTCTGATGACGGCCGCGCGGGCTGCTTTGCTCATCGATGGCTGAGAACCACTCGCTTGAACTCCTGGTGCAGGCGTTGCGCCGCCTGCCTGGCGTGGGGGTGAAGTCGGCACAGCGCATGGCTTTCCACCTGTTGCAGCACGACCGCGATGGCGCCGTGCAGCTCGCCCGAGCGCTGGAGCACGCGGCCAGCTCGGTGAAGCATTGCAGCCTGTGCCACACCTTCACCGAGGACGACATCTGTCCCACGTGCCGCGATCCCCGTCGCGACCGCAGCCAGCTGTGCGTGGTGGAGACGCCGGCCGATCAGGCCGCGATGGAGCGCACCGGTGCCTACAAGGGCCTGTTCTTTGTGCTCATGGGCAAGCTCAGCCCGCTCGACGGTGTAGGCCCGCGCGACATCGGCCTGCAGAAACTCTTTGACCGCATCACCGCGCCCGCCGAACAGGGTGAGCCCGAGGTGCGGGAGGTCATTCTGGCCACGAATTTCACCGCCGAAGGTGAGACCACGGCGCACGTGATCGCGCAGGCGCTCAAAGGCCGCTCCGATGTGCAGGTCACCCGCCTGGCGCGCGGCGTGCCGGTGGGCAGCGAGCTGGAGTACGTGGACCTGGGCACGATCGCCCATGCCCTGGTGGACCGGCGCTGATCCGCGCCATTTCCTGTGGAAAGCGCTTCATCATGAAACTCGCCGGGTTGACCGTGGCGTATTGGGCGGTGGTGGCGGCTTCGTTGTTGCCGATCGGTTGCGCGTGGCTCGCCAAATCGGGCACGTTCTCCAAGCCGCGCCGCGACGGTGGCTTTGACAACCAGCACCCGCGCGAATGGCTGGCGCGACAGAGCGACTGGCGCGCCCGCGCGAACGCCGCGCAGGCCAACAGCTTCGAGGCCCTGCCGTTCTTCATCGGCGCGGTGATCATCGCGCACCAGCTCGGGGCCGCACAGGTCCGCCTGGACGTTCTCGCGTTCCTGTTCGTGGTGCTGCGGGTGCTCTACATCATGATGTATGTCGCCAACCTGGCGACAGCGCGCAGCCTGGCCTGGACCCTTGCGCTGATCGTCAATATCGCGATCCTTTTCGTTTGACGCGCGCTTGCTTTCGACGCCGTTACATCGGCTTGCAAGTGCTCGGTACAAACCCGCTCGGGATTGGTCCTGATGCGGGTTTTCGGCCCGCCCCCTAGGCTCAAGGCTCGTCCAAAGAATGCGCCGAGAGAGGAAACCGGGTCATGTGGAGTCGCCGAAACTGGGGGCGTGTCTGTGCGTTGAGCTTGGCGGCGGTCGCTCTGCCGTCCGTGCGCGCGCAATCAGCGCCGGGCCCTGCGGCATCTCCCGCATTGCGGCCCGGTGCGCCCAAGCTGGCGATTGCGGTCGATGGCCGCACCTCGTTCTGCTATCTCCCACTGACCATCGCCGAGCGCCTCGGGTACTTTGCCCAGGAAGGCCTGGATGTCGAGGTGCGCGAGTTTCCTGACGTGGCTCAGGCCCTGCAGGGATTGCAGACTGGCGCGGCCCATGTGCTGTCGGGGCCCTACCCGAACACGATCGCGCTGCAGGCGCGTGGCCAGAATCTCCAGTCCTTTGTGTTGCAGGGCCGCTCGCCACAGGTGGTGGTGGGCGTGTCGCTGGAGACCATGGGCCACAGCGGCAGCGTGGCCGACCTGCGCGGCCGGCGCGTGGGCGTGATGACCACGAGTGCGGCCTCGCATCGCGTGGCCAGCCTGGTGCTGGGCAAGGTCGGGCTGCGTGCTGCCGATGTGCGCTACGTCCCGCTGGCGAATGCCGCGGCGGCGGTGCAGGCGTTTCGCCGCGGTGAGCTTGACGCGATCAGCACCACCGACCCGACAGTGACGCAACTGGAACAGATGGGCTCGCTCAAGGTGGTGGCCGACACGCGAAGCATGCGGGGCACGGCCGAGGTCTTTGGCGGCCCCTTGCCCTCCGGTTGCCTTTGTGCCCCGGCAAGTTTTCTGACGCAGTACCCCAAGGCCAGCCAGGCGATGACCGATGCGATGGTGCATGCCCTCAAGTGGCTGCAGACGGCGGGGCCGTCGGACATCATCAAGGTGGTACCGGAGCGCTATTTCCAGGGCGATCGCGCGCTGTACCTCGCGGCTTTCGCCCGTGTGCGCGAGGCCTGGACGGTCGACGGCATGATGCCCGAGACCGGGCCTTCCACGGCGGCGCGCATGCTGGCGCAGTTCGAGGAGCCGGGCTCGCTGCAGCGCGTTGATCTTGCGCTCACGTTCACCAACGACTTCGCCCGCAAGGCCAAGGCCCGGTTCCGGGCCTGACACCGGCCCGAGCGCTTGGCCGCTCAGCGCTTCTTGTCGGACTTGCCGCCGGATGCCACGCGCGTCTTGCTCGCGCTGCTGGCGGTCTTCGCCTTGGTCTTGACCGGTTTGCTGGCGGTGGGCGAGGCCTTGCGAGCCGGCGTGGCCGTGGCGGCCTTCTTTGCCGATGCGGTGCTGGGCGAGGAGGCCTTGGCCACGGCGACGCGTTGGGGAAGCATGAGCATGATGCGCTGGCCCGGTTTGAGCGCCGCGTTCACGGCCAGTTTGTTCCAGCCCGCCACACTCACCGGACTCACGCCATAGCGCTGAGCCAGGCGCGTCAGGGTTTCGCCCTTGCGCGCCTTGACGGTGGTGCGCCTGAGGATGACCTCAGGCTGGAAGCTGATCTGGCCGTTGTCGGCCACATGCACCGGCACGTCGCCGTTGCGTTTGTCGGTGCGCGGCACGAGCAGGCTGGAGCCGGCGCGCACCTGCATGCGCGGCGGAATGTTGTTGACCGCGCGCAGCTCGGCTTCGCTCATGCCGGCCCGCTCGGCGGCCTGCGACACCGACATGGTGGTGGGCACGACCCAGGCCGTCCAGCTGGCCAGCGGGCCGTTGTAGGACTGCAGGTTGCGCTGGAAGATCACCGCGTTATCCCAGGGCAGCAGCACGTTGGGCGTGCCGGCGGCCATCACGATGGGCTGGCGCAGCGAGGGGTTGAGCGCGCGAAAGTCCTTTTCCGCCACCTCTGCCAGGCGGGCGATGAGGGCGACATCCATGTCCCGCTCCAGCGCGACGGTGTCGAAGAAGGGGTGGTTGCCGATCAGGGGCAAGGTGGTGTTGTAGGCCTCTGGCCGGGCCAGGATGTTCTCCACCGCCTGGAGCTTGGGCACGTACATGCGCGTTTCGGCCGGCATGTTGAGGTCGGTGTAGCCGGTGGGTTTGCCCAGGCGCTGGTTGTTGGTGATGGCGCGGCTGACGTTGCCCTGGCCCCAGTTGTAGGCCGCCAGCGCGAGGTGCCAGTCGCCGAAGCGGCCATAGAGCTGCTGAAGGTAGTCGAGCGCGGCCCGGGTGGAGGCGAGCACGTCGCGCCGATCGTCGCGGAAGGCGTTCTGCTTGAGATCGAACGACTGGCCGGTGGCCGGCATGAATTGCCACATGCCGGCGGCGCGCGCGCTGGAGACGGCCTGGGGGTTGAAGGCGCTTTCGATGAAGGGCAGCAAGGCCAGCTCCATCGGCATGTTGCGGCGCTCGATCTCCTCCACGATGTGGAACAGGTAGCGGCTGGACCGCTCCGTCATGCGCTGCATGTAGTCGGGCCGGGTGGCGTACCACTGCTCGCGGTCGCGCACCAGATCGCCTTCGAGGTCAGGCATGGCAAAGCCCCGGCGGATGCGGTCCCAGAGATCGGCCGGGGCGTCGAGCGTTTTCACGCTGGAGAGCGAGGTCTCGGCGGTGCCGATCGTGCTCAGCGGCACGTCGCTGGGCAGGCGGTACGAGGGCAGCCGCGGCGCGTGGGCGGTGGCGGGCGAGGAGGCACTGGACGTGCCGGTGGAGCCGCTGCTGGCTTCAGGCAGCGCGGTGGTCGCGCAGCCAGACACCAGCATCACGAGGGCGGTGCCGGCCAGTGTGAGCCAGCGGCGAGCCGGACCGCTGACCACGGGGGCACAGGCGGGGGCGGAGAGGGCGGTCGGGAAGGCAGGGGTCATCTGAAAACGTTTTTCCATTCGCGAAGCGTGGCGAAAACCGCCACGGCATCGGTGGTCTTGCCCGGCTCGTGGGCCTGGGCGGAGCGCACGACCGCGGTTTCGCTCGTGCGCAAGAAAGGATTGATCTTTTTTTCCAGCCCAATGGAGCTGGGCAGCGTGGGAAAGTTCTGGGCGCGTTGGGCCTGGCAATGGGCGGTGTAGGCCGCCAGCTCGGCATTGCCGGGTTCGACCGCCAGCGCGAACTTGAGGTTGGAGAGCGTGTACTCGTGGGTGCAGCACACGCGGGTGCGATCGGGCAGGGCGGCCAGGCGGGTGAGCGAGTCCAGCATCTGGGCCGGTGTGCCCTCGAACAGGCGGCCACAGCCGCCCGAAAACAGCGTGTCGCCGCAGAACAGCAGCGGCGCACCGTCCATGGCGGGCGTGTAGTAGGCGATGTGGCCGGCGGTGTGACCGGGCACCTCGATCACCTCAAAACGCAGGCCGAGCACCTCCACCGACTCACCTTCGCCCACGCGTTGCAGCGGTTCGGGCATGGGTTCGAAGGCCGGGCCGATGACGCGCGCGCCGGTGGCTTCGCGCAGCTCGGCCACGCCGCCGGTGTGGTCTGCATGGTGGTGGGTGATCAGGATGGTGTCGAGCCTCAGGCCTTCCTGCGCCAGCCACTGGGTCACGCCCGAGGCTTCGCCTGGGTCGACCACCAGCGCCTGCACGCCGTCGTGCAGGGCCCAGATGTAGTTGTCGCTGAAGGCCGGGATGGGAATGAGGTGCATGGGGCGGATGTCGGGTAGGGCGTGTAGAGTGCGGGCTGGCCTTCCCGGTGGTTTGCAGTGTCGCAGACTTCGCGCCCGAACCGGTATCGGCCCCACACCGCACATGACCGCAAAAATTATAGGGTTGACCGATTGGTTTTCGACCGCGCCCGGCCAGTACCTGCTGGCGTGGGAGCAGGCACAGTTCGACCTGGCCGTGGCCGATCTGTTCGGCTACAACGCCCTGCAGCTTGGCTTGCCCGAACTGCAGGGCTTGCAAGCCAATCGCATGCCCCATCGCTGGCTGGCCCTGCCCGAGGTGCTACCGGCCGGCCAGGACGGTCGTGTCCCGCGCGTGGCCCTGATCACCGATGCGGCGGCCCTGCCGTTTCCCCAGGCCAGTCTGGACCTCGTGGTGCTGCCACACACGCTGGAGTTCAGCGCCGACCCGCACCACGTGTTGCGCGAGGTCGAGCGCGTGCTGGTGCCCGAAGGCCGGGTGGTGATCTCGGGCTTCAACCCCGCAAGCTTGTGGGGCCTGCGCCAGGGGCGCGGCCGCTTCTGTGCCCGGGTCGGCCTCAGCGCATTTGGTGCCTCCAGCCTGTACCTGCCCGAAGCAGGCGATTTCATCGGTCCCTGGCGCCTGCGCGACTGGCTGCGGCTGCTCAGTTTTGAAGTAGAGTCGGACCGCTTTGGCTGCTACCGCCCAGCGATGCGCACCGACACGTGGTTGCAGCGCTACGCGTGGCTCGACCGCGCCGGTGCCCGCTGGTGGCCCATTTTTGGCGCGGTCTACTTCGTGGTGGCGGTCAAGCGCGTGCGTGGCATGCGCCTGCTGGGCCCGGCCTGGAAGCCGCGGCGCGCCACCTCGGCCGCCCCGGTGTCGGTGACCCACCGGCACTGAGGGCCGCAGCACCCCCTCCCTTTTGCTTTTTTGAATTCAGGAGCGTTTTTTGAACCATGTGGTGATCTACACCGACGGTGCCTGCAAGGGCAACCCAGGGCCCGGTGGCTGGGGGGTGTACCTCAAATCGGAGGGATTCGAGAAAGAGTTGTGGGGGGGCGAGCGGGAAACCACCAACAACCGCATGGAGCTCACCGCGGTGATCGAAGGGCTGGCCGCGCTCAAGCGCCCTTGCCGGGTCTCTCTGTACCTCGACAGCCAGTACGTGCGGCAGGGCATCACCGAGTGGATCCATGGCTGGAAGCGCAAGGGCTGGGTCACGGCGGCCAAGCAGCCGGTGAAGAACGCCGACCTCTGGCGCAAGCTCGATGAGCTGGTGCATGCCGGGCCCCACAAGATCGAGTGGCACTGGGTCAGGGGCCATGCGGGCGACCCGGGCAACGAACGGGCCGACGCGCTGGCCAACCGGGGCGTGCCGGCCTGAGTCCTACAGGGGAAATCCCGTCACTGGGCCGCCCCACCCGCTGCTACATTTCGTTTCATCGATCTGTGCCCTACCTCACGAGGTAAGGCGTCCTTACCCCTGGGCAGTGGAATCCATGGCGAACAAAGCGCTATACGTGGTGGTGGCCGTTGCGGGCATGGGCCTGGCCTCCGGTGCGGCCTGGTGGCTGCAGCACCGGGATGCAAAAGCCCCCGTTGCGGGCAATGCGGGATCGGGCGCGGTCGGTGCGGCCACTGGTGGCGCACCCGGCGTGGAGGTGACGCGGGTGAAGGCCGTGCGGCTGCAGGACGACGCCCAGGCCGTGGGCACCCTTCGCTCGCGCCAGAGCGTGACGCTCAAGCCTGAGACCAGCGGCCGGGTGGCCCGGATCGTGTTTTCGGACGGGGCCAAGGTCAAGGCGGGGCAGTTGCTGGTGCAACTCGACGACACCTTGCAGCGCGCCGAGCTGAGCCAGGCGCAGGCCCAGCTGTCCATCGTGCGTGCCAACCTGAAACGCAACCAGGAGCTGGTGGCGCAGAATTTCGTGGCCCAGCGGGTGCTGGAGGAGAGCCAGGCCAGTCTGCAGGTGGCTGAGGCCCAGGTGGCATTGGCGGACGCACGGCTCCAGCGCATGCGCATCACCGCCCCGTTCGCTGGCACCGTGGGTTTGCGCAGCATCAACCTGGGCGCTTATGTGAAGGACGGCGACAACCTCGTGAACCTCGAGGACACGTCCATGCTCACCGTGGACTTCCGCCTGCCCGAGCGCTACCAGTCTCAGATCGCCCCGGGCCAGGTGGTGCAGGTGCAGCTGGATGCCTTGCCGAACCGGTCTTTCGAGGCCAAGGTGCTGGCCGTGGACCCGCTGCTCGACGCCAATGGCCGTTCCATTTCCGTGCGCGCGGTCATGCCGCCAGCGGCCGACAACGTGCTGCGCCCCGGCATGTTCGCGCGCGTGCTGATCGTTTTCTCGGTCAACGAGCGTGCGTTGGTGGTGCCCGAGGAGGCCCTGGTGCCCCAGGCCGGCAAGCAGTACGCCTACGTGCTCGATGAACAGGGCGAGGGCGATGCGAAGAAGCGCCTGTCGCGCCGGGTCGAAGTGGCCCTGGGCGCGCGCCGGGGTTCGGAGGTCGAGGTTGTCAGCGGCCTGCGACAGGGCGAGACCGTGGTGATTGCCGGCCAGCAGCGTCTGCAGCGCGACGGCACCGCAGTGCGGGTCGTGAACATGGCTGCCCCAGCCGCCACCGAAGCGGCGCCTGCGCCCGCGCGCTGAACCCCCGGGAGCCCGTATGCAACTGCCTGAGATATCGATCCGGCGCCCGGTGTTCGCCTCGGTGCTGTCGCTGCTCATCCTGCTGGTGGGCATCGTGTCCTTCAACGGCCTGACGGTTCGCGAGTACCCCAAGATCGACGAGCCCACCGTCACGGTCTCCACCCGCTTTGGCGGGGCGTCCAGCGAGGTGATCGAGTCGCAGGTCACCAAGCCGCTGGAGGACTCGCTCGCGGGCATCGAGGGCCTGGATGTGATCACCTCGATCAGCCGTCAGGAGCAGAGTCAGATCACCGTGCGTTTCAAGCTGGAGCGGGACCCCGACTCGGCCGCCGCCGACGTGCGCGACAAGGTGAGTCGCGTGCGCCAGCGCCTGCCGCAGGATGTGGACGAGCCGGTGATCGCCAAGGTGGAGGCCGACGCCTCGCCCGTGATCTGGCTGGCTCTCACCTCCGACACCCACAGTGCGCTGCAACTCAGCGATTTCGCGAACCGCCTGGCCAAACCGCTGCTTCAAACGGCGCCGGGTGCGGCCGAGGTGCGTGTGTACGGTGAGCGCCGCTATGCCATGCGCATCTGGGTGGACCCGGACCGCCTGGCGGCCTACGCGCTGACCGTTCAGGACGTGGAAGACGCCCTGCGCCGCTCCAACCTGGAAGTGCCCGCGGGCCGCATCGAGAGCACCCTGCGCGAGTTCAACGTGACCGCTGCCACCGACCTGCAGACCCCCGCGCAGTTCTCCGCGGTGGCGATCCGCAACGTCAACGGCCAGACGGTCCGCATCGCCGACGTGGCCCGCGTGTTGCAGGCGCCTCAGGATGAGCGCACCTCGGTGCGGCTCAACGGCCGCGACGCGGTCTCGCTGGGCGTGATCCGTCAGGCGACCGCCAATCCGCTGGAGCTCTCGGCCGCTGTGCGGCAGATGCTGGAGAAGGTCAGGCAGGACCTGCCCGCCGGCGTGAACGTGGACATCGCCAACGACAACTCCGTCTTCATTGACCGCTCGATCAAGGCCGTCTACACCACCATCGCCGAGGCCGTGGTGCTGGTGGCGCTGGTGATCTTCGTCTTCCTGCGCACGCTGCGCGCCTCGATCATCCCGCTCATGACGATTCCGGTCAGCCTGATCGGCGCATTTGCGTTGATGGCGATGTTCGGCTTTTCCATCAACACCCTCACGCTGCTGGCCCTGGTGCTGGCCATCGGCCTGGTGGTGGACGACGCCATCGTGATGCTGGAGAACATCTACCGGCACATCGAAGAGGGCATGAAGCCCTTTGATGCCGCGATCCAGGGCGCTCGCGAGATCGGCTTTGCCATTGTGGCGATGACGCTGACGCTCGCTGCGGTGTACGCACCGCTGGCGTTCACCCCCGGCCGAACGGGACGCCTTTTCGCCGAGTTCGCGCTGGCCCTGGCCGGCGCTGTGGTGGTCTCCGGCTTCGTGGCGCTCACGCTCTCGCCCATGCTGTGCTCCAAGCTGCTGCGGCACAACCCGAATCCGGGCCGGTTCGACCGCGGCATGGAGCGCGTGCTCGATGCTGTCACGCGCGGATTCAGTCGGGCCCTGGGGATATCCCTGCGCGTGCGCTGGGTGGTGGTGGCGGTCATGGCCGGCAGCGCGCTGGCCAGCGCGTGGATGCTGCAGACGATGCGCCAGGAGCTGGCGCCCATCGAGGACCGCGGCGTGATCCTGGCCAACATCAACGGCCCGGATGGCGCCACGCTGGCCTACACCCGCAAGTACGCCGAGGCGATCGAGGGCATCGCCCAGGGCTACCCGGAATTCGACCGCATCTTTGTCAACGTGGGCAACCCCTCGGTGGCGCAAGGCGTGGTGTTCATGCGCGCGCTGCCCTGGGAGGAGCGCGAACGATCCACGCAGCGCATCGCGCGCGAGATCACGCCGCGCCTGGCGTCCCTGCCAGGCATCAGCGCCTTCCCGATCACGCCGCCCTCGCTCGGTCAAGGCTTTCGCGAGCGCCCGATCAACTATGTGATCGTCACTTCCGACAGTTATGAGAACCTGGCGCAGACGGTGCGCCGCTTCCAGGATGAGCTGAGCAAGAACCCGGGCCTGGTTCAGATCGACACCGATCTGCGCCTGAACAAGCCCGAGATCCGCATGGATGTGGACCGAGAGCGCGCAGCCGACATGGGCGTGAACGTGGACGCCATCGCGCGCACTGTCGAGACCATGCTGGGCGGGCGCATCGTCACGCGCTACAAGCGAGACGGTGAGCAGTACGACGTGGTGGTGCAGACGGTCTCAGGCAACCGCAGCACGCCGGAAGACATTGACCGCTTGTTCGTGCGAGGGCGCAACGAGGCCATGATTCCACTGGCCTCGCTGGTCAAGATCAGCGAAGTGGTGGTGCCGCGCGAACTCAACCACTTCGGCCAGCGCCGCAGCGCGTCGATCACGGCCAACCTCGCGCCTGACTATTCGTTGGGCGAGGCGCTGCAGTTCATGGACAAGACCGCGCGCGAGGTGCTGCCCGCAGGCTACACCACCGACCTGAATGGCCAGAGTCGCGAGTTCCGCAATGCCTCGGGCTCGCTGGCCATCGTCTTCGCGCTTTCGCTGTTGTTCATTTACTTGGTGCTGGCCGCGCAGTTCGAGAGTTTTGTCGATCCTTTCATCATCATGCTCAGCGTGCCGCTGTCCATGATGGGCGCGTTGCTCGCGCTCAAGATGACCGGCGGCACGATCAACGTCTTCAGCCAGATCGGGCTCATCACGCTGGTGGGGCTGATCACCAAGCACGGCATCCTCATCGTGGAGTTCTCCAACCAATTGCGCGATCAGGGCCTGGAGAAGTTCGAGGCCGTCAGGCGCTCGGCTTCCCTGCGCCTGCGCCCCATTCTGATGACCACCGGTGCCATGGTGCTGGGCGCGATCCCGCTGGCGCTGGCGTCTGGGGCGGGCGCCGAGAGCCGGCAGCAGATCGGCTGGGTGATCGTGGGAGGCATGAGCGTGGGCACGCTGCTGACCATCTTCGTGGTGCCCACCATGTACACGCTGCTCTCGCGCGAAAAATCCCATTCGAAGGCGAAGGCCGCGCAGCACGGCGGCGGCCACGCGGATGCCGTCATCCCGGCCAAATGAATGGGGTCAGATCGCGCCGTCGAACATCATCACGTCCACCGTGTCGCCCACGGCGACATTGCCCTGGCCGTGGTGCAGCACGATCAGGCCGTTGGCCTCCACCATCGAGCTGAGCACACCCGAACCCTGGTTGCCCGTGGTGCGCACGCTGAGCGCGCCATCGGGCGTGCGGGTGACGATGCCGCGCTGGTACTCGGTGCGGCCCGGCTTCTTGCGCAGCGCTTCGCCGCTGCGCGCCTGCAAGAGCACCGGCTCGCTGGCTGAAGCACCCATGAGTCGCTGCAGGGCGGGGCGAACAAAGGCGAGGAAAGTGACCATCACCGCCACCGGATTGCCCGGCAGTCCAAACAGCACGGCGCTCTTGCCCGCCTCGTCAATGCGGCCGACCGCCATGGGCCGCCCCGGGCGCATCGCGATGCGCCAGAAGGCCACGTCGCCGAGCTGCTTCATCATGGCCTTGGTGTGGTCGGCCTCGCCCATGCTTACCCCGCCGCTGGTGATGATGGCGTCAGCCTGCAGTGCGGCGGTGCGAAAGGCGGCTTCCAGCTCGGCGGGCTCATCGCGCACCACGCCCATGTCGATGACTTGCGCGCCCAGACGGGTGAGCAGGCCAAAGACGGTGTAGCGGTTGCTGTCGTACACCGCGCCTTCGCGCGGCGTTTCGCCCAGGCTCAGAATCTCGTCGCCGGTGGAGAAGTAGGCCACCTTCACGCGGCGGAACACCTTCACGGTGGGCAGACCCAGGCTGGCCAGCAAGCCCAGCGCCGCAGGGCCGAGCACCTGGCCCTGGCGCAGTGCGGCTTCGCCGGCCATGAGGTCTTCGCCCAGAAGGCGGCGGTTGTCGCCCGGGCCGACGACGTTGGGTGGCACCACGATGCGTTCGCCTTCCGTTTTCACGAATTCAAGTGGCACCACGGTGTCCAGCCCATTCGGCATGATGGCGCCCGTCATGATCTTCAGGCATTCGCCAGGGCCCACGCTGCCGGCCCAGGCCTTGCCAGCGAAGGCCGTCCCCGCCACGCGCAGGCCCAGCGGTTCGCCCGGGCGCAGTTGCCTGCTGTCGAAGGCAAAACCGTCCATGGCGGAGTTGTCGTGCGGCGGCACGCTGATCGGTGAGACCACGTCCTGCGCCAGGACCCGGCCCAACGCGTCGAAGACGCCGAGGCCTTCTGTCGCGGTGATGGGTTCGACCAGGCGGGCCAGGAAGTGATTCACGCGTTCGGCGCTGATGGCCTGCGGGTCATAGCCCTGCAGTTCGGCCGCGATCTGCTCGATGGATTTCATGGAAAGACGAACGGAAGGGCCGGAACGCTCAGCCCTTCTCGAGGGCGTGCAGTTCGGCCAGGGTGTTGGCGTTGAAGAAGGCCCTGGGGTCGTCACCTGGCCGGTCGAAGGGCACGATCACCGTGCGGTGCTGGTCCGTCCAGCGATCGATCTTGCGCCCCCCGCCGTGCGTGAAGGCCAGCAGGCTCTCCATGAGGTCCACCCGCAGCAGGCAGAACACGGGCTGGGGCCGCAACTGGCCGTCTTCCTCCGGGGCGGCGGCCATGGCGATCTCGGTGCTGCTGTCCTCGAACGCCTGCGCCAGGCGGGGGGCAAGGTCAAGCGGGAAGAGGGGGGTGTCGCAAGGCACCGTGAGCAGGTAAGGGGTTTCGCAGCGCTCCAGGCCGGTCATGAAGCCGGCCAGTGGGCCTGCGTAGCCATCCAGCGTGTCGGGCCAGACGGGAACGCCGAACGCCTCGTAGGCCGCCAGGTTGCGGTTGGCGTTGACCATCTGACCGCCGACCAGTCCGCCTTCCTGCATCTGCAGGCGCAGCAAGGCGTGCAGCGCCAGAGGCGTGCTGTTGAAGTTCTGCAGGCCTTTGTCGACGCCGCCCATGCGCGAGCCGCGGCCGCCGGCGAGCACGAGGCCCGTGATTTGATGGGAATGGATCATGGGGTAGGCAGGCCGCCTTTCGAGGTGGCTCCAGGCAAGGCGGGCTCACAGGGGTGGCAGCGGCTCGTGCAGCGATGGCGCGTGGGGGTCATCGTACTAGCCGCCGATGTAGCTCATCTCGACGCGGCGGGTGCCTGCACCCGCTTCGGGCGGCAGGCTGGCGCGCAGCTCGGAATAACGGTCGCCACGGCCTTGCCAGATTGCCGCAATCGCGCTGGCGAGCTGCTCGTCGGTGGCATCGCCCCGGATCAGGTGACGCAAGTCGTGGCCCTGGCTGGCGAAGAGGCAGAGATAGAGCTGGCCTTCCGTGGACAGGCGCGCGCGGTTGCAGTCGCTGCAGAAAGCCTGCGTCACGCTGCTGATCACGCCGATCTCGCCTGAGCCATCGGCGTAGCCCCAGCGCTCGGCGGTCTCGCCTGGAGCCGATGCACCGAGCTGCACCAGCGGGAGCTCGCGGTGGATGCGTTGCACCACCTCGGCGCTGGGCAGCACCTCGTCCATGCGCCAGCCATTGGTGGCGCCCACATCCATGTACTCGATGAAGCGCAGCACAATGCCGGTGCCCTTGAAGTGGCGCGCCATGGGCAGGATCTCGTGGTCGTTCGTGCCGCGCTTGACCACCATGTTGACCTTGATCGGCCCCAGGCCTGCGGCCTGCGCGGCAGCGATGCCGTCAAGCACGTCGGCCACGGGGAAGTCGACGTCGTTCATGGCTCGGAAGATGGTGTCGTCCAGCCCGTCGAGGCTGACCGTGACCCTTTGAAGGCCCGCCGCCTTGAGCGCGAGCGCCTTGCGCGCAAGCAGCGAGCCGTTGGTTGTCAAGGTGATGTCCAGCGGCTGGCCTTCCACCGTGCGCAGCGCGGCCAGCTGTTCGATCAGGATCTCGAGGTTCTTGCGCAGCAGCGGCTCGCCACCGGTCAGGCGGATTTTCTGCACGCCGTGCGCGACGAACTGGCGGGCCACGCGCGTGATCTCCTCGAAGGTCAGCAGCGAACTGTGCGGCAGGTAGGGGTAGTCTTTGTCGAAGATGTCCTTCGGCATGCAATAACTGCAGCGGAAGTTGCAACGGTCGGTCACGCTGATGCGCAGGTCGCGCAGTGGGCGGCCCAGCTGGTCGCCGACCCGGCCGATCGGAGTGGTGCCGATCTGAGGGATGCGCGCGGGCACCGACACCAGGCGCTGGTCGATCAGGGGGATGACGCGTTCGGACATGGGCCGATTATGGGCGAGTGACCGCCGGATGCACGGGAACACCGGGGGTACCGGAGATGCCACGAGGGCATTTCCGTCCCGCGTGGCTCAGGTCACGCAGGCTCGGCGCGCCCCACCCGGGTGTACTGCGTCGCGTTGTCGCGCAGCCAGTTGGCGGAGAGGTCGCTGGATTGCTGGTCTGGGTGGAAGTCGCGGCGGAAGTAGGCGCGCCAGGGTTTGAAGGTCTGGCGCAGAAGGCCGTCGCGGCCGAGCATATGGCGGGCCGCGCTGCGCCAGGTGCTCCAACGCCAGAGCGTGCCGTCGCGTTGGAGGTTGTTCACGGTCTGGCGCAAGGTGTCGGTGAGAAAGACCAGTGTGATGCGGCGCATCCATGTCGAGCGCCAAGTGTGGCTGCCGTCGAGCGCCTGGTACAGGTCAAAGGCGGTGCACTTGTGTTCCGCCTCTTCGGCGCTGTGCCAGAGCCACAGCGTTTTCAATCGGGGCTCGCAGCCGTCGAGCAACTGCGGGTGCGACAGCAGCCACTCGGCGAACAGGGCGGTGAAATGTTCGTTGGCTGCGGTGATGGCCAGGCCATGGCGCGGGTCGGTGCCTTCCAGCAACCGGAGGCGTTCGCGCGCCCGCGGCTCCCAATCGTTCACCAGGCCGTGTTTCTCGATTTGCGCATTGAACAGCGCATGAATGCGCCGGTGGGTGGCCTCTTGCCCCACGAAACCCTGAACCTCGGCCTGCAGCTCGGCCTGGCGCTGCGGCGGCAAAGCCTTGAAGCCGTTGCGCACCGAGTCGATGAAGAACTGCTCGCCGATGGGAAAGCTCATCGAGAGCGCGTTGAACCAGGCGGTGAGAAAGGCGTCGCCGCCGCACCAGTGGCGGGCCACGGGTTGTTCCAGGTCGATCAGCAGGCGGCGGACAACGAGTTCGGTCATGGTGGGCGGAGCTTGGCAAGTGGTGGTACTGCATCGTACCAATTCCCTATGGTGCGATTTTTGCCGCGGACTGTCAAGCGGCGAAGACCGGGGCACAGGCCATCTAAGATGGCCGTCCATGAAGACGAAGAACACCCGCAGCACCGACACCCCAGTGCCCAACGAACACCGGGGGCGCCTGCTGCAGGCCATGGCCACAGTGGCGGCGACCCAGGGTCTGGCGGCCACGTCGATCGCGGCTGTGGTCGCCGAGGCGGGTGTGTCCAAACGCACGTTCTACGAGCATTTCAAGGACAAGGACGCTTGCTTCCTCGATCTGTACCGGGCTGCGAGCGCCTCCGCACTGCGCACCTTGCGCGAAGCGGTGCAGCCCGAACGCCCTTGGCAGGACCAGGTCGAGCACGCCCTGGGCGCCTATCTGGCGCATCTGGCGAGCGGGCCGCAGTTGATCCGAATGCTGTTTGTGGAAATCCACCACCTCGGGCCGGCGGGGGCGCTGGTGCGCCGCGAGGTGATGCAACACCTGGCCGATTTCATGCTGGAGACGATCAACGCCGAGCGTGAGGTGCTCTCTGCGACCATGGCGGTGGCGGCCGTGGGCGGCATCCAGGAGCTGGTGCTGCAGGCGATCGAACGTGGCGAAGCTGCTCAGCTCGACCGCCTGACCCCCAGCGCCAGTGCGGTGGTTCGCCTGCTGGCCGGAGCCGCCGTGGAAGGGGGGCAGAAAAAAGGCCCGCCGAAGCGGGCCTCTTGAACCATCGCCAGCGGGATCAGGCCGCCAGCGGCAACAGCGGCACGATCAGCAGCGCCACGATGTTGATGATCTTGATCAGCGGGTTGACAGCCGGTCCCGCCGTGTCTTTGTAGGGGTCGCCCACGGTGTCGCCGGTCACCGCGGCTTTGTGCGCCTCGCTGCCCTTGCCGCCATGGTGACCATCTTCGATGTACTTCTTGGCGTTGTCCCAGGCGCCACCGCCGGTGCACATGGAGATGGCGACGAACAGGCCGGTGACGATGGTGCCCATCAGCAGGCCACCGAGCGCCTTGGGCCCCAGGAACACACCCACCAGGATCGGCACCACCACCGGCAGCAGGGACGGGATCACCATCTCCTTGATGGCGGCGGTGGTCAACATGTCGACCGCCTTGCCGTACTCGGGCTTGGCCGTGCCTTCCATGATGCCGGGGATCTCCTTGAACTGGCGGCGCACTTCCACCACCACCGAGCCGGCGGCGCGCCCCACGGCCTCCATCGCCATCGCGCCGAAGAGGTAGGGGATCATGCCGCCGATGAACAGGCCGATGATCACCATCGGATCGCTCAAATCGAACTTGATCTGATGGCCGTAGGTCTCCAGCTTGTGGGTGTAGTCGGCGAACAGCACCAGCGCGGCCAGACCCGCAGAGCCGATGGCGTAGCCTTTGGTCACGGCCTTGGTGGTGTTGCCCACCGCGTCCAGCGGGTCGGTGATGTCGCGCACGCTGCTGGGCAGTTCGGCCATTTCGGCGATGCCGCCGGCGTTGTCGGTGATGGGGCCATAGGCGTCCAGCGCGACCACGATGCCTGCCATGCTCAGCATGGCAGTGGCGGCGATGGCAATGCCGTACAGGCCTGCCAGCGTGTAGGAAGCCACGATGCCGACGCAGACGAACAGCACGGGCCACGCGGTGGAGCGCATGGACACACCCAGGCCGGCAATGATGTTGGTCCCGTGTCCCGTGGTGGACGCTTGCGCGATGTGCTTGACCGGCGAGTACTGTGTACCGGTGTAGAACTCCGTGATCCAGACCAGCGCGGCCGTCAGCATCAGGCCGACGGCGCAGGCGCCGAAGAGGCGCAGCTGGCTGCCGGTGGCGCTGATGGCGTTGTCCGGCATGATCCAGGCGGTCACGAACCAGAAAGCGATCAGCGAGAGCACGCCTGCGATGGCCAAGCCTTTGTACAGCGCGGGCATCACGTTCTTCATGCCCGGGCTGGCCTTGACGAAGAAGCAGCCGACGATGGACGCGAGGATGGACACGCCACCGAGCACCAGGGGGTAGAGCACGGCCTGCATGGGTGCGGCCGCCACCATGAGCGCGCCGAGCACCATGGTGGCAATCAGCGTGACGGCGTAGGTCTCGAACAGGTCGGCCGCCATGCCCGCGCAGTCGCCCACGTTGTCGCCCACGTTGTCGGCGATCACCGCCGGGTTGCGGGGGTCGTCTTCCGGAATGCCGGCTTCGACTTTGCCGACGAGGTCGGCGCCCACGTCGGCACCCTTGGTGAAGATGCCACCGCCCAGGCGCGCGAAGATGGAAATCAGCGAGGAGCCGAACGCAAAGCCGATCAGCGGATTCAGCAGCTTGGCCAGGTTGGCCGCAGGCGTGAGGTTGCCGTTGCCGACCAGAAACCAGAAGAAGCCTGAGACGCCCAGCAGGCCCAGGCCGACCACCAGCATGCCAGTGATGGCGCCGCCGCGGAAGGCCACGTCCAGCGCCGGGCCGATGCCCCGGGTGGCCGCTTGCGCGGTCCGCACGTTGGCGCGCACGGAGATGTTCATGCCGATGAAGCCACAGGCGCCCGAGAGCACGGCCCCGAGCACGAAACCGATGGCGGTGGGGCCATCCAGGAAGACACCGATGAGGATGGCCAGCACCACCCCGACGATGCCGATCGTCTTGTACTGTCGCGCCAGGTAGGCCGCGGCGCCAGTCTGAATGGCCCCCGCGATTTCCTGCATGCGGGCGTTGCCCGCGTCCTGAGAAAGAACCCAGCTGCGGGACCAGAAGCCGTAGATGACGGCCACCAGCCCGCAGACCAACGCAAAGATCAGCGCAGATTGTCCAACCATGAGAGTTACTCCTGCTTGTTTCGACTTGGAGGGGGCAACGCCTCCGGGGCTGCCCCCGCTGCGTTGCTTCCTCGCTGCCGGTTTGCGCCGCGTTGCACGGCGTTGAAACAGGGCGATTGGCCAACCCCTTGAATTTAGCGGGGAAATGCCGCCTGGCTATCGTTTGTGGGCGGGTTTGTCAGCCTGGAGTCGGTAAAATCAGGGTAAATCCTAGGCGCGCCGGGCCCATTCCAGGCGCGCCTTTGTTCGCCGGCAGGCCCGCCGGGCCGAAACAGCCCCTTTCCAAACCACGACCTTATCAACATGTCCCTTGACAACGTCACCCCTGGCAAAAACGTTCCCGAATCGTTCAACGTGATCATTGAGATCCCGATGAACGCCGACCCGATCAAGTACGAGGTGGACAAGGAAACCGGCGCGATCTTCGTGGACCGCTTCATGAGCACGGCCATGCACTACCCGACCAACTATGGTTATGTGCCCAAGACGATTTCCGGCGACGGCGATCCGGTCGACGTGCTGGTGATCACCCCGGTGCCGCTCATCCCTGGTGTGGTTGTGCCCTGCCGCGCAATCGGCATCCTGAAGATGCAGGACGAGGCCGGCGAAGACGGCAAGGTGCTGGCGGTGCCGACCGACAAGATTCTGTCGATCTACACCCAGTGGCAGAAGCCCGAAGACCTGAATCCGATGCGCCTGAACACCATCCAGCACTTCTTCGAGCACTACAAGGACCTCGAGCCCGGCAAATGGGTGAAGGTGATCGGCTGGGAAGGCAAGGACGCGGCCCACCAAGAAATCCTGGACGGCATTGCGAACTACAACAAGGCAAACCAGGCCTGATGGCCCATGCTCAGGGCGATGCCTTGAGCGGATTTCGCAAGGCCAGGTGATCGAGGTATTCGCCGATCCCCTGGCCTTCGCGTTCCAGGAAGCGTTCCACCGCATCGGCGAACGCGGGATGAGCCAGCCAGTGGGCACTGGTCGTCTTCACAGGCAACAGGGCGCGTGCCATCTTGTGCTCGCCCTGGGCGCCGCCTTCAAAGCGCACAAAGCCGTTCGCCAGGCACCAGGCCAGCGGTTGGTAGTAGCAGGCCTCGAAATGCAGGCAGTCCACCCGCTCCAACGCACCCCAGTAGCGCCCGTAGGCCACGCCAGAGCGATCATCGATCCCGATCAAGCTGCAGGCCATGGGCCGGCCTTCGCGCTCCGCGATGAACAGCAGCCAGTGCGGCGGCATGGCCTTGGACACGCGGTCGAAAAAGCCCCGGTTCAGATAGGGCGCGTTGCCATGTTCGAGGTAGGTGCGCTCGTAGCAACGGTAGAAAAAGTCCCAATCGGCGTCTGAAATGTCGGCACCGCGCGACCAGCGAAAGCGCACGCCCGCGTCTGCCACCTTGCGCCGTTCCTGCCGGATTTTCTTGCGTTTTTCCTGTTGCAGGCTGGCGAGAAATTGCTCGAAATCGTCGAAAGGCCGGCCCTTCGCATCGCGGTTCGTCCAGTGGAACTGCACCGTGTGTCTGAGCATCATGCCGGCAGCGTGACAGGCGTCGATGTCGTGGGGCTGCGCAAAGAGCAGGTGCAGCGACGACAGTTGTTCCTGGCGGGCGTGCTCGATCAAGGCCTTGACCAATGCCGCTCGCGAAGCCGGATCGCGGGCCAGCAGGCGGGCGCCGGGTACCGGCGTGAACGGCACGGCCACCAGCGCCTTGGGGTAGTAGTCCAGTCCATGCTGGGCGTACGCGTTGGCCCAGGCCCAGTCGAACACGTATTCCCCGTAGGAATGGCTCTTGAGGTACATCGGGCAGGCCGCGTGCAGCACATGGCCTTGCCACAGCGTCACGAATTGCGCCTGCCACCCCGTGGCCTCCCTCGCACTGCCGCTTTCGTGCAGCGCGCTCAGGTACTCATGGCGCATGAAGGGGCTGGGGTCGGGCTCGTTCTCCAGCAGCGCGTTCCAGGCGGCGGCATCGATCGCCATCGGTGAGGCGAAGACCCGGGTGACATAATCGATTTCAGACAAACACGGCTCCCGCCCACCGCGTTTTTGCGGCCTTTTCTGCAAGGTTTCCAGACTCCATGACTCTCTCCATTTGCGTGGCCCAGCTCAACTTCGTGGTGGGCGACATGGTGGGCAACGCCCGGAAAATCATCGATGCCGCCGCCCAGGCCCATGCCCGTGGCGCGCGTCTGCTGCTCACACCGGAGTTGGCCCTCTGCGGCTATGCGGCCGAGGATCTTTTCCTGCGGCCAGCGTTCATCGATGCGTGCGATGATGCCCTCAAAGTCATCGTCGACGGAACGGCCCACCTCAAAGGCCTGCACATCGTGGTGGGACATCCCGCGCGGATGCCCGGCGCAACGGTCGAAAGGCGCGAACGCGGCGTGGCCGTGGCCTCCCTGCACAACGTGGCGAGCGTGTTGTGCGAGGGCCGGTTGACGCACACCTATGCCAAGCGCGAACTGCCCAACTACCAGGTGTTCGACGAGCGGCGCTACTTCGTGCCAGGCAGCGCGCCTTGCGTGATCGACGTGGAGGGCGTTCGCGTCGGCCTGCTGATCTGCGAAGACGCCTGGTTCGATACCCCCGCCGCCGACGCCCTCGCAGCCGGCGCCGAACTGCTCGCTGTCATCAATGCCTCTCCGTTCCACGCCGGCAAGGGTGGCGAGCGCGAAGCCACCATGCGGGAGCGGGTGCGCTCCACCGGCCTGCCGCTGGTCTACGCGCACCTGGTGGGCGGGCAGGACGAAATCGTCTTCGAGGGGCGCAGCTTCGTGCTGGCCGCCGACGGCGCGCTGGCCGGTCGGGCGGTGAGCTTCGAGGAAGCGCTGTTCGATGTGGTTTTTGCGCGGGAGGGCGCGGGTTGGCAGATCACGGCCGAGACCGACCGCGCCCACAGTCCGGAGGCCGACCTCTGGCACGCTTTGGTGCTGGGCGTGCGCGACTACCTCGGCAAGAACGGCTTTCCAGGGGCCATTCTTGGCTTGTCGGGTGGCATCGACTCGGCCCTGGTGCTGGCCATCGCAGTCGATGCCCTGGGCAAGGACCGGGTGCGCACCGTGATGATGCCGTCGCCCTACACCGCCGACATCTCCTGGATCGATGCGCGTGACATGGCCGCGCGCATGGGCGTGCGCTATGACGAAATTGCCATCGCTCCCCAGTTTGAAGCGTTCAAGGCCAGCCTGGCCAGCGAGTTCGCTGGCCTGCCCGAAGACACGACGGAAGAGAACCTGCAGGCGCGCATCCGCGGTACCCTGCTCATGGCCCTGTCCAACAAGTTCGGCAGCATCGTGCTGACCACCGGTAACAAGAGCGAGATGGCCACGGGCTATTGCACGCTGTATGGCGACATGGCCGGCGGGTTTGCCGTCATCAAGGACGTTGCCAAGACCATGGTCTTCAAGCTGGCCCGCTGGCGCAACGCGCACGACCCTTACGGCACAGGCGCGAATCCCATTCCGGAGCGCATCATCACGCGCCCGCCCAGCGCCGAACTGCGGCCCGATCAGAAGGACCAGGACAGCCTGCCGGACTACGCTGTGCTGGACGCGATCATTGAGCGCTACATGGAGAACGATCAG
>NZ_JAHCKK010000229.1 GCF_026125825.1 Hydrogenophaga sp. | reverse complement strand
TGCGGTGGAGATCATCTTCCGCGAGGAGAAGAAGGACCCCGTCAAGCTCGCGCAACGCGAGGCCGAGTACAAGGCCCGCTTCGCCAACCCTTTCGTGGCGGGCGCGCGCGGCTTCATCGACGACGTCATCCTGCCGCACGAGACGCGCAAGCGCATCTGCCGCTCGCTGGTGATGCTCAAGGACAAGAAGCTCGAGAACCCGTGGCGCAAGCACGGCAACATTCCGCTGTGAACAGGCCCGGCAAAGCCGGTTCCTCGGCACTTCTGGAATGAAGCCCCGGACGTAAGTCGGTCAAGAACAGATTGGACAAATGATGTTTACCAAGATACTGATTGCCAACCGCGGCGAGATCGCCTGCCGCGTCATCGCCACTGCCAGGAAGATGGGCATTGCCACGGTGGCGGTGTATTCCGAGGCCGACAAGGAAGCGCGCCACGTGCAGCTGGCCGACGAGGCCGTGCTGCTCGGGCCGGCGCCCTCGCGCGAGTCCTACCTGGTCGCGGACAAGATCATCGAGGCCGCCAAGCGCACCGGGGCCCAGGCCATTCATCCGGGCTACGGCTTCCTGTCGGAGAACGAGGCCTTCGCCAAGCGCGTGGAAGACGAAGGCATGGCCTTCATCGGCCCGCGCCACTTCAGCATCGCGGCCATGGGCGACAAGATTGCCTCGAAGAAGCTGGCCAACGAGGCCAGGGTCAACACCATTCCGGGCTGGAACGACGCCATCGAGTCGGCCGACCGCGCGGTGGAGATCGCCCGCGACATCGGCTACCCCGTGATGATCAAGGCCAGCGCAGGCGGCGGCGGCAAGGGCTTGCGCGTGGCCTTCAACGACAAGGAAGCGCTGGAAGGCTTCACCAGCTGCCGCAACGAGGCGCGCAACAGCTTCGGCGACGACCGCATCTTCATCGAGAAGTTCGTGCAGGAGCCGCGCCACATCGAGATCCAGGTGCTGGGCGACGCCCACGGCAACGTGATCTACCTCAACGAGCGGGAGTGCTCCATCCAGCGCCGCCACCAGAAGGTGATCGAAGAGGCGCCGTCGC
>NZ_JAHCKK010000228.1 GCF_026125825.1 Hydrogenophaga sp. | reverse complement strand
ATTTTAACCAAACGAGTTAACTAACTGAAAGAGTTAATTTTAACCGAATAAGTTAATTTAACTGAATGAGTTAATTTTAACTACAAGGGTTAATTTAACCACAAGGGTTAATTAACTGTGCTAGTTAATTTTAACCACAAGGGTTAAAACTTAACTGAGGCTGTTTCTGCTGATTTCAAAGGAAAATCGAAACGAAAGCTGAAAGAATCGAAATTACAGGTTACTGTTTATTCTCTGCCTTGTTTTTGTTCTTTTTCTTCTGCATTTTTTTTCGGTGTTGCATGTTCTCATTAAATGCGAAAAGAGATTGTTTTTTTTCTCGAAACTGACAACCGATGAATTGCTGCTTTTTCTTCATCTGATTCTTTAGGCATCAGAAGAAATTATGCTGCTTTTCGCAAACTGAGTTTGGTTCATTTGCAGAGGGAGAAGCTTCATTCATTGAAAATGGTTTCCGAAATTCGTTTTTTTTCTTTGAATTTTTCTGTCTTTCTTGAAAAGATAGATTTGAGATGTAAGGTCTCTTGTTAATTTATTTCATATATTTTTATGAAAGGAATTTATTTCACATATTGACTGGAGGTAATGTTTTTTTTTTTGAATGAGGAGCAGCAGCAGGGAGAGAGGTGAATGAGCAGTTGCTGCAACGAAATCTTCAACAAATGATAGTGTTTGCCTCTTAAGAGTGGAATGAGAACACCGTTTGTGCGCTTCTTCACCAAAGCACTGCACTTTGCTCATTAGATGGTAAATCATTTGCACTTTTTTTTATGAAGCTCTTTGTTGACTGATCTGTTCGTTTTTTTGTTTTTGATTGCGCTTGCCGTTTTTGTTAAAAAGTGAAATATGTAACAGACGAAGAAGCAAATCATTTTTCAGAATTGTTGAAAACAAATTCGATGCTGATCGCGCTCAATCTGCTGCGGGGTGAGTAGTTGTATCCAATATAACTCTTGTGCTTGGGAGCTATTTTTTTAAGGTCTCGGATTTCAGTTCATAACAGTGAGAAAGGTCAATTTCGACGGTGAGTTGTTGTTGAGGATTCGGTGAACGTTGGAGAATTAACTGATTTCACTTTTGTTTTGTTTGTTTTTTTTTTTTG
>NZ_JAHCKK010000227.1 GCF_026125825.1 Hydrogenophaga sp. | reverse complement strand
CCTGGCCCACGGTGTGGATCAGCGAGTTCTTCATCGCGCCCAATGCGTTGAGCAAGTCGCCCAGTTCGTCCTTGCGCTCGGTCTGCACCACCACCGACAGGTTGCCGTCGGCCACGGCCGAGGCGATCGCCACCGCCTGATGCACCGGCACCGTCACCGAACGGGTGATGCGCCAGGCCAGCAGGGACGCCACCACCACCGCGATCGCGGCCAGCGTGACCAGCCAGGTCACGTTGCGACTCACGGTGTGGGCAGAGTCGGTCATGGCGGCCTGCACGAGGCTGCGTTGCGCCGCCAGCATTTCGTTCTGAGCGCCGCTGTAGCGGTCGGCGGCCGGCAGCACCTGGCTGGTCAGAATCTGGTTGGCGGCCACGAGGTCACCCGTCTTGAGAGCGTCGAAGAAGGTCTTTCGCACCGCGATGTACTCGCCGCGCGCCGTCGAGATCTTGGCCAGCAAGGCCTTGCCTTCGGCGCTGGAGATTTCGGCCTCCAGCGTCTGCTGCAGTTCGCTGATGCGCGTGGACGTCTGTGCAATCAGGGGCTTGAAGTAGGCATCGACCTCCGGGTCGGCGCGGGACTTGGCCACAGCGAGCGCGCGGCTGATGTTCAGCGTCGTGCTGGCCGCCCACTCTTCCGTGACCGAGGCGAGGCGCTCCAGCTGGATCACCCGCTCGGTGGCCGCCTGGGTGGCGCGAAGACCGCTCCAGCCCAGCGCGGTGACCGCCAGAAGCAGCACCAGCACGCTGAGAAAGCCCAGGCCCAGCCGGTGACCGACCTTGAATTGTTGGAAAGACATGAGGAAGAAGAGTCCGTGTGGGTGAGGTGAATCGATCAGAAGCTTTCCCAGTCGCCTTCGCTGGCGGCACTGGAAGCGGTGGACACGGCGGGTGCCGGGCGGGCCGGCGCTGCGGCCACTTCAACCGGCCGGCTGGCCTTGGCTGGGGATGGGGGCTTGGGCGGCTTGGCCTCCCCGGCGGCGGCGGCGACCGGCGCCTTGGTGGGCGCCGGGGCGACGGCCTTGGCAGCCACTGCGGGGGCGGCGGGCTTGACCACCGAGGTCAGCACAGGTGCCGACGCAGGCGGCGGGGCGACCGTGGTCAGGGGAGCTGGCTCGGCGGGACGGTGCTGGTCGGCGTCGCCGGTGCGGAAGACGCGCACCACCTGGTCCAGCCGCTTG
>NZ_JAHCKK010000226.1 GCF_026125825.1 Hydrogenophaga sp. | reverse complement strand
ATGAAGTAAGACGGCCCAGCCCAAAAACAAAAGCCCCGCGATGGCTCGCGGGGCTTTTGTTTTTGGGGCTTTTGTCGGAGGGCCAGAGGCATTCCGACGGTGCATGAGGGGGCAGGGCTTGGCGCAGACGCGCTGACAGTGGCATCGCCACGGCAGCCTGCAACGGCGCCCTGCGCCCTCAGGCAAGGAGCACTTACATGCCCATGCCGCCCATGTCGCCCATGCCACCCATGCCGCCACCCGGCATGGCCGGTGCGTCGTCCTTCGGGGACTCGGCCACCATGGCTTCCGTCGTCAGCATCAGGCTCGACACCGAAGCGGCATTCTGCAGCGCGGTGCGGGTCACCTTCGTCGGGTCCAGAATGCCCATCTCGATCATGTCGCCGTAGGTGTCGTTGGCGGCGTTGAAGCCGTAGTTGCCCTTGCCGGCCAGGATGGCGTTGACCACCACCGACGGCTCGCCACCGGCGTTGGCCACGATCTCGCGCAGAGGCGCTTCGATGGCCTTGAGCACCAGCTTGATGCCAGCGTCCTGGTCAGCGTTGTCACCCTTGATGACACCAGCGGCTTGGCGGGCGCGCAGCAAGGCCACGCCACCACCGGCCACGATGCCTTCTTCCACGGCAGCGCGGGTGGCGTGCAGGGCGTCTTCCACGCGGGCCTTCTTTTCCTTCATCTCGACTTCGGTGGCGGCACCGACCTTGATGACGGCCACACCGCCGGCCAGCTTGGCCACGCGCTCTTGCAGCTTCTCGCGGTCGTAGTCGCTGGTGGCTTCTTCGATCTGCACGCGCACTTGCTTGACGCGGGCTTCGATGTCAGCGGCAGCGCCAGCACCGTCGATGATGGTGGTGTTTTCCTTGCCGATTTCCACGCGCTTGGCTTGGCCCAGGTCGGCCAGGGTCACCTTCTCGAGCGTCAGGCCCACTTCTTCAGCGATGACCTTGCCGCCCGTCAGGATGGCGATGTCTTCCAGCATGGCCTTGCGGCGGTCGCCAAAACCAGGGGCCTTCACGGCCACGACCTTCAGAATGCCGCGGATGGTGTTGACCACCAGGGTCGCCAGGGCTTCGCCTTCGACGTCTTCGGCAATGATCAGCAGCGGACGGCCAGCCTTGGCGACTTGCTCCAGCGTGGGCAGCAGGTCACGGATGTTGGAAACCTTCTTGTCGTACAGCAGCACGAACGGGTTGTCCAACAGCGCCGAT
>NZ_JAHCKK010000225.1 GCF_026125825.1 Hydrogenophaga sp. | reverse complement strand
CACGCTGGCCCTGCAGGCCACGCCATCGCGCGCGCTGCTGGGCGCGCTGGTGGTGGGCAACTTCGCCTGGGTGGCGGCCTGCCTCGCGCTGCTCTTCGGCGGCCTGGTCTCGCCCACGCCACTGGGCCAGGCCTACCTCGGCGTGCAGGCCGTCGCCGTGCTGGTGCTGGCCGAGCTGCAATGGATGGCCCTGCGGCGCCAGCGGCCGACCGCCCTGGCCTGAGGCGTGTGCGCCAGCGCACAGATGCGCGCGCGCCGAGCGCCTACGCTGGATGGGCGCCCGTGACGGACGGTCCGTCACCGGCGCATCCCATCTCACTGCACAAGGACAACCACCATGACGCTCGGAACCATCCTCCTGATCATCCTCATCCTGATCCTGCTTGGCGTGTTTCCCACATGGCCCCACAGCCGCGGCTGGGGTTACGGGCCCAGTGGCGTGCTGGGGGTGGTGCTCATCATCGTGATCGTGCTGCTGCTCACCGGCCGTTTGTGACGCAATTCATGGCCGTCAGCACGGATTAGCGGGCTCCTGACAGAATGGACCGGTGTTTCACCGATTCCGTCAGGAGCCCCACATGCCCACGACCAGCCATTTCTCCCATCCCTTCGCGTCCACCGTCAAAACCTTCAAGACCGCTTCGGGCAAGAGCGGCCGCTTCTATTCCCTGCCGGCGCTGGCCAAGCAATATCCCTCGGTGAAGCGCCTGCCGGTGTCGCTGCGCATCGTGCTGGAGAGCGTGCTGCGCCATTGCGATGGCGAGCGCGTCACGCCCGAGCACGTGGCGCAACTCGCGCAATGGCAACCCAACACCGCGCGCACCGACGAAATTCCCTTTACCGTGGCGCGCGTGGTGCTGCAGGACTTCACGGGCGTGCCCCTGCTGGCCGACCTGGCCGCCATGCGCAGCGTGGCCCAGCGCCTGGGCCAGGACCCCAAGAAGATCGAGCCCCTTGTCCCGGTGGACCTGGTGGTGGACCACTCGGTCATGGTGGACCACTACGGCACCAAGCAGGCGCTCGACCTCAACATGAAGCTGGAGTTCCAGCGCAACAACGAGCGCTACCAGTTCATGAAGTGGGGCATGCAGGCCTTCGACACCTTCGGCGTGGTGCCACCAGGCTTCGGCATCGTGCACCAGGTCAACCTGGAGTACCTGGCGCGCGGCGTGCACATGAAGGGCGGCATGTACTACCCCGACACCCTGGTGGGCACCGACAGCCACACCACCATGATCAACGGCATCGG
>NZ_JAHCKK010000224.1 GCF_026125825.1 Hydrogenophaga sp. | reverse complement strand
CCTGCCCGCCACACCTCGCTCAGTGCCGGCTCGGGCGACGATATCACCATGCCGAGGAGAAGCAGGGCAACGAGGCGCATGATCGCGTTGAGAGTCGTACTCGACCGTGCCAACAGGAGTCAGGGACGTCGACCAACACGACCAGCACGTCACGGGGCAATCGAAAGAGGCTCGCGGACGGACGGCTTGTGTTCGTGGGCCCAGGCGGCACGGGCGAGCCCTGCGTCAAGCGTCGAGCCCGCGCGCCGCGGCCGCGTGTTGATGCCCCGCGCATCCCCGCGGCGCCGCGACAGCTGCGACGCGGTGGTGCCAACATGCCTGTCGGAGGTCACCAGCAGACTCTGGGCAACGACGAGCAGCGCTCTCTCGGGCAGTCCTGTCGCGGCAGCGCTCGTGGCGACGGGCGGAGTGAGGCCAAGTTCGCGCGCGGCGCGCGCGTGGCGAAGGCGGGAAAGGCGCGCGCACGTCGCTGGGCGGGAAGAGCTCTGATTGGCCAGGAGGGGCGCCGGATTAGGAATCCATGCACAAGAATAGACTCGCTCCCATTGGATGTAATAAGAGGTGTTGCCTTTTATGGGTTGACACGGCTTAAAAATCGCCATGGTGAGATTCGGGCCCTTTCATGGTGAGATTCGGGCTTTTCGATGGTGAGATCCGACCCGCTGCCATTGCTACTGTCGCTTGCGAATGTCATCGCGCACACCCGCTGCTTGCGGTCGCGCGCAAGTGTGTGCAACACGTGGTCAGTGGCCGCTCCAGCGAGCGATATGGTGGGTGTTCCTATTGCCGGCCATTAGGAAGGTGCCGCCCACGCACAGCGCATCGTTGTAGACGGTCAAGGCATTAGCGCTAGGCCAGGAACTGGCAAAGCTCATCCCCAGCGACGACCACGCCACGCTGTCCCAACGGGCAATGCAACGGGCGCTCACTTCACCGGCCGCTGCGAATTCGCCGCCAATGTACAGCGCATCGTCGTAGACTGCTGAGGCAAACACAAGCCCATCAACACCCGATTCTACCGGCGACCACGTCGTGCCGTTCCAGCGCGCAATGGAGTTTACACTTGCGCCGTCGGCTTTCGAAATGGCGCCGCCCACAAACAGCGAATTGTTGTAGACCACCATGGCCCTCACCCAAGCATGATCGCTACCGGTCACCCCTGATCCTAGCGCCGACCACTCCGTGCCGCTCCAGCGCGCGATGCCTGGGTGGGACAATCGACGTGGCGTCGCTGCGCAGCCGGCCTGGTAGAGGAACGTGACGCAGAGCATCGCGAACGC
>NZ_JAHCKK010000223.1 GCF_026125825.1 Hydrogenophaga sp. | reverse complement strand
GGGGTCCATTTGATTTCAGTGCAGAAAGTGACGGTTCGTGCCTCCCCGCAGAGCGAGGATTGGCGCGGGGTCTGCTCCAGGGGCGAGCGTAAGTGCTTGTCACGCTTTGAGTTTCTGTTGGTCTCCTAATCGGTCGCTGAGAGCCTGTTTGCGTGGTCGATTTCAGCTGCCAGCACTCGTTTTCGCTGCAGCAATTGACGGCAGGATCTGACCGGCGTAACGTTCCAGCGGGAAGCGGAAGACGCCGCGCAGGTTGATCCCCTCCAAGCGCGTCGGTGCAATGCGCCCAGTCAACTCAGGCGGCACGATCTGTCGCCTGTTGGCCCATCGGTCCAGTACGGCCTGCATCTGAGCCGTGTTCCACGCCATCACGATGTTGGCCAACAGGCTCAAGGCGTCGGCCACTGCCTGCATCTCGTCGGTACGCCGAGCCTGGGCCGATCCAACACGACCGGTGTAGATGGCGCGCTTGAGCGCGTTCACCGCCTCGCCCCGGTTCAGAACCCGGCGCAGTTCCCTGCGGAAGCCGGCATTGACGAAGTAGTCCGCCAGGAAGGCGGTCCTGAGCAGCTTGCCCAACTGCACACCGGCGTCGTAGATCGGGTCCCCGCGCGCCGCAGAACCGAACCTGGCCAGTGCCGTGACAGCGCTGGCGTGACCTGTCTGCACCGAGGCCGCCAGATGAACCAGCTGATCCCAATGAGCTTCGATCAGTGCCGTGTCCACGCTGGCCTCACACACGGCGACGATCTCCGCAGGGATTTTCAATCCTCGCGGCACGAGCAGATGCCGTTGCCGCAGTTCGCGCAGCCGTGGGCACAGATCGAAGCCCAGGAGACGCGACAGCGCCATGGCGAAGTCGGTATAGCCGTGCGTGTCGACAGCCAGCTGCGACACCTCCACCCGCTCCTGTCTCACCACCCCTTCAATGGCGGCACCAGCCTGGCGCTCATTGAGCACAATCGGCTGGGCGTGGAAGATCCCCCAACGATCGCGCACGTGGCTGTAAACACCGATGGAGGCTGTCTGGCGTCGTGGATCCTGGCGTGCCTGCCATACCCGGCGGCTGGTCTCCAGGCTCATCATGTCCGACGAGGCCAGATCGGCTCGGCCCCACGTTGCCGCTACCGCATGGCGCTGCATGAACTCCAGCACCGCCTGGCAGGCCAGGGCCAGCCGCCGCTCATCGCCCGCCCAGCGCATGGCCTGGCGGATGCTGGGAGCCGATAGCTGCGGGATCATGCGGGCGCACTCCGCAGCCGTCAGGCTGGTGCCGTGTGCCAGTATGCCGGCGTAGGTCATCAGCAGTTCCTGGCT
>NZ_JAHCKK010000222.1 GCF_026125825.1 Hydrogenophaga sp. | reverse complement strand
ACTGCAAAGCTATTTCGCGGGCCGCTGGCGCGACGCCTCGGGCCCCGAATACACCACCGAATACCCGCACGACGGCAGCACCGTCGCCCGCCTGCACGCGGCCACCGCCGCCGACGTGGACGAAGCCGTGCAGGCCGCCGAACGCGCCCGCCTGCAACCCGCCTGGGCCCGCCTCAAGCACCACGAACGCGCCGGCCTCCTCTACCGCATCGCCAACGGCATCCGCGAGCGCAGCGAAGAACTCGCCCAGCTCCAGCGCCTGGACAACGGCAAGCCCATCAAGGAATGCCGCGCCCTCGTCGCCAGCGCCGCCGGCACCTTCCAGTTCTTCGGCGCCGCCGCCGAAACCTGGGAAGACACCATCACCCCCTCGCGCGGCGACTACCTCAGCATGAGCGTCCACGAGCCCCTGGGCGTCGTGGGCGCCATCACCCCCTGGAACTCCCCCATCGCCAGCGAAGCCCAGAAGCTCGCCCCCGCGCTGGCCGCCGGCTGCGCCATGGTCTTCAAGCCCGCCGAGATCACCCCGCGCATGGCCCTGGAGCTGGCCCGGATCGCCGAGCAGGCCGGCGTGCCCGCCGGCATCATCAGCGTGCTGCCGGGCAAGGGCAGCATCGTCGGTGACGCGCTCGTGAAACACCCCCTGATCAAACGCATCGCCTTCACCGGCGGCACCACGGTTGGCATGGGCATCCAGCGCCTGGCGGCCGAGAAGCTCATGCCCACCTCGCTGGAGCTGGGCGGCAAGTCCCCCACCATCGTGATGCCCGACGCCGACCTGGACCACGCCGTGGCCGGCGTGCTCTACGGCATCTTCAGCTCCTCGGGCGAGTCCTGCATCGCCGGCTCGCGCGCCTTCGTGCACGAGAGCGTCTACGGCGAGTTCAAGGCGCGCCTGCTCGAAGGCGTGAAGAAGCTGCGCGTGGGCGACCCGTCCAGCGAAGACACGCAGATGGGTCCGCTGGTCAACCTGGGCCACCGCGCCTCGGTGGAGAAGTACGTGCAGCTGGGCCGCGACGAAGGCGGCACGGTGCTCTGTGGCGGCGAGCGTCCCACGGGCGGCTTCTACGACGGGGGCAGCTACTACCTGCCCACCGTCTTCGAGGGCCTGCCCAACAGCGCGCGCATGTGCCAGGAGGAAATCTTCGGCCCCGTGCTCGCGCTGCTGCCCTGGAAGGACGAGGACGACCTCATCGCGCAGTGCAACGACAACATGTTCGGCCTGGCCTCGGGCATCTGGACGCGCGACTTCAAGAGCGCCTGGCGCATCGGGCGCGCCCTGCAGACGGGCACCGTGTGGATCAACACCTACAAGGTCTTCTCCATCAGCACACCCTTCACCGGCGTGAAGATGAGCGGCTACGGCCAGGAGAAGGGCCGCCTGGGCATCCT
>NZ_JAHCKK010000221.1 GCF_026125825.1 Hydrogenophaga sp. | reverse complement strand
ACAGGGTTTGCTGATGGCCCCTTGCGACTTTGTCGCTCAGTGCATTTCAGCAAGCCTCAAATTATAGGCGATTTTTTCAGCCGTTCTGCAAACGGCTCAGAACAACGTCACGATTTTGCAGTTCAAGCACCGCATCGAGCGACGGCGTCTGCGCCGTACCCATGACGAGCACACGCACCGGCATGGCCAGCTGCGGCATCTTCAACCCGTGCACGGCCAGCACTTCCTTGATGGCGGCCGAGAGGCTGGCCTTGTCCCAGGCGCAGGTCGCGAGCTTCTCCGAGAGCGTGGCCAGCACGGGCCGCACGGCGTCGGTGATGTGCTGCGCGCGCTCTTCGGCGTTGGGGACGATGTCGGCGTAGAAGGCCTTGGCCCACTGGGCCAGCGCCACGGTGGTGTCGCAGCGGTCCTTGAACAGGCCGCAGATGCGCGGCAGTCGCGCGTCCACCGCGATGCCTTGCTGCTGCAGGTGCGCGGCCACCAGCGGCGCGAGCGCGTCGTCGGCCATGGCCTTGAGGTGCTGCGCATTGACCCACTTGAGCTTGGCTTCGTCGAACTGAGCGGCGCTGCGGCCCAGGTGATCGAGGTTGAACCACTCGAGGAACTGCGCGCGGCTGAAGATCTCGTCGTCGCCATGGCTCCAGCCCAGGCGCGCCAGGTAGTTCACCATGGCATCGGGCAGGTAGCCCTCATCGCGGTATTGCGTGACCGGCTTGGCGCCATTGCGCTTGCTCATCTTCTCGCCCTGCTCGTTGAGCACCGTGGGCAGGTGGGCGTACACCGGCGGCTCCTTGCCGAGCGCGCGGAAGATGTTGATCTGGCGCGGCGTGTTGTTCACGTGGTCGTCGCCACGGATCACGTGGCTGATGGCCATGTCGATGTCGTCCACGACCACGCAGAAGTTGTAGGTGGGCGTGCCGTCGGGCCGCGCGATCACGAGGTCGTCGAGCTCGTCGTTGGCGATCTCGATGCGGCCCTTGACCTTGTCGTCCCAGGCCACCACGCCGCCCTGCGGATTTTTAAAGCGCAGCACGGGCTTCACGCCTTCAGGCACGGGCGGCAGCGTCTTGCCTGGCTCAGGCCGCCAGGTGCCGTCGTAACGCGGCTTCTCTTTCGCCGCCATCTGCTTCTCGCGCAAGGCATCGAGTTCGGTCACGCTCATGTAACAGGGGTAGACCAGGCCACCGGCCACCATGTCGGCGAGCACCGCTTTGTAGCGGTCCATGCGCTGCATCTGGTAGTAGGGCCCTTCGTCGTGGTCGAGGCCGAGCCACTTCATGCCTTCGATGATCACGTCCACCGCGGCTTGCGAGGAGCGCTCGAGGTCCGTGTCTTCGATGCGGAGAATGAATGTGCCCCCCGCCTTGCGGGTCAGGGCCCAATTGAAGAGGGCGGTCCGTGCGCCGCCGATATGAAGGAACCC
>NZ_JAHCKK010000220.1 GCF_026125825.1 Hydrogenophaga sp. | reverse complement strand
TTTACCTGATCGTGGCCGACCGCATTGCGCGCGACGAGGACGTACCAGGCGTGGTGGGCACGCTCATGACCAACATGGCGGTCGAGGTCGCGCTGAAGTCACGCGGCGTGAAGTTCGTGCGCGCCAAGGTGGGCGACCGGTACGTGCTGGAAGAACTCGAGCGCCATGGCTGGATCCTTGGGGGCGAGGGATCGGGGCACCTGCTGGTGCTGGACCGCCACACCACGGGCGACGGGCTGGTGTCGGCCCTGCAGGTGCTTCACGCTTGCGTTGACAGCGGCAAGACCATGTCGCAGCTGCTGGCCGACGTGACGCTGTTCCCTCAGACGCTGATCAATGTGCGCTTCCAGCCCGGCCAGGACTGGAAGACCAACACGTTTCTGGACGAGGAGACACGGGCGGTGGAGGCCGAGCTGGCCGATACAGGCCGCGTGCTGATTCGCGCCAGTGGCACCGAACCCTTGCTTCGCGTGATGGTGGAGGCGCGCGACGCCAGGCAGGCCCAGGCCTGTGCCGAGCGTCTGGCTGCGGCGGTTCAGGCGCAGGTGCCCGTGTGACAGCCACCGGCATCACCACGCTGCGTGCTGATTACGCCGATCCGGCGCACGCCCAGGCGCTGGTTTGGCTGCTCGATGCCTACGCGAGCGATCCCGCAGGGGGTGGTGAGGGGCTCAGTGCCTACGCCAAGACGAACCTGGTGGCCTGCCTGGCCGCGCGGCCGCAGGCCTACAGCGTGCTGGCCTATGACGGCGCGCAACCGGTGGGTTTGGTGAATTGCATCGAGGGTTTTTCGACATTCGCCTGCAAGCCACTGGTGAACGTGCACGACGTGGCCGTGCTGGCCAGCCACCGCGGGCGCGGCATCGCCGAGCAGATGCTGGCCCATGCCGAGGGCATCGCGCGCGAGCGTGGCGCGGTGAAGCTCACGCTGGAGGTGCTGTCGGGCAACCGGCCCGCGATGCGCCTCTACGAGCGCATCGGTTTTGCCGGCTACCAGCTGGACCCGGCCATGGGCAGTGCCCAGTTCCTGCAGAAGTGGCTCTGAGCGTTCAGTAGAGCAGGTGGGGCTGACGCGCCTCGGCCCTGGCGGCTTCGTCGGCCGCCGCAGCGGCATCGAGCACATCGGGTGCAGCCGACACATCGTCCACCCACTCGCGCAACAGCGGCCCGCCGTTGATGAGGTCGATCGCCAGCCGGTCGTGCTCGTACTCGTAGGGGAAATCTCGCCACAACGGGTAATCGGGCACCTGCAGCCGCAGGGCCCGGAACGCCAGGGCCTGCAAGCGCCAGGGCTTGAACGCCGCATGGTCGTAGTGCGAGGGGTCTTCCACATGAATCTGCACGCCCGCGCAGAGCTGCCCCACGTGCTTGTGAAAGGTGGGTTCAAAGAAGCACTCGCGCAGGACGCAGCCCTGGAGCCACTGTGGGG
>NZ_JAHCKK010000022.1 GCF_026125825.1 Hydrogenophaga sp. | reverse complement strand
GGCGCGGCGTCGATCACGATCTCGCCCTCGCGGCTGGCGCGCGCCGCGGTCCGCAGCAGGGCCAGGCAGGTCTCGGCCTGGGACTGCGTGACTTCGGCGGGCAGCACGAGCAAGGTCATGGCGGTGCTCAGCTGGCGCTGTTGGTCTTGTTGCGCTCGCTCAGCGTCTGCAGCAGCTTGTCGATGCCCCCGGCGTTGATCTGCTGGGCGAACTGCGGTCGGTAGGTGTCGACCAGCCAGATGCCGAGCACGTTCAGGTCGTAGATCTTCCAGCCGGTGCCCTGGCCGGGCGTTTTGTGCAGACGGTAGTCGAGCTGCACCGGATCGCCGCGGCCCTTGACCAGGGTGCGCACCACCACGTCCTCGTCGCCGGGGGCGGAGCGCATGGGTTGCACCTCGACGGTCTGGTCGCTCACCTGGCGCAGCGCGCCGGCGTAGGTGCGCACCAGCAGGGTCTTGAACTCGTCCTGCAATTGCTTCTGTTGCTCGGGGGTGGCCTGGCGCCAGTAGCGCCCCACCGCAGAGGCGGTCATGCGCGAGAAATTCACGTTGGGCATGATCTTGCTGTCCACCAGCGCGATGATGCGGTTCATGTCACCAGCCTGAATGGCCGGGTCGGCCTTGATGGTAGCCAGCACCTCGGTGGACAGGCGCTTGACCATGGCGTCCGGCGCCTCGTCCTGGGCAAGCGAAGGAAGAGAGGTTAAACCCGCGGCGGCAGACATGAACAGGGCGGCGAGCCAGGAGCGGCGTTTCATCATGTGTTCCTTTCGAGGCCAGGCGGCCTTGCTGCAGACATTGCAGCGTAGTTCATCGGGGCGCCCGGATTGTGAAGGGCGTCCCTATCAATCGTTGCGATTCGTATCTGTGTCGGCGCCGTCGTTACCCAGACCGATGCCCTTGTCGATCAAGTCATCAATCTGGTTTTGCCGGCGGTTCAGGTAGAAATCGCGTGTGAAGCTGTATTTATCCAGCGCGGCGTCCTCCAGCAGGTTGGTGGCCCGCAGCAGTCCGGCGCGGGTGTCGACCACGCGCAGCGCCAGCACGGAATTGCGCGAAGGCACGTGATTCATGCTCGACACAGGATCCCCGGTGGCATCCACCACCAGGCCGGTACCGTCCCGCACCGATGAGGGGCCGAGCAATGGCAACACGAGATAAGGCCCCGAGGGCGCGCCCCAGCGCCCCATGGTCTGGCCAAAATCGAGGCGAGTGCGGGGAATGCCCATCTCACTGGCAATGTCGAGCACGCCGGCGATACCGAACACCGTATTCACGCTGAAACGCATGAGGTTCTCGGTCGCCTCGCGCGGGCGCAGTTGCAGGCCGGCATTGACCGACGACCAGAGGTCACCCAGGTTGCCGAAGAAATTGCTCACACCGGTGCGCACCGGGCTGGGTGTGACCTTCTGGTAGGCAGTGGCCACGGGCTTGAGCACGGCGGTGTCCACCGCATCGTTGAACTGGTACACGCCGCGGTTGAAAGGTTCGAGCGGGTCGCGTGGGTTGGCGTCCGGGCCTGTGGCGCAGCCGGCCATCCATGCGAGCGTCAATGCCAGCGCCGTGCCTTTGCAGACTGCCGCGATGGGGCTGTGGTGGTGTGTCATGTTGTGGTTTCCCCTGGGTTGTGCACCCGGCTGTTGTTTTTGCGAACAGCCTGCATTTTCGGTGCGCCCGGAGTGCCTTCGTGAGGGGCGTTGCAAAGCCCCCACAACGCTATTTCGCCGTTTCGGCGTCCTTGTTGCTGCCATCGGCGGCACGGCTGAAGAGGAACTGGCTGATCAGATTCTCCAGGACGATGGCCGATTGTGTCTGGGTCACCACGTCGCCATCGGCGAAGTTGCGCTCGTCGCCACCTGGTTCGATGCCAATGTACTGCTCCCCAAGCAAGCCGCTGGTCAGGATCTTGAGCGAGCTGTCCTTGGGGAAGGCGTAGCGAGATTGCAGCTCCAGCCGGATGCTGGCCTGGAAGGTCTTGTCGTCGAAGGTGATGGACTCGACTCGACCGACCACCACGCCAGCGCTGCGCACGGCCGCCTTGGGCTTGAGGCCACCGATGTTGTCGAAGCGGCCGACCAGGTGGTAGGTCTTCTCGAAATTCAGGCTGAGCAAGTTGGCCGACTGCAGCGCAAGGAAGAGGATGGCGGCCGCGCCAATCAGCACGAACAGGCCTACCCAGAAATCATTTTTGGAAGTTTGCATGTCCATCCACTCCAATCAGATGCTGAACATCATGGCGGTAAGGACGAAGTCCAGCGCCAGCACGCTCAGCGAAGCCACCACCACGGTGCGGGTGGTGGCGCGAGAAACCCCTTCGGGCGTCGGATGTGCGTCGAAACCCTGCAGCAGGGCCACAAAAGTGACGGCAAAGCCGAACACCACGCTCTTGATGATGCCGTTGCCCACGTCGGCCCACACATCCACCCCACCCTGCATCTGGCTCCAGAAGGCACCACCGTCCAGGCCGATGAGCAGCACGCCGACCACCCAGCCACCGACGATACCGACGGCGCTGAACACCGCGGCAAGCAAAGGCATGGTGATGACCCCGGCCACGAAGCGCGGCGCCAGCACGCGTCGCACCGGATCCACCGCCATCATTTCCATGGCGCTGAGCTGTTCGCCAGCCTTCATGAGACCGATCTCGGCCGTGAGCGACGTGCCGGCACGGCCCGCGAACAGCAACGCAGTGACCACCGGACCAAGCTCGCGCATGAGCGAGAGCGCCACCAGCAGGCCCAGCGCCTCGGTGGCGCCGTAGCGCTGCAGCGTGTAGTAACCCTGCAGGCTGAGCACGAAGCCGACGAAAAGGCCAGAGACGCTGATGATGGCCAGCGAGTGGTTGCCCAGGAAATGGATCTGGTCGCGCACCAGCGAGGGCCGGCGCAGCGCCGCCCCCATGAGCCACACCAAGCGGCCAAACAGGCGGGTGCCATGGCCGATGCCAGCGAGCTGCAGGCGCACCGCACGGCCCACGCGGGCGGGATGCAGGGCGTTCATGGGCGTGCTCCCCGGCGGAGGGGGCCGAAATCCTCGAGGAGTTCCGGGCCCGGGTGGTGGAAACGCACCGGCCCATCGGGCAAGGCGTTGACGAACTGGTGCACCAGCGGGTCCTGGCTGTGCCGCACCTCTTCGGGCGTGCCTTGAGCGGCGATCTTGCCGTTGGCCAGCACGATCACCTGATCGGCGATGTGAAAGGTCTCGTCCAAATCGTGCGACACCACGATGCTGGTCAAGCCCATGGCGTCGTTGAGCTGGCGGATCAGACGAGCGGCGGTGCCCAGCGAAATCGGGTCCAGGCCTGCGAAGGGCTCGTCGTACATCACGAGCTCGGGGTCCAGCGCGATCGCGCGCGCCAGCGCCACGCGCCGGGCCATGCCGCCCGAGAGCTCGCTGGGCATGAGGTCGCGCGCGCCGCGCAAGCCCACCGCGTTGAGCTTCATCAGCACGATGTCGCGCACCAGGGCTTCAGGCAACCGGGTGTGCTCTCGCAGTGGAAAGGCCACGTTGTCGAACACGCTCATGTCGGTGAACAGCGCACCAAACTGGAACAGCATGCCCATGCGTCGGCGCGCCTCGTACAGCGCTTTGGGGCCCATGGTGGTGACATCCTGCCCGTCGAACAGCGTTTGGCCCGATTGGCCCCGGATCTGCCCACCGATCAGCCGCAGGACCGTTGTCTTGCCGCCGCCGGACGCACCCATGAGCGCCGTGACCTTGCCGCGCGGCACGGTCAGCGAAATGTTGTCGAGGATGGCGCGCTCGCCATAACCGAAGGTCAGGTTGCGCAGTTCGACCAGAGAGGAGGAGGAGGAGGAATCGATGGGCATCAAACAAAAACCGGGCAGTTCAGCGCCCGGTTTTTGAATGATACGGGATTCACGGCTGAACCCCTGGCACCGTTATGTTTCCGTCAATGTCAGCGCGGCAAGTCGGAAAAACCCATCAGGAACTCGTCCACTGCACGTGCGGCCTGGCGGCCTTCGCGGATCGCCCATACCACCAGGCTCTGGCCACGGCGCATGTCGCCCGCGGCAAACACCTTGGGCACGTTGGTCGCGTAGCCACCCGTGAAGTCGGTGCTGGCCTTGGCATTGCCGCGCGCATCCTTCTCGACGCCGAAGCCGTCCAGGATGGTGGCAACAGGGTTCACGAACCCCATGGCAAGCAGCACCAAATCGGCCTTGTAGGTTTTCTCCGTCCCGGGAATCTCGACGAGTTTGCCGTCCTTCATCTCGACGTGCACGGTGGTAAGTCCCGTCACCTTGCCCTTTTCGCCGATGAACTCCTTCGTGGAGATGGCGAACTCGCGCACGCAGCCTTCCTCGTGACTGGAGCTGGTGCGCAACTTCAGTGGCCAGTAGGGCCACACCAGGGGCTTGTTTTCCTGTTCCGGCGGCTGCGGCATGACCTCGAACTGCGTGACGCTCAAGGCACCGTGGCGGTTGCTGGTACCCACACAGTCGCTGCCGGTATCGCCGCCGCCGATCACGATGACGTGCTTGCCATCGGCTCGCAGCTGCCCCTTGAGCTTGTCGCCAGCGTTGACCTTGTTCTGTTGCGGCAGGAACTCCATCGCAAAATGGATGCCGTCCAGGTCGCGGCCAGGGACGGGTAGATCGCGGCTCTGCTCGGAGCCACCGGTCAGCAGCACGGCGTCGAAGTCCTTCTGCAACTGCTCAGGAGAAATGGTCTCTTCGGCCCAGTTGGTGACCTTGCTGCCCTTGGGCAGGGCTCCGACCATGACACCGGTGCGAAACACAACGCCTTCCGCCTCCATCTGCTTGACGCGCAAGTCGATGTGGCTCTTCTCCATCTTGAAATCGGGAATGCCGTAGCGCAGAAGGCCGCCGATTCGGTCGTTCTTCTCGAACAAGGTCACATCGTGACCGGCGCGCGCGAGTTGCTGTGCTGCAGCCATGCCGGCCGGGCCCGAACCGACCACAGCGATCTTCTTGCCGGTCTTGTGGCGCGCAGGCTGCGGCTGCACCCAGCCTTCGGCCCAGGCGCGGTCGATGATGGCATGCTCGATCGACTTGATGCCCACAGCGTCGTCGTTCACGTTCAGCGTGCAGGCGGCTTCGCAGGGGGCGGGACAGATGCGTCCGGTGAATTCGGGGAAGTTGTTGGTGCTGTGCAGCACGGTGATGGCGTTTTGCCAATCGCCTTGGTACACGAGGTCGTTGAAGTCAGGAATGATGTTGTTGACCGGGCAGCCGCTGTTGCAGAACGGCGTGCCGCAGTCCATGCAACGCGCGGCCTGGACCTTGGATTGCGCCTCATCGAGGCCAACGACGAATTCCTTGTAGTGCTTCAGACGCTCGGGCACGGGCTTATAGCCCTCTTCGAGACGCTCGTATTCCATGAAGCCGGTGACTTTTCCCATGATGCGATTCCTTCGTGTTCGTGCGTGCGGCGGGCTTACTTGGCAGGCGCCGTGGCCTTCTTCGCCGTGGTCTGGGCCTTGGTGGTGACCACAGCCGCGGCCTTGCGGGCATGGATTTCGCCCAGCGCACGCTTGTATTCGTTCGGGAAGACCTTCACGAACTTGCCGCGCGCCTGCGCCCAGGTGTCGAGCAACTCGCGAGCGCGCTTGCTGCCAGTCCAGCGGTTGTGCTCCTCCAGCAGTTTCTTCAACTGCGCTTCATCGCTCATATCGCGGTGCCAGACGGCGCGGTCCAGCGTGGCCTCCTGCTCGGCGGTGGACAACACCTTTTCCAGGCTGACCATTGCCGTGTTGCAGCGCTTGGCGAAGTCGCCATCTTCGTCGTACACGTAGGCAATGCCGCCGCTCATGCCAGCGGCGAAGTTGCGGCCGGTCTTGCCCAGCACGACCACGGTGCCACCGGTCATGTACTCGCAACCGTGGTCACCCGTTCCTTCCACCACCGCAGTGGCACCCGACAAGCGCACCGCGAAGCGCTCGCCAGCCACGCCGCTGAAGAAGGCTTCGCCGGTGGTGGCACCGTACATCACGGTGTTGCCCACGATGATGTTGCGAGTGGCTTCACCCCGGAAGTCGATGCTGGGACGCACCACCACACGGCCGCCGGAGAGGCCCTTGCCGGTGTAATCGTTGGCATCGCCGATGAGGTAGAGCGTGATCCCGCGTGTAAGGAAGGCGCCAAACGATTGACCGCCTGTGCCTTCGAGCTGGATGCGGATGGTGTCGTCAGGCAGACCTTCGGGGTGCACCTTCGTCACGGCGCCCGAGAGCATGGCGCCCACCGAACGGTTGACGTTGCGCGCCACCTCGATGAACTGCACTCGCTCGCCCTTGTCAATCGCTGCACGCGACTTCTGGATCAGGATGTTGTCGAGCGACTTCTCCAGCCCATGCTCCTGCTCCTGGGTGTGGAAGCGTGGCACGTCGGCAGGCACCACCGGCTGAGCCAGCAGGCGACCGAAGTCCAGACCGCGCGCCTTCCAGTGCTCGATGCCCTGCTTCATATCGAGCAAGTCGGCACGGCCGATCAGGTCGTCGAACTTGCGGATGCCCAGCTGGGCCATGATCTGGCGCGCTTCTTCGGCGATGAAGAAGAAGTAGTTCACCACGTGCTCGGGCTTGCCGCTGAACTTCTTGCGAAGCACCGGATCTTGCGTGGCCACGCCCACCGGGCAGGTATTGAGGTGGCACTTGCGCATCATGATGCAGCCCTCGACCACCAGGGGCGCCGTGGCAAAGCCAAACTCATCGGCACCGAGCAGGGCACCGATCACCACATCGCGGCCGGTCTTCATCTGGCCGTCGGCCTGCACGCGAATGCGGCTGCGCAGGCGGTTGAGCACCAGTGTCTGCTGCGTTTCGGCCAGGCCGATTTCCCAGGGACTGCCGGCATGCTTGATGGACGACCAGGGCGAAGCGCCCGTACCGCCGTCATGGCCGGCGATCACCACGTGATCGGCCTTGCACTTGGCCACGCCTGCGGCGATGGTGCCCACGCCGATCTCGGACACCAGCTTGACGCTGATGCTGGAGTGCGGCGCGACATTCTTCAGGTCGTGGATCAGCTGCGCCAGGTCCTCGATGGAGTAGATGTCGTGGTGCGGCGGTGGGGAGATCAGGCCCACGCCCGGCACGCTGTGGCGCAGCTTGCCGATGTAGTCGCTCACCTTGCCACCGGGCAGTTGCCCGCCCTCGCCAGGCTTGGCACCCTGTGCCATCTTGATCTGGATCTGGTCGGCGCTGTTGAGGTACTCGGCCGTGACACCGAAGCGACCAGAGGCCACCTGCTTGATCTTCGAGCGCATCGAGTCACCCGCCTGCAGCTCGTAATCCACTTCGAAGGTGTCCTTGCCCAGCAAGTCCGACATGGTCTGGCCTTGCTTGATCGGGATGCCCTTGAGCTCGTTGCGGTAACGCAGCGCGTCCTCTCCACCTTCACCGGTGTTGCTCTTGCCACCGATGCGGTTCATGGCGACGGCCAGCGTGGCGTGAGCCTCGGTCGAGATGGAGCCCAGCGACATGGCGCCAGTGGCAAAGCGTTTGACGATTTCGGCCGCTGGCTCGACCTCGTCGATCGAGATCGCGGTACTGGGGTTGATCTTGAACTCGAACAGGCCGCGCAACGTCATGTGGCGGCGGCTCTGATCGTTGATGATCTGGGCGTACTCCTTGTACGTGTTCCAGTTGTTCGCGCGCGTGCTGTGCTGCAGCTTGGCAATGGCGTCGGGCGTCCACATATGCTCTTCGCCCCGGGCGCGCCAGGCGTACTCACCGCCGGTTTCAAGCATCGAGGCCAGCACCGGGTCGTCGCCGAAGGCGGCCTTGTGCATGCGAATGCCTTCTTCGGCGATCTCGAACACCCCGATGCCGCCCACGCGACTGGCGGTGCCGGTGAAGTACTTGTCCACCGTTTCGCTGTTGAGGCCGATCGCTTCGAACAGCTGCGCACCGCAATACGACATGTAGGTCGACACGCCCATCTTGGACATGATCTTGGACAGGCCTTTGCCGATCGCCTTGACGTAGTTGTAAATCGCCTTGTCGGCGCTCAGGTCACCGGGCAGCCCCTGGCTGATCGCGGCCAGGGTTTCCATGGCGAGGTAGGGGTGCACAGCCTCGGCGCCGTAGCCGGCGAGCACGGCAAAGTGGTGCACTTCGCGCGCCGTGCCGGTCTCGACCACCAGGCCAGCGGTGGTCCGAAGGCCTTCGCGCACGAGGTGCTGGTGAATCGCCGACAGCGCCAGCAGCGCGGGAATGGCGATCTGCGTGGCGCTGACAGCGCGGTCGCTGATGATCAGGATGTTCTTGCCACCCTTGATGGCGTCCACCGCGCTTGCGCACAGCGAGGCCAGCTTGGCCTCCACACCTTCCCGGCCCCAGGCCGCAGGGTAGGTGATGTCCAGCGTGTGGCTGCGGAACTTGCCCTGGGTCACGGCGTCGATGTCGCGCAGCTTGGCCATGTCGGCGAAGTCGAGCACCGGCTGGCTCACTTCGAGGCGCATCGGCGGATTGACCTGATTGATGTCCAGCAAGTTGGGCTTGGGACCGATGAAAGACACCAGCGACATCACGATCGCCTCCCGGATCGGGTCGATCGGCGGATTCGTCACTTGCGCGAACAGCTGCTTGAAGTAGTTGTAGAGCGGCTTGTTCTTGTCGGACAGCACGGCCAGCGGGCTGTCGTTGCCCATCGAGCCGATGCCTTCCTCGCCATTGGCGGCCATCGGGCTCATCAGGAACTTGATGTCTTCCTGCGTGTAGCCGAACGCCTGCTGACGGTCCAGCAGTTCGGGCGCCACGCGCTCGACACCTGCGGCCTGGGGTTCGGTGGCGGTGATGCGCTGCTCCTGTGCGGACTCGCCGGCCACGGGCGTTTCCACATCATCAAGCCGGATGCGCAGGTTGTCGATCCACTGCTTGTAAGGCTTGCTGTTTGCAAGATTGGCCTTGAGCTCCTCGTCATCGATCATGCGGCCCTGTTCCAGGTCGATCAGGAACATCTTGCCGGGCTGCAGGCGCCACTTGCGCACAATCTTGTTTTCAGGCACGGGCAGCACGCCCGACTCGGAACCCATGATGACGAAGTCGTCGTCGGTGATGCAGTAGCGCGATGGGCGCAGGCCGTTGCGGTCCAGCGTGGCGCCGATCTGGCGACCGTCGGTGAACACAATGGAAGCCGGGCCGTCCCAGGGCTCCATCATCGCGGCATGGTATTCATAGAAGGCCTTGCGGCGGCTGTCCATGGTGGTGTGCTGCTCCCAGGGCTCTGGAATCATCATCATGACCGCCTGGGCCAGCGGGTAGCCGGCCATCGTGAGCAATTCAAGGCAGTTGTCGAAGGTGGCCGTGTCGGACTGGCTGGCGAAGCTGATCGGATAGAGCTTCTGCAGGTCGGCCCCGAGCACCGGCGAGGACATCACACCCTCGCGCGCCTTCATCCAGTTGTAGTTGCCCTTGACGGTGTTGATCTCGCCGTTGTGGGCCACGTAGCGGTAGGGATGGGCCAACGGCCACTCTGGAAAGGTGTTGGTCGAGAAGCGCTGGTGCACCAGGCCCAGGGCGGAGACGCAGCGCTCATCTTCAAGGTCGCGGAAATAGGTGCCCACCTGGTCGGCCAGCAGCAGGCCTTTGTAGACCACGGTGCGGCTGCTCATGCTGACCACGTAATACTCTTTGCTGTGCGTCAGCTTGAGGCGCTGGATGTTGGCGCTGGCGGTCTTGCGGATCACATAGAGCTTGCGTTCGAGCGCGTCCTGCACGATCACGTCGTTGCCGCGACCGATGAACACCTGGCGGATGATCGGCTCCTTCTCCCGCACGGTGGGCGACATCGGCATGTCGCGGTTGACAGGCACATCGCGCCAGCCCAGCAGCACTTGTCCTTCTGCGGCGATGGCACGCTCCATTTCCTGTTCACAAGCCAGGCGGCTGGCATGCTCCTTGGGCATGAAGATCATGCCCACGCCGTACTCGCCTGCCGGTGGCAGGACCACGCCTTGAGCTGCCATTTCCTCGCGGTACAGCGCGTCCGGCAATTGGATCAGCAGCCCTGCCCCGTCGCCCATGAGTTTGTCGGCGCCGACGGCGCCCCGATGGTCGAGGTTCTCCAGGATCTTCAGGCCCTGCTTCACGATGGCGTGGCTCTTTTCGCCCTTGATATGGGCCACAAAGCCCACGCCACACGCGTCGTGCTCGTGCGAAGGGTCGTACAGACCGTATTGCTGGAGGTGCTGCTGCTCGGCTGCCGTGGTCATGGCGCTTCCTTCTCGGTTCGTGGGGGGCTAAAGCAAAAATCGGGAACGCGAGCATATTGCATTGCAACAACAATGCCAAGGAAATTAAATGGGGTCAGATTCCAATTAAACAGCAATCATCACCGGTAAGATATTAATGGGGACAGATTAAAAATGAGTCAAAAGGCTGTGGAGCCTGGCGGGACGCCTTGGCTCATGGGTCTTCGGGGGGGCGGGACGCGGGACGACCCGGGCGCCCACGAGCGATCCGTCGCGGGGTGCGCTTTTGCAACTCGGCTGCGAATGCCGCATCCCCGAGCGCCCACCCGTGCAGCGTGGCGTCCGTAATGGCACCTTGCTCGGCCGCCGTCTGCCCTGAATGCACCAAGTCGGTGTAGGCAGCTTCACGAGCAAACGGCGTGTTGCCCAGTCCCCAGTACACGGGAGGCGTCGTGATCCGCCGGTCCGATGCCTGGCCGATGTAGTGGCGGTGGCTGGACCAGAGATGGTTCTTGGGGTCGGCCACCAGGCCGGCGCGCACGGGATTGAGGTCCAGGTAGACCATGCAGGCGAGCAGATAGCGTTCGGTCTGAACCAGCGTGGACTTGTAACGCCCTTCCCAGAGCGTACCGCTGCGGTGATAGCGGTCGTTGAAGTAACGCACGTAGCGCCGTCCGACGGCCTGCATCATCAGCGGCACGCCTTGGACCGTTTCCGGTGTGAGCAGCAGGTGGAAATGGTTGTCCATCAACACATAACCGTTGAGCGCGACCTGATGCTGGCGCGCGCTTTCACCCACCAGCTCCAGCAGAAATTCACGATCGGCGTCACTGCGCACAATGTCCTGGCGGTTGTTGCCGCGCTGGATGACGTGGTGCGGGTAGCCGGCGACAGTCAGGCGGGGAAGTCGGGCCATGGTGCGGTCAGGTGGGCGTCACCGCGAAGCGGCGACGGAGAGTCCGGCTTCGATTATGGTCGGGTGCGCCACACTGCCTGCAATCGGCTGGCGAGCAACACCCCCAGCAACGAGGATGCACCGGTCACCGTCCAGGTCCATTGCCAACCGCCGACCAGGGTGGCCACCCAGGCCACCAGCGGCGGCCCGAGAAATTGCCCCAGTGCCGAAAACTGTTGCATCCAGCCCACCGTGGTGGATACCGTCTCGTTGTCGGGAGCGAGTTTGACCGCCAGCCCGAACAGCGTCCCGGGAATCAGCCCGCCTACTCCGGAGAAGATCAGCACGGCAAGGTACTGCGCCACCGCGTGACCCTCTGCGCCAAAGGCCACCCAGGCGCCTGCGCCCATGGCCATGTAGGCCAGCGCGAGCACCGCGCCTGGCCGCGCGCCCCTGGCGAGCCACCACCCCCCGCCGATGTTGCCGACCATGTTGATGCCCGCCGCCAGGGCGCTGAGCATGGCCACCGTGGCCCCCGTGTAGCCGGCCTGGTGGTAGATCGTCGGCAGGAAGCCGACCACGGCCAACCATTGCCCCGAATACAGGAAGAACGCCAGAGCCATCAGCCACGGCCCGGGGGCCTTCAACGTGCGCCGCAGTCGCGGGCCCAGGGCGGTCGCCACCGGCGCCGCACCCGCCTGTGCATCGGGGGGCACCCACTTGGCCAATCCCGCCGCTGCCAGCAAGGAAAGCAGCGCCAGCAGCAACCAGGCCCAGCGCCACCCGACGGCAGACAACAAAGGCACGCCGAGCAACAGGGCCATCGAGGTGCCCAGTGGCATGTAAGCGCCCCACCACCCCAGCGAACGGGACAGCGTGGGAGCATGGTGCACACGCTGCCGCAGCAAGCCGGGTGCCGGCAGAACCGCCGACAGGAATCCCATGCCCTCGATCACGCGCGTGGCAAGCAACACGTGAACGTTGGGGGAAAGGGCACCCAAAGCGCTCCCCACCGCGAGCAGCAACAGCCCCGCCAGCATCACACGGCGCGGTCCCAAGCGATCGGCCATCAGCCCGACCACGAGGCCCAACGTCATGCCGGCGAGTTGCACCAGCGACAGCAGGAAACCAGCCTGGACCAGGCTGAGACCCAGGCTTTCACGCAGCACGGGTATGGCGACCGGCAGCTTGCCCACATGCAAGGCGCAGGTCACGCCCACGCCAACCACCAGGACCGCAAGGGGTCTGGGAGCGAGACCAGTCGGCGCCGTCATGGGAACAGCACCGCGCCATACAGACGCTCGTGTTCGCGGATGGCGAATCGGTCCGTCATGCCTGCAATGTAGTCCGCCACCGCGCGTGCCAGGTGCTGCTTGCGCCCATGCGCTTCGGGCAACTCACCCGGCGCGTTCATGTAGCGATCAAACAGGTCACTGACCACGCGGCGCGCCCTGTCGGTGGTCTCCATCACCTGCGGATGCCGATAGAGGTTGCGGAAGAGAAAACGCTTGAGCACCTGTGAGCGCTCTTTCATCCCATCGGAGAAGGCCACCAGCGGTGCGCCCATGCGCACCGCTTCCACGCTGTCGACCGCAGCCGACGCGAGCCGCTCACGCGTGGTGTCGATGACGTCATAGACTTGGTCGCTGAGCATGAGACGAATGGATTCGAACAACAGACGGCGCCCTTGAAGCTTCGGATGCGCCACCAGGGCCGTGCGACGGTAGTGTTCAAACAGCTCCACGTCGGCCATTTGGTCCAGGGTCAGCAAGCCCGAGCGCACACCGTCGTCGATGTCGTGCGCGTTGTAGGCAATCTCGTCGGCCAGGTTGCACAACTGCGCCTCCAGCGACGGCGACCCTCCCTGGAGAAAGCGCGCTGCCACGCCCCCCGGCTCCTGCTGCTCCAACCGCTGGGCATTGGCCTTCGAACAGTGTTTGAGAATACCTTCACGCGTCTCGAAACAGAGGTTGAGCCCGTCGAATGCGGGGTAACGCTCTTCCAGTTCATCGACCACGCGCAAGCTCTGAAGATTGTGCTCGAACCCCCAGCTGTCCGTGTCACCGGGGGCGGCCTGCGCAGACGCGGCCTTCAGGCAGGCGTTGAGGGCATCCTGTCCGGCGTGGCCGAACGGTGTGTGCCCCAGGTCATGCGCCAGGGCGATCGCTTCAACAAGGTCTTCGTTGAGGCGAAGCGAACGCGCGATGCTGCGGCCCAGTTGAGCGACCTCGAGCGAATGGGTCAGACGGGTGCGGAACAGGTCGCCCTCATGGTTCAGAAACACCTGGGTCTTGTAGACCAGTCGCCTGAACGCGGTTGAGTGGATCACGCGGTCCCGGTCACGCTGGAAAGCCGTGCGGGTCGGCGCCTCGGGTTCGGGATGGCGGCGGCCCCGGCTGCGCGCCGGGTCGCAGGCGAAGTCCGCCAGTCCGGCTGGCAAAGCAGCGTTGGACACGGCCATCAGGCCCGGCAACTGGCTTCGATCACCCGCGCCACCATTGCATCGGGAGCCCCACGCACAACGGCCCTCCCCGGACCATCGATCACCACGAACTTGATCGCCCCACCTTCGGACTTTTTGTCCACCCGCATCAGTTCCAGATAGCGACCTACGTTGTCCCGGGCGTCCAGCACTGGCGCCACTGCAGGCAAGCCCGCGCGAAGCACAAGGGCCGTGAGGCGCTCGACAAAGGCATCGTCTACCAGACCCAGGGCGGCGGACAGGCGCGCAGCCATGACCATGCCGCAACCCACCGCCTCGCCATGCAGCCAGGCGCCATAGCCCATGCCCGCCTCGATGGCGTGCCCGAAAGTGTGGCCAAAATTGAGGATTGCGCGCATGCCCGACTCGCGTTCATCCTGCCCCACCACACCGGCCTTGATCTCACAGCTGCGGCGCACGGCGAAGGCAAGCGCGCCTGGGTCTCGTGCCATGAGGGCGTCCATATTGGCCTCTGTCCAGTCGAGGAACGCCATGTCGGCGATCGGTCCGTACTTGATGACCTCAGCCAGCCCCGCGCTGAGTTCCCGGACCGGCAGGGTCTTGAGGACATCGAGGTCGCACAGCACACGCCGAGGCTGGTAAAAGGCCCCGATCATGTTTTTGCCCAATGGATGGTTGATGGCCGTTTTGCCACCCACGGACGAATCCACTTGCGCAAGCAAGGTCGTCGGCACCTGCACGAACGGGACGCCTCGCATATAGCTTGCAGCGGCGAACCCCGTTACATCGCCCACCACACCGCCACCCAGGGCAAAGAGCACCGTCTTGCGATCGCAACCGTGGGACAGCAAGGCATCAAAAATGAGATTGAGCGATTCCCAGGTCTTGTGCACCTCGCCGTCGGGCAGCACCACGGTGTGGATGACCTTGTATTGCGATGACAACGATTCGACCAGACGGTCCCGGTACAAGGGTCCCACGGTCTGGTTCGTGACGATCATCGCGCTGGCGGCGCTGGGCAGACCGGCGTAACTCTCGGGCGCGTCCAGCAGACCGGCACCGATCACGATGCCATAGCTGCGATCGCCGAGATCAATGTCCACCTGTTGGAAACTTGGGGCCGTGTGCTTTGAGGTCATGGGCGCCAAGTTTATTCGGTTGCGTCCCGCGGGTCGCAACGGCGCTAGGGCGTATCGGGATCCGGTCGAAGCTTGACATTGGGCGGTACCGCCCCATCGAGCTCAAGCTGCATCACGATCATGTTGACCAAGGTCGCCACGGAGGGGCGGCCGGTTTCAATGACGAAATGAGCGGTTTCCCGGTAGAGCGGATCGCGCACGTCGAACAGATCGCGAATGCGCTGCAACGGGTCTTCGACCTGCAGCAAGGGGCGGTTGCGGTCGTAACGCAACCGGCGGTACACCTCTTCCGGCGTGGACTTCAGGTAGAAGACCTTGCCGCGCTTGTGCAGGTGTTCGCGGTTCTCTGGCCGCAACACGGAGCCGCCCCCGGTGGACACGATGGCCACAGGTCCTTGGGTCAACTCATCGATGACTGAGGCTTCGAGGTCACGAAAGCGCGCTTCGCCCTCCCGCTCGAAGAACTCCCGGATCGAACAGCCCAGGCGCTGCTCGATCACGTGATCGGAGTCGAAGAAGGGGAGAGCGAGGCGTCGGGCCAGCTGGCGCCCGACAGTCGACTTGCCGGATCCCGGCAAGCCGATCAAATAGCTCGATGAACCGCTCAATTGATCGCCGAGCGCCCCAAAACACGTGGCGTGATGAAGATCAGGAGTTCGGACTTGTTCGCGATGCGGTTGCGCGACTTGAACAGGTTGCCCACTGCCGGCAAGTCACCCAGCAAAGGCACCTTGTTGACCTCATCCCGTTCGGTCTGCTCGAAGATGCCACCGATCACCACCGTTCCGCCGTTCTCCACCAGCACCTGCGTCTGCACGTGCTTGGTGTTGATCGCGATCCCGTCCGGCGTCGACTCGCCCCGGCTGTCCTTGTTGATGTCCAAGTCCAGAATGATGTTGCCTTCGGGCGTGATCTGAGGTGTCACCTCCAGCTTCAGGTTGGCCTTGCGGAACGCAATCGCCGTGGCACCACTGGAGGTGGCCGTCTGGTACGGGAACTCCGTACCCTGTTCGATCAAGGCCTTGACCTGGTCGGCGGTCACCACCCGCGGGCTGGAGACAATGCGCCCCTTGCCGTCGGATTCGAGCGCCGAAATTTCAAGGCTGAGGAAGCGTGAAGCGCTGGGGTTGAACAGCGACAGCGCAAACGACGCAGCCTGCGCCGTGCTGGGGTTGGCAGGCAAATTGACGAAAGGCGCCGAGGTGAGCGCGGGGCCCGTGAGCGAAGACGCAGCACCGTAGTTGGAACCAAAGTTGCCCTGGATCGGGTTGCCATTGGCCGAACCCACCCCGAAGCCGCGCACACCACCACCCAAGCGCACGCCCAGGGATTTTCCAAAGGTGTCGTCCGCTTCGACAATGCGCGCTTCGATCATCACCTGGCGGATCGGAATGTCGAGCTTGCGGATCAATTCCTGCACTTGCTCGAGGCGCGATGCAATGTCCGTCACGAAAAGCTGGTTGGTCCGGGGTTCGGAAATCACGCTGCCACGATCGGAGATGATGCGGGCGTTGGCCGAACCGCTGCCACCGCTACCTGCTGACGTGAGCTGCGCTGCGATGTCGGCGGCCTTGGCGTAGTTCATCTGGAAACCTTGCGTCCTCAGGGTCTCCAGGCTTTCAATCGATACCTTCGATTCCAGCTCCTGCTTCTCGCGGGCCGCGATTTCATCCTTGGGCGCGATCCACAGCACGTTGCCGGACTTTCGCATGCCCAGGCCCTTGGCCTGCAGAATGATGTCCAGCGCTTGGTCCCAAGGCACGTCCTTGAGTCGCAAAGTGACCGAACCGGTGACCGAATCGGAAGTGACGATGTTGAAATTGGTGAAGTCGGCGATCACCTGCAACAGCGAGCGCACCTCGATGTTCTGGAAATTGAGCGACAACTTCTCGCCGTTGTAACCCGGTCCCTGGGTGAGCTTGGAAGCATCGACCTTTTGCTCACGCACCTCCAGCACGAACTGGTTGTCGCTCTGGTAGGCAGAATGCTCCCAGTTGCCCGTCGGGGTCACCACCATGCGCACGCGATCCCCCGCCTGCGAAGTGGTGACACTTTGAATGGGGGTACCGAAGTCGCTGACATCCAGGCGGCGGCGCAGGCCTTCCGGCAGCGAGGTCTTGAGAAACTCGACGATCAGGTTTTGACCCTGCTGACGAATGTCCACGCCCACTTGGTTGTTGGCCAACTCGACCACCACGCGACCCGCATTGCCCACGCCGCGGCGGAAGTCGATGTCCCGCAACGCGGCCACGTCGCGATTGCGGTTTTCGGCAAAGGCCGACGGTGGCGACGTCGTGGCGCTCACTGGCTGAGAACGCTCCAGCACCACCAGAAGGGTCTTGCCATCAATCTTTGCTTCGTAGGCGGCCGCCTGCTTCAGGTTGATGACCACGCGCGTGCGGTCCCCGGCCTGGACCACGTTGGCTGAGCGAAGATTGCCTTCGTTGATGTCCACCGCGTTGCGGCCGATGGCGTTGGCCACGCCAGGAAAATCCAGTGCGATGCGCGCAGGGGCCTGAATGGTGAAGCCCGTCGGCAAGGCAGCCAGAGGCTGGGTTGTGTTGATGCGAATGACCTCCACGCCCCCCTGGATTCCCCCCGTGATGGACTGGATCGCGTTCTGCGCCTGCGCCCACGCGCTGGTCAACAACACGCAGGCGAGCACGGCCCCTTTGAGCATCCCCCGTCCCAATGCGGCGAATCCCGCTGCCCTGTTTGGCTTGTTCATTTAGAAGCACCCTCTTGTAATTGCAGCGCCGCGGCGCGCTCGATCCATTCCCCCGCCGAATCCTGCACGATCTCGCGCATCACGACTTCGGTCTCGGTGATGCGCGTGACACGCCCGTAGTTCTGCCCCAGGTAGTTGCCGGGCCGGACCTGGTACAGCAGGCTATCCACCTTCACCAGCGCCACCAGTTTTCCATCGCGGTTGAGACTGCCCACCATGGTCATCGCATCCAGCGGATGAGCTTCGAGAGGTTGCTTGCGCCGGTTCAATTCAGGCTCAAGGAGCGCCGCATTGGCCACGGGCGCCGACTGGCTGCCGCGCAGCACACTCGCCAGCTTCTCTTCGCTGAAGGGCTGCATCTGGCGCTCGCCGAGGTAGGCCTGAGGAACAAACTTGGTGGGCTCGGGAATGGGCTGGACAGAGGGCTTGATCGAATTGCGCTCCGTCTGCATCCAGACCTTCAGCTCGTCCTGACCGGACGACGTGCACGCAGCGAGTGTCGATGCCAGCAACATGGTGGCGCCCGTTGAGATCCATCGACGGTGCATCACGGTTTTGCTCCCTTTGGCGCAGCCGACTTTTGCTGCGCAGCGATCTCTTCCTGATCCAGGTAGCGGAACGTCTTTGCCGTGCAATCCAGCGTCAGCACCCCCTCCCGATCTTTGATGGGTGTCAGGGTCAGGTTGTTGAGCGTGACGATGCGGGAAAGGTTGGCGATGTCGGCGGCGAAAAGACCGATGTCATGGTAGGTCCCGGTGACACGCACCGCGATCGGCAACTCCGCGTAGTATTCCTTGACACTCACCTGCCCTGGGCGAAAGAGCTCAAACTGCAAACTGCGGCCCAGTCCGGCCTGGTTGATGTCAGACAGCAGGGCGTCCATTTCGGCCTTGCTGGGCAACTGCTTCTCGAGCTGCGTCACGTACTGCTGCACCTGCTCGAGCTGCTTGCGCAAGGCATCCAGGTTGACGGCTTGCACGAGCTTCTTGCGATAGTCGTCGCGCAATTGCACCTCGCGCGCCTTTTCGGCCATCAGCTCCTCGTCCGAGTTCTTGAGCCAGGCAAACCAGAGTGCGGCGACCACCGCCGCGCACACCGCCACAAACAACAGGTTCCGGGGCAGCCCGGGCCATTGCGAGGGGTCGTTGGGATCGAGTCCCGTGAACTGGGCTTTGAGCTTGTCCTGGATTCCCTTGAAATCCACTGCGATATTGGGCGTTCTTGCCATGTTGCGCGATCCCCAGTTCAGACTTTGCGCTGCGCGGCTGGCGCGGCGGCGGGAGGCGCCGAAGGGCGTTTCAGCGAAACACGGATGGTGAAATTCGAGACTCGGCGCTGGTCACGGTTTCCCGCCACCGGCCTGGCCGCGACGATTTCCACCAGATCCGGCCGGACCAGCCAGGGGCTGTTGTTGGACAGGTTGCGCAGCAGATCGGAAACGCGCTCCTGCGACTGAGCCACACCCACGAGCAACACGTTCTGGTTGTCCTGCTTCATGCTGGTGAGATAAACCCCTTCAGGCAATTGAGCCACCAGCTCATCGAGCAGATGCACGGGCAGGTTGCGGTCGCCCTGCAGGTTTTCCACCGCCGTCTGGCGGGCGCGCAAGGAAGCGATTTCGCGCTGCAGGTTGGCGATGTCCTTGATCTCGGCATCAAGCTTCGTGATTTCACCTTGAAGAAAAGCGTTTCGATCCTGCTGCGCCGAAATCTGCCCTTGATACCAAGTGAAAACCGCACCGCAGATCATCCCACCCAACAGCGCGGACAAGCCGAGCTGGGTGAAGAACTGGTCCTTTTGCCGCTTGCGGGCCGCCTCGCGATGAGGCAACAGGTTGATGAGGATCATTGGTAGAACCTCCGCAGCGCCAGCCCGGTGGACGTCAGATAAGACGGCGCCTCACGGGACATCTTCCGCGCCTGAACGGAGGCCGCCATTTCCATGGCGTCAAAGGGATTGATCACCATGCAGGCGAACGAGGTCTGATGGGTCACGGCCTCGGTCAAACCCGGCAAAGCCGCGCTACCGCCCGCGAGCAGGATGTGATCAACCTTGTTGTAAGGCGTGCTGGTGAAGAAAAACTGAAGGGCGCGGCCAACTTCCTGCGCCATGCTCTCGATGAAAGGGTCGAGCACCGCAGAACGGTAGTCGTCGGGAAGGTCGCCCGAGCGCTTCTTCGCCTCGGCCTCGTCCGACGAAAACCCGTATTGGCGCACGATGAGCTGCGTCAGCTGCGCGCCCCCGAAGGCCTGGTCGCGCTCGTACAGCACGTCTTCGTTGCGCATCACCTGCATGCTGGTGGTCAAGGCCCCCACCTCGAACAAAGCCACCAGCGAGTCCACGCCCTGGTTGGGCAAGGTTTCAATCACCCGTCCCGCAGCCATGCGGGAGGCGTAGGACTCCACGTCCATCACCACCGGCTTGAGCCCGGCCGCCTCGGCCAGCCCCTGTCGGTCGGAGACTTTTTCCTTGCGCGAGGCTGCGATCAGCACCTCCACATCGCCCACCGAATTGGCGCTGGGACCGATCACGCAGAAGTCAAGGCTGACCTCATCCAGGGAGAACGGAATGTATTGATTGGCTTCGGATTCGACTTGGGCCTCGAGTTCCTTGTCTGAGAGGCCGCCCGGCAGAATGATTTTCTTGGTGATCACGGCCGACGCGGGCAAGGCGAGCGCCACGTTCTTGGTCTTGCTGCCGCTCTTGCGGACCACGCGGCGCACCGCTTCGGCGACCTCATCGAACTTCTCGATGTTGCCGTCGGTAATCCAACCTCGCTCCAGGGGTTCCATAGCGCAACGCTCCAGCACCAGGTCGCCCGAACGGTTGCGGCTCAGCTCCACCAATTTGACGCTGGATGAGCTGACATCGATGCCCAACAAGGGCGCCGGTTCACGGCTGAATAACGACCCCAATGAGATCAAGGTGGCCCCCAAAAATGATGGCGACAGGCGTCGCCAAACTTAATAATTCACTTGAATGCTAGCAGTAAGCCCCTTGTCCAGCAAAGATTTTTTGCCTTTGAGACAAACGGAAACGTTGTCAAAAGCATACGCATTCTGGACCCGGTTTCACCGCTTCATCGGCCATCTGGCCGAGAAATACACAACAACTCACAATATGCCGGTTGAGCCTCACCGGGCGCGACATCCCGATTTTTATAATCACGGGCTCCGGCTCCGAACGACTGCATGCCCAAGAACGACACTTCCTCGACTCGCCCCTCCGACACGTCAGTATTGACTGGGCGCACTGCACTCATCTGGGCTGGTCGCTTGGTGGTGGGTCTGGCCGGACTGGCGGTGGCGGGTGTTGCGTGCGTGTTGATGGCAGTGGGCATCGCGCTTGCGGTGGCCTACCCCAATCTGCCGGAGGTCGCTGGCTTGGCCGACTACCGGCCCAAGTTGCCTCTGCGCGTGATCTCTTCCGACGGGGCCCTGATCGGCGAGTTCGGTGAAGAGCGGCGCAACCTGCTCACCATCAACGAAATCCCCGCCGTGATGAAAAACGCGGTGCTGGCCATCGAAGACGCGCGCTTCTTTGAACACAATGGCGTCGACTACCGCGGCATGTTGCGTGCGGCGCTGGCCAACTTGCGGCAGGCCAAGAGCCAGGGCGCCTCCACCATCACCATGCAGGTGGCGCGCAATGTGTACCTGTCCGCCGAAAAGAGCTACACGCGAAAAATCTACGAGGTGCTGCTGACGTTCAAGCTCGAGCACATGCTGACCAAGGAGCAGATCCTCGAGATCTATATGAACCAGATCTTCCTGGGGCAGCGCGCCTACGGCTTCTCCGCGGCGTCGCAGATCTATTTCGGCAAGTCTCTGAAGGATGTGACGATCGCAGAAGCGGCCATGCTCGCTGGCCTGCCCCAGGCCCCTTCCGCCTACAACCCCGTCAAGAATCCGCGCCGCGCACGCGCGCGCCAGTTGCACATCATCGACCGGATGGTGGAAAACGGCTTCATCACCCCCGAAGAGGCCGAGGTGGCCAAGGCAGAGCAGCTCCAGTTGCGGGCATTGAACCCGTCGAACCGGCCACACGCCGAGTTCGTGGCCGAGATGGTGCGCCAGTCCATCGTTTCCCAGTATGGCGAGGAAGCCTACACGCGAGGCCTGGTCGTGACGACCACCATCAAGGCGAACGAGCAGCTCGCGGCCTACCGCGCCGTGCGCCAAGGGGTGCTCGACTACGAGCGGCGCCAGTTCTACCGAGGCCCGGAACTGTTCATCGACTTGCCGCAGGACAAGGCGGCGCGCGACGATGCCATCGACGAGGCGCTCACCGATCGTCCGGACAACGACGACTTGTTGTCGGCGGTCGTGCTGGAAGCCAATGCCAAGCGCGTGGTGGCCGTGCGCCAGGACGGTGAACCGTTCGAGATCACAGGCGAAGGCCTCAAACCCGTGCAATCGGGCCTGTCTGACAAGGCGGGCCCCAACGTCAAGATACGGCCTGGCGCAGTGATCCGGGTCGTCCAGACCGCCCCGAAGGTCTGGCGCATCACGCAACTGCCCGAGGTCGAATCGGCCTTCGTGGCAATGGACCCGCGATCCGGCAAGGTGATTGCCTTGGTCGGCGGGTTTGACTTCCAGAAGAGCAAGTTCAACCATGTCACGCAGGCTTGGCGCCAACCCGGTTCGAGCTTCAAGCCCTTCATTTACTCTGCAGCACTGGAGAAGGGCGTGACGCCCATGACGGTGGTCAACGACGCCCCGCTCTTCTACTCCGCAGGCGAGACGGGAGGCAAGCCGTGGGAGCCCAAGAACTATGACGGTCAGTTCGAGGGGCCCATGTCGGTGCGGCGCGCGCTGGCCAAATCAAAAAACATGGTGTCCATCCGCGTGCTGCAGTTGGTCGGCACGCAGAGTGCGCAGCAGTGGGTGTCGCGCTTTGGCTTCGATGCCGACAAGCACCCGCCCTACCTCACGATGGCGCTGGGCGCGGGTTCGGTCACGCCCATGCAGATGGCCACCGGCTACGCGGTGTTTGCCAATGGTGGCTACCGCATTTCGCCCACCCTCATCCTTCGGGTGAGCGACCACAAAGGCAAGCTGCTGTACGAGGCGCCCGAGGTGAGCCCCACCGAAGAGCAGCGCGCGATCGAGCCTCGCAATGCCTTCATCATGAACAGCCTGCTGCAGGAGATCACCCGATCCGGCACGGCAGCGCGAGCGCAGTCCACCCTCAAGCGGACCGACCTGTACGGCAAGACCGGCACCACCAACGATTCGGTCGATGCCTGGTTCGTTGGGTACCAGCCCACGCTGGTGGCTGCGGCGTGGGTGGGCTACGACTCCCCGCGCAACCTCGGCAGCCGCGAAACCGGCGGCGGCCTGAGCCTGCCGATCTGGATTTCCTTCATGTCCGAGGCCCTCAAAGGCGTTCCCGTCGCGTCTTACACACCACCCTCCGGTGTGATCAACGTGGGCGGCGAGTGGTATTACGAGGAGTTCGGTCCGGGCCGCGGTGTGCACAGCCTGGGATTGCAGGATCCCTTGCCGGGCGCTGCCGGGGCTCCTGCCGAACTGGATGCCCACGGTGTTCCCATCAACAAGCCACCCGCAGGGCCCACCGAGGAACGCCGCAGCATCCTGGATCTGTTCAGGAACTGAAGTTCAGCGGCTGTCCCGCCTGCTCTGAGGCACAGCGCGAAAGATGGGCGAAGAACTCGCCCTGACCCTTGGTATCCATCCAGGCGTTGCCGTCGTGCTTGTAGTGAAAGCCCCCGGCACGGGCCGCCATCCAGACCTCGTGCAGTGGCTTCTGGAGGTTGACAATGATCTGGCTGCCGTTGGCAAACGACAGGGTGACCATGCCGCCCACCCTCTGGTTGTCGACGTCGGCATCGGTGTCGTCGTTGATGCGGTCGCAGGCCAGCTCAATCGCCCGCAGCAGGGCTTCTGCGCGGTCCTGGTACTCGGTGTCGGTCATTACAGTATGCGAACCCTCGCAAGGGCCTTCTCAAGCTCCGCTTTCGCCTTCTTTCCGGCGAGCGTAGTGGTGTCGATTCCATCGATTACCGCTTCTAGCGCGGCAATCGTCGCGTTCTCTCCTACGGCGGCTGCAAGCTCGGCTCTGTCCGGTGCTGTGCAGCTTCGCTTGCCCTTCCTCCACATCGATATGTGAGTGTCCGGCTTGCCTAGCTGGCGGGCCAGTTCCTTCTGGCTTCCGTATATCGAATTACCTTTATCGATAAGAATATCCAATTGGCTCATGTTTACCTCTTTTGGTAAAGTGCGTTACCGAATTCGATAACTATCGATTTCGGGAATTCATCTTAACAGGAGCCCGCAATGCCCTTCCCATTTCTTCAGTCAGCGTGCATCGGTGGCAGTGTGTTGCCATCGTGCGTGCTTGGTCTGGCTCTGGGTTTGGCGACGGTCCGTTCTCCCAGTCGTGATTCGTTGATGCCGTCTCTGACTGCTGCTCGAACCACGAAGTACAGAACGACAAAGCCCACCACCCAGGCGATCAGTTCCAACACTGCTGTCTGGACGATGAGGCGGTTGAGTTCTATCTGGAAGTTCGGCATGTCGGCTCCTTTCTCGCCACTGTAAAGGAGCCCGCAATGCACCAACTCTCGTTCTCGGCCTTCGCTGCTTCGCAGCAAGCGCCAGTCCCCTTCCTCCCTGCACGCGTCGGTTGCCCCATCAACCTCCAGCGCATCCGCTCTATGGGCGAGGAGCGCGACAACTGGTGGTGCTTCGATGACGACGGCTACAGCCTCGATGCCACCGACTATGTGCCCACTGGCGGCCATGAGGGCGTGAAGTTCGATGACGTTGACTACGTCTACGTGACGGCGCACGTGTCTCGTCCCGGGCGCTGGTCATGATCCGCGCCACCACTGGAAAGCCTGGCGAAGGCATGCGCTTCGTCACTCACTGCCCGCGTTGCGGTGCTCCGACCTCGGTCGCTGATGAGGCTTACTGCGCCAACAGCGATTGCCGTTGGAACAACGACGATGACAGCACTCCAGTTCGGCCCTCTGCGTCACAAGAATCGGCCCCGCGACCTTTGCGGGCTCCCCGGGCTGTGAAGGCGCAGAGGGCCACCCAGAGCCGCCCGAATTGGGCACAGATGGCCCTGGACCTTCCTTCCCCTGCGGCTCGCTCATGAACACCGCTAACTGCTTCACGCGTGGGACAGCTAGCGGTGCTCATGCCGCTCAAACCTGAAAAAGGAAACCACCATGTCTTTCTCCAGCACCATCCAAGTCATCAAGGTCGAAAAAGAAGAGCGCACCGCTCGCAGCGGCGACGCCTACGAACATTTCGCAGCGCGCTGCATCCTGTTGGACGACAACGGCAACGTCGAAACGGTCGGCATGCTGTCCTCGCGTGTCATCACCCCCGAACTGCGTGACAAGGTCACGCTGGGCACCTTCCGTGCCACGTTCGCGCTCCTTGTGCCCGACTGGGGTAAGGAAGCTGGGAAGATCACCGCGATGCTCACGGGCCTTGTGCCTGCCCCGCCCGCTGGCAAGCAACCGCAGCAACCCGCGCCTGCTAAGGCTTGAGCATGAGCCGCCTGCACGCGGTGTGCATCGTCGCGCTCCTGCTCGGGGCGTGCGGCACCTACACCTACCAAAACACGCATGCGCCTCAAACGCTCATGCCCGCCTACCCGGCCTCGGCCTGGGATGAGTACGTTCGTCACGGTGGCGCCTTCAGGGGTCGGTGATGGAGTGGCTTCTCCTATGCGCAAGCATCGGCGTCGTGTATCTCGCCTTGTTGGGATTCTTTGCTGCGCTCATTCCGGTTTCGGCTGCACTTCGTCGGTTTTTCAGGGGTCACTCATGAGCGGTGAAGTCTTCGACCTCTGCGGCCCGTTGATCGAGCGTTCCATCGCGCTGTGCGTCATCTCAGGTTTCGTTGGCTTTCTCGTCGGTGCTCTTTTCCGCGAGTGCCTTTATCGCAGGCGAAAGTGATGGACTGGTCAAACACCGCTCATGTCATGCAAGCCATCTTCTGGTGCATCCCTTTCATCGCCTTTTCCATGGGCTTTAACTCGGGGAACCGGCTGTGATTGAGCTCTCCATGATTTTGAAGATTGTTTCTGCCACTGCTGGCCTTTGGGCCATCGGCTACAGCGCTGGTAAGACCACTGCGTACATCCGGGCTATCAAGTCCGTGGCTTGAAAAGAATGCCGCCTCGGCATACCGCTGCCAGTCGTTCCACTGGTGTTTTTGAAAGGGGCACAACATGCTCTCGAAACTGAAAAACAAGGCTCTGGCCTTGGTCGTGCTGGCAACCGCCAGCGTTTCCGCCTTCGCGCAGGGCACTGACCCGTTCGACGCCGTTGTGACCAACGTCACGACGAAGGTCACCGACTACTCGGGCGAGCTGGTGATCCTGGCGGGCGTTGGCGTTGTTTTCATGATCGCCATCAAGTACGTCAAGAAGATCCGCGGCGCAGCGTGATCCCTGAGGGCCGCAACATGCTTCGATACATCATCGGGCTGTTCGCGGCCCTCGCCGCTTCTGCCTCATTTGCTGCCACTCAGCATGAGGTCTGGTACCCAAACCAAACCGGTTGGTCAACCGTGTTCCACAAGACCGCAGCCGAGTCGTGTCAGTACTATCTCGCGAACTATTGGGGCGTTCCTTACGGCTCGACCACCATCAGCGGCCCCGATACCGCGCAATGTTTTCAGTCTGGCGGGACTGCTCGCGGCACCGTTTTTCGGACCTTCCAGACCTTGAGCTGTACTGGTGGTCAAGTCCCAAAATTCAGCGGCTCCGGTGCTGCTGCGGGCAACTGGCAATGTGTTAGCACGCAATGCGTTGTCGGCCAGGGCCGCACCTTCAATCGCACCGAGGGCTGGGGTCGTAGCTCCAACCCTGACGCTAACGACCTTGTGCATGACTACCTCATGCAGCCGTCCGACCTCTACGACTACAACGATGGTGTGTGTGTTGGCAACATCGCTACGGTCCAGTCTTGCTATCGCTCGCAGGAGCCTAGTTCACAGGGTCTCTATCGGCTTAGCTGTGACTACTCCATGGTCATCACGGGTGAGTCATCTACTTCCGGGGACACTGCCGCATCGCCGCTAACGCCGAATGCCTCCTGTCCTGGCTTCGTTGGTGAGGTGAACGGTAAGACGGTGTGCGTCGGTACGGCTGCCAGTCCATTGCCTTCCGTTGCTGCTCCAGACAAGCCCACTCTTGCCGGCAATCCATCCGCAGGGCTCAAACCGTCGTCCGGTGAGGGCTCGGGCTCAACCGGTGCAGGTAGGACGCCTACAGCCGGTTCTGGAGGCAATGCGGGCGGGCCTGCTTCGGCGTCGGTAGGTCGTGGCGGTACTGGCGCGCGTGGTGAGCCCGGCGCTCCCGGTGAGGATGCCAGCGCGGTGTGTGGCGCACCTCCCTTGCCTGCCTGTGCTGTCAAGGTCGATGAAACCGGCACACCTGCTGCCGCCGATGCCGACTCGCGTTTCGCGCAAGCAAATACCGACCTCGGCAAAGTGCAAACGGATGCAAATGATGCCTTTGGCGACCATCGCGATATCTCGCTTCCTGGTTGGTCGTGGACGTTCTCTTTCCCTACGGGCTGTACCGCCCTGGTGCTCCCTGCCTTCGGTGATCTTGAGATTGATGTTTGTCAGTTTCAACCCGTCATCCACGACCTCATGAGCCTCCTGTGGGTGATCGCCGGGATATGGGGCCTCATCGACCTTTTCATGCGCACTACGGGGGTTTGACATGCCACTGTTCGCTGCCTTTTTTGGCGCTCTGTTCTCAAGTCTTGGTGTCTTCCTGGCGAAGCTCTTTGCCGCGAAGCTCGCCATTCGTATTGCCGGTGTTGCGGTCCTCGTCGCTCTCGCCAGTGGCCTTGTCACCGCCTTCAACGGCTGGATCGTGCCCTTGCTGTCGTTGCTTTTCAACACGCAGTACGGGCAGTTTTTGGGTCTGGCCTTCCCTCCTGTTGCTGGCACCGTCATGACCACCTACATGACAGCTGTCCTCGCTGTGGCGACCTACAAACTCCAAGCTCATGCCGTCACTGTGACGGCTAACCTCTGATGGCTGTCTACGCTGTTCAGGGCAAGCTCGGCACCGGCAAATCGAAGTTTTGCGTGTGGATGGCCAAACAAGCCATGTGGGCCGGTCGTCGCGTTGCGGGCAATCTCGATATCCGCGTGGAAAAGCTCAACCCCAAGAAGCCGGGGCGCTATGTGCGCATTCCCGACAAGCCAACGGCGTTCGACCTCGATGCGATCGGCCATGGCAACCCCGACAGCTACGACGAGAGTTTGAATGGCGTGCTCATTCTTGACGAGTTGGGCACTTGGCTGAACAGTCGCAGCTTTCAGGACAAGGGCCGCGCCGATCTGCTGGACTGGCTGATCCATGCCCGCAAAAAGGGGTGGGATGTGTACTTGATCGTGCAGGACGTGGTGATGATCGACAAGCAGGTGCGTGAAGCCCTGGTCGAGTACTCCTGCAACTGCATCCGCATGGATAAGGTCAAGATTCCATTCATCGGCTGGATCATCGCGCAGGCCGGTGAAGCGCTCGGCGCGATTTTCGACACGAACCGTTTTCGCAAGTGGGGCTACCTGCCCTTCTTTCACCTTGTGGTCGCTCGCATAGGCCAGGGTGCCAACAGCGTGATCGCGGACCGATGGACTTATACCGGGAGGGACTTGCATGATGCCTACGACACCCGCCAAATCTTCCGCGGCGACTATGAGCACGGCGCGTTTTCGGTTCTTCCGCCTTGGGACCACTGCGCCCCTGTTGGGTGGCTTTCTCGTCGGCTTGCTGCTCTCCGAGCTCGCCGATTACCTCGTGCTCAGCAACGCGCCAACCTGGGCACTCCTCGCCCTGTGCCAGCGGCTCTAAGGCTTATTGCGTCTCTGCCTGATCCTGATGAGCGGGTTCGGCTCGCCATTCGTTGGCTTGCTGCCTATTCAGTGCATCAGATGTGGGAACAGTCTCGGCGTCGTCGTGTTCTTTAGCTCTGACCCGTTGGCTTTCCTTCTCTGGGGACAACAAGGGGCCCCGAACCGCCCCCCTGTGGGGCACCCCGTAGGGGTTCGGGGTCTGGGGTATGGGGGCGAAGCGCCCCATGTCAACGTAGGTTTACCAATGGCCCTTACTTCAACGCCAACAAGGCAGTTGCGCCCATGCCGGTTGCCCTGGCGGCGCTCACGTAGACACGTCGGACATGAAGACACGCAGGACATGAAGACACGCCGGACACGTAGACACGAAGGACACGCCGGACACGCCGGACACGTAGACATGGGACATAGCGCACGCAGTGGCGTCCCTTGCGAGTGCCAGAGTGCCAGAGTGCCGCAGTGCGAGTGCCTAGTGCGAATGCCGAAGTGCGAATGCCAGAGTGCGAGGGGGCATAGCCAGCGCCTCCGGCATGGGCGCAACTGCCGCCCTTCCGAGCAAGCATTCCCCGGCGCGCGTGGCGTGCCGCCCGCCATGCGCAGCGTGGCGGCGGCGCGCAGCGCCGCCGTAATTCATTCTTAGATCACTTTAGGAAATAGGCCCCGTAGGGGCCAAAAAAAAGCCCTGGCGTGACTGTCATCACCCAGGGCAGATCGACAACATAGGAGGTTGCCAATGGACAGAATTCTACGCCTACCCGATGGTTCTCACATCCGCCTGGAAGGCCGGATTCTTGAGGACCAGTGGGAAGTCACCGAATGGCGCAAAAACGGGGTTCTAGAGCGCTCAGCGCGCCCCGTAGTGGCATGGGAAGAGGTCGGCACCTGTGACGCCCCCATGACCTATGAGGAGCGTGCTGCGTACATCGTCCATGAGTTCGAAGGCGCGGACCGCGCCAAGCGTCTGGCGGAACTCAACGAGGAGATCGAAGAGAAGCGCATGCGCTCTCTCAGATCGAACGCTAGGCGTGCGAAAACGATGTGCCGCAGGGTCATCATCACCGAAGGCTTTGATGAGCTGCTGACGCTCACGTATCGGGAGAATCAAGAGGATCGAGCGTTGTGTAAGCAACACTTCAACATCTGGTTTAAGCGCATGAAGCGAGCCCTTGGCTCGTTTCGGTTTTGCGCCTCGTTCGAACGCCAGGAGCGTGGTGCCATGCACGTCCACGTGGCTACGCACAAGCTCCCCCAGCACGCAGTGCACAAGGGCGTGAAGATCAAGGCTTGGGAGTTGGGCACGCGCATCTGGCGCGACATTGTTGGGGCCGACAACGGAATGTGTTTCGTTGGTGGGCGCAAGAAATGGGGCGGTGACAAGCGTCATAAGAAGATGCGCCTGGCGAAGATGGCCGCCTATGTGTCGAAGTACATCATGAAGGACTTTGAGGACTCGCCTAGCGAGTCCAACCGCTATAGCCGAAGCAACGGCACGGAGATTGGCTCAGTGCACAAGATGCGGCTGCATTGCACCTTCCGCGAGCTGATCGAAGTCACCTTCGAACAGGGCGACGGTGACGTAGTCATCTCACATCGGGTGTCCAAGTGGGGCGATGGTGTGTGGTTGGTCACGGAAGCAAAACCCGATACTTTGCTATGTTCGGGATAGCAACAAAACAGGGGGGCAAGCCATGTTCATAGGCTATGCACGGGTGTCTACGTCCGAGCAGGAAACCAGTTTGCAGCTTGATGCTTTCGGCGCTGCTGGCGTCGATACGGTCTATCAGGACAAGGCCAGCGGCGTCGGCAAGCGTCCGCAGTTGCAGCGTGCATTGCGTGCGCTCAAGCCCGGCGATACGTTGGTCGTCTGGAAGATCGATAGGCTCGCTCGAAGCCTCTCCGATCTGCTTTCCCTGCTCGCGCAGATCGAGGCCCGTGGCGCTCGCTTTCGCTCGCTCACTGAGCCTATAGATACGTCGAGTTCGATGGGGACATTTGTGCTCCAGATTCTGGGCGCTGTGGCTCAGTTGGAACGCTCCATCATTCGTGAGCGTGTGATGGCTGGTCAGGCTGCTGCGCGTGCTCGTGGGAAGACTTGGGGGCCTGTGCGTACCCTGTCGCCTGAGCGTGAGAGGCGGCTTGTCGCTTGGTTTCTAGAGGGTGGCCGCACGTACCGTCAAGCTGCGGAAAAATTCGAGGTTTCTCTTGGCATTGCCAAGTGCGCGATTTATCGGGTTGTGCGTCCCGACGCGCCTTATCTGAGTCGTCGCAGGCAGTGTCGATAAGTACAATGCGTCGATGTTTGGTTTGAAACGCATTCTAGGTCGGGCCATCGGCCCCTCGCGGGTCATGGCCATCGCCTTGGCCGCCCTGGTTCTCTCGGCTTGTGGCCAACGGGGGCCGCTGTACCTTCCCGGCCCCGAGGCAGCCAAGCCTCGGAAGTCCCCACCGGCTTCCACCGTTCCCGCCGAAACACCGGCCACTCCCACCGAGCGCTGATGCGCCTGGCCGCCCCTGCCCTCCTTGCCTCGAACCGCATGACCACATTCGCCGGCCTGCCCGCCACTTCGCTGCCGCCATTCGTCACCTACCACGACCAGCAACTGATGGTCGAAGGCGTGCCTGTGGCTGCGCTGGCCCGCGAGCATGGCACACCATTGTTTGTTTACAGCCGCGCCGCCATGTTGCGGGCACTGGCCGCGTACCAGCGTGGGCTGGCAGGACGCCGGCATCTGATCTGCTACGCCATGAAGGCCAACTCGTCGCTGGCCATCCTCCAAACGCTGGTGCAGGCCGGATGTGGGCTGGATATCGTCTCCGGTGGAGAGCTTGAACGCGCCCTGACAGTGGGTGTGGAGCCAGCCAAGGTGATCTTCTCCGGTGTGGGCAAGACGCGCGCTGAGATGCAGCAGGCACTCGCCGCAGGCATCGGTTGTTTCAACGTGGAAAGCCGCGCCGAGCTTGATGTTCTGGATGAAGTGGCCCGGGGCATGGGCCTGCGCGCGCCAGTGAGCATCCGCGTCAATCCGAACGTGGACGCTCAAACCCACCCCTATATCTCCACCGGCCTCAAGGGCAACAAGTTCGGCATCGCGCACGAGGAGGTGCTGTCAACCTACCAGCATGCCGCAGCGTGCCAAGGCCTGCGCGTGGTCGGTATCGACTGCCACATCGGCTCCCAGATCACTCAGACCGGGCCCTACCTCGATGCCATGGACCGCGTGCTCGACCTCGTGGAACAGATCGAAGCAGCCGGCGTGCCGATCGAACACATCGACTTCGGCGGTGGTCTGGGCATCGACTACCAGGGCGACAACCCGCCCGAAGCCGACGAGCTCTGGCGCGCCCTGCTGCAACGCCTGGACGCACGAGGCTTTGGCGAACGCCAGATCTGCATCGAGCCCGGCCGCTCGCTGGTCGGCAATGCCGGCGTGTGCCTCACGGAGGTGCTGTACCTCAAGCCTGGCGAGCAGAAGAACTTCCTGATCGTGGACGCCGCGATGAACGATCTGCCACGCCCCGCGATGTACCAGGCGTTTCACCGCATCGTGCCGGTCGCGCCACGCGCCTCGGCAGAGGCCCTCACGTGGGACGTGGTCGGGCCGGTGTGCGAGAGCGGTGACTGGATCGGGCGCGACCGAGCCCTGGCAGTGCAGGCCGGCGACGTGCTGGCCGTTCTGTCGGCAGGTGCGTATTGCATGAGCATGGCCAGCAACTACAACACCCGAGGCCGTGCGGCGGAGGTGCTGGTGGATGGCACACGCGCTCACCTGATCCGGGCACGCGAATCCCTGGCCGACCAGATCCGGCTCGAACGCCTGCTCTGAGCGCTCGCGCCGTCTCGCGCGCGACACTCCTGTGTGCATGCACGCGATGGCAAGCCGCATGCCCTCGACGGTGCAGCGTGCCTCTGTGCGCCCCTCGGTGTTTGCACCTATAGGCCGGTCAGGGACCGTCCTCCAGAATCCGTCCACATTGTGCACAGCAACATGGCCCGACAGCCTTCTGGAAGCGCCCCCAACCCATGCACGACAAGACCGCCGACACCATTCTGGAAACGCGCCAGCTCACCAAGTCCTTCAAGGGTTTCACCGCCGTCAATGACGTCAATCTGCGCGTGAAGCGGGGTGCTATCCACGCCCTGATCGGACCCAACGGCGCGGGCAAGACCACGTGCTTCAACCTGCTGACCAAGTTCCTGGAGCCGACGCAGGGTCAGATTCTGTTCAACGGACAGGACATCACGCGCGAGCAGCCCGCCCAGATCGCACGCCGCGGCATCATCCGCTCCTTCCAGATCTCGGCGGTGTTCCCTCACCTCAGCGTGCTCGAGAACGTGCGCGTCGGCCTGCAACGCCAACTGGGCACGGCCTATCATTTTTGGAAGAGCGAGCGTTCGCTGAACCAGCTCAATGAGCGGGCCCACCACCTGCTGACCGAAGTGGGCCTGCAGGACTTCGCCCGCGAGACCACGGTCAATCTGCCGTATGGCCGCAAGCGCGCGCTGGAGATCGCCACCACACTGGCGATGGAGCCCGAGCTGATGCTGCTGGATGAGCCCACGCAGGGCATGGGGCACGAGGACGTGGACCGCGTCACCCAACTCATCAAGAAGGTCGCCACCGGGCGCACCATCCTGATGGTGGAGCACAACATGGGCGTGGTATCGAACATCGCCGACACCATCACGGTGCTGCAACGCGGCGCCGTGCTGGCCGAGGGCTCGTATGCCCAGGTCTCCGGCAACCCTGCCGTGATGGAGGCCTATATGGGCACCACCGACGGCCAGCTCCAGGGAGCTCACTGATGACCGCACCGGCGCTGGAAATCAAGAACCTGCAGGCCTGGTACGGCGAATCCCATGTGCTGCATGGAGTGGACATGGTTGTGCAACCGGGCGAGGTCGTCACCCTGCTGGGACGCAATGGCGCAGGACGCACCTCCACGCTGCGCGCCATTCTGGGCTTGACAGGTTCGCGCAAGGGCTCGATCCAGAGCAACGGACAGGAACTCATCCACCTGCCCACCCACCGCATCGCCCGCCACGGCATCGGCTATTGCCCCGAAGAGCGCGGGATTTTCGCCAGCCTGTCGTGCGAAGAAAACCTGCTGCTGCCCCCGACGCTCAAGGGCTCCGGCAAGGGCATGTCAGTGGACGACATCTACGAGATGTTTCCCAACCTGGCCGAGCGTCGCCACAGCCAGGGTACGCGACTGTCCGGCGGCGAACAGCAGATGCTGGCCGTGGCCCGCATTCTGCGCACGGGTGCCCACCTGCTGCTGCTCGACGAGATCTCCGAAGGCCTCGCCCCTGTGATCGTGCAGGCCTTGGCCCGCATGATCACGATGCTCAAAAGCAAGGGCTACACCGTGGTCATGGTGGAGCAGAACTTCCGCTTTGCCGCGCCACTGGCCGACCGCTTCTACGTGATGGAGCACGGTCGCATGGTCGAGCACTTCAACGCCTCGCAGCTGACCGAAAAGATGCCCGTTCTTCATGAGCTGCTGGGCGTCTGAGCGCCCTCGCCTCGTTCCCCGATCACCGTTTTCCCCAACCGCCACCTCAACGGAGACTGACAGCATGAAACACACCGTCAAACTGCTCACCCTGGCACTGGGTGCCGCGGGGCTGCTCACCGCCGCCCACGCACAGGACAAAGTGCGCATCGGCTTCACCACCGACATGTCGAGCCTGTACTCCGACGTGGACGGCAAGAACGGCGCCATGGCAATCCAGATGGCCATTGACGACTTCGGCGGCAAGGTGCTGGGCAAACCCATTGAGCTGCTGAGCGCCGACCACCAGAACAAGGCCGACATCGCGGCATCCAAGGCCCGCGAATGGATCGACACGCAAGGCCTGGACGTGATGATCGGCGGCACCAACTCCGGCACGGCCCTGGCCACCGCCAAGGTGGCGGAAGAAAAGAAGAAGCTGTACATCGTCAACGGTGCGGGTTCCTCGGCGCTGACCAACGACGCCTGCTCACCCTACACGGTGCACTACGCCTACGATACCGTGGCCCTGGCCAAGGGCACCGGCAGCGCGATCGTCAAACAAGGCGGCAAGGACTGGTTCTTCCTGACGGCCGACTACGCATTCGGCCACGCGCTGGAGACCGACACCGGCAACGTCGTGAAGGCGGCCGGTGGCACTGTGAAGGGTGCGGTGCGGGCGCCACTCAACACCTCGGACTTCTCCTCCTTCCTGCTCCAGGCGCAAAGCTCCGGCGCCAAGATCCTCGGTCTGGCCAATGCTGGCGGCGACACCATTGCATCGATCAAGGCCGCGAGCGAATTCGGCATCACCAAGACGATGAAGCTTGCAGGCCTGCTGATGTTCATCACCGACGTACACAGCCTGGGCCTGAAAGACACGCAGGGGATGTACCTGACCGACAGCTGGTATTGGGACAAGGACGACGCGAGCCGTGCGTTCGCCAAGAAGTTCTTCGACAAGGCCAAACGCATGCCCACCAGCATCCAGGCAGCCAACTACTCGGCCACCACCACGTACTTGAAAGCGGTGACGGCGGCCAAGACCACCGACAGCGACAAGGTGATGGAGCAGCTCAAGAAGATGCCGATCAACGACTTCTTCGGCAAGGGCAACATCCGCCCCGATGGCCGCTATGTGCACGACATGTACCTGCTGGAGGTGAAGAAGCCTGCCGAATCCACCAAGCCATGGGACTACATGAAGGTCGCCGCCACGCTGCCGGGCGATTCGGTCTTCACCACCAAGGCCGATTCCAAGTGCAAGCTCTGGAAGTGATCTGATCTGGGCACCGCAGGCCACGGCCTGCGGTGTCACTGTCCACACGGCCTGACCTCCTCCAACCCCAACCCACGCACCGCCGATGGACTTCTTCGGAATACCCTTGTCCGCCCTGCTGGGCCAGTTGTTGCTGGGCCTGGTCAACGGCTCTTTCTACGCCATCCTGAGCCTGGGGCTGGCGGTCATCTTCGGCCTGCTCAATGTCATCAACTTCGCGCATGGTGCGCTGTTCATGCTGGGGGCGGTGCTGACTTGGATGGGCATGAACTACCTGGAGTTGAACTTCTGGGTGATGATCGTGCTCGCCCCACTGGCCGTGGGCATGCTGGGCATCGTCATCGAACGTCTTTTCCTGCGCTGGATCTACCGGCTCGATCACCTCTACGGCCTGCTGCTCACGCTGGGCCTCACGCTGATGCTCGAAGGTGTGCTGCGCTCGGCTTATGGCGTCTCGGGCCTGCCTTACAGCGCGCCCATCGCCGGAGCCACCAACCTGGGCTTTATGGTGATGCCGAACTACCGTGGCTTCGTGGTTCTGGCTTCCCTGGTGGTGTGCTTCGCCACCTGGTACGTGATCGAGAAGACAAAGCTGGGTGCCTACCTGCGTGCTGGCACCGAGAACCCCCGGCTGGTGGAGGCTTTCGGCATCAACGTGCCGCTGATGGTCACGCTGACCTACGGCTTCGGCGTGGCGCTGGCGGGCTTGGCCGGCGTGCTTGCCGCGCCGATCATGCAGGTCTCGCCGCTCATGGGGCAGAACCTCATCATCATTGTCTTTGCCGTGGTCGTGATCGGTGGCATGGGCTCCATCCTCGGCACCATCCTCACCGGGCTGGGCCTGGGCGTCATCGAGGGACTGACCAAGGTTTTCTACCCCGAGGCCTCGTCCACCGTGGTCTTCGTCATCATGGCCATCGTGCTGCTGATCCGGCCGGCAGGCCTGTTCGGCAAGGAAAAGTGAAGCCAGCCGCATGAACACGACCTCCAAGAACATTCTCTACGGCCTGCTGCTGCTGGCGCTGCTGGCCGTTCCCTTCATTGGCATCTACCCGGTGCTGGTGATGAAGCTGCTGTGCTTCGCGCTGTTTGCATCCGCCTTCAACCTGCTGCTGGGTTACACGGGCCTGCTCTCTTTCGGTCACGCGGCCTTTCTCGGCGGCTCGGCCTATGTCACCGGCCACGCTCTGAAGGTCTGGGGCGCACCACCTGAGCTGGGCCTGGTGATCGGCACCCTGGCGGGTGCGGTGCTGGGCTGGCTGGTGGGGTCGCTCGCGATTCGCCGCCAGGGCATCTACTTCACCATGATCACCCTGGCCCTGGCGCAGATGCTGTTTTTCTTCTGCCTGCAGATGCCCTTCACGGGAGGCGAAGACGGCTTGCAAGGTGTGCCACGCGGACGGTTGCTGGGCTTCATCGAGCTCGGCAACGACATGACCATGTACTACTTCACCTTGTTGATCACGGTGGCTGCGTTCCTGCTCATCATGCGCATCGTGCACTCGCCCTTCGGCCAGATTCTCAAAGCGATCAAGGAAAACGAGCCGCGAGCCATCTCGCTGGGCTACGACACCCAGCGTTTCAAGCTCCTGGTGTTCGTGCTCTCGGCCGCGCTGTCCGGTCTGGCAGGCTCGCTCAAGACCTTGGCCATGGGCTTTGCCACGCTCACCGACGTGCACTGGACCATGTCGGGCTCGGTGGTGCTGATGACACTGGTGGGGGGCCTGGGCACCCTGTCCGGCCCGCTGGTTGGCGCCACCGTGGTGATCGCCCTGGAAAACAAGCTCGGCGAGATCGGCCATTTCCTGGCTGGCGTGACCGGCATCGACTGGTTCAATGGCCTGGGCGAGTCGGTGACGATGGTCATCGGCTTCATCTTCGTGGTGTGCGTGCTGGCCTTCCGCCGCGGCATCATGGGCGAGGCCATTGCGCTGGTGGAGCGCTGGCGCGGCAAGCAGGCGTGAACAGGCTCAGTTCTTGAGCCGGCGCCACAGGCGCCAGGCCAGCAAGCTGCCGAGGATCGCGGCGTACACCGCCACCTCGGCAAAGTTGTTCTTGCCGGCGCGCATCCAGAAAAAATGCAGCACCGCCAAGCCCGCGATCACATACACCGCGCGGTGCAGCAATTGCCAGCGCCGCGCTCCCAGGGTGCGGATGGCACGGTTGAACGAGGTGGCCGCCAGCGGCAGCAACAGCAGCCAGGAGAGGAAACCCACCAGAATGAACGGGCGCTTGATCACGTCGGCCGCGATGCCTGCCACGTCAAACTCCATGTCGAACCAGGCGTAGGCCAGCAGGTGCATGCAGGCGTAGAAGAACACAAACAACCCCACCATGCGCCGCAGCCGCAGCAACGCAGGCCAGCCCAGGCTCACGCGCAACGGCGTGATCGCCAGCACCAGCACCAGGAAGCGCAGGGTCCAGTCACCCAGCGAACGGATCAGGGCTTCGGCCGGGTTGGCCCCCAGGCGATCGGCAAAGGCCGCGAACACCAGCCAGGCAAATGGCAGGCAGGCCAGCACAAACGCCACCGGCTTGGCGGCACCGTGGCTGAGCGCGCGATTGGCCGGCCCTCCGGCAGGCGGGCGGCGCTGCATGCTGATCAGTACAGCTTGCGAAGGTCCATGCCGGCGTAGAGCTGGCCGACCTGGGGAGCGTAGCCGTTGAACATCTGCGTCTGGCGCCGTTTGGCAAACAGGCCGCCGCCTTCACCGATGCGGCGCTCGGTGGCCTGGCTCCAGCGTGGGTGCGAGACCTCCGGGTTCACGTTGGAGTAGAAGCCGTACTCCTGAGGTGCGGCCACGTTCCACGCGGTGCGCGGCTCCTTGTCGGTGAAGCGGATCTTCACCAGCGACTTGCCGCTCTTGAAGCCGTACTTCCACGGCACCACCAGGCGCAGCGGCGCCCCGTTCTGATTGGGCAACACCTCCCCGTACATGCCGAACGCCAGCAGCGTCAGCGGGTGCATGGCTTCGTCCAGCCGCAGACCCTCCACGTACGGCCAGCCCAGCACGTTGGAGCGCAAGCCAGGCATCTGTTTGGGGTCTGCGAGCGTCACGAATTCGACGTACTTGGCACTGCCCTGCGGCTGCACCTGCTTGATGAGCTCGCTCAGCGAGTACCCCACCCAGGGAATCACCATGGACCACCCCTCGACGCAACGCAGCCGATAAATGCGCTCCTCCATCGGGCTGAGCTTGAGAAGGGCATCGAGATCGAAGGTGCCGGGCTTGTTCACCAGCCCCTCGACGGCCACCGTCCATGGCCGAGGCTTGAGGGTCTTGGCCTGGGCCACAGGATCGGACTTGTCGGTGCCGAACTCGTAGAAGTTGTTGTAGGAGCTGACGTCGTCGTAGGAGGTCAACGCTTCCATGGTCGCCGCGCCATCGACTGCGGAGCGCTTGCCAGGCAGAGCAGCAAGCTTGCCGGGCTTGGGGGTGGCCGAAGCGGCCTGGGCCCAGGCATCGCGCGCGGCCCAAGACCCCAAACCGCCCACCGCCGCCGCTGTCAACAGCCATTGGCGTCGGTTTCGGTAGGCCGAGGGCGGCGTGATCTCGCTGGAGAGAGGGTGATTGAAGCCGTTGTCGTGCGTGCGAATGAGCATGAGGCCATCCTTGCTGGAGACCACCGGCAGCGGAAGATGCCGCGTGGGTGGTTTGTCGATCCTAGGACCGAAGCGCTGCCGACAAGTTCCGGCGCCACCGCGCGCGCCGCGAACTTCCCTCGCGTCAGAGTTCGCCGTAGCTGTGCAGACCCGAGAGGAACATGTTGACGCCGATGAAGGCGAACGTCGTGATCGCCAGGCCCACCAGTGCCCACCAAGCCGAGACCGTGCCTCGCAGACCCTTCATAAGGCGCATGTGCAGCCAAGCAGCGTAGTTGAGCCAGACGATCAATGCCCAGGTTTCCTTCGGATCCCAGCTCCAGTACCCGCCCCACGCCTCGGCCGCCCACAAAGCGCCCAGGACCGTGGCAATGGTGAAGAACGCAAAACCGACCGCGATGGCCTTGTACATCACGTCGTCAAGCACCTCGAAGCTGGGCAGCCGTTCGGCGATGCGGCGGCGACCAAACAAGATGGCCCCCACGATCAGCGCCGACACGCCGAAGTACACAAACCAGTAGCTGCTGCCGTTCTCGGCCGCGGACTGGCGGAACACGATGGGCTCGAAGCACAGCACCACGCCCAGCAGCCACAATGGCGCGAGCTTGTACCAGCGGCTCTCGGTGGCGCTCTGCTTGATCAGGTAGGCAAAGGCCAGCATCGCGGCAATGGCAAAGGTGCCGTAACCGATGAAGTTGGCCGGCACGTGCAGCTTCATCCACCAGCTCTTGAGGGCGGGCACCAGCGGCTGGATGGCATGCGCCTCGCGCACGAGGGTGTACCAGAGCAGGAAGCCCACCGCCGCGCTCACCACGAGCATCGCAAAGGCACCCATGCGACGTGTCTTGTACTGGTCTTCGTAGTAAAGATAGAAGGCCGTCGTCATCCAGCAGAACAGCACGAACACTTCGTACAGGTTGCTCACCGGAATGTGCCCGATGTCGGGACCGATCTGGTGGCTCTCGTACCAGCGCACCATGGTGCCGATCAGGGCCAGGGTGACCGCCACCCAGGCCAGGCGGGAGCCAAGCAATTCAAAGGTGTCGCCCGCGCGTTTGAACATGCCGACCCAGTAAAACGCGGTGCTCATGAAGAACAGCACGCTCATCCAGAGGATGGCAGATTGGCTGGAGATGAAGTACTTCAACAAGAAAACCTGGTCGGCGCGCGCGAGATCGGCCGTTCCGGCGGGCGTCTGGTACAGCCAGATCGCGAGCAGCGCCATGGCGGCCACCACCACGGTGAGCGCACGCAATGGCCGCCAGAACCAGCCCAGCCAGATCATGCTGGGCACGGCACCCACGAGGATGGCCTTCTCATAGCCATCCATGGCGGCGTTGTAGCGCATGAACGCCCAGGCAGCCCCTGCCGTGACGAACACGGCGAAAAGCCAGTCCCAGACATTGCGGCGCGCGAAGTACCCGGGCTCCAGGCCCTGCCCTTGGTGACCCTTCTTCAGTTCGATGGTCTGCGTGGCGGCGGCGGTATTCATGGATGCACCTTCAACAATTGGGTCTTCAACAGCTCGAATTCACGGTCGGCGTCCATCGTCTTGCGATTCGACGACAGCGCCATGCGGGCCTGCGCGGATTGCGCCCCCGAGGGCGAGAGCCAGACCCAGAGCCGACGCTCGCGGACATAGAGCATGGCAAAAACGCCCAGGATGAGCAACAGGCAGCCCAGATAGACGATGTTCTGGCCGGGCGCGCGCGCCACCTGGAACACGCTGGCCTGCACATGTGTGAAGTCCTTGAGCTGGAACGTCATGGGCGCAGGGTAGAAGAAGGTGTCGCTCAGGCTGATCACCGACTGCGACATGAATTGCTGAGTGGCCTCACTGCGCTCCAGCGGAGGCAGGCCGGCGCGCTCGCGGCTGATCTGCATCAGCTCGAACAACGTGCCGTTGAGGATGCGCACCAGCACGTCGCTCGCGCGCTCGCGCTCGGCGGCGGGCACGTTGTTCTCAAGGAAGGCCGAGACAGCCTGCAGGCCTCCGCGAACAGGCTTGTCGGCGCCGCCGTTGGCGGCCGCCGGCTGCAGGCCGGGCGCATTGACCGACTCCGCACCGGCAAACAAGCCCAGTGCTCGGGTGGCCGAGGCGGCCAGGGCTTCAGCCAGCTCGGGGCGGCCGTCTTCCACCGCCGAGGCCGCGTAACGGCGCACCGCCAGATCGCGCATCTGGGGGTCGCCCAAGGCAGCGCGCAGGCGCACGAAGCCATCAAGACCGTCTTTGTCGTCCACCGGGATCCGGAGGTATCGGAACGGCTCGGCCGGCGTCTCGCGCAAGCCCAACAGGTACACGCGCGCGCCGTCGATCTCCACCGGCAGCATGTAGTTGTGGTATTCCACCGCCTGGCCGGCCGCGTCGCGCAGCTTGTAGGACACGCTCGGCCCCACGTTGCGCAGCGTCTTCTCCGTCGCCGTCTTGTGGCCCGAGCCCAGGCGGCTCTCGATCGATCCCCGCAGGTCCACCTTCCGCACATCGACGCCTTCGGCGGCATTGCTGGTGGCGAAATTCTCCACGTTGATCACGCGCAGGCCGGTGTACTCCAGGGTGAGCTTGTCATCGCCATTGCTCAACGCGGTCGAACTGCCGATGGTGCCTTCAATCTCGAACGGCCGCGTGGGCCCATTCAACGGCACGGCCTGCAGCTTCACGCGCGAACCGCCGTCGTCGAAGCTGGACTGGTAGATGTTGATGCCACGGTGGCTGGCAGGGTGGTTCACCTCCACGCGGGCTTCCTTGCTCTCCCCGGTCTCGTTGTCGTGGATCACGATCTCGCTGGCGAACAGCTTGGGCATGCCAGTCTCGTAGTACTCGACGATGAACTTTTTGAGTTCGACCGAGAATGGCAGGTCCTGCAGCAGCACACCCTGAGGCTGGGCGAGGATGGCCGTGCCCGCCGTCGTGCCTTCCGTCACCAGCAGGTTGCCGCGGAAAGTCGGGTTGCTGGCCGAGAGCCGGTGCTGGGCCGGCACATCGGCGATCAGCCCCCCGCCCATGAACGGCGTCTTGCCGTTGAACCAGGTCTGTGCGCGCACCATCAGGTCGCCGTCGAGCAGGCCGCCGATGCACACCAGAACAATGGCGCTGTGCGCCGCAAGGTAGCCAATCTTGTTGGCGGCTCCTGCTTTGGCCGCCACCATCCACCCAGTGCCCGCGGCGGTGGTTCGCGACTGCAGCTTGACCTTCCAACCCGAGCTCAACAGGACTTGGCCGATGCGGTTCGCCGCAGCTTCAGGCGTTTCACCCAGCTCACCCTCGGCCCGATGCGCAAACGCCTTGAGGCTCTGCTCGCGGATATTCTCCTTGTAGGCCTTGAGGTCGGCAAAGATCTTGGGTGTGTTGCGGGCAATGCACAGGCTGGTGCTGACGACCAGGAAAGCCAGAATCAGCAGGAACCACCACGCGCTGTAAACCGAGTAAAGGTTCGCGCTCCCAAACACGTCGGCCCAGAACGGGCCGAACTGGTTGACGTAGTTGATGAAAGGTTCGTGCTGTTTGACCACCGTCCCGATCACCGACGCAATGCAGATCACGGTGAGCAGCGAAATGGCAAACCGCATCGAAGACAGCAACTCGACCAGCTCGCCGACGATGCGCGAGCCAGTGCGGATTTGCAGGCCTTGGGTGGAGACGGTCATGGAGGGATGGGTGCAGGACGGTGCAGCAAAAAGGGCGGTTCCGGAAGTCCCGGAACGCGCCCTGATGTGATGTGTTTTTTGGCTGGCGGTTCAACGCCCGGCGGGGTTTATGGCATTGTGCCGGCAAATATTATTGATCGCTTATATCCCAGTCAGGCACGAGGGGCTTGAGCCGCCCTGGCAGGCGGTCAGCGCAGGCCGGCGATGTAGTCCGACACCGCCTGGATTTCGCGGTCGTTCATCTTGGCGGCCACACCGGCCATCTGCGCATTGTTCTTGCGGGTGCCGTCCCGGAAGTGCTTGAGCTGCGTGGCGGTGTACTCCGCCTGCTGGCCTGACAGGCGCGGGTACTGGGAGGGGATGCCAGCACCGTTGGGGCTGTGGCAACCGGCACAGGCAGCGATCTGGCGGTCGGCGATGCCGCCGCGGTAGATGCGCTCACCCAGGCGCACCAGGTCCTTGTCGGTGGCGGCGCCGCCCTTGGCCTTCTGGTCGGCCAGCCAGTAGGCGATGTTGCGCATGTCGGCGTCGGACAGGGCCGAGGCGAAGCCCTTCATGATGGCGTTGTCGCGCTTGCCCGACTTGTAATCCTGCAACTGCTTGACGAGGTACTCGGGGTGCTGTTGCGCCAGCTTCGGATTGGCCGGCGTCGTCGAGTTGCCGTCCGCCGCGTGGCAGGCCACACACACCTGACCGTACATGGCGCTGCCCTTGGCCAGATCGGGCTTGGCCGATTGCGCCTGGGCGCTGAACGACAGGGCTGCGGCGGCAGCGGCGCAAAGGAAGGAAACAGGCAATTTCATGACGGGGCGGGCGTCGGTTGCGACGGGTTCGGTTTGTGGGAATTCTCGGTTTGTCTGGACAAAGCCAATCGATTTTACAATGTCCCACCGGGAAAACCCCCAAATGACCCACCGCCCCACTCCAGCCCCCCAGACCGCCTCGCCGTCTCACGACGCCCCGGACCTCAAAGCCCCGATAACCCGCGCTGGAAAAACCATCGATCCCCTCAAGCCCGATCCCAAGATCGCGCACGGCTGGCTGCACACCGCCCGCTTTCTCACCACCGCCCCGCAACTCGAACACCTGCCGCCGCTGGAGGTGCCCGAGATCGCCTTCGTCGGCCGCTCCAACGCTGGCAAGTCCACCTGCATCAACACCCTGACGCAGCAGAAGCGCCTGGCTTTCGCGTCCAAGACGCCGGGCCGCACGCAAAGCATCAACTTGTTCTCGCTCGGCAAGCAGGGCGTGACCGACGCGGTGCTGGCCGACCTGCCAGGCTATGGCTATGCCGCGGTGCCACGCGAAGCCAAGCTGCGCTGGCAGCGCGTGATGGGCAACTACCTGCTCACGCGCGAAAACCTCAAGGGCGTGGTGCTGCTGATCGACCCGCGCCTGGGCCTGACCGAGCTCGATGAAATCCTGCTGGAGGTGATCCGGCCTCGCGTCGAGGAAGGCCTGAAGTTCCTGGTGCTGCTCACCAAGGCCGACAAACTGAACCACGCCGAGGCGCAAAAGGCGCTGTCGATTGCGCGACTGCAGTCCGGCGGCGGCGAGGCGAGACTCTTCTCGGCCCTGAAGAAAAAGGGACTGGACGAAGTGGCGCTGTTGCTCTGGCAATGGACCCATGGCGCCCACGCACCCGCCAAGGTGGCCGACCCCGCACCCGAAGACGAGCCGCCCTCGCTGGACTGAACCGTGCGGGCAACCGGAGAGCCCGCATGATCCAGACCTTCCAACAAGCGCTTTCCCACGGCATCACGCTCAGTTGCCGCGCCGCCGGCGAGCCCGGCCGCCCCGTGCTGCTGTTTCTGCACGGTTTCCCCGAAGCCGCCTTTGTGTGGGATGAGCTGCTTGTGCATTTCGCTCAAGCCGAGCACGGCGGCTACCGCTGCGTGGCACCCAACTTGCGCGGATACGGAGACTCGAGCGCTCCCTCCGACCTATCGGCTTACCGAGCCAAGCCCCTGCTGCAAGACCTGGGCGCGCTGGTCACGGCCATCACGGCCGACAGCCCCACGCCGGGCCAGCTGGCCGGCCTCATTGCGCACGATTGGGGCGGTGCGCTGGCCTGGGGCCTTGCCGCGCAACAGCCAGGCTTGCTTCGGCAACTGGTCATCATCAACGCGCCGCACCCCGCCACCTTCCAGCGCGAACTCGCTCATTCACCGGCGCAGCAGGCGGCCAGCGCGTACATGAACTTTCTCGTCCGTCCCGACGCACCGGCCTTGCTGGCCGAGAACGACTTCGCCCGGCTCTGGCCCTTCTTTACGCAGATGGCCGCAGGCACTGGGTCAATGGCCTGGCTCGACGAACCCATGCGCGACCGCTATCGGGCGATCTGGCGCCAGGGGCTGGCGGGTCCTTGCGCCTACTACGCCGCGTCGCCCCTTCGCCCACCCACGCCGGACGACGCCGGGGCAACGGCCGTGCAAGTGCCGCGCGAAAAGGCCACGGTGACACGGCCAACCCTGGTGATCTGGGGGCTGAACGACACGGCCTTGCCAGAATCCTTGCTGGAGGGGCTGGAGATGTATGTGCCCGATCTGCGGATTGAGCGCGTCGCCGGCGCCACGCACTGGATCGTGCACGAACAGCCCGCGCGCGCGGCCGCCTTGATCGGCGGCTTTCTGGACACCCCCGCCGATCAAAGATCGGCGTAGAAAGAACGCTCGTTGCCCGGCCGGGTCTTGAACCGCTTATGCACCCAGTAATACTGCTCGGGCGCCTGGCGGATGTAGCCCTCCAGATAGCGGTTCATGACCGCCGTGTCGGCCTCGGCATCCGCCGTCGGGTAATCGGGCCACGGTGACATCACCTTGACCTCGTAACCGTCTCGGGTGAGGCGGCTCACCACGGGCACCACGCAGGCGCGCCCCAGGCGGGCCAGGCGGGAGAGGGACATGAGGGTGGCGGTCTGTATGCCAAAGAAGGGCACGAACGCCGCGTCGCGCATGCCATGGTCCATGTCAGGCAACAGGTAGAGCGGCAGGCCCTGGCGCATGGCCGCGACCAGGGGCTTGATCCCCTGGCGCTTGCCCACGACGTGGGGGTTGCCAAACCGTTGGCGACCCTGCGCCATCCACCGATCGACGTCGGCGTTGAGCTGCTCTGCATACAAGCCGCAGAAGCGGCGCTCCAGGTGGGCGGTGAGTCCGATCCAGCCGGCGTCCATGCCCACGAAATGCGGGGCAAAGATCACGGTGGGCTCGTTTCCGGCCAGGGCTTGCAGATCGCCCGTGAGCTTCAGGCGCTTTTGCACCGTGGCCAGCGGCGCCTCCCACAGCCAGCTGCGGTCCAGCCAGGCCTGTGCGAAGTACACGAAGTGCTGGCGCACCGCCCGGTCGCGCTCGGCCTCGCTGCTCTCCGGAAAGCACAGTGCCCAGTTGATGCGCGCGATGCGCCGGCGCCGCACCGCCGCCAGATGGAGAACCTGCCCGAGCAACCAGCCCATGCCACGCACCCAGGAAAGCGGCAGCGCGGCGAGCACGCGCATGAAGGCCACCCCCAGGCGGTTGCCGAAGTTGCCAGGCGGCAGAGGTGCGTCGGAAGTGGGCGGCGATGAAGACATCAGGGCGACGGCGGTGTCGACCGGGGTGGCGACTTGTAGCGGTTGTAGGACCAGAGGTACTGGGCCGGGCATTCTCGCACCAGCGCCTCCATGGCCCGGTTGATCTGCGTCGCGGCCTCCAGGGGGTCGCGCGACAGCGGCCCACCATTGAGCGGCTCGAACGGGCGCACGTGCACACGGTAGCCACGGCCCCAACTCAAACGCTCACCCCAGCTCAGCAGGATCTGCACTTGGCCGGCATGGGCCAGACGGCCCGACAGTGTCATGGTGTAGGCATCGCGGCCAAAAAACGGCGCCCAGATGCCCTGCCCTTCGGGCGGCACCTGATCCGGCAACAGGCCCACCGCCTGACCGCCCTTGAGCGCCTTGATGAGCTGTTTCACGCCGGCCAGGTTGGTGGGGGCGGCGAACAGGCCTGGGCGCTGGCGTGCGTTGGCCACCAGATCGCGCAACCAGGGCTGGCGCGCCGGACGGAAAAGCACCGTCATGGGATGCGCCCCGCCAAAGCGCTGCGCATAGGCCTGTGCCGTGATCTCGAAGCAGCCCAGGTGGGGGGTCAGGAACAGCACGCCAGTGCCCTGCTGCTGCGTGGCTTCAATGTGCTCGGCGCCTGACCAGGCCACAGGCACGGGCCGCCCCAGCCACAGGCGCGGCAACTCGGCCACCAGCTTGCCCGACTCGCCGACCGTGGCCAGCGCCACGTGGCGGGCGTACCCCGCCTGGGCGGCATGCGAAAACAGCCGGTGCCGATACCGCGACGAGAGCACAAAACTCAGCCAGCCCAGCAACCAGCCCAACGCGTGCAGCACGGGCAGCGGCAGCCAGCTCAGCGCGCGGAAAAGGCCATGGATCAACGGGGTCACGAAGGTGGAAACGAAGGGGTGGGACGCGGACTTGGTCTAGAATTCCGCCATCGCCGAGTTATGGAACTAATTGCGGGGCGATTCACAAATTCCGCTAAAGCGTTCGCCGAACTCTGACAGACCGGCAACGCCGGTCAACCAATGTGGAGTTTATAGATATGGCGAACGATTTCCTTTTCACTTCCGAATCCGTCTCTGAAGGCCACCCCGACAAGGTCGCCGACCAGATTTCCGACGCAATCCTCGACGCGATCTTTGCGCAGGATCCACGCAGCCGCGTGGCCGCTGAAACCCTCTGCAACACGGGCCTGGTGGTGCTGGCGGGTGAAATTACCACCAACGCACACGTCGATTACATCCAGGTCGCGCGCGACACGCTCAAGCGCATCGGCTACGACAACACCGAATACGGCATCGACTACAAGGGCTGCGCGGTCATGGTCTGCTACGACAAGCAGTCCAACGACATCGCCCAGGGCGTGGACCACGCTTCCGACGATCACCTGAACACCGGCGCCGGCGACCAGGGCCTGATGTTCGGCTACGCCTGCGACGAGACGCCCGAGCTGATGCCCGCGCCGATCTACTATGCCCACCGCCTCGTGGAGCGCCAGGCGCAACTGCGCAAGGATGGCCGCCTGCCGTTCCTGCGTCCCGACGCCAAGAGCCAGGTGACCATGCGGTATGTCGATGGCAAGCCGCACAGCATCGACACGGTGGTGCTCTCGACCCAGCATTCGCCCGACCAGAGCGAGTCGCCCACCAAGATGAAGGCCTCATTCAACGAAGCCATCATCGAAGAGATCATCAAGCCCGTGCTGCCCAAGGAATGGCTCAAGGACACCAAGTACCTGATCAACCCGACCGGCCGTTTCGTCATCGGCGGTCCGCAGGGTGACTGCGGCCTGACCGGCCGCAAGATCATCGTCGACACCTACGGCGGTGCCTGCCCGCACGGCGGTGGCGCGTTTTCGGGCAAGGACCCCTCGAAGGTGGACCGCTCGGCTGCCTACGCCGCCCGCTATGTTGCCAAGAACATCGTGGCCGCCGGTCTGGCCAAACAATGCCAGATCCAGGTGGCCTATGCCATCGGCGTGGCCCGCCCGATGAACGTCACCGTCTACACCGAAGGCACCGGGGTCATCCCGGACGAGAAGATCGCGGCACTGGTGCAGGAACACTTCGACCTTCGCCCCAAGGGCATCATCCAGATGCTTGACCTGCTGCGCCCGATTTACACGAAGACGGCCGCCTACGGCCACTTCGGCCGCGAAGAGCCCGAGTTCGCCTGGGAGCGGACCGACAAGGCCGCCGCACTGCGCAAGGCCGCCGGACTGTAAGCATTCACCAGACGGACCGAGAAGCCCTGGGGCGTGAGCCTCAGGGCTTTTTTTCGTACTTTTTTCGGACAGCAGGGAAAACCATCGGTCGTAACAATTTGAATTTTCTGCGGCGGTGTCCGATATGGGAGTACAAGCCACCTTTCTGGCTTGAACAGCAACGACCCGGGAGCCTTGAACCATGGACAACTCTATCTGCCCAGACGGGATGGAAACGCCAGAGCAACAGCTCGAACGGCTGGTGGCTCTGCGCACGCAAGAACTCCAGACCGCCCTGGACAGCGCTCGTTCCCTCGTTGACCAGGCGCCTTGTGGCCTGATCACCTTCGATGACGCGCAGCGTTGCGTCCACCTCAACCAAGCCCTGTCGGGCTGGCTGGGCCATGGCTCGCCGGGCATGCCCTTGAATGAGCTGGTTGCTCCGCGATCGCGCGATGCGTTGACCACCCACGTGGAATCCCTGCGACAGAGTGGACAGAGCGAACCGGTCGATCTGGACTGGCTGCGTGTCGACGGCAGCCTGCTGCGCGCCCGCCTCGCCTCGACGCCGGTGTTCGATGCCGAAGGTCATTTTCTGCACGGCAGCGGTGTGGTCACACAGCTCGATGCGAACCAGACCAGCTCCGCCCAGGACAGCTTGCTGCGCAGCATCACCGACCGCATCCCGGCACGGCTGGCTTACTACGACAAGAACCTGATCTGCCGCTTTGCCAACCAGGCCCACGCGGCGCGCTACGGCAAACTGCCCGCCGAGATGGTGGGCTCGCCGCTGAGCCAGGTGGTGCGGCCCGACATCCTGCCGGACATCCTGCCGCGCGTGGCGCAGGCCCTCTCTGGCCAGACGCAGACCTTCGAAGCGGCGCGCACGGCCGCCGATGGCTCGATCAATTACTTCGAGATCCACTACATCCCCGACTTCCAGAACGGCACGGTCGAGGGCATCTTCATCGAATTGCACGACATCACGGAACGCCGCCGCACGGAAGAGTTCGTGCTGCATGCCAACCAGGATCTGGAAGAGCGCGTGCGCTCGCGCTCCGCCGAGCTGTTTGCCAGCGAGCAGCGCTACCGGCTCATGGTGGATGCGATCCAGGACTATTGCATCTACTTCGTCGACGAGAACGGCGGAATCACCGAGTGGACCGAGAGCGCCCAGCGCCTGCACGGCCACACCCGCTCGCAAATCATGGGCCGCTCTTACGAGGCGCTGCTGTCCAGCGACAACGCGGGCGAGGACGAGGTCGACCCCGGCCAGGTGCTGCGCCTGGCCAAGGCTCACGGTCAATGGGAAACCCGCGGCTGGCGCCTGCGCGAGGACGGCTCGCGCTTCTGGGCCCACACCGTGCTCACCGCGTTGCGCAACGAAGCCGGCGAACTGCAGGGCTTGTCGAGCATCACGCGCGACATGACCGCCGCCAAAAGCCTTGAGGACGTGATGAACGACCTCAACCGCGAGCTGGAAAAACGCGTCGCCGAGCGCACTCAACAGCTGGTGGCGGCCAACAAGGATCTGGACGTGTTCTCGCACATGGTTTCGCACGACCTGCGTGCACCGCTGCGCCACATCGCCAGCTTCGTGAGCCTCTTGCAGGAGCAGATGGGCGACTCCGCCGACACGCTGGCCTTGCAGTACCAGAACTCGATCGCCAAGGCAGCCAAACGCATGAGCCTGATGATCGAAGGTCTGCTGGAGTACGCCCGCCTGGGCCGCGTCGCCATCGACACACAACCGGTGCCGATCGCTCAACTCGTGGAAGGTGTGATCGCGCACCTCAAACAGGAAAACCCCGACCGCCGCATCGAGTGGGTGATCGAAAACGACCTGCCCGTCGTGCGGGGCGACGCGATGCTGCTCGCCCAGGCCCTGGGCAATCTGCTCGGCAACTCCGTGAAGTACACCCGTCCCCGTGACTTGGCCCGCATCGAGATTGGCTGGAAGGTCAGCCCGGTGGGTGGCCGCACCTTCTACATCGCCGACAACGGCGTGGGCTTCGACCTGGAGAAGGCGCACAACCTGTTCGTGATGTTCCAGCGCCAGCACCATTCCATGGACTTTGAGGGCACGGGCACCGGCCTGGCGCTGTCACAGCGCATCATCGAACGCCACGGCGGGCGCATCTGGTCGGAGACCGCACCCGGTGAAGGCTGCACCTTCTACTTCACATTGCCATTTGACGGCATGGAACCGGAAATGGCCTTCCCCGAGTCGTCGCTGGCCGAACTGCCGGCCTGATGCCGGAGGCGGGCCGATAATCGCGCGGTGAGCCCTGCCACCGCCCCGATTCCGTCCGCCTTGTTCTCCCTGCATAGCCGCGTCGCTTTGGTCACCGGCGCGGCCCGTGGCCTTGGCCTGTGCATGGCCAAGGCACTCGCCGCCCATGGCACCACCGTCTGGCTCAACGGCCGCGATCCCGCCGGCCTGCGCGACGCGGTGCGCCAAGTGCACGAGGCGGGCCAACCCGCAGGCGGCACGGCGCATGCGCTGCCCTTCGACGTGACCGACGAAGCCGCCGCCAGCGCGGCCGTGGCCCAGATCCTGGCCGGCAGTGGGCGGCTCGACATCCTGGTCAACAACGTGGGACAACGCCGGCGCCAGCCCCTGGACGAATTGCCCGCCCAGGCCCTGCGCGAAATGCTGGAGGCGAACCTTGTCTCTGCCTGGCACCTCTGCCGTGAGGCGGCGCGGCCGATGCGCGCCCAGGGCTTTGGCCGCATCATCAACGTCACCTCCATCGCCGGGCCGATCGCCCGCGCCGGGGACGCGGCCTACACCACGAGCAAGGGCGCGCTCGAAGCCCTCACCCGCGCGCTCGCTGCCGAACTGGGCCCGCAAGGCATCAACGTGAACGCGATTGCACCGGGCTATTTCGCCACCGACACCAACGCCACCATGGTGCAAGACGCCGACGTGGCGGCCTGGCTCGATCGACGCAGCTCGCTGGGCCGCTGGGGCCAGCCCGAAGAGATCGGCGGCGCGGCCGTGTTCCTCGCTTCGCCCGCCGCCAGCTACGTCACGGGCCAGGTGCTGATCGTGGACGGCGGCTACCTGGCCCACTTCTGAGCCGCGCGGGCTTCAGCCCGCGTGCCGGCGCACCCAGGCTTCGTAGGTGGACACCCACTTTTGAAGGAACTCGCGGCTGTCGGCACCGATGCCCCCATCTTTGTCAAACAGGCCCTCCTTGGCCTGAACAAAGGCCTCAGGCTGCCCGAGCGTGGGCACATCGAGGTAGGCCAGGACGTTGCGCAGGTGCTGCTGGGCGAGCGCCGTTCCGATGGCCCCCACCGACACGCCGATCACCCCGGCGGGCTTGCCGGCCCAGGCACTCTGGCCATAGGGGCGCGAGGCGTGGTCGATGGCATTCTTCAACACCCCGGGAATGGAACGGTTGTACTCGGCGGTCACGAACAGCAGGCCCTGCGACGCAGCGATCTCGGCCTTGAGGCGCTTCACCTGGGCGGCCTGGTTCGCGTCATCGTCCTGGTTGTACAGGGGCAGGTCGCCAATCTCGAGCTGCTTGAAGGTGAACTCCTTGGAAGCGAGCTGGGCGAGGGCCGTCGCCAGCCGACGGTTGAAGGAGTCGCGGCGCAGGCTACCGACGATGACACCGATCTGAAATCCACTCATGGCAAATCCTCTTATGGAACAGGTTGGAACAACAAAGGGCGAACGCCAGAGACTACAGGCTCAAGACCAACACTCAAGACGGTGTGGGTACCGGCCAGCGTGTCGGCAGGTGCAGCACCACCTTGCGCGGATCGTCGGCCATCTGGTCCAGCGCAGCGTGAAGCCGATCGAGGAGGCTCGTGTCGTCCGCCACCCTCTCTTCGCCAGGCAGCGACAGAGATGCCAGGCGAAAGCGCAGCGACAGGCCCGCCGGCAAAGAGGGCACCTGCTCAAGTCCCTTGGCCACGATGTGTTGCGCCATCAGCATCAGGTCGTCGGACTGCAGCGGTCCTTCGACCAGCACGGCAAACCGGGCATCGGCCACACGGCAGACGGTGTCCACATCGCGCGCCACATGTGAAAGGCGTGATGCGGCCACCACGAGCGCCCGGTCGGCCACCTCCCGGCCATGGCGGGAGACGATGTCCGCATGGTTGAGCAACTCCACCATCAGCAGGCCGCTCTGGTGCCCATAACGCCGGGATCGGCGCGCGGCATCGCGCAGGCGCAGATGAAGCACAGGCTCGATGGTCAGACCGGTCAACGGGTCTGTGCTCTCGATCGCGCGCAGGCGGGCATGGTTCTCGTTGAACTCCTTGGCGCGTCGATGCAGGATATAGAGCAGCAACGGGATCTCGATGGCAGAGCCGATGAGCACGGCGTACTGCGTGAGCCAGCCGTCCGGCAGCACGCCCGCGGCGCGCAGCGCAGGAAACGGGTAGCTCAGGTGCACGGGCAGGAAACCCAGCGCCAGCCAGCCCGCGTATTTCTCGCCCAGGCGCCAGGCCCAGATGCACAGCGCAAAGCTCAACACCACCGACAACAGGCCGTACACATTGAGCACCACATAGGCGAAGTGGTTCTGGAGCGTCAGATACACCGCAGGAAACAGCAGCCCGAACCACGACCACGCTCTCACGAAACGGTCCACCTGGCGATGGTGGCGCGACACCGCGCAGGCCTCGCGCACAAACCAGATGCCCGCCGCGGTGAGCCACAGCATGAACACCGCCGGTGCCGCGTCGTTCCACCAAGCCCAGTCGCGCCAGAAGAACACGCCGCCCACGCCTGTAAAAGCCGCCTGAAAGCCCAGCATGCTGGCGACATAGCTGCAGTAAGCGATGAAAGCCCGGTCTCCATACAGCCGCGCATGGACCCAACCCCAGAACAACACGAGCAGGCCAAAACCGAGGTAGCCCCCGATCATCAGGAAATTCCAGTAACGCGTTTCCTGCAGCGTGTTTTCCTCCAGCAGCATCAGGCGCGGGCTCAGCGGCGCTGGCCGGTTTTCCAGGCGCAGCCAGACCGGGCCCGTTGACGCGGCTGGCAAGGCAAACACCGGTGTCTGGTCCGGGTGGCTCCATTGCGACACCGGCAGATGGTCGCCGGCCTGTTGCGACGTCCATGTGCCCGAGGAGCCGGCCGTGTACAGGGTTGCCCGGTTGGTGAAGGCCGCCGCGCTCAGCACGAGGTACCAGCGCCGGCTCGCGTCCCATTCAGGCAACTCCAGTCGCAGCCACAAGGCGGCTTCGCCCAGGTCAAAGGACCGGTAGCCGCCCATCGGCTGGAAATCCCCAGCCGGTTGGCGCATGGCGTCCTCGAGGGAGGCCTGACCGGAGGCGTCGATCCAAAAATGCGCCCGCTGCGTGACGTCGACAGCAGGCAAAGCTGCCACGGCCTGGGCGGAACTCGGATTGGTTCCAAGGCCGCAGAGCGCAGCCAGAACGGCGAGCACGCGAAAAATGGGGTGCCAAGCCAAACCAGGGAAGGAGAACGTGCAATCCATGCCGGCATCGTAAATGTTTGTGTCTGCCGGGCGCCTCGTGGGACGGGCATCCAGCCCCCTCGTACCAGAAATAAACCCGAGTGCGCTTGAAATAGGGGGACGCCGCCCTTATGATTAGCACTCGCTGGCGTTGAGTGCTAACACCCAAAGCCAAGTCGACCAGCGGTATTCGCTGGCCCGCCCGGGCTGGCACCGCCGTTCTGAACAAACCCTATCCGTTCCATACCAGGAGATGCAATGAACCTTCGTCCTCTCGCCGATCGCGTGATCGTCAAGCGCATTGACAGCGAAACCAAGACCGCCTCCGGCATCGTCATCCCCGACGCCGCCGCCGAAAAACCCGACCAGGGCGAAGTCCTGGCGGTGGGTCCCGGCAAGAAAAACGACAAAGGCGAACTGTCCGCCATGAACGTCAAGGTCGGTGACCGCGTTCTGTTCGGCAAGTACAGCGGCCAGACCGTCAAGGTCGCTGGCGACGAACTGCTGGTCATGAAGGAAGACGACCTGTTCGCGGTCGTCGAGAAGTAATCCTTCGCCGTCATCCCCCCTCTTTTTACTGAATTCGGAGAAACAAC
>NZ_JAHCKK010000219.1 GCF_026125825.1 Hydrogenophaga sp. | reverse complement strand
GTGCCGGGTCTGGAAGGCACGCTGGGCGAGCACCGCCAGCACAGCAGTCGGGTGAGCGCCGTGGCCAACTTCTTCGGGGCGACCGACCTGTCGGCGATCGCGCGGGGCGCGCAGACGCCAGAGGGTCGTCTGCTCGGTGGCGCCACCCGCGACAAGCTGGCGCTGGCTCGCGAGGCCTCGCCCGTGGCGCATGCCAGCACCGGCACGCCTCCCGTTCTGACGGTGCACGGAACGCTGGATCGCGTGGTGCCCTTCAGCCAGGCGGCGCGCTTGGACGACGCCCTGCACAAGGCCGGCACAAAGAGCTACCTGGTCACCATCGATGGTGGAGGGCATGGCGACTTTGGCAGCTCGGCGGACGACCGCCTGGGTGCGCTGTTCGACCGCGAACTGCTTGGCATGGACCGGGAGGTTTCCGTGGCACCCGTGATCTGGGCGCAGCGCTAGGGGCTCAGCGCACCTGCACTTCCACGGATTCGCCGAGCTTGGGCACGCCCCCCGTGATCACGGCCTTGGTCATGGCCAGCAACTGCACCAGCTTGCTTTCCTTGACGTCCCAATAGTGCGCGTGGGTGACGTTGACGACCACCAGCGCCAGATCAGGATCGTCCGGCCCCCCTGGAAACCAGGCTTCGGCGGCTTTGTTCCACAGCGCACGGGCCCGGTCGGGGTCGTTGACCACCCGGGCGGTGCCGGATATGGAGACATAGGTGTCCTTGTCGGGATCGGCATAGCTGAGGTTGACGGTGGGTTCGGCCATCAGGTCGGCGACGGGCTCCCCCCGGCGCGACATGAAGAACCAGAGGCTGCCATCCTCGAGTTGGTTGTTCTGGGTGGTCATGGGCCGGGCATGCAGGTGACCGGCGTGCGCCGTCTGATGGCTGCGCGTGGTGAACATCGCAAAGCGGATGTCCTTGATCATGTCCCACAGGTTGTCGAGGGCAGTATCTTGGTCGCTCATTTTTGTTCCTTTTTGAAGGGTTGGGTGGAACTGTCCGGGCGGCAAACGGCGTGCCCACTCGCTCTTGTCGTTGGGGCGGGGGGCGCGCATCACCCGTGGCACAGATTGCGGCAAGACTTGCTTCAGAATGGCTGGATGCCCGCCACCACCGCTTCCACCGCCGACGTCCTGGTCCTCCAGCACCTGTTCGAAGACGGCCCGGGTTTCCTGGGCGAATGGCTCGATGCCCAGGGCCTGCCCTGGCACCTGCGTTGTGCCGAGGCGGGCGACCTCTATCCCGCGTCCGTGCGGGGCTACCGTGGCCTTGCCGTGCTGGGCGGCGCATGGGGCGCAAACGACGAGCGCCCGACGCTGCGCCAGGCCGAGGCGCTGATCCGCGAGGCCGACGCGCTGGGCATTCCCGTGATCGGGCACTGCCTGGGAGGCCAATTGATGGCGAAGGCCTTCGGTGGTGAGGTGGCGCGGCTGCAGCAACCCGAGATCGGCTGGTGGCCGATCTCGCACACCGGCAGTGCGACCGCGCGCGACTGGTTCGGCGAAGAAC
>NZ_JAHCKK010000218.1 GCF_026125825.1 Hydrogenophaga sp. | reverse complement strand
TAGGACAACCCAGGGGGCGGCGATGAAGGACGGAATTGGCTCGATACGGACAGGCATTCATGGACAAGGCGGTGGCGAGGTTGCTGCCGCCGGAGAGCGCACCGCTGGAAGTGGTGTCGCAGGAAATGGGCGTAGGGGTGGGAGCGCTGGAGCGGTGGCGCGACAAGGCGCAGTCCATGCCCGCCCGAGGGCGGGCATGGACTGCGGGCGCGCGGCTTGAGGCGGTGATCACGACGGCGGCGATGAGCGAGTCCGCCAAGAGCGCGTGGTGCCGCGAGCACGGCGTGTACCCGGCCGAGTTGGACAAGTGGCGCGCGAGCTGCACCACCGCTCTGGCCGACCCCGAGGACGCCCGCGCCAGCCCGCAGGCCACGCGCGCCGACCGCAAACGAATCAAGGAACTCGAGCGCGATCTGCTGCGCAAGGACCGTGCGCTGGCCGAGACGGCGGCGCTGCTGGTGCTATCAAAAAAAGTCGCGGCGATCTTCAACAAGGGCGAGGACGAATGATCGGCCTCGAAGATCGCCAAGCCCTGGCCCAGGACATCGAAGCTGCGCACGCCGCAGGAGCGCGGCTGCAACCGGCCTGCGAGACCGCCGGCATTGATGCGCGCACCTTGCAACGCTGGAAGGGCAAGGACGGCCTCACAGCGGGCGACGGCAGGCCGCAGGCGGTGCGCCCCACGCCTGGCCATGCCTTGAGCCCTGAGGAGCGCGCGGCGCTGCTGGCCGTGGCCAACGAGCCGCGCTTCGCCTCGGTGCCGCCGGCGCGCATCGTGCCCATGCTGGCCGACGAAGGCGTGTACCTGGGCAGCGAGTCGAGCATGGCCCGCGTGCTCAAGGCGGCGGGGCAGAACGCCCGTCGCGGTCGCGCCAAGGCGCCCAGGGCGACACGCCCGCCCACCACCCACATTGCCACGGCGCCGGGCCAGGTCTGGTGCTGGGACATGACCTACCTGCCGGCCAACGTGCTGGGCCGCTGGTTCCACCTGTACCTGATCCTGGACCTGTACAGCCGCAAGATCGTGGGCGCCGAGGTGCATGACAGCGACGACGCCGACCATGCCGTGCACCTGGTGCGCCGCACGGCGCTGGCCGAGAGCATTGCCACCATGGACACCAAGCCGGTGCTTCACGGCGACAACGGCTCGACCCTGAAGGCCACGAGCGTGCTGGCGATGCTGCAATGGCTGGGCGTGAAGCCCTCGTACTCGCGGCCCCGCGTCAGCGATGACAACGCCTACGCCGAATCGCTGTTCCGCACGGCCAAGTACCGGCCCGAGTTCCCTGCCAAAGGCTTCGCCGGTCTGGATGAGGCCAGGGCATGGGCGACCGAGTTCGTGCGTTGGTACAACGTCGATCACCGCCACAGCGGCATCCGCTACGTCAGCCCGCAGCAGCGCCACGCTGGCGAAGACCGAGCCATCCTGGCGGCTCGGCGCGAGCTGTACGCCCAGGCCCAGCAACGCAATCCGGCACGCTGGTCTGGCAACACGCGCAACTGGTCGCACATCGACGTGGTGGCTCTCAATCCCGAGCGCGACGAGCTGGCCAACAAGGCCGCCGCCGCTCAACATACTCAGCTCAACGCTGCGTGA
>NZ_JAHCKK010000217.1 GCF_026125825.1 Hydrogenophaga sp. | reverse complement strand
AGTGCGTGCGTGCGCCATGGATCACGAGCATGCCTCACATTCACACAACCATTGAAAAGGGGAGGGTTCTGGCAGCTATGGGGGGAGGCACAATCGCCGCGGCGGACGCTGAGAGTCCTCTTACTGGGCTGGACCACCGCCGTCGCTGCACGAAGTGAGACATGGTCAACAGGGCAGTGCAGGAAGCGGCGAGGCAGGCACACGCAGCGACAAAGCATCGTGCCTTGGGTCTGGGTCTGCCACATGGCTGAGTTCGATGTCCGGTTGCGCTCTGGCCGCAGCGAGCTCGCAACGAGCAGCAAGAACCACAGCCGCCAGACGATCCCGCGGCGAGATCTCGAGGCAACTCATTGCAACGATCCGAGGGTCGCCATCTGCAGGCAATTCGTCGAGCTCGGGCGGCAGCGCATTCGATACCACCATTGCCTGGGTAGCTTCAGGACTCTTGTGGCCCCACGGCTTCCTGCGCGTCCACATCTCGACGACAGTGACGCCGAAGCTGTAGATGTCGCTCGCCTCATTGAAGGGCTCCCTCCGAGCGACCTCAGGCGCCATGTACCGAGTGGTGCCGGCGAAGGATGGAGGGCAGTCGGCGCCGTGGTCCTTCTTGCACGCCAGGCCAAAGTCGATGAGCTTGGCCTGGCCCCCACGCGTCAGCATGATGTTCGCGGGCTTGATGTCGCGGTGGACGATGGCCTGCGGGCGGAATGTGTGCAGGTACGTCAGCCCGCGCGCGATGTCGGCCGCAATCTGCCACAGACGCTGCTCGTCCATGGCCTCCGCAGGTAGCTCGTGCAGCGCGTTGTACAGGCTCCACCCGTCGATAAGCTCCGTGACCAAATACGGCACGTCGTCATGCAGCGCGCCGCCGAACGTCCGCACGATGTTCGGGTGTACCAAGGGGAAGCCGATGGCGGCCTCCGCGGCAAACATCGCGGCGATCCTCGTGCGCATCGCCGCGCTCAGGGGTCTGCGCGCGTTCGGTTGGGGTGCCTTGGTCGCGACGACATAGCCGCGGTAGGAGCTTGCGTACACGGCCCCGAACCCGCCCCTGCCAATCAAGGTTAGGAGCCCGTTTCTGTCCACCATGAACTGGATTGCGCCAAAGTCAATCTCCCACTCAGGCTGCCCAACAGGCGATACCGAAAAGAGCTCAGACTCCAGATGGTCGCCCACACAGTTGAGCAGCTGCCCGCAGACGAGACGCAGTTGCCCTTCGAACAGCAGCAGCGGCTGGTCTTGGCCGTTCGCGTCACGGGCGTTGACCTGGCGGAGCAGCATGGCCACGCCCTCCAACACCAGGGAGAGGTGCGTGACCATGGAGCACTGCTCGGCCGTAGCGGTGAGGGCGCGAGCGCCGCTGTACCACTGCTCGAACGTGCTAACGATGGCACACGCGTTCACCATAAGCAATTGGCATGGCACCAGCTCCAGTTGGGCCAGATTGACCAGCTCGCCGACCTCCGCAGCCCTGCCAACCTGTTCGGCCGCCTGGCGGACAGCCTCCGCAGCCACCCTGGCGGCCGCCACACGAGCATTGCAATCCATGGGTATCGCGCGCGGCCAGCAGCCTGCGGGTCGCCATTGAGGCGAAAGAGGCGCAGTCGGACCCAAGGCGTGCCGTTCATGGCCGCGCGGCTCCCTTTCGCGCCCCTCATACCTCCTCCGTGTCTAGTCCTCCGCGCGGCCGCCTCGCCAGAAGCCCGCCCCCACCGGCCGAGGA
>NZ_JAHCKK010000216.1 GCF_026125825.1 Hydrogenophaga sp. | reverse complement strand
CACCGCCACGCCGAAGGTGGTCCCGCGCACGCCGCCCACGGCGCGCGGGGTGCGCACCTCGAAACGGCTGCGGGGAGAGGCCAGGGGCTTGACCGTCGCATCGACCCGGCCGCGCTCCAGGTCCAGCCCTGACTGCGCATGGCCGGGGGCCGGCGCATGCCGAAGCTCGCGCAGGCGCACCTGCGTGCCGGCCGAAAGACGCACCACCGAGCCGTCGGCCAGGCGCAGGGTGAGGAAGCCGTCGTCCCCCACCTCGATCTGCGCGCCTTCGCCCACCTGGCCGCCGACCGCCAGCGGGATGGCCGCGCCCGGGGAGGCCGCCTGGCGCACGCTGGCCTGGCCCGCGACATGCAGCACCTCGGCCACCGCCGGCTCGGGGCGCGCGAGCGCGGCCGGAATCACCAGCTGGCTGCCCGGCCTCAGGCGGCGCGGATGGCTCACCTGGTTGAGGCGCTGCAATTGCGGCCACTGGTTCGGGTCATCCAGGTAGCGTTGCGCGAGTTCGTACAGGTTGTCGCCCGGCTGCACGGTGTGCACGCGGTCCTGCTGGGCCAGCGCCAGCCCACTGCCGCAAAGCAGGGCGGTGGCGGGTGCCAGCAGGCGCCAGGGCGAACGCAAGGGGCGGCGAGGTGCGGGGCTTGGCATGTTCATGGGGCCTGGTCGGACGGCACCGTGCCGAGGTCTTCAAGGCGGTACCCGTGGCTGTAGACGGAGACCAGCTTGTAGCCCGATTCGGCGCGCAGGCTCAGTTTGCTGCGCACGTGGGACATGTAGACGTCCAGCGAGCGCGACGAAATGTCGGCATCGATGCCCCAGACGGCCTCGATCAGGTGGGCGCGCGAGAGCAGGCGGCCCATGTTGCGGAACATGATGAAGGCGAGGTCGAACTCCTTGCTCGTCAGCGTCGAGAGCTCGGTGCCATCGACGCGCACCACGCGGTCCTGCACCAGGAAGCTGTAGCGGCCCCAGACCAGCTCCCGTGGTGCCGGGGCGTGGCCGCCCCGGCGCAGCAGCGCCATCAGGCGCGCACGCAACTCGCCGACGCGGGCGGACTTGACCATGTAGTCGTCGGCACCGCAGTTCAGGCCTTCGATGATGTCGCGCTCGTCGCTGCGGTTGGTCATCATCAGAATGGGCACCGGCGCCATCGCGGTGTCCCGGATGGCGCGGATCACGTCCAGGCCAGGAAGGTCAGGCAGTTCCCAGTCGACGATGAAGAGGTCGAACGTTTCCTTGGGCAGCACGCGCAACAGCGCGTTGGCATTTTCGAACAGGTGGCAGTCGTGACCCATGGATGCGACGACCACCCTGACCAGATCCAGTTGCGCGGGATCGTCATCAACGGCAGCAATGCGCATGTGGTGGGGGCAGGTGGTTCAAAGGGTTAATCGAAACAGAATGTGTTTGCACGAATATATCGATGGACCTGCGGCGGCGCAGCCGTTTTGACAATCTATTAAGAAATCAGACGGCCCTTGTGAGACCGATGGCACGCCTCGTTTCACCACGGAGACTTCCATCGAGCGGCAATAGCGCCTACAATGACAAAAAAGCACGACCGTTCTATTATCGGTGTGTGCGCTTCCCACGACCGCAGCATGCCCCGGGGCGCGCTGACCATCCGCATACAATCCTTGAGTTGACGTGCACGTCAATTCGTGACGACATTTTTCCAATCATCAGGAGCAGCCCAATCATGAAGGTCATCGTCCCCGTCAAGCGCGTGGTGGAT
>NZ_JAHCKK010000215.1 GCF_026125825.1 Hydrogenophaga sp. | reverse complement strand
TGTGATCGACGACCTGGGCGGGCTGCCACGTTTGCTCATGTCGATTCCAGGTATCAGCTCAGATAAGAGGCTGGCAGCCGAGCTGCGCGGCCTCTCCTTTGATTTGGACCGCCCCGCCGCGGATGTGGCGCGGCAACTGGCCGGTATCGTTTTGGATGCCGTTAAGGCGAGTACCGAGCCAGTTGCAGTTGCCGGCATTGAGAGAGAGTTTACGCGGCACCCTGCTGCCATGACGACACTGACGTATGTTGTTCTCAGCGGTCTGCGCGTCAAGATGAACACGGTCATCGCCAGGCACAGCGGCGACGCCGCGCCCACGAACGACTTGGGCGGCGCGAGTGCAGACGTTTGGATGGTCGAGGACTTTGACCAGGGCGGCGTGTTCTCCATCGTGCCCCTCGAGGACAGAGAGGTTCGGCTGCACATTCCCCAGATTCGGCTGCACTTGTTGCGAGCGCGCATTGCCGAGTGGATCGGTCGTGCGCACGACTACGCGAGCCTGTTCCCCTTCCCCTCGTTCGACATGAACCCGAACCTGTTCGAGGCGGCCGTGGCGGCGGTGCTCACCGCGCGGCTCAATGCGCTGCGCAGCACGAGGGGCGAGAGGATCCGTTTCACGGACATCTTCCCGGGCTGCTCGATGACCAAGAGAGTCTCTTACATGGAGGTGGACGCCCTACCGATGCGGTTTGACTTGCAGCAGGAGATTTGGCCGGGCGATGTGCGCGCGGCGGCGGGCTCCACTGGAGCGCGCGTGCTGGGCGAGCATGTCCACATTGCGCAGGGGGTGACGCGGAGACTGGAGGAGACGATCGGCAGTGTGCTGCGGGGCGAAGGCACTACCAAGTGCATCGACGTGCACTTTGTGCTGCCGCAGCCCAACACAGATCGCCTGGCGCACTTTGGCATCCAGTGCAAGTCGGGCGCGTCGAAGCGTTTCGATGCGCTGAAGATGTACGAGGAGGCCATGGCGTACATGGCACCCGTCGCGGGCATGGACCACTACTTTGTGCTCGCGGCGCTGCATCCGGAGCGGGCCAGGCGGCCGCCCAAGGGCGCCTGGCCTGACGGGCTCATCCTTATGGACACGCTCGCGGACTTTGCGCCGCTGATGCGCACGCTGCCCAGCACGCGCCCGGGGCGCGGGCGCCGCGGCGGCAGCGGCCTCGTGAAGGCCAGGGACAGCGGGGTGGGGGAGTGGGGACCACGTGAGGACACGCATTGCGGCTTGCCGGCCCGCGCGCCGCGCCGCGCGCATTGGGCACTCAGTAGCCATCAGGTAGCCATAGGGTGACTCGAGTCAAGCACCCTTATGAAGCCCAACCTTCAGGCTTGCGCGGCGCGGGCTGGCCCCAGTGGGGAAGATGAACGTCCATTCCTCGCCGATGTTGGCGTGCACGCGCTCCCGCGCCCTCGACTCGTGCTCCCAGAGTGCAGTATCATCGCCGTGCTCCCGATGGCGCGCGGGCGCCGCTTGCCTGTCGTCCTGCCCCTCGGCTGGTCCACTTCGTCTGCACAGCCAGCCTGCTCCTTCTGAATACCGGCAGGAGAATGTCGTCGTAGGACAAGCAGAGCAGTGGCAGCTCGCGCAGCAGGACTGCGGCTGACGGACCGGCGAAGGAGGTAGCGCACAAAGTGGATGAGGAGCTGGGGTCACGCGTGGCCATAGGCCGTCACGAGCTAGCGCACGCTGCTCCAAGCGGGTGCGCAGCACCAGGTGGCAGTCGCCCGTGCCTCGCACGCTA
>NZ_JAHCKK010000214.1 GCF_026125825.1 Hydrogenophaga sp. | reverse complement strand
CCAGCGCCGAGCGCGGGAACTCCGGCAGCTCGTCGAGGAAGAGCACGCCTTGGTGCGCCATGGAGATCTCGCCGGGTCGCGGCGGCGAGCCGCCGCCCACCAGGGCCGCGGCACTGGCGCTGTGGTGGGGGGCGCAAGTCGGGCGCTGGCCCCAGCGCTCCAGGCTGAAGCGCCCGGCCAGCGAGGCCACGGCGGCGGACTCCAGCGCCTCCAGCGCGCCCATGGGCGGCAGCAGGCCGGCAAAACGCTGGGCCAGCATGGACTTGCCCGAGCCCGGCGGGCCGACCAGCAGCAGGCTGTGGCCGCCGGCCGCGGCGATCTCCAGCGCGCGTTTGGCGGCCACCTGGCCCTTGACGTCGATCAGGTCCGGGTAGTTGGGCAGGACGGCGCGCGCGGTGGGCGCCAAGCGCGCCCAGCCGGCCTCGTCGGGTGGCGCCATGGGCGCGGCATCGGATTTGCGCTCCGGCAGGAATTGCGCGACCACGTCGAGCAGGTGGCGCGCGCGGTAGACCTGCGCCTGGGGCACCAGCGCCGCCTCTTCGGCGCTGCCGGGCGGCAGCACCAGGCGGGTCGGGCGCCCGGTGTTCTGGCGGTGCACCGCCAGGCTCATGGCGAGCGCGCCGCGCACCGGCCGCAGATCGCCGCCGAGCGAGAGCTCGCCCGCGAACTCCCAGCCGGCCAGGCGCGCCGCGTCGATCTGCCCGCTGGCGGCCAGGATGCCGAGCGCGATCGGCAGGTCGAAGCGGCCGGAGTCCTTGGGCAGATCGGCCGGCGCAAGGTTGACCGTGATGCGCTTGTTCGACGGGAACTCCAGCCCCGCGTTGGCGATGGCCGAGCGCACGCGCTCGCGCGCTTCCTTCACCCCCGTGTCGGCCAGGCCAACCAGCGTGAAATTGGGCAGGCCGTTGGCCAGGTGGACCTCGACGCAGACCGGACGTGCTTCCAGACCGAGCAACGCGCGGCTGTGCACCAATGAAAGACTCATGTGTGATTTCTCCCTATTTCGGTGCGCGCCCGGGCGGCCAGCCGGGTTTCTGGGCACTTCCTGGGCTGCACCCCATTGGTGCGCACAGCTTTGGTGTGCCCGGAACAGGCCGGTGTTGGCACCGGAAAACCCGGGCGCGTGGGCTCAACTGTAGGCGGGCGCCAAGGCGTAAACCCCCCCAGGGTATGCAAACGGGGGCCTTGGCACGCTCCATGCTTGGGGGTGTAAGCGATTGAATCCGGGCCGTGGAGTTCCATGGTCCCTCCGCAAACCGCGGTGTCGGCCCTCCGGTCTGAGCACCCTTCCGTTCTAGAAGAGGAATCACAGCATGAAAATGGTTTCAGCCATCATCAAGCCGTTCAAGCTGGACGAAGTGCGCGAAGCACTTTCCGGCATGGGCGTGCAAGGCATCACCGTCACCGAAGTCAAGGGCTTCGGCCGCCAGAAGGGCCACACCGAGCTGTACCGCGGCGCCGAGTACGTGGTCGACTTTCTGCCCAAGGTCAAGATCGAGGCCGCCGTCTCCGACGAGCTGGTCGAGCGCGTGATCGAAGCCATCGAAGGGGCTGCACGCACCGGCAAGATCGGCGACGGCAAGATTTTCGTCACTTCCCTGGAACAGGTGGTGCGCATCCGGACCGGCGAGACCGGCAAGGAAGCGCTCTGATCGCCGCCCCCTGAACAAGAAAGATCACGGACATGAAAAAACTCATCGCAACCCTGTTCCTGGGCATGGGCCTGGCCTTTGGTGGACTCAACGCCATGGCGCAGACCCCCGCGCCCGCTGAGGCCCCGGCGGCCGCAGCGCCCG
>NZ_JAHCKK010000213.1 GCF_026125825.1 Hydrogenophaga sp. | reverse complement strand
CGCTGTAGCGGGTGCAGTGCAGTGGATGGCGCCAGAGCTGCTGTCGATCCAGGGGCACAAGGACTACTTTGCGGCGGACGTGTACGCGTTCGGGATGATTCTGTGGGAGCTGGCCGCGCGCGAGCCGCCGTACGAGGGCGCCAACGAGTTTGCTATCTGCACGTGTGTTCAGCGCGGCGAGCGGCTTGACATCCCGCCGGACTGCCCGCCAGACTGGGCGCGCCTCGTCATGCGATGCTGGGCGCAGAATCCGGCCGACAGGCCGCGGTTCGTCGACCTGATCAAGCCGCTGCTCGCGGTGCCGGACCTCCTCGAGCCCATCCTCCTGCGTGCCGCCAGAGCACGCGGCGTCGACGTGCGCTTCGAGACGCAGCTGGTGGCCTTCACGCAAGATGAAGTGGGCGTGACGGCCACGCTGAGGGACGGCACGACGGGCATCGAGCACTCGGTGCGCTCCGCTTACCTCATTGGCGCGGACGGCTCGCGCAGCGCGGTGCGCAAGGGCCTCGGCATCGAGCGCAGCGGCTCGCGCACCTACGGTCATCAGTTGAACGTGCTCTTCCATGCCGCCGACCTCGCGCCCCTTGTGCGCGGTCGGGAGTTTAGCTTGTGCCTCGTGGAGAATGCGGCCGTTCGCGGTCTCATCGCGTCCATCGACAACGCGGCCACGTGGGTCATCCATCTTGCGTACGAGCCGGAGCGCGGCGAGCGACCCGACGACTTTACGCCCGCGCGATGCGAGGCGCTCATCCGCGAGGCCGTCGGAATCGCCGACCTCCACGTCACCATCCTCGGCGTGAGTCCCTGGCAGTCGGCTGTGCGCATCGCCGAGCGGTACCGGCAGGGCCGTGCCTTTCTGGCCGGCGACGCCGCGCATTCCATGTCACCATGGGGAGGCCTCGGGGCAAACACTGCCATCCAGGATGCGCACAACCTCGCATGGAAGCTCGGACTCGTGCTCGCTGGCACAGCACACGAGAGCCTGCTCGACACCTACGAGGCCGAGCGCCTGCCAGTCGGGCGGGCCGCGGGCGACATCGCTGGCCGCTTGAATGGCGACCGGGGGCCTCATTGTCGTGCCGCGGCCCTTGGGCACGCTGCGAATCATGTGGGCGATGCGCCACGTTTTCCCTTACCTGACCATGGGCTATGGCTACGCGTCGACGGCCGTCGTGCTCGAGCCGGGCAAGCCACCGGGACCCGGGACATCGTCCCTCGACGGCCGGCCCGGCACCCGCCTGCCGCATGTCTGGATCATGCACGGGACCCAGCGCCTCTCTACGCTCGACTTCGCTGGCGGGCGCTTCCTGCTGCTTGCGGGGCTCCAAGCGAACGCATGGTGCGATGCCGCGCATGAGGAAGCGAATCAGCTCGGAATCCGGCTCACCTGCGAGCGCATTGCGGAACATGGCGCCCTCGGGATTGGACGTGACGGAGCGGCGCTCGTGCGGCCCGACGGAATCGTCGCCTGGCGGTCGAGAGGTAGTGCTCCCAAGGAATCGCTTGCGCGTGCGCTTAGGCAAATCCTCGGGATGACCGAAGTCTAGGCTCGCCGCGCTGAACGCAGCGCTCGCTCGCTGGCTGCGCTCGCAGGCGAACAGAGAGCTTGGCGCCGCCGCTACCGTCCATAGCGCGGGGCGCTCTCCGGGCGCGTCGTGTGCGCCGACAGCGCCTTGGCGTCGGTCAAGTCGGCCGTCCAGCTGCACAGCAATGGCCTCTACCCTTCCTCGCACTCGTGAAGCCTGCGTCGCGGCACTTGCAGAATGCGTTCCTCGAGAGCTACCCGCTGCACGAGCGCGGCGACCCATGTGTCCGTGACGAGCAGAATGGAGGGTGTCAACTTGATCGGCTGCGCCTGGAACGACAGCAAGCGGA
>NZ_JAHCKK010000212.1 GCF_026125825.1 Hydrogenophaga sp. | reverse complement strand
CGTCGTGCAGGTCTTCCGGCTCGCGCCGGCCTGAGCGGACGGGCTCAGCCCAGGGCGAGGGTGAGCGCCGCAAGCGCCGCTGTCTCGGCGCGCAGCACGCGCGGACCCAGCGTGACGGGCAGGAAGCCGGCCGCGCGGGCCTGTGCGTCTTCGGTCGCGCTCAGCCCTCCTTCGGGCCCGCTGAGGAACCAGACCGGTGCCCGGGCCGGTGCCTGTGCCAATGCGCTGGCCAGCGGTTGCGTGCCTTCGGCCAGCGAGAGCAGGCAGCGCAGGCCGGGTTGGCCGGCGGTGGCGGGCGCGAGCGCCTTCAGCCATGCCGCGACATCGCTCACCGGGTGCACCATGGGCACGCGGTTGCCGCCGCACTGTTCACACGCGGCCACGGCCACCGATTGCCAGTGCGCCTGCTTCTTCATGGCCCGATCACCGGCCAGGCGCAGCACGCTGTGCGCGGTGTGCAGTGGCTGCAGGCTGGCCACGCCCAGTTCGGCGGCCTTCTCCACCAGCCAGTCCATGCGCTCATTGGCCGGCATGCCCAGCGCCAGGTGCACCGCACGGGCGGGCTCGCGCTCGGTGGCGTGGTGCGCACCGAGCACCACCTCCACGTCGCTGCGGCCCATGCGGGTGATGGTGGCGTCCCACTCGCCGCCCTGGCCGTTGAAAAGGATGATGGTCTGAGCCGGTTGCAGGCGCAGCACCTGCACATGGCGCGCGGCCGCGGCGGGCAACGCGAGGGCCTGGCCTTCGACCAGCGGCGTCGGACAGTGGAACCGCGGCATGCTCAAACGCGCCCGAAGGCGTAGCCGGAGGCGGCCTGCAGACCTTCGATCTCGTCGAGCATCTTCAGGAACGGGCCGAGCGCCCGGTAGCGGTGTGCCGTGTGGCGGATGTAGCCGATGAAGCGCGGCGCATCGGCCAGGTACTTGGGCTTGCCGTCGCGCAGGGTGAGGCGCGCGAAGATGCCGGCCACCTTCAGGTGGCGCTGCAGGCCCATCCATTCCACACCGCGGTAGAAGGCGCCGAAGTCGCTGTGCCAGTCTTCGAAGTCCATCAAGCCGGCCGCGCGCGCCTTTTCCCAGTAGCGCACGGTGACGTCGATCACGAAGTCCTCTTCCCAGCTGAGGAAGGCGTCGCGCATCAGGCTGGCCACGTCGTAGGTGATGGGGCCGTGCACCGCGTCCTGGAAATCGAGCACCCCCAGCTGCTGCGCGGGTGTATCACCGGGTTGCAGTGGCAACATCAGGTTTCTGGGCATGAAGTCTCGGTGCACGTAGACCTGCGGCGAGGCCAGGTTGTGGGCGACGATGGTGTCGAAGGTCTTCTGCAGCGTCTGGGCCTGCGTGGCATCGAGGGTGAGGCCCTTGTGCTGTCCGAGGTACCAGTCGGGGAAAAGCTGCAGTTCGCGGCGCAGCAAGGCGTCGTTGTAGGGCGGCAGCACGCCGGGCCTGGAAGCCAGCTGCCAGGCCAGCAGCGCGTCCAGCGCCTGCATGTAGCGCGCGTGGTTGGCCTGTGGCTTGCTGGCGTCGATGCCATCGAGCATGGTCTGGTGGCCAAGGTCGCTCAGCAGCATGAAGCCCTGAGGTTCGTCCCAGGCCAGGATCTCGGGCACGAGCAGGCCGGCCTCGCGCAGCAGGCCGGCGACGTGCACGAAGGGCTGGCAGTTCTCCTGCGCCGGCGGCGCGTCCATCACGATCAGGCTGCCACCCGCCTGGGCGTCCAGGCGCAGGTAGCGGCGAAAGCTTGCATCGGCCGAAGCGGGGCGCAGGCTGCCGGGCAACAGGCCCAGGCGCGTGGCCAGCGGTTGCATCCAGGCGTGAAAGGCGGCTTCCCGAGCCGGATCGGTCCAGGTGACGGCAGGGTGGGACGGACTCATGGGGGTGGGTGGTGGG
>NZ_JAHCKK010000211.1 GCF_026125825.1 Hydrogenophaga sp. | reverse complement strand
CTTCAGCGGCGCCAGTGCCTGCCTGCAGGTGTTCGGCGGCCACGGTTACGTGCGCGAGTGGGGCATCGAACAGCACGTGCGCGACGCGCGCGTGGCCATGATCTACGAGGGCACCAACGAAATCCAGGCCATCGACCTGCTGGTGCGCAAGACCCTGCCCGACGGCGCCGCCGCGCTGCAGGCCCTGCTCGCCGACCTCCGCAGCGACCTGGCCGAGCGGCCCGGGTCCGACGGCACCCGCGACGCCCTGGCGCGTTTCGCCGACTTCGTGCGCGAGCGCGTCGTGCCCATGGCGCGCGCCTCGGCAGACCGGCCCTTCTGGCTGGCCGACGACTTCCTGCGCGCCACCGCCCTGCTGCTCATGGCCTGGGCCTGGGAGCGCCTGGCCGCCACCGACGGCCACGGTGCCGAGGCCCGCGCTGCGTTCTGGCGCTGGGTCTGGCCCGAGTTCGAGATGCGCCTGGCGATGATGGATGCCGCCCTGGTGAGCTGACCATGCCCGAGACCGCCCTGTCCACCGCCAACGCCCTTCGCCGACCGCGCGCCCCGCGCAAGCCCCCGGCGGCCGAGCCCGGCCCGCAGACCCTGCCCGAGAGCGCGGGGCCGGAGATCGACACCCGCTACCTCGAAACCCTGCTGGGCTACAACGCGCGGCGTGCCGCGCTGGCCGTGATCGCCGTGTTCCTGCGCCGCATGGAGCCCTACGGCATGCGGCCGGTGGACTTCTCCGTGGTCTCGGTGATCGCGCACAACCCGGGCGTGACCTCGCGCCAGATCTGCGCCGCCCTGGACATCCTGCCGCCCAACCTGGTGGGCATGATCAAGAGCCTGCACAAGCGCGGCCTGATCCTGCGCAAGCCCCACCCCACCGACCGGCGGGCGCAGGGCCTGCACCTGTCCGCCGCCGGCCTGCGCATGTACCGCGAAGCCCAGGCCACCGCCAGCGCCTTGGAGCGCGAGGTCGCCGACGGTCTGTCGGCCACGGAGCTCCAGACCCTGATCGCGCTGCTGCGCAAGGTCTACCGCCGACCGGCCACTCCCGCGCAATCGGGGTAAATCCGTAGGCTTTGCCTTTGCGCCACAGGCAGGCGCTGCCCGCAGCTAGCAAACCGGTAGCGCGAGCCGTATATTGCGAGAACCAGACGGGCCCGTCGCAGGAGACCTCGCATGAGCGCCAAGCACAACGCAGCCGTGATGCAACTCTTCGACTTGCTGGAATCGCGCTACGCCCTGCGCGTGATCTGGGCCCTGAGCGACGGCCACCCCCAGACCTTCCGGCTCCTGCAGGACAGCGTGGGCGGCGTCACCCCGAACACGCTCAACACCCGCCTCAAGGAGCTGCGCGCGGCCCATCTGGTGGACCACGGCGGCCATGGCTACCGGCTCACCACCCAGGGCGCCGACCTGGCGCGCCGCCTGCAGGACGTGCAGCAATTCGCCGGCAAATGGTCACAGCAGCAGGCGCGCGCCATCCCCTCGCAGCCCGCCGGGACATAGAATCACGCCCCTGGACGGGCCGCCCGAGCGCCGGCAGCGCCCGCCGGCGGCCCAAGTGCCACTTCCCCCCTTGAATCCGGGCCCGTCGGCCCCAATTGCCCTGCATGGCCGTCCTGGCCATTGATTTCACGCACTTCAAAGACCCATGAGCCAGACGACACCCCCCACCGACCAGCCCGACCCCAACGCGCCCGTGAGCCCCGAAGAGGCCCTGGCCGCCGAGGCCGCCAACCAGGCCGATGCCGTTGCCGCCCTGACCCAGGATCTCTCCACGCTCAAGGCCCAGAACGCCGACCTGGCCGACCAGTTCCTGCGCGCCAAGGCCGAGGCCGAGAACGCCCGCCGCCGCGCCGAGGAAGAAGTCAGCAAGGCCCGCAAATTCGCCGTGGAGAGCTTCGCCGAGAGCC
>NZ_JAHCKK010000210.1 GCF_026125825.1 Hydrogenophaga sp. | reverse complement strand
GGGCCTGCGGCGCGCGTTGGCCCTGGCGCCGCGCCATCAGGTCCTGCAGCACGGCCAGCACCTCGGTGGTCGGGCCATCGAGGTCGAGGAAGTCGTCCACGCCCGCGCGCAGGGCGGCCAGCGTGGTGTTGGTCTCGTTCGCGTGGCCGGTGCCGATCAGCAGCAGCTCGGGCCACTCGCGCCGCAAGGCGGTGGCCAGGCGCGTGCTGCGCAGGGCCTGGCCGCTGGAGAAGTCCAGGAACAGGATGCGCGGGTGGGTGGTGGCGATCCGTTCGCCGAGCGCGGCCTCGTCGAGCGTGACCACCGTGACCTCGCCGAGTTGTCCCATGGCGGCGTTCAGCCAGCCCGCGTGCTCGCCCGTGTCCGAGGCGAACAGGTACACGTTGCGGCTCTGGAGCGAGGTGTGCAGGGGGGTGGGCAGGGTGCTCATGGCGAGGGCCGGGGCGTCATCGGGAAAAACCGGGCAGGGCGTCATCGGCCCCGTTGCCCACGAGAAAGCCGCGCCAGAAAGCGGGGTCGCGCTGCTCGGCGCGCCCGGGCAGGGCCGCGTCCAGCTGCGTGCCCTGGGCCAGCGGCTTGACGAGGTGCGGCGTGACCACGATCACCAGCTCGCGCTCGCTCTGCTGGTAGTCCTGGCGCTTGAACACCGTGCCCAGCACCGGCAGGTCGCCCAGCATCGGCACCTTGTCCACGCTGGAGGTGGTGGTGCGGCTGACCAGGCCGCCGATCACGAAGCTCTCGCCGTCGCCGAGCTCGACCGTGGTGTCGGCGCGCCGTGTGGTGATCGCGGGCACGGCCACGCCGCTGAGGGTCACGGCGTTGGTGTAGTCCAGGTCGCTCGCCTCGGGCGCCACCTTGAGCACGATGCGCTGGTTGGAGAGCACCGTGGGCGAGACGGTCAGCCCGATGCCAAAGGGCTTGTATTCGATGCTGGTGGTGCCCAGGCCCTGCGCGATCGGCACCGGGATCTCGCCACCGGCGAGGAAGTTGGCGCTCTGGCCCGAGAGCGCCACCAGCGTGGGCTCGGCCAGCACCCGGGCCAGGCCATTGCCTTCGAGCAGGCCCAGGTTCAGGCCGATGTTGGCCTTGCCGAAGTTCAGCAGCAGGCCGAAGGCCTGCGCCAGCGGCGAGGTCATCTCGCCCCTGATCACGCCGTTGGGTTCGAAGCTGGCGGAGGTGAGCAAACTCGGCGAGAACACGCCGAAGCTGAAGCCGTGCTTGTTCGGCGCGGTGCTGAAGAGGTTCAGCCCGGCCTGCTTGAGCACGCGCTTGTTGAACTCCACGATCTTGACCTCGACCTGCACGGTCTGGCTTTTCACGCTCAGCGTGGAGCGGTCGGCCAGCGGGGCCTTGTCGGGCTGCAGCGCCAGCGCGGCCTCGCGTGCCTGCTGGTGCTCGGCGGCGCTCGGGAACGCGCCCTGCAGCACCGCGCCGTCGCGCTGCACGTGCAGGGTGTAGGTGGTGGCGGCGTCGCTGCCGCGCTCCCACACCAGCAGCGAGGTGCTGCCGGGGGCCTTGCCGGTGATGATGAGGCGCGCACCCGGCCCACCCGATGTCCCGCGCGCCTTGCGCGTGACCATGACCGAGGCGACCTGCTCGTTGGCGATGGCGATGCGGTCCACGCCCTTGTCGATCACCAGTTCCTGCTGCGTGCCGGCGGTCAGCCGCAAGGCCCGGTCGGCGCTCGCGCTCGGCGAGGCATCGCTGGCCGGTTGCGCCAGCAGGCCGCCCGAGGCGGCGGTGAGCAACAGGCCGGCCAGCAGCGCCAGGCGGGGCCAGCGCGAACGGCGGGGAAGGGCGGTGGGTGGGGGCTTGAGGGTCATGCGGAGCACCTGGTGGGTTGACGCGCGTGGTCTCAATAGCGCACGGTGTCGCGGCGATTACCGCGGATGAGCTCGACCTCGTGCCCCGCCGAGGGGGCCGAGGTCGCCACCACCGCGC
>NZ_JAHCKK010000021.1 GCF_026125825.1 Hydrogenophaga sp. | reverse complement strand
GACTGCGCGGCGGGCCAGGGTGGCGCAGGCAGGGCCGAGCGGAACGGCTCGGGCGGCTGCGCGGCGCGGGGCGCGAGCACCAGGGCCTGCACATTGGCAGGCGGCAGGCCGACCGCGCCGTGCAGGTTGCACCAGGGGCAATGGCGCGAGGCGTCGGCCATGGACTTGCCGACATCGGCCATGGCGGCGTTGTCGCCGGCGGCGGCATCGGCCTGCACCCAGACCATGCCGCTGGCGCTGCAGACCTGCACCCAGCCCGGGCCGCCTTGCGCGGAGACCACCGCCTGCGCCACGGTGGGCGCGAGGGCGCCCAGCAGCATGGCGAGCATGGCCAGCCAGGCGGCAAATCGGTGGGTGGTGCGGGACAAGCGCATGGGCGGGCAGTTTATCAGCCAGGCCCGTCAACTGCGGGACGCGTGGGCGCAAGCCCTGGGGCTACGATGGCGCGCACAACCCCAACCGGAGACAGACATGCTCACACTCTGCGGCTTTTCGGCCAGCAATTACTACAACAAGGTCAAGCTCGCCCTGCTCGAAAAGGGCGTGGCGTTCGAGGAGGCGCTGGCCTGGGTCGGCGAGACCGACAAGGCCTGCAGTCCGCTGGGCAAGGTGCCTTACCTGAAGACGGACAAGGGGTCCCTGTCGGAGTCGACGGTGATTCTGGAGTACCTGGAGGACGCCTATCCCGAGGTGCCGCTGTTGCCCCGGGATGCGTTCGAGGCGGCGAAGGTGCGGGAGCTGGTGCGCTATCTGGAATTGCACCTGGAGCTGGTGGCGCGCAACCTGTATCCCGAGGCGTTTTTCGGCGGCAAGGTGAGTGAGTCGGCGAAGGAGAAGATCGGCCAGCAGCTGGAGAAGAACGTGGCCGCCTTTTCCCAGCTGACGAAGTACACGCCGTTCATCGCAGGCTCGACGTTCACGTTGGCCGATTGCGCGGCGGCGGTGCACCTGCCGCTGGTGAGCAGCGCGACCAAGATCATCTACGGCCGCGATTTCCTGGCCGACACGCCGGCTCGGGATTACCTGAAGAAGCTGGGCGAGCGGCCTTCGGTGCAGAAGGTGAATGCGGACCGCAAGGTGAACACCGAGTTGATGCTCAGTCGGGCCAAGGGCTGAGCCTTTCTTCGCGGCGCCCGATAGAGGCCGGCGCCTGCGGGCACCGCCTCTGGCCTGACGCGAGGTCTCCGCCTGAGACGCAGCGAAAGAAATACCTCAGGGAAACCGCCGCACCAACTCCACACCCACGTAGACGGAGCGCCCACCTCCAGGCTCGAAGAACCGGTTGTTCCCCTCGTTGACGATCACCGACCCCGCGTAAGAGCGGTCGGTCACGTTGTCGATGCGCACGAACTCGCGCCAGGTCCAGTCGCCCCGGTTCTGCTCGAACCGCACCCCCAGGTTGAACACCGTGCTCGCGGACGTGAAATCCGTGTTGCGGTCGTTCACCGCCATGCGCCCCGTGTGCAAAGCCTCCAGGGTGAACACACTGTTGGCCCAGCCGGGCTCCCAAGCCACCTGCAGATACGCCTGCTGCTTCGCCAGCCCCGGCAAACGGTTGCCCGCCGCCACCGGCACGGTCGGCGCCGCACACGGCGTGGCCACGCAGGTCAGGAAGCCATCGCGGTAGGTCGCGTCCATCCACGTGTAGGCCGGCGTCACGGTGAACTTCCCCCACTGCATCACACCCGCCAGTTCAAAACCGTGGCGGCGCGTGCGCCCCGCGTTCTGGAACGTGGACCGCCCGCCGGTGTTCGACAGCACCACGATTTCGTCCTTGGTGCGCGTCTCGAACAGCGTGGCGCTCCAGCTGCCCCAGCCCTGGCGCCCGCGCAGGCCCGTCTCCGCGCTCAGGCTGCGCGAGGCGTTCAACGAGGGATTGAGCCCCGTCAGGCCCGAAGCCCGGTAAGCCACCTCGTTGAGCGTGGGCGTCTCGAAACCGCGCCCCACGCTCACGAAGGCCTGCAGTTGCGGCGTGATCTCCCGGCGAACGCCCAGCACCGGGCTGAAGCCGTCGAAATCAGCGGCGCCGCTGTCGTCCGGGTTGCCCGGGCCGATGTAACGGTCGGCCGAGGTAAAGCGCACGCGCGAATGCCGCAGCCCGGCCATGAAGGTCGTCGCCGGCGTGCGCCACTCGGCCTGCACATAGGGGTCGAACGTGCTGGCGCGGTTGGCCTCGTCGCGGCGCAGGCGGCCCTGCACGCCCAGCGTGGTGCCGATGAAGTTCTCGTACCCGAGGCGGTCCTCGGTCTGCCGGTCCGACGCCACGCCGGCGGCCACGGTGAGGCGGCCACTGTCGTAGCTGCGGTCCAGCCGCCAGCGCGCGTTCCAGCCCCAGTAGTCACGGTCCAGGTCGATCACGCCACCGGCGCTGCCGGCCGGGGCCTGCGCGCCCGTGGGAATGGCCTGGAACTGGCGCACGGCACGCTGGCCGCCGTAACCCATGAGCTCGATGCGATGGCCCTGCCCCAACGCCTGTTCCCAGGCCAGGCCGACCTGCGTCTGCGACACGCTCTTGCGCGTGTTGAACTGCGTGGCCGCCGCCGTGGTCTGTCCGGGGTCCGCGTCGAACTCGGCGCGCGTGAGGCCCAGCGGGTCCAGGGCCTGGCTGCTCTGGCGGTTGAGCACGAGCACCGTGCGCCCGCCCTCGTGCGCGCGGCTGAGCTTGAGGTTGCCGGTGCTGCGCGAGGCGGCCGACTGCGGGCGCTCGCCGTCGGTGGCGAACTTGCCTGCGTCCAATGTGTACGACCAGCCGGGCTGCTCGGCGCTGCCGGTCTGCCCGCTGAGCTGGGTGGAGAAGCGCCACAGGCCGTTGGCGCCGGCCGCCACGCCGGTGCGCCATTCGGTGGGGCGCTCGCCGTCCCGTGTGTAGAGGGCAATCACGCCGCCCGCCGAGGCCCCGTACAGCGCCGAGAACGGGCCGCGGATGACCTCGACGCGGTCGGCGCTGCCCAGCGGGAAGTTCGCCGCCTGGCCCTGCCCGTCGGGTGCGCTGGCCGGAATGCCATCCACGTACAGGCGCACGCCCCGCACACCGAAAGGCGCGCGAGCGCCGTAGCCGCGCATGGATATTTGCAGGTCCTGCGCGTAGTTCTGCCGGTTGCGCACCACCAGGCCGGGCACGCGTCCCAGGCCTTCGGAGAGGTTGATCTGCAACTGGCCCGCGCGCAGCTCCTCGCCATCCACCACCTCGACCGAGCCCGGCGCGAGCCAGCGCTGCTGCCAGGCCGAGTCGCCGGTGATCACCACCGGCGCGAGCGCGCCAGCGGTGTCGCCATCCAGCCGCTGCTGGCCCTGTGCTGGCAGCGCCAGCACCACGGTGGCGCCCCACAAGAGCCAGCGCGCGGCGACCGGGCCAGCCGCCGGGCCGCCCCAAGGCAGGCCCAGCCCCCCCGGGGGGCAGCGACCCGCAAAGCGGTGAAGCGTGGGGGCTCTACTACTTCGGCCGAATGGCATCGGCCGTGCCTTGAATGAACGCTTTGATTTTCTGAACATCGTCTTGGCTGAGCTTTCCCGTGAAGTCCGGCATTCCGCGTGCCTGGGCCGGCCCGTTGAAGACGAATTTGTCCAGATTCTCGATGAAGGCGCTGTCCATGTAGCCCAGGTTGGGGATGTTGCCGCCCCGGTCCACGCCAGGCACACCGTGGCAGAACACGCAGTTGCTCACGTACAGCGCGGTACCGGCCGGCACCTGGGCCGGGTCGTACTTCACGCCAGCCACGAGCTTGCCGAGCTGGTAGTTCACGAAGGCCGGGGGCTGCGCCTTGCCGCCCACGGCAAAGGTGTAGACCGTGCCCGGGCCCTGGCGGTCGGTGGCGCGCTGCGCCAGGCCATACACCCCGCCCCAGCCCACCGCGATCGACACATACTGCTTGCCGTCCACCATGTAGGTGGAGGGCGCGGCGATCACGCCGGTGCCGGTGGGCGTTTCCCACAGCTTCTCGCCGCTGGTCGCGTTGTAGGCGATGAAGCGCCCATCGGCCGTGCCCTGGAACACCAGGTTGCCGGCCGTGGTGAGCGTGCCGCCGTTCCAGGGAGAGATCTGCTCCTGCGTCCAGCGCGCCTTCTGCTGCACCGGGTCCCAGGCCACGAGGCGGCCGAAGGGCTTGCTCGACGGTGGCTCCACATTGGCGAAGGTGGCGAGGTTCCAGCCCATGTTGGCGTGCGGTTCACCGGGCCGGTCGGCGTTGAACTTCCAGTCCTTGTTGTCCATCAGCGTGAGCGGCACACCTTGCACCGGCATGTACACGAGGCCGGTGGCCGGGTTGTAAGACATGGAGTGCCAGTTGCGCGCGCCGAAGGCGCTTGGGATGATTTCGCGCGGGCGGTCGGCGGTGCGCGCGATCGCCGTCTCGATCGGGCGGCCATTCTTGTCGTAGCCGGTGGCCCAATTCACGTCGACGAAATTCTTGGCCGAGATGAACTTGCCGTTGGTGCGGTCGATCACGAAGAAGAAGCCGTTCTTGGGCGCGTGCAGGATCACCTTGCGCGGCTTGTTGTCGAGCTTGATGTCGGCCAGGATCATGGGCTGCGTGGAGGTGAAGTCCCAGTTGTCGCCCGGGGTTTCCTGGTAGTGCCAGACATACTTGCCGGTGTCGGGGTTGAGCGCGACGATGGACGCGAGGTAGAGGTTGTCGCCGCCGGCCGGGCTGCGTTTGCTGCGCGCCCAGGGTGAACCGTTGCCGGTGCCGATGTACATCAGGTTGAGCTCGGGGTCGAAGGTCATGGTGTCCCAGGCGGTGCCGCCGCCGCCGGCTTCCCACCACTTGCCGGCCGGGTCCCAGGTCTTGGCGGCCCTGGCCATGGACTCGTCCTCGAACGGCTTGCTCGGGTCGCCCGGCACGGTGAACCAGCGCCATTTCTGGTCACCGGTCTTGGCGTCGTAGGCGGTGATGTAGCCGCGCACGCCGTACTCCGCGCCGCCGTTGCCGATGATCACCTTGCCCTTGAAGACGCGCGGTGCGCCGGTGATGGTGTAGCTGAACTTGCGGTCGATGATGGTGTCCTTGGACCACACCTGCTCGCCGGTGGCCGCGTCGATCGCGATCAGCCGGCCGTCGTAGGCCGCCACGAAGACCTTGCCCTCGTGCAGCGCCACGCCACGGTTGACCACGTCGCAGCAGCCCTTGTAGCCGGCCTCGCGCGAGACCTTGGGATCGAAGGTCCACAGGCGCTTGCCGGTGCGCACGTCCACGGCGTGCACGATGCTCCAGGAGGCGGTGACGTACATGATGCCGTCGACCACCAGCGGCGTGGACTCCACGCCGCGCGAGGATTCGAGGTTGTACGACCAGACCAGACCCAGGTCCTTCACGTTGTCGGTGGTGATCTGCTTGAGCTTGGAGTGGCGCGTCTCGGCGTAGTCCAGGCCGTAGCTGGGCCAGTCCGGCGTCTTGCCGGCGTTGGCCTTCATGAAGCTGGCGTTGACCTTGCCCAGGGCCGCCCGGATGTGTTCCTGGGAACCTTTGATGGGCGCCTGCGGCTGCGCGAAGGCGGCACTGCAGAGCGTGAGCGCGGTGAACAGGCAGGCGGCCGCGCGGCACCTGACCGAGGCAAGTGGTGACGGTTTCATCGTGTCTCCTTGAGCTGCCTGCGGCGCGCAGGCCTGTTTGTGGGGCTGCCAGGGCCTGTCGTGCTCGGCCCAGCTTTGCCATCTTCTGCCTCCCCGCGTCCCGATTCATCTTCGGGATTTCCCTGAAGCCGATGTGTTCCGGCGTGGAACACCCGACGGGCGGCGGGCAGGGCTTACCCGCATGCCACCGCACGCCGAGGAACGGGATACTGACCCAGGAGACGCCCAGCAGGACAAGAACATGCCCCACCCCACGAACGGGCAGGCGAGCACGCCACGCCAGCTCTTTTTCCAGACCACCGAACAGCGCACCGCGCTGGCACGCCAGCGCTTCTTCGACGAAGGCACGCGCCCGTCCGGCCTGGTGGGCGAGGCGGTGATCCAGTCGTGGCTGCGCTGCGCCTCGGCGCGCCAGCAGCCCACCGACCGCGTGAGCTTCGAGCAGGTCACGCGCAGCCGGGCCCACGCCAGCCTGAACCGCAACCGGCAACTGCTGCAGGCCGGCAACCTCGAACTCAACCACATGGAGGCCGCACTGGCCGGCACCGATTGCCGCGTGCTGCTGACCGACGCGCAGGGCGTGATCATTCACGCCACGCAACTGCCTTCGACCAATGAGCACCCGCTGCTCAAGACCGCCTCACGGGTGGGCGTGAACCTCACCGAGGGCCAGGTCGGCACCAATGCGCCGGGCATCGTGGTGCGCACCGGCGAAGCCTGCACCGTCACCGGCGCCGAGCACTTCTTCCAGTGCCTGCAGACCCTGCATTGCGCGGCCGCGCCGATCCGCGACATCCACGGCCAGCTCGCGGGTGTGCTGGACGTCTCGATCGAAGCCGGGCGCTTCCATTTCGACGCGGCCTCGGTGGTGGGCATGTACGCCACCACCATCGAAAACCGGCTGCTGCAGTTGCAGTCGGTCGAGCACCTGGTGCTGCACTTCCAGGCCAGCCCCACGCTGCTGGGCACCCCCATGGAGGCCCTGGCGGGCATCGATGCGGGCGGGCGCGTGCTGTGGCTCAACGGCGCGGGCCGCCGCCTCACGGGCTGCCGCATGGAAGAACGGCACACGGTGGACGACGTGTTCGGCGTGGCGCTGGAGCGCTTGCTCTCGCTCACACGCCAGCACCAGGCGCAGACCCTGCGCCTGCCCAATGGCCTGGGCGTGTGGATGACGGGCACGCTGACCGCGAGCAATGGTGCCGACTTCAAGCACGCGGTGGCGGTCTCGCAGCCCGCACCGGCAACCGCCGAAGCAACGCCCGCACCAGCGGCCCTCACCCCGCCACGGGAAGCCGAGGTCCCCCATGAGCGCACACAGGCGACCCTGCTGGACCACAAGCAGCGCCTGATCGAGAGCACGCTCGCGGCCTGCGGCGGCAACATCGCCAAGGCCGCGCGCGCGCTGGGCGTCTCGCGCGGCATGCTGTACCGGCGAATGCAGAAGGCGCAGGCGCCAGACGCGGGTTAGGGCGTCGACCAGACGGCCAGCTCGTGCCCGTCCGGGTCCAGGAAGTGGAACCGGCGGCCACCGGGAAATGCAAACACCGGCTTCGACACGCGGCCGCCTGCGGCTTCGATGCGCTGCTGCGTGCGGGCCAGATCGTCCGCGTACAGGATGACCAGGACACCGCCCGGGCGAACCGCTTCGCCAGTGGCAAAGCCCCCGGTCATGCGCCCGTCGCTGAACTCGCAGTAGCCCGGCCCGTAGTCAACGAACGTCCAGCCGAAGGCCGCCCCATAGAAGGCCTTGGCGCGTTCGATGTCGCCCACGTTGAACTCGATGTAGTCGATGCGCTGATCGCGCCCTTCGCTGGCCATGGCAGGTCCTTTCCGTTCAAAGCGCGCGCAGGCGATCGATCTCCGCGCGCAGGTCATTGGCCCAGGTGCGGCGATCGCGCCCCAGGTCCCGCTGGGGCTCGCCATAGCGCACCACCGCCCGCAGGCCGTCTGCGTTCAGCGTGGACCAGATCGAACCGATCAGCGTGGTGTCGCCCACGAACACCGGCGCTGGGTGCGGTTCGCCGCTTTCGCGCTGCACGAAGCGCAAGGCGATGGGCAGCACGGGCGCGCGCGCCGCGATGGCGGCCTGCAGCAGGTTGGCATGGAACGGCAACAGCGCACGGCCGTCGCCCGTGGTGCCTTCGGGAAACACGGTGAGGATGTCGCCCAGCGCCAGCCGCTCGGCCATGTGATGCACCATGCGCATGGCCGCACGGCGGCTGCCGCGCTCGAGGTAGAGCGTGCCCGCGCCGGTGATGAGCGAGCCCAGCAGGGGCCAGTGCTCGGCGTCTGCCTTGGAAATAAAGCGGCTCGGCCGCGCCGCATTCATCACCAGAATGTCCAGCCAAGACATGTGGTTGGCCACCTGCAGCAGCGGGCCGTGTTCGGGCGGCGTGCCCTCGACCACCAGCTCCACGCCCAGGATGAGCAGCATGCGGCGCGTCCACTCGCGCACCAGCAGCTCGGTCTGCGGGGGCGTCAGGCGGCCGAACTCGGTGCGGATGGTCCACAGCCCGCTCAGCACGTGCGCGGTGGCCCGCAGGCCGCGCCAGAGCGCGCGCAGGGGCCTCACGCGTGCGCGGTCCGTTCGGTGCCGGCCTGGTAGGCGAACTGCCCCCCCACCAGCGTGGCATGCACGCGCACCGGCATTTCGTGGCCGCCGAAGGGCGTGTGCTTGCCCTGGCTGCGCAATGCCTCGGGCCGCACGGTCCAGCCACTGTCGGGGTTGAAGATGCAGAGATCGGCCACGCCGCCCACGGCGATGCGCCCTGCGCTGGCCTGCAAGGTGCCCAGGCTCGTGCCCAGCACCGCCTGCGGCCCGACCGTGAGCACGCCCAGGGCCTGCATCAGCCCCAGGCCTTCCTGCTGTGCCCAGGTGCAGGCCAGGCCCAGCAGCAACTCGACCGCCGTGGCGCCCGGCTCGGCCTCGGCGAACGGCAGGGTCTTGGCATCGCTGTCCACCGGGTTGTGGTCGGACACCAGTGCATCGATGGTGCCGTCGGCCAGGCCGGCGCGCAGCGCGTCACGGTCGCGCTGCTGGCGCACCGGTGGCTGCAGGCGCAGGCGGCTGTCGTAGTAACCGATGTCCACGTCGGTGAGGTGAAGGTTGTGCACGCTCACGTCGCAGGTCACAGGCAGGCCCTCGGCCTTGGCCTGGCGCACAAGGGCCAGGCCGGCAGCGCTGCTGAGGCGGCACAGGTGCACGCGAGCGCCCTGACCGCTGCCCTTGGCGCTGCGCATCAGCTCGAACAGCGTGTGCAGCGCGATGGTTTCGGCGGCCGCAGGAATGCCCGCCAGGCCCAGGCGCGTGGCCAGCGGGCCGCTGGCGGCCACGCCTTTGCCAAGCCAGAAGTCCTGCGGGCGCAGCCACACCGTGTAGCCGAAGGTGGCGGCGTACTGCAGTGCGCGCTGCAGCACCTGCACGTTGACGATGGGCACCTCGGCCTGGCCGAAGCCGATGCAGCCGGACTCGGTGAGTTCGGCCATTTCCGTGAGCACCTCGCCCTGCAGCCCGCGCGTGAGCGCGCCCAACGGAAACACGCGCGCCAGGTGCAGCTTCTCGGCGCGGAACTTGAGCATGTCCACCAGGCCCGGCTCGTCGAGCACCGGGTCGGTGTCGGGCGGACAGACCAGCGAGGTCACCCCGCCGGCCACGGCAGCGGCCATTTCGCTCTCCAGCATGCCGGCGTGCTCCTGGCCCGGTTCGCGCAGGCGCACCGAGAGGTCCACCAGGCCGGGCGCCACCACACAGCCGCTGGCGTCGAGCGTGCGGTTGGGGTGAAAGTCGGGCGCCACGTTGCCGATGGCGATGACGCGGCCGGCGGCGATCGCCACATCGGCGATGTCGTCGCGGCCGCTGGCCGGGTCCATCACACGGCCGTTCTGAATCAATATCTTCATGAGGTCACCTTCATGCGCACACAGTCAAGAGCTGCCACGGGACCGGCTTTGCCGGGCCGCAGGCTGCGCCCCTTTGAGGGGGTCAGCGACCGCCGGTCGCTGCAGGGGTGGGGCTGTCTCATGCCTCGTTCCCTGCGACGATGCCCATGACCGCCATGCGCACCGCAATGCCGTAGGTGACCTGAGGCAGGATCACACTCTGCGGCCCATCCACCACGGCCGAATCGATCTCCACGCCGCGGTTGATCGGGCCCGGGTGCATGACGATCGCATCGTCCTTGGCCCAGCGCAGGCGCTCGGGCGTGAGGCCGAAGCTCTTGAAGTACTCCTGGCTCGACGGCAGCAGGGCGCCGCTCATGCGCTCGTTCTGCAGCCTCAGCGTGATCACCACGTCGCAATCCTTGATGCCCTCCTCCAGCGTGTGGCACACGCGCACGCCCATGTGCGAGAGATCGCTGGGCACCAGCGTGCGCGGGCCGACCACGCGCACGTCGGGACAACCCAGGGTGGTGAGTGCGTGGATGTCCGAGCGCGCCACGCGCGAATGCAGCACGTCGCCCACGATGGCCACCGAAAGCTGGGTGAAATCCTTCTTGTAGTGGCGGATGGTGTACATGTCGAGCAACCCCTGCGTGGGGTGCGCATGGCGTCCGTCGCCAGCGTTGACCACGTGCACATGCGGGGCCACATGCTGCGAGATCAGGTAGGGCGCGCCCGACTCGCTGTGGCGCACGACGAAGATGTCGGCCGCCATCGCGCTGAGGTTGGCGATGGTGTCGAGCAGCGACTCGCCCTTGGCGGTGGAGCTGCGCGCGATGTCGAGGTTGATCACATCGGCGGAGAGGCGTGTGGCCGCGATCTCGAAGGTGGTGCGGGTGCGCGTGCTGTTCTCGAAGAACAGGTTGAACACGCTTTTGCCGCGCAGCAGCGGCACCTTCTTCACTTCGCGGTTGCTCACGCTCACGAAGTTTGCCGCGGTGTCCAGGATCTGCGTGAGGATGTCGCGCGAGAGGCCCTCGGTGGAGAGCAGGTGAATGAGTTCACCGTTCTTGTTGAGCTGGGGGTTCTTGCGTTGCACGGTCAGGCTTCCTTGGTTTCCAGCACGAAGCTCAGGCGGCCGCTGTCGGCATCGCGCGCGAGCTCCAGCGAGCGACCCGCAGGCACCTCCAGGCGCGCGGCGCACACGTTGGCCTCGATCGGCAGCTCGCGCCCGCCCCGGTCCACCAGCACCGCCAGGCGCACGCTGGCCGGTCGGCCGTAGTCGAAGAGTTCGTTGATCACGGCGCGCAGCGTGCGGCCGGTGTGCAGCACGTCGTCGATCAGCAGGACGTGCGCGCCGTTCACGTCGAAAGGCAGCCGGGTTTGCGCGCTGGAGGCCAGGCCACGCTGCGCGAAATCATCGCGGTGCATGCTCGACGAGATCACGCCCGCCGGCCCGCTCAGGCCGAGGTCGGCCTGCAGGCGCTCGGCGAGCCAGGCGCCGCCGGAGGTGATGCCGGCCAGCACCAACGGTGTGGGCGACGAGGCCAGCAGCTGTTTCACCGCGCGCGCCAGCTCTGCGTAGAGCGCCTCGGCATCGGGCAGGTGGGAAGGTGACGACGACGTCAAGGCAGGCTCCTCAAAAACTGTTCCAGGATGATGCAGGCCGATGCGGCATCGGCGTCTTTGGCCCCGAGGCTGTGGGCCTCGGTGGTGCTGTAGCGCTCGTCCACCTCGAACACCGGCAGGCCGTGGCGACCGCGCAGCTGCCGCGCGAACTTGAGCGCGCGCGCGGTGTTCTCGTGGGCGGCGCCGTCGGGGTGGTAGGGCACGCCCACCACCAGGGCGTCGGGCTGCCATTCCTTGAGGCGCTGCGCGATCTGCGCGAAGCGCGCGTCGCCCTCGGCGGCGATGGTGGGCTGGGGCGTGGCGCTGCGTGTGAGGCGGTTGCCGGTGGCCACGCCGGTGCGCTTGAGGCCGAAGTCGATCGCCAGAAACATCTGGCAGTGCGCCGGCACGTCAGGTTGGGACATCGAGGGAGAGGGCTCCACCGGGCCAGCCGCCGGGCCGCCCCCAAGGCCGGCCCAGCCCCCCTGGGGGGCAGCGACCCGCGCAGCGGCGGAGCGTGGGGGCTCCATACCTACGCGTGCCCCGCGTCGGGCGAGAGCATCCAGGGTTGCAGACCCAGCAAGGCCATGGCGCGCTCGTAGCGCTCGGCCACCGGCGCGTCGAAGATGAGGTTGGGGTCGGCTTCCACCGTGAGCCAGCTGTTCTCGGTGATTTCCGATTCGAGCTGGCCCTGCCCCCAGGAGGCGTAGCCCAGCGAGACGAACACCCGGCGCGGGCCGGCACCGGAGGCCATGGCTTCGAGCACGTCCTTGGAGGTGGTCATCTCCAGGCCGCCGGGGATGGACAGGGTGGAGGCGTAGACCGACTCGCCCTCGCCCGAAACCGCCTCGTGCAGCACGAATCCGCGCTCGGTCTGCACCGGGCCGCCCTGGAACACCGGTAGCCCGGCCAGGTCGTCCCGGCCCATGGGGAGATCGACTTTCTCGAAGAGGCGCGGCAGCAGGATGTCGCTGGGCTTGTTGATCACCAGACCCAGGGCGCCGCGCTCGCTGTGTTCGCACATGAACACCACGCTGCGGCCGAAAAGCTCGTCGCTGAGGCCGGGCATCGCAATCAGAAAATGATTGGTCAGGTTGATGGGGGCAAAATCAGCGGACATGGCGCGATTTTAAGCCGCCTACTCTGCTGGTCATTGCCCGGCAGGGGCAACCCCCGCCCTGGCCCATGAACAGTTACGACAAAGGTCTGATGTGGTTCCGCCGTGATCTGCGTGCGGAGGACAACGCGGCGCTTTACCACGCGCTCAAGGTCTGCCGCCAGGTATGGTGCGTGTTCGTGTTCGACACCGAGATCCTGGACGACCTGCTCGAACGCGGTCTGCGCGCAGACCGGCGCGTGGAGTTCATCCGCGAATCGCTGGTAGAACTCGACGAACGGCTGCGGGCGCTGGGGCGGGCGCACCGGGTGGAAGGCGTGGGGCTGATCGTGCTGCACGCGCCGGCCCGCCAGGCGATTCCCGCGCTGGCGCAGAAGCTCGGGGTGCAGGCGGTGTTCGCCAACCACGACGACGAGCCCGCCGCCCTGGCGAGGGACGCGCGCGTGTTCGGCGACCTCGCTCACGCCGGCATCCTGCTCCACAGCCACAAGGACCACGTGATCTTCGAAAGGCGCGAGGTGCTCACGCAGGCCGGCCACGCCTTCGGGGTGTTCACGCCTTACAAGAACGCCTGGCTCAAGGCGCTCACGCCCTTTCACCTCAAGGCCTACCCGGTGGCCCGGTACGCGGGCACGCTGGCAGGCGTGCCGGCCGAGCACGCGGTGCCGGTCCCCAGCCTGTCGGACATGGGTTTCGAGCCCACCAACCTGGCCCAGCTCGCCCTGCCCACGGGCACGAGTGGGGCCCAGGCGCTGTTCGAGGATTTCGTCGACCGCATCGACCGCTATGAGGACGCGCGCAACTTCCCGGCCGTGAAAGGGCCGAGCTACCTGAGCGCGCATCTGCGTTTCGGCACCATTTCGATCCGCCACCTGGCCTCCGTGGCCTACCAGATGCACCTGCAGGGCATTGCGGGCGCGAGCACCTGGTTGTCGGAGCTGGTCTGGCGCGACTTCTACCACCAGGTGCTGGCGAACTTTCCGCACGTGGTGGACAAGGCCTTCAAGCCCGAGTACGACGCCATCAAGTTCGAGCACGGCAAGCAGGCGAGGGAGCAGTTCGCGGCCTGGTGCGAAGGGCGCACGGGCTACCCGCTGGTCGACGCGGCCATGGCCCAGATCAACCAGACCGGCTACATGCACAACCGGCTGCGCATGGTCGTCGCCAGTTTCCTGGTGAAGGACCTGGGCATCCATTGGCAATGGGGCGAGCGCTACTTTGCCGACCACCTGATCGACTTCGACCTCGCCGCCAACAACGGCGGCTGGCAGTGGGCCAGTTCCAGCGGCTGCGACGCCCAGCCCTGGTTCCGCATCTTCAACCCGGTGACGCAGAGCGAGAAGTTCGACCCGCAAGGCAAGTTCATCCGGAAATACCTTCCGCAGCTCGCCGGCCTGCCGGACGCGGCGATCCACGCGCCCTGGAAAGCCAACGAGATCGAGCTGGCGGCGGCCGGCCTGGAACTGGGCCGGCAGTACCCGAAGCCGATCGTGGACCACAGCGTGGCGCGCGAGCGCACGCTGCTGCGCTATGCGGTGGTGAAGCAGCCGGGCAAGACGCCCGGCTAGGGAAGGCCCTGCCTCCACCGCTGGGCGGGCCGCGGGCCCGCCCAGGGGCGAGCCTGCGGGTCAGGCCTCGGCGGCCGCCTTGGCGTAGTGGCCGATCAGGGCCAGCAACTCGTCTTCCGAGTAGGGCTTGCCGAGGTAGTGATCGACCCCGAGCTCGCGCGCGTGCTCACGGTGCTTCTCCGCGATGCGCGAAGTGATCATGATGACCGGCAGGTCGGACAACCTCACGTCGCTGCGGATGTTGCGCACGAGGTCGAAGCCGTCCATGCGAGGCATCTCGATGTCGGACAGCACCACGGTCGGGCGTTCGGTCTGCAGTTTCTCCAGGGCCTGCAGTCCGTCGGCCGCCAGCGTCACGCGGTAGCCCTCGCGCTGCAGCAGGCGCTGTGTGACGCGCCGCACGGTGATGGAGTCGTCCACCACCAGCACCAGCGGCACCGTGTTCACCTCTGCCGCGCTCTGCGCGAGCGCTTCGCCCAGGGACGTGGCGACCTGCGGCGTCGTGCGCTGGTTCGCCACCCACTCGGCCACCTGGGCGCCGTACACCGTGGCCAGCGCCACCGGGTTGTAGATCAGCGCCACCGCGCCCGAGGCCAGCACCGACATGCCGGCGAGCCCCGGCAGGCGCGAGAGCTGCGTCCCCAGGTTCTTCACCACGACTTCCTGGTTGCCAAGCACTTCATCCACGTGCAGGGCCACACGCTGCGCCGCGCTTCGGAAGATCACCACCGGTTGCGTGCGACCATGCACCTCGGTCGAACGCGCCGAGGACTGAAGCAGCGCGCCGGCCCAGTAGAAGGGGACGTCCTCACCCGCGACGTTGAGCTGGCCACTGGCGTAGGCCTTGGCGAGATCCTCGCCGCTGAGGCGGCGCACCACCTCGACCAGGTTGGACGGCACGCCCACGGTGAGCCCGCCTGCGCGCAGCATCACCACCTGCGTGACCGCGGTCGTCAGTGGCAGCACCAGCTTGAAGCTGGTGCCCTGCCCGGCCTGCGTGGCCGTCTCGATGCGGCCACCGAGCGCCACCACGTCGTTGCGCACCACGTCCATGCCAATGCCACGGCCGGCCAGTTCGGACACCTCGCGCGCCGTGCTGATGCCCGGCTCGAACACGAGCTGGGCGGCTTCCTCGTCGCTCAACTGCGCATCCTGCGGCACGATGCCCTGGGCCACGCCCTTCTCGCGCAGCCGCGCGAGATCGAGGCCGGCGCCGTCGTCGGTGAACACCAGCGAGACGTCGTTGAGCTCATGGCCCAGCACGATCTCGATCTGGCCTTCGGCCGGCTTGCCCGCTTGCTGGCGCCGCTCGGGCGCTTCGATGCCGTGCGCCACGCTGTTGCGCAGCAGGTGTTCGAACGCGGCGGTCATGCGGTCGAGCACGCCGCGGTCCATTTCGATGTTGCCGCCCGTGATGTCCAGCCGCACCTGCTTGCCCGTCTCCTTGGAGGCCTGGCGCACGACGCGGTACAGGCGTTCGGAGATGCCCTCGAACTCCACCATGCGCGTGCGCAGAAGGTCGCGCTGCAGTTCGCGCGTCTGGCGTGCCTGGGCGACCAGGCTGTCCTCGGTGGCTTCCACCGCGCGCTGCAGGTTGCGCTGCACGGTGGCCACGTCGTTCACCGACTCGGCCATCATGCGGGTGAGTTCCTGCACGCGGGTGAAGCGGTCGAACTCCAGTGGGTCGAACGACTGGTCCGCATCGCGCGCCTGGGCCAGCCGCGACTGCATCTGCGTCTCGGCCTGCAGCTCGATGTCGCGCAACTGGCCGCGCAGGCGGTCCAGGTTGCCAGTGAGGTCCTTGAGCGAGCCGCGCAGGGTCACGAGCTCGGACTCCATGCGCGAGCGCGTGATCATCACCTCGCCGGTCTGGTTGACCAGACGGTCCAGCAGTTCGGGGCGCACGCGCACGGCCGCGCCCGCACGGGCCTGCAGGATCGTGGGGGCCTGCGGCAGTGCAATGCCCGTCAGGCCACCCTCCCCGGCCACGACGGAGGTGTCGGCCACCTGAGGTGCCGCGATCTCGGCCACCGGCGCGGCCGGCACGGGCTCGGGGGCGGGCTGCACGATGTCGACGATCTGGGCGTCGGCGCTGCGCAGCTGCTCGAAGCGGGCGCTGATCGCATCGAACGCCGCCTGCAAGGGCTCGAGGTCGGCGCCGCGCTGGAGATCGGAGCCCAACCGCTCGGCGGTGGTTTCCATGCGATGCGCCATCTCGCCCAGCCGCAGGGCGCCGGCCAGGCGCGCGCTGCCCTTGAGGGTGTGCAGATTGCGCAGCACCTCGGCGCGCGCGCTGTTGTTGTCCGGGCGTGCCACCCACTGGCGCAAGGCGCCATCGAGCTGGGGAATGAGTTCCTGCGCCTCTTCGGCAAAGATGGGGAACAGGTCGACGTCCACGGTGTCCGCCACGTCGATGTCGTCGTCGATGTCCTGTACCGCCTCGTGCACCCGGCCCGGGTCGGCGTGAGGCGCGGTGAAAGCGGTGGCTTGGTCGGCGCGGTCGGGCACCTCGAAACCGGTCAGCGCCAGCACTGGCGCGCCACCCTCCTGGGGCACCTGTGCCTCGGCGGGCAGCGGCTGCGGGGCGGCCTCGGGTTCAGGCTGGGGATCGTGCACCACACGGTACAGCGCCTCCATCAGTTCGGCGTTGGGCTCTTTGAGGAAGCCGGCGGCGAACTGGTGCAGCAGACGGCGGATGTCGTCCGAGGCCTGGACGAACAGCTGGGCCTGCGCGGCGCTGGCGGGGTGGCCCGAGCGCTGGTGCGCGCCCACCGTGCCGATGGCATGCTCCAGGGCACGCGCGATGTCCGACAGGGACTGGAAGCCCACCGTGGCCGAGCTGCCGGCCAGCGAATGCGCCAGCCCCTCGGCCTGCTCGGGCACCGGCTCGTGGCGCTCCAGCGCCCACTCGGTCAGCACGGTGTTGAGGCGGCGGGACCACTCGTCGGCCTCGTTGAGGTAGACGTTGTAGAGCTTGAGGCCGATGCGCAGCGGACCGATGACCTTGGTCTGCTCGTCAAGAAGCGGCTCGGGCTCGGGTTCGGGCAGCACGAAGGGTTCGACCGACTGAGCCACCTCCAGGGTGAGGCTGTCGTCCGCGGGAGCCGCCTCGATGGGCTCGGGCGCGGCTTGCGCCAACGCGCCGTCCACCCCCTCGGGCAGGCTTGCCAGGAACGGCTCGTCCACGGGATCGACCACCTGGCCCAGGTCGGGTTCAACCCATTCGGGCTCGGCCAGGGCAGGTTCAGCTTCGACCGATGCGACCTGCGGCTCGGCCGGCGCGGCTTGCGCTGCCGAGGAGAACGCGGCGAGGCTGCCGAAATCGATATCGGCCAGCAGCGGCTCGGCGTCCCGTGGCGCCGCCACCCCGGGCGGCTCGTCGGCCGGTTCGTCCACCGACGGGGCATCGGGGGCGGGCAACGCATCCGCAGGTGCGGCTGCGCTCGAAGCCGCAGCGGCCACGGCATCGAAGTCGAGATCGAATGTGGGTTCGGCCAGGGCCTCCTCCACCGGGGCCGGCGCGGCCGCCTCCGGCGGCACGAACACGGTGGCTTCCACCAGCGGCGCCGGCGCGGACGAGGCCGCTTCGGGCCATTCCAGCGGCAGGTACTGCCCCTGGTCGCGCAGCGCCTCTGCGCTGGCGCGGAAGGGCAATGAGCGCCAGGGCACGTCCCGGCGCGCGGAGATGTCGTCCACCCAGCGCCCGAACGCTGTCATGGCTTCGCCCGAGAGCGTGAGCAGGGGTGGGCTGGCGGGCCGCTGTTCGGCCAGCACCGTGTTGAGCAGCTGTTCCATCGCCCAGGCCGCTTCGCCGAATTCTTCCAGGCCCACCATGCGCGAACTGCCCTTGAGCGTGTGGAACGCCCGGCGCAACGTGGTGAGGTGCTCCAGATCGCTGGGCTGCACCTGCAGGTGCGACACGGCTTCCAGTCCGTTGGCCACCACTTCGCGGGCCTCTTCCAGGAAGATGTCGAGCAGGTCGTCCTCGTCGCTGTCCGCATCGCCGGATGCGTCGGGCTCGGGCGCCTGGGCACCCGCGGAGGATGCCGACAGACCCACCAGGGCCTGCGCACCGGCGGCGGCGTCGTTGCCGACCACCGCCTCGGCCGCTTCGCGCGCGGCGCGCGCCACGCCCGACTGCTCGGCCAGCGAAGCCTGGTCCGCCAGCGAGTCGAGCTGTTCGCTCAGATCGACCAGGCTCAGGCCCCCCTGCACGCCGTCGACCACGCGCTGCACGCCTTCGCTGATCGCCTGCGCTTCCTGCAAGGCCGGCTGGTGCGCGGCATCTGCGCCCACGGTGCGGCCCATCAGGGGCAGCAGCTCCCCTTTCTCCTCGTCGAACACGAAGAGCTTCTTGGCCAGCGCAGGCTGGTAGTTGAGCATGTCCACGAGGAAGCTCATCGCACTGAGGTTGTTGCCCAGTTGCTGGAAGGTGCCGGCCTCGCGGGCCAGTGCCTCGTCCACCTCGGTATCGAGAATCTGGTCCACCGCGTTGCGCATGCGGGCCACGGTGAGCACCGCCTGCTCCAGCCCCAGCACGGAGAGCACGCCGCGCATCTGCCCCAGCTGGGACACCGCCACGTGCAGACCCGCCTTTTCCTGCGGGTTGCGGAAGAACTGGTCGAGCGATTTCTCGGCCTCGCCCAGCGAGGCCTTGAGCTCACCGACCACGCTGCCCATGGTCTGGCGATCGCTCACGCGCCGGTACAACTGCTCCATCCACACTTCGAGCGGCTGCGCGGGCCGACCGGCAAGCACGCCTTCGAGGCGCTCGGCCAGGGCCTGGGTGCGCTCGGTCAGCTCGGGCGCGCTGGGGTCGAAATCCTCGAACGCCGCTTCCAGGTACAGGGTGGTGGTGGCCACTTCCATCGCCAGCTCGGGGCGCACGTTGCCGGCCTCCTGCACGGCCTGATCGGCCGCCTTCACCAGCGCCTGGGCCAGCACGGTGCTGGCCGGGTGCAGCTTGAGCAGCGAGTCGCCGATCAGGCTGAACTGGTCGGCCACCTGGCGGGCACGGCTGTTGTCGCCACCGGCGTACAGGGACCAGACTTCCTTGGCTGCGTGGATGCGCTTGCGCGCCTGGGCGAGCACCGCCGGGTCGTAACGGCCCAGCGTGGCCTGGTGGTAGTCCACCGGGGGCAACTGCCCCAGGCCGAAGGCCTCGCGCACCGCCGCCAGGTGGGGCGTCGTGGCGGCAGAGACCTCCGTGGGCTGGGCACAGAAGAACAGCAGGTCGTGCAGCAGGGTCTCGGACACCTGGGCCTTGCCCTGGCTGAGGTTGACGAACTGCAGCAGGATGCGCGAGGTGGCGCGCTTGACGTAGACGTCGGGCGGCAACAGGCGGTGCGCCATCGCCTCGAAATAACCGGCCGCCACGCGCCAGAAGGTGCGCGATCGCGCATCGGAGGCGCCTGCAGACAGGCCGGCGCTGAGTTTGGCCAACTGCTGCGCGGCGGCCACGCTCTGGGTCTTCACCACCAGCAGGACCAGGCGGTCGAACAGGGAACGCACGGCCGCGCTGGATTCGAGCGCGGCGACATCGGCCGGCGCGCCGACCTCTTTGCCCCGGTGTTCGAAGGGCCACAGATCGGCCGGGTGCACGCGCTCGGCCGCCGCCAGCTCCTGCACCTCGCGGTATTGGGCGAACAGCGCCACCGGCTGGATCGGCTTGTTGTTGAGCACCGCTTCGAGGTACTCGATCAGCGCGAAACTCGCCCGCTCGACTTTGCCTGCGGCCTCTTCGGTGCAGGTGTTCGGGCGTTGCACGAAACGCTGCACCGCGGCTTCCATCGCGCGCAGCACCTGGGCCGGCGAGGTCAGCCCCACCATCTCCAGGGCGCCCACAGCCTGGTGCAGCTGCTGGCGCGCCAGCCGCAGCGAACCCGGGTCCACCGCCTCCAGGTCGTTGTTGCGCGACAGTTCGGTCTCGCGCACGAACCGCTTGATGGCCTTGTTGGCGCCGTCGAGCGATTTGCGCAGCTCCTCGAAAACCCAGGCCAGGGGGCCGAGGTCGGCGATCGGCGCGTCCGCTGGCAGGCTGTCGGTGTCGATGGCGGAGTCGAGCATGTTCTTCCAGTGGGTTGACGCGGGCGCCGACGGGGGCGTCAGGCGATCTTGAATCGGGCCACCGATTGGCGCAGTTCCTCGGCCATGGCCGAGAGCTCGCGCACCTGGGCCGCCGTGGAACGCGTGCCCTCACCGGTCTGTTCGGTCACCGCGAAGATGTGCTGGATATTGCCGGCCACTTCGTTGGCCGAATCGGCCTCGCGGGAGGCGGCATCGGAAATCTGTTCGATCAGCTCGGCCAGGCGGCGCGAGACGCGGTCGATCTCGGACAGGGCGGTACCGGCGTTGTCCGACAGCTTGGCCCCTTCGACCACGCCCTGCGTGGAACGCTCCATGGCGGCCACCGCATCCTGCGTGTCGGTCTGAATCGCCTTCACCAGCGCCGAGATCTGGCGCGTGGCATCGGCGGAGCGCTCGGCCAGCCGCTGCACTTCCTCCGCCACCACCGAGAAGCCCCGACCGGCTTCACCGGCGGACGCGGCCTGGATGGCGGCATTGAGGGCCAGCACGTTCGTCTGCTCGGTAATGTCAGAGATCAGCTCGGTGATTTCGCCGATCTCCTGCGACGACTCGCCCAGCCGCTTGATGCGCTTGGAGGTCTCCTGGATCTGGTCGCGAATGGCGTTCATGCCACCGATGGCGTCCTGCACCGCCTGCAGGCCCGACTCGGCAGCCTGCAGCGAGGCGCGGGCCACCGTGGCCGACTCCTGCGCCTGGCCCGACACCTGGTTGATGCGCTGCGCCATGTCCAGCACCGACTGGCCGGTTTCGCGGATCTCGCGCAGCTGTTCGGTGGACGCGGCGAGCAGTTCGGTCGAGGTGCTTTCCACCGCCGACGTCGTCTGCGCCACGCGCGTGGCCGTGGCCTGCACGTTGCCCACCAGCGAGCGCAGCTCCTCGACCGTGTAGTTCACCGAGTCGGCGATGGCGCCCGTGATGTCCTCGGTCACCGTGGCTTCCTGCGTGAGGTCGCCCTCGGCCACGGTCTGCAATTCGTTCATCAGGCGAAGAATGGCCGCCTGGTTGGCGTCGTTGACGCGCTTGGCATCTTGCTCCAGCGACTCGGCCGCGAGCCGCTGCGCTTCCGCGACCGACTGGCGCTGACGGCTGTCGAGCAGCTGCACATAAGCCAGGCCGCCCGCGCAAACCAGGGCAAACAGCGCCGAGAGCGCCAGGGCCGCCAGCTGGCCACCGCCCAGGCCGGAGCGCGAAGACAGGTCGCCCTGCAGCTTCTCCAGGCTCAGGCGCAAGGGCTCGCTGTCGGCAATGATGCCGGCCTGCGCTTCACGCGCAGAGACCAGGCCCTGCAGGTTGCCCAGGATCGCGCCGGCTTCGACGCGTGTGGCCTCGTACAGCTTGAGCAGGGCGTCCAGGCGCTCGCGCACCTGCGGGTCGCGCGCGGCGGCCAGGCGAAGCTCGTCACTGCCGTTGAGCAGGCCTTCGGCGATTTCCTTGAAGGTGTTCAAGTCCTTGCCGAGCAGAAACACCGCTTCGGGGCTCACGCCCTCCATCGTCAGGAACTCGTTGGCCGATTTGCCGATGCGCTGCGTGAGCATCACCAACTGGCCCGAGGCCGAAATCTCGGCGGCCGGCGCGTTCTGCTGCAGCTTCAGCGAAGACACGGTCTCGGCGATCTCCAGCAGGTCCGACGACTGCCGGTTGATGGTGCGCAGGGCGTTGCCCACCTGGGTCAGGATTTTTTGCTGGGCCAGCACCGCTGCCGCATTGCGCTCGGCCTGATCCACCTTGGGCAGGATGTTGCCAAGGTCTTCCGCGTACTCGGCGCCCAGCGCGTCGAGCGACATCTCACTGTCGCCACCCTGCAGGCCGCGCAGCGCGCGGGCCATCACGGTCGAGCTGTCGCGCACCTCGGGGAATGCCGCCGGGCTGCCGATCAGGGCCTGCGACACGCTCTTGGCCAGCCGCTGCGACTGCATCAGGGCCTGACCGCTGGCAGCCACCTGCTGACCGACCTTTTCGGTCTGGGTCAGGGCATACAGCGTCACGCCACCGAGCACGACCAGGCCCAGGGCCAGCAGGATGGCCAGCGTGCGCTGGTGCTGCTCGGCCGGCTTGCTGCCCAGCAACGGCAGGGTCACGTGGCCGCTGGCATCGGCGCTGTCCTCGTCCGCCATCGCGTTGCCAACGAGGCCTTCCGATGCGAGCGTCGGCGCCAGCCGTGCCGCCGCGAGCTCGGCGACCTCCTGGTCGGTGGCATTGGAAAGGTCGGGTTCGTCGCCGGCTTTGTTCTTGAAGAGACCCTGGAATCGATCAAGCATAGCCATGTAAAAACCTTCCAACTGAAAACAGAATGACGAATGGACCCCATGCGGTCCGCGGGTTCAACCTTCAGGCGGCGATCGCCAGAAACTCGGGCTCGGCCACCAGCATCTGCAGATCCAGCTCCTGCCAGGACTGACCCTGGGCATCGACCAGCGAGCGCGTGAAATACGAAGGCGCGCCTTCGGGGTTGACCCCGAGGGCGGTGAACATGGAGGGGTTGCGCAGACCGAGCAGGCGATCGATCCAGATCACGGCATTGATGCCGAGCGCGGTGTGCAGGCTGACCAGGCGCGACTCGGAGGTCACGCGCTCGCCGGCCTGGGGAGGCAGCGCCGAAGCCGCCGGCCCGACCAGCCGTGCCAGGTCGATCACGCCGTGCAGGCCGCCGCGCAGGCTGGCGACCCCGGCGTACCAGGGCTTGGTGTAGGGCACGCGCTGCAACGCGGACCAGGGGAAGATTTCACCGGACTGCACCAGGGGGAGCAGGTAACGCCGGTCGCCGGCTTCGACCGCCAACCAGGTGGCGGTGACGGCTTCGGTCTTGGCGGCCGTCAAACGCTGAGCCAATCGTTCCTGGAGTTCCTTGAGTGATTGACGTTTGGCCATGCTCGGTGCGGTTCAGGTCGGTGTTGCGGTCAACCCAGCGCGCGAATCTTCGACAGCAACTCTTCCGCGTCGACCGGCTTGGTCACGTAATCGCGTGCGCCCTGGCGCATGCCCCAGACGCGGTCGGTCTCCAGATTTTTGCTCGTGCACATGACGATGGGAATGCTCGAATACTGAGGGTCCCGCGTGATGGCACGCGTGAGTTGAAACCCATTCTGACCGGGCATCACCACGTCCATCAGGATCAGGTCGGGCTTTTCCTCGCCAAGCCGACGGAAGGCCTCGTCCGCGTTCTCAGCGGTGCTCACGGTGTAGCCGTTTTTTCCCAGGAGATCGGACAGGACCATCAGCTCGGTTTTCGAGTCGTCCACCACGAGGATTTTCCGAATGGGCATCACACTGCTCCTGTCAGGTTGGCGCCGAACTGCTGCACGGCTTGCAGCAGCTGGTCTTTGGTAAAGGGTTTGGTGAGGTAGTCCTGGGAGCCGACCATGCGCCCGCGCGCCTTGTCGAACACGCCGTCCTTGGACGAGAGCATCACCACGGGAATGCTGGCGAAGCGGGCATTGCGCTTGATGATGGCGCAGGTCTGGTAGCCGTCGAGGCGCGGCATGAGGATGTCGCAGAACACCAGATCGGGCTGGTAGTCGTTGATCTTGGCCAGGGCGTCGAAGCCGTCGTCGGCCAGCAGGACTTCGTGTCCTCCCTGCTTGAGAAAAATCTCGGCGCTGCGGCGGATGGTGTTGCTGTCGTCAACCACCAGGACTTTGAGGGCAGGCGTTGTGCTCACGTTTCACTAGCTCCAGAGGGTGGGACAGAACGAGGAAAGCGAGACCGGAGACATACCCTACCCGGTTCGCCAGGAAACCACCGAGCGCACAGACCCCGACCTCAGATCTGCACCATCTCAAAATCTTCTTTGCGGGCGCCGCATTCGGGACAGGTCCAGTTCATCGGCACCTCAGCCCAGGGAGTGCCGGCGGCCACGCCATGCTCGGGTGCACCTGTGGCTTCGTCGTAAATCCAGCCACAGATCAGGCACATCCAAGTCTTGGTTTCGGTCATGGTTATAGGGGGCATTGTCTTAGAATGCAAGCATTGTATCGAGCGACATAAGCCGCTCCGCAAGCCAGTTGGACCGGCTGTCGATCACGTTTGGCGCCCTGCGCAAAGCACCACCCCGGTGACCGCGCCACAACCCTTCCCCCACCGTACCCATGCCCGATACACCCGCAACTTCCGCGCCCGAAACGGTCGAGAAGCCCGGCGAGATTTCCCTGCCGTGCGTGCTGACCTTCAACGCCAGCGATCCCAGCGGCGCGGGCGGCCTGAGCGCGGACATCACCGCCATGTCGAGCGCGTCGACGCACGTGCTGCCGATCGTCACAGGCGCCTACATCCGCGACACCTCCGACATCCACGACCATTGCGCCTTCGATGAAGAAGCGGTGGCCGACCAGGCGCGCTGCGCCCTGGAGGACATGCCGGTGCAGGCCTTCAAGGTCGGCTTCGTGGGCAGCCCGGAAAACCTGAGCGTGATCGCGGAGATCACCACCGACTACAGCGAGGTGCCCGTCATCACCTACATGCCCGACCTTTCCTGGTGGGACGAGATGGCGATCGACACCTACCTGGACGCCTGCGCCGAACTGCTGCTGCCGCAGACCACGGTGCTGGTGGGCAACCACAGCACCCTGTGCCGCTGGCTGCTGCCCGAGTGGGAGGGCGACCGCCCGCCGACCGCGCGCGAGGTGGCGCGCGCCGCCGCGGTGCACGGTGTGCCCTACACCCTGGTGACCGGGTTCAACGCGGCCGACCAGTACCTGGAGAGCCACCTTGCCACGCCCGAGACGGTGCTGGCCACGGCGCGCTACGAGCGCTTTGAAGCCACCTTCACCGGCGCGGGCGACACCCTCTCGGCCGCGCTGTGCGCGCTCATCGCCGGCGGCAGCGACCTGCAGGCGGCCTGCGCCGAGGCCCTCACCTACCTCGACCAGTGCCTGGACGCGGGCTTCCAGCCCGGCATGGGACACGCCGTGCCCGACCGTCTGTTCTGGGCCCACGACGACGAGGACGAGGAAGAACAGGCGCCCGCCGAAGGCACGCCCGACAGCACCCTCGATGCCAACGACTTCCCGCTCGACACCACCAGACATTGAACTTCGCTCCCATGACGACCGACCGCAACCAGCAACTGTTCGACCGCGCCAAGGCGCTGATTCCCGGCGGCGTGAACTCGCCCGTGCGCGCCTTCCGCGCGGTGGGCGGCACGCCCCGTTTCGTGCAGCGCGCCCAGGGGGCCCATTTCTGGGACGCCAACGGCCAGCGCTACATCGACTACATCGGCTCCTGGGGTCCCATGATCCTGGGCCATGGCCACCCGGCGGTGGTCGAGGCGGTGCAGAAGGCCGTGCTTGAAGGCTTCTCGTTCGGTGCCCCCACCGAGCGCGAGGTCGAGCTGGCCGAAGCCATCGTCGAACTGGTGCCCAGCATCGACATGGTGCGGCTGGTGAGCTCGGGCACCGAAGCCGGCATGAGCACCATCCGCCTGGCGCGCGGGGCCACCGGGCGCAAGAAGATCATCAAGTTCGAGGGCTGCTACCACGGCCATGCCGACGCCCTGCTGGTCAAGGCCGGCTCGGGCCTGGCCACCTTCGGCAACCCCACCAGTTCGGGCGTGCCGCCCGAGGTGGTGCAGCACACCCTCGTGCTCGAATACAACAACCTCGAACAGCTGGAGGCCGCGTTCGCCGAGCACGGCCCTGAGGTGGCCTGTCTCATCATCGAGCCGATCGCGGGCAACATGAACTTCGTGCGCGCCAGCGTACCGTTCATGAAGCGCTGCCGCGAGCTGTGCACGCAACACGGCGCCCTGCTTGCCTTCGACGAGGTCATGACCGGTTTTCGCGTCGCCCTGGGTGGTGCGCAAAGCGTGTACGCCCAGCTGATTCCCGGCTTCGAGCCAGACATGACCGTGATGGGCAAGGTCATCGGCGGTGGCATGCCGCTGGCCGCCTTCGGCGCCAAGCGCGCGGTGATGGAGCAGCTGGCTCCCCTGGGCGGCGTGTACCAGGCGGGCACGCTCTCGGGCAACCCGGTGGCCACGGCCTGCGGACTGGCCACGCTGAAGGAAATTCGCCAGCCCGGCTTCTACGACAAACTCGCGGCCACCACCCGTTCGCTGGTCGATGGCCTCAAAGCCGCGGCAACCGCCGAAGGCGTGGCGCTGAGCGGCGACAGCGAAGGTGGGATGTTCGGCTTCTTCCTCTTCGACGAGCTGCCACAGAACTACGCCAAGGTGATGACCACCGACGGCCCACGCTTCAACACCCTTTTCCACGGCCTGCTGGACCGGGGTGTCTACATCGCACCGGCGCTGTACGAAGCCGGCTTCGTGAGCGCGGCGCACACCGAACAGGACATCGCCGACACGGTGAGTGCCGCGCGCGACGTGTTCAGGAAACTCTGACGAGCGAAGGGCTTGGCCGAGGCCGCCGCGGAACCGGCGGTGCCTTTGCTTAGTGCCGGAAGTGGCGCACGCCGCTGTAGACCATGACGACGCCGCGCTCGTCCGCCGCATCGATCACCTCCTGATCGCGCATCGAACCACCCGGCTGAATCACGCAGCTCGCGCCCGCATCCACCACCACGTCCAGCCCATCGCGGAACGGGAAGAAGGCATCGCTCGCCACCGCCGTGCCCTGCAGCGAGAGCTTGGCGTGGCCCGCCTTGATGCTGGCGATGCGCGCCGAATCGAGCCGGCTCATCTGGCCCGCGCCCACGCCCATGGTCATGCCGTCCTTGCAGAACACGATGGCATTGGACTTCACGAACTTCGCCACCTTCCAGGCGAAGAGCAGGTCTTCGATCTGCTGCTCGGTCGGCTGCAGCTTGGTGACCACCTTGAGGTCGCTGCGCTGCAGCACGTGGTTGTCGGCGCTCTGGATCAGCAGGCCCGAGCCCACGCGCTTGACGTCGCTGAGGTTCAGGCCCTTGTCCCAGGCGGTGGCGCCGCCGGGTGGCAGCGCGATTTCGAGCACGCGCACATTCGCCTTGGCCTTGAACACCTCCAGCGCCTCGGGCGTGTAGCCGGGCGCCATCAGCACTTCGACGAACTGCTTGCTGATGGCCTGTGCACCCGCGCCGTCGAGCACGCGGTTGAGCGCGATGATGCCGCCGAAGGCGCTGGTGGGATCGGTCTGGAAGGCCTTGCTGTAGGCCTCCAGCGCGTCCTTGCCCACGGCCACGCCGCAGGGATTGGCGTGCTTGACGATCACGCAGGCCGGCACGTCGAAGCTCTTGACGCATTCCCAGGCCGCGTCGGCATCGGCGATGTTGTTGTAGCTCAGTTCCTTGCCCTGCAGCTGCCGGGCGGTGACCAGCGAGCCCGGCGCAGGATAGAGGTCGCGGTAGAACGCGGCGCTCTGGTGCGGGTTTTCGCCGTAGCGCAGGTCCTGCAGCTTGACGAAGCGGCCGTTGCTCTGGGCCGGGTACTCGTTGCGGCGCGGCACGCTGGCGCCTTCCTCGAACTCGATGGACGAGAGGTAGTCGCTGATGGCGGCGTCGTAGTTGCTGATGCGGTTGAACGCGGCGACCGAGAGCGCGAAGCGCGTCTTGTCGCTGAGTTTGCCGGCGGCCTTGAGCTCGTCGATCACGCCGGGGTACTGGGCTGCGTCGGTCAACACCGCCACGTCCTTCCAGTTCTTCGCGGCGCTGCGCACCATCGCCGGGCCGCCGATGTCGATGTTCTCGATCGCGTCTTCCAGCGTGCAGCCGGCCCTGGCCACGGTGGACTCGAAGGGATACAGGTTGACGATCAGCAGGTCGATGGTGTCGATGCCATGGGCCTGGAGCGCGGCCATGTGCTCGGGCAGGTCGCGGCGCGCCAGCAGGCCGCCGTGCACCTTGGGGTGCAGCGTCTTCACGCGGCCATCGAGCATCTCGGGAAAGCCCGTCACCTCGGCCACCTCGGTCACTGGAAGGCCCTTCTCGGCCAGCAGCTTGGCGGTGCCGCCGGTGGAAATCAGGGCCACCCCGAGGCCGTGCAGGGCCTGGGCGAGTTCGACGATGCCGGTCTTGTCGGAGACGGAAATGAGTGCGCGCATGGGCATGGAAGAGAGGGCTTGGAAGGTTGGAAAATCGGTCGGGCTCAGTCGAGCAGTTTGTGCTCAAGGAGCTTCTTGCGCAGCGTGTTGCGGTTCAGACCCAGCCATTGCGCGGCCCGCGACTGGTTGTTCTGCGCCTGCTCCATCACCACTTCGAGCAAAGGCTTTTCCACCGCCTTGACGAGCATGTCGTGCAGGTTGGCCGGATCGGTGCCGTTGAGGTCGCGGAAGAAGTCTTCCATGCTGGCACGCACACAGTCGTGCAATTTGTTCTGTTTCATGCGGCCAGTTTCCAGTCGTCGCTCGGGGTTGTTGTTGTGGTTTCGATGGACGACCACTCGTCCAGGCTCTCGCTCACGCAGCGCAGTTGCGCTTCCACCGTGGTGACCGCGTTGACGCGCGAACGGAACAGGGCCGCCGCACCGGGCGGCAGCGGCAGCGATTGCGCGTACCAGCCCAGGTGCTTGCGCGCGCTGCGCACGCCGGTGTCCTCGCCATACAGGTCGTAATGGTCGTGCAGGTGATCGAGCAGCCAGACCCGCACGTCAGCCAGGTCGGGTGGGGGCAGGTGTTCGCCGGTGGCGAGGAAATGCGCGATCTCGCGAAAGATCCAGGGCCGGCCCTGGGCAGCGCGGCCAACCATGATGGCATCGGCTCCGGTGCGGCGCAGCACCTCGCGCGCCTGCTCTGGGCTGTCGATGTCGCCGTTGGCCACCACCGGAATGCGCACGCGACTCTTGATGTGCGCCACCGTGTCGTGCTCGGCCTGGCCCTTGTAGCCCTGCTCGCGGGTGCGGCCGTGCACGGTCAGCATCTGCACACCCGCGGCTTCGGCCGCGAGCGCGAGCGTGGGCGCGTTGCGCACGCTCGCGCACCAGCCGGTGCGCATCTTGAGCGTGACCGGCACGCCGTGCGGCTCGCAGGCGGCCACCACCGCCTGCACGATCCCGATGGCCAGGGCCTCGTCCTGCATCAGCGCGGAGCCGGCCCATTTGTTGCAGACCTTCTTGGCCGGGCAGCCCATGTTGATGTCGATGATCTGCGCGCCCCGGTCGATGTTGTAGCGCGCGGCATCGGCCATCATCTGCGCATCGGTGCCGGCGATCTGCACCGAGATGGGTGCGGCCTCACCCTCGTGGTTGGCCCGGCGCGAAGTCTTCAGGCTGTCCTGCAGATCCGGGCGCGAGGTGACCATCTCGCTGACCGCATAACCAGCGCCCAGCCGCTTGCACAGCTTGCGGAACGGCCGGTCCGTCACCCCCGCCATGGGCGCGACGAACAGGGCATTGGGCAGGGTGAAAGCCCCGATTTGCATGGCGGTGGGAGAATCGGTGTCGAGCGGTGGAACTGCCGCGATCCCTGCAAACGCGGGGGGCGAAGGAACGCGATTGTATCTGCCTGTTTTTTCAGCAGGCGATATGCCGGGCGCCTTTTTTGCCCTCCCCCCTGCGACTTCCCGAGCGCCGGCTTTTCCCACCCCGGACTTCATCGCCCATGCCCGACTGGATCACCTACCTGATAGAGCTGCTGGCCCTGCCCGAATTCGGCCTGAGCACGGTCTTTGTGGTGTCCTTCCTATCGGCCACCTTGCTGCCCCTGGGTTCGGAGCCGGCGGTGTTCGGCCTGATCAAGATCAACCCGCATCTGTTCTGGCCGGCCATCCTGGTGGCCACCGCCGGCAACACCGCCGGCGGCGCCGTGAGCTGGCTCATGGGCCTGGGCACGCACAAGGTGGTGGACCGCGCGCGCGGCAGCCACGTCGAGCTGCGCGCGCTGCACTGGCTCGAGCGCTTCGGGCCCAAGGCCTGCCTCCTGTCCTGGCTGCCGGTGGTGGGCGACCCGCTGTGCGCCGTGGCCGGCTGGCTCAAATTTCCCTTCTGGCCCTGCCTGGTCTACATGGCCATCGGCAAGTTCGCCCGTTATCTCACCATGACGGCCGCGCTGTTGTGGTTCTTCCCTGGAACCCTGCACCCATGACCGTTGCCAGCCAGCGTCTGCCGCGCTCTTTGTGGGCCCTGATGGTGGGCAACTTCGTGATCGGCACCGGCGTGATGGTGGTGCCCGGCACGCTCAACGACATCAGCCAGTCCCTGGGGGTGTCGATCCCGCAGGCCGGTCAGTTGATCACCGCTGCGGCCATCATGATGGGCCTGGGCGCGCCGCTGTTTGCCAGCCTGGTCGCGGGCTGGGACCGTCGCCGCCTGCTCACCCTCTCGCTGATCTGGTACGGCGTGCTGCTGCTGGCCTGCGCGCTGGCGCCCAACTACGCGGCCCTGTTGCCACTGCGCGTGCTGGCCGTCATCGCCCCGGCGATCTTCACGCCACAGGCCGCCGCCAGCGTGGGCCTGCTGGTCGGGCCGGCCATGCGAGGGCGCGCCATCACTTTCATCTTTCTGGGCTGGTCGGTGGCCTCGGTCATGGGCATGCCGCTGTCGGCCTGGATCAGCGGCGAAATGGGCTGGCGCTGGGCCTTCGGGCTGGTGGCGATCACCGCCTTCCTCATCGGCGCGTGGGTGTGGCGCGAGATGCCCGACGGCATCAAGCCGGCCGCGCTCTCGCGCCAGGCCTGGGGCCGCACCGTCGGCTCGGCCCCGCTCATGACCGCCGTGGCCGTGACCCTGCTCTCGGCCTTCGGGCAGTTCACGCTGTTTTCCTACTTCGCGCCTTACTTCGCGCAGACCCTGGGTGCGGGCGGCGCGCTGCTGTCGCTGATGTTTCTGTGGTTCGGCGTCTTCGGCCTGGGCGGCAATGTCATGGTCACGCGCTTCATCGACCGCATCGGCGCGGCCAACGCCACGCTCATCACCCTGGGTTCCATCGTGCTGAGCCTGCTGCTCTGGCCACTGGGCCGGCACGGCTTCTGGGCCCAGGCCTTCGTGATGGTGCCCTGGGCGCTGGGCTGCTTCTCGAGCAATTCGTCGCAACAGGCCCGGCTGGTGCAGATCTCCCCCGAGCTGGCTTCGGCCACTGTCGCGCTCAACACCTCGGCCATGTATGGCGGGCAGGCGCTGGGGGCTGCCTTGGGCGGCGTCATGATCGCCCAGGGCCGCATGCTGGACCTGCACCAGGTGGGCCTGGTGGTGTTGCTGGTGGCAATGGCCGTGAGCGTGTGGGCCGCGTGGCTTCAGAAGCGCTCGTGCGCAGCGAGGTAGCGCCACTGGCCTGACGGCAGGCCGTCCAGTCCGATGCGGCCCAGGCGCTGGCGCCGCACCGAGGCCAGGCGCAGGCCGGCGCGCTCCGCCAGGTGCGCCACCTGGCCCGGCAGGGTGCCCTTGATGGCCAGGCGCAGGCGCCGCTCGCTCTGCCAGCTCGCGCGCGCCGTGGGCACGGCCCAGCCGTCGAAGAACAGCGCCTTGCCCAGGGACTGCAGCACCGCTTCGCGCCGCGCGCCGTCGTCGAGTTCGGGATCGTCCTGCACCTCCACCAGCCACTCGTGCTCCAGCGGCGAGGAGGCATCGGTGATCTTGCGCGCCACGCCCGGGTTCTGCGTGAAGACCATCAGGCCGCTGGCGAGCACGTCCAGCGGCGCGACCGGCAGCAGCTTGTGGCCATGCGCCTTGAGCGGGCGCACGCCCGAGCGGTCACCCTTGAAGCGCGCGCCCGCCACGAACCAGCGCGCCGCCAGCTCGTCGGGCAAAGGCGATTCGTCGGGCAGCGCCTGGCCCGCGGGCTTGTGCCAGACCAGGGTGACCGGCACCAAAGGTTCCAGCCGCGCCTTGGGGTCGAGCGCGACGACCTGCCCGTCGCGCACGCGCGCCATGGGTTCTTCGACCACGGCACCATCCACCCGCACCCAACCGCCAGCGATGTAGTGTTCGGCATCGCGGCGCGAGCACGGAAGTTGGGCCGCGAGCCGTTTGGCCAGGCGCTGGGGTTCGGGGTGGGTCGGTTCGTTCATTCCGTCGACTCTACGCGCTGTTCGGGTGCGTCCCGGCAGAAGGTGCAAGCGGCGAGGGGGTCCAGTCGCCATCGGCGCGGCGCACGATGGGCCAGCCGCGTTGCCTGCCCCGCGTCAGCATGCGCAACACGGAAGTTGCCCACACCGTTGAGCAGCCGGTATCAAAGACCTCTTCCGGCCATGCCTTCACCATACAAACCGCGCGGTACACCGTGTGTTTCCCAGCGAACGGTCGGCAGGCGAGGTTCTGTCTTATGGTGGTGGCCTCTGCGTTCGACAAAGGTTGTGCCATGTCCACTGAGTTCTCTTCCTGGTTCACGATCGAGACCAACGGCAACCCCGCCCGGGACGGTGTGTACGAAACCACGGCGCTGGGCATACCCGGCGAAAGCCACAGCGTGCTCCAGCACGGCTTCCGGTATTGGGGCCATGCCAGCGGATGGGGCGATCTCGGCGCCACGCCCGACGCCGCCCTGGCGATGAAAGACCACCGCCCGGTGTTTCCGTTCCACGTTCGCCACTGGCGAGGCAAGGCGCTGCCGCCGGATTGACCCGGGCGCCTGCGCAACGCGCCGATCAATCTCAGCTGCTGAACAAGAAGTTCATCACGTCGCCATCCTTGACGACGTAGTCCTTGCCTTCGGCGCGCATCTTGCCTGCGTCCTTGGCGCCCTGCTCGCCCTTGTAGGCGATGTAGTCGTCGAAGCCGATGGTCTGGGCCCGGATGTAGCCCTTCTCGAAGTCCGTGTGGATCACACCGGCGGCCTGCGGGCCGGTGTCGCCCACGTGGATGGTCCAGGCGCGCACTTCCTTCACGCCAGCCGTGAAGTAAGTCTGCAGGCCCAGCAGCTGGTAGGCCGCGCGGATCAGGCGGTTCAGGCCCGGCTCGTCCTGCCCAAGCTCCTTGAGGAATTCGAGCCGGTCGGCGTCGTCCATCTCCGAGAGTTCGGCCTCGATCTTGGCGCAGATGGCGACCACGGGCGCGTTCTGCTTGCGGGCAAATTCCTGGAGGCGCTCGAGCAGCGGGTTGTTCTCGAAGCCATCTTCCGAGACGTTGGCCACGAACATCGCCGGCTTGGCGGTGATGAGGAAGAATTGCTTGAGCTGCGCCTGCTCTTCCTTGCTGAAGTCGATGGTGCGCACGGGCTGGGTGTCGTTGAGCGCCGCCTGGCACTTCTCCAGGATGGCGACCTGCTTGATCGACTCCTTGTCGCCCGATCGCGCGGTCTTGTTCACACGGTGCAGGGCCTTTTCCACGGCGGCGAGGTCGGCCAGGCAGAGCTCGGTCTGGATGACCTCGATGTCGGCGATGGGGTCGACCTTGTTCGCCACGTGGATCACGTTCGGGTCTTCAAAGCAGCGCACCACATTGACGATGGCGTCGGTCTCGCGGATGTGCGCGAGGAACTTGTTGCCCAGGCCTTCACCGGTGCTGGCGCCGGCCACCAGACCGGCGATGTCCACGAACTCCACGATGGCCGGCACGATGCGCTCGGGCTTGACGATCTCGGCCAGTTGCGCCAGGCGCGGATCGGGCACCTCCACCACACCGGTGTTGGGCTCGATGGTGCAGAAGGGGTAGTTCTCGGCCGCGATGCCGGCTTTGGTCAGCGCGTTGAAAAGGGTGGACTTGCCGACGTTGGGCAGGCCCACGATGCCGCATTGGAGGCTCATGGAAATTCCTTATGAATCAACCCCTGTGGCACTGTGCAGCGCCTGTCTGGCAGTGCTACGAACCGAGGTGACAGGCACCGGGTTCCGTGAGGACGCTGTCCTCGTCTTGCCAAGGGGAAACGGGTGTCGATTGTACTGATGGGGGAATGCCACGCGCCCAGGCTCCGCCTGCCGCTCAGCCACCCACGCGCTGGGCCTGTTCACTGACCCAGTGTGCGAAGGCCTCCACCGCGCGGGAGCCTGCGGTCGCGCGCGGGCGGCACAGGTAGTAGCCCCGCCCGGTGTTGGCGCTGCCGGGCACAGGAGCGACCAGGCGACCGGTGGCCAGTTCGGACTGCACCATGCAGCGCTGGACCACCGCCACGCCCATGCCCGAGCGGGCCGCTTCGATCAGGTTCATGACCAGGTCGAAGCCGGTTCCCCGCCATTGAGGAGGCAGCCGTCCGTTCACGGATTCGGCCCACAGGACCCAGTTGTCGCGGTAGTTGCTGTGGTACAGCAGGGGAAGGCTCAGCAGCGCGTCCACGCTGTCGATGCCTTGCGCCAGCGCGGGAGCGCACACCGCCACGATCTCGCGGCCAATGAGGTACCGCGCCGCCACCTGCCGGGGCCAGTGCTTGCCCGCCCGCGCTTTGAGCGCCACCCACAGGTCCACGTCAGAACGGGTGAAGTCCTCGTCGTGGTGGTACTGGCGGAACTCGATATCGATCTCGGGGTGCCGCTGCCGGAAGTCCTCCAGGCGCGGCATCAGCCAGAGGTTGCCCAGGCTGGGCACCACGGACAGGCGCAGTCGCAAGGCTTCGGGCAACGCCCTGACCTGGCCGGCTGCGGCCTCCAGCGCGGCCACGGGCCCTTCCACCTGGCGACGCAACTCGGCGCCGGCCGGGGTCAGGCGCACCCCACCGACCGCGCGGTCGAGCAACTGGACACCCAGGTGTTTCTCGAGCCGGGCCACCGCGCGGCTCACGGCCGCCTGGGTCACACAAAGCTCGTCGGCCGCGCGATGGAAATTGCCATGGCGCACCACACCCAGGAAGGCATGCAGTTCCACCAGGGAAGGGCTTCGGATGCGCATGAGGGTGATTACATCATGTCATCGCTCAGGGCGAAAATGTCGTTTGCGCGCCTCGGTCGGATTTCCTACCCTTCGGCTCCCATCCCCGAGGAGGACCCCTCTCATGAAAACCCGAACCCTGCTGCGCACCGCTCTCACCTTGACCGCTGCGCTCGCCCTGGGCGCTGCCGCCCAGGCCCCCTACCCCAACCGGCCGATCAAGCTGATCGTGCCTTTCGCCCCCGGCGGCTCGACCGACCTGGCCGCGCGGCTGGTGGCGGAGTACGGCGGTCGCGAGCTCGGCCAGTCCATCGTGGTGGAGAACAAGGCGGGTGCCGGTGGCTCGACGGGCATGGAGTTCGTCGCCCGCGCGCCGGCCGATGGCTACACCTTGGGCATGGCCACCGTCAGCACGCATGGCAGCAACCCCGCGGTCTATGGCAACAAGCTGCGCTACAACCCGGTGAAGGATTTCGCACCCATCACCAACGTGGCGACCACGCCCAGCGTCTTTGCCGTGCACCCGGCCACGCCGGCCAACGACATGAAGGCCTTCATCGCCCTGGCCCAGGCCAACCCGGGCAAGTACAGCTTCGCCTCGCCGGGCATCGGCTCCCTGGGCCACGCCAACATCGAGCACTTCATGGCACTGTCCAAGATGAACCTGCTGCACGTGCCGTACAAGGGTGCCGGGCAGGCCATGACCGATGCCATGGCCGGCCAGGTGACGGCCATCACCGACAACCTGCCGTCGGCCCTGCCGAACATCCAGGCCGGCAAGCTGCGCGCGCTGGCGGTGCTGAGCGAGAAGCGCTCGCCGTCGCTCCCGGACGTGCCCACCTATGGCGAACTCGGCTTCCCCCAGATGGGCGGTGGCGGCTGGTTCGGCGTGGTCGCGCCGGCCGGCACACCGCCGGAGGTGGTGGTCAGGCTCAACGCCGCGTTCCACAAGGCCATGAAGCACCCCGAGTTCATCAAGCAGATGGAGGCGTCGGGCGCTGCACTGATCCCCGGCACGCCCCAGGCGTTTGCCCAGCAGATCCAGCAAGCCATGGAACGCTATGAGCGCGTGGCCAAGATGGCCAAGATCTCGGTGGACTGACCGATGCCGCTCGCCCCGCCGTTCACGCTGCACCGCCCCAGCGCCAAGCCCGTTCCCCTGGTGTGCGACTCGCCCCACAGCGGCACCGATTACCCGGCGGACTACGACCACGCCGTGCCCCGGTCGCTGCTGCGGCGCGGCGAAGACACCCATGTGGATGCGCTGTGGGCGGCGGTGCCCGCGGTGGGCGGCAGCCTGCTGGCGGCCCACTTCCCACGCACCTACGTGGATTGCAACCGCTCGGAGGACGATCTTGATCCAGACCTGCTCGACGGCCCTTGGCCGTCGCCGCTGAACCCGAGCGAGAAGACCCGGCTGGGGTTTGGCCTGGTCTGGCGCAACATCGACGCCAGCACCCCGATCTACCGCCGCCGCCTCACGGTGGCGGAGGTGCAGGCGCGCATCGCCCGCTGCTACCACCCGTACCACGCGGCCTTGTCGCAGTGCATCGAAGAGACCGTGGACCGCTTTGGCGCGATCTGGCATCTGAACCTGCACTCCATGCCCAACAACGCCTACGAACGGCTCCAGATCCGCAGCACCCGCGCGCTGGCCGATTTCGTGCTGGGTGACCGCGACGGCACCACCTGCGACCCCGCGTTTGTTGACCTGGTGGAGCGCGAACTGCGCTCGCGCGGCTACTCGGTGGCCCGCAACGACCCTTACAAGGGCGTGCAGCTGATCGCGCGCATCGGCCAGCCCGCGCAACGGCGACACAGCCTGCAGATCGAGATCCGCCGCCCGGTGTACATGGACGAGATCACCCGGGAGCGCAACGCCAGCTTCGACACGGTGCAGCGCGACCTGGGCGAACTGGCGGCCACGCTGGCCCGCTACGCAAGCGAGCAGGCCACCAGCGAGGCTTCGCGCTGAGCGGAGTTCAGTCGAACTTCCAGTCGGCGCTCACGGGCTGGCCCACGCGCAGCATCTGCCCGTCACCCTCGAGCACGATGGCATTCATGCCAAAGGTGATGGCGCCGTCGAGGCGTGGGTCCTGCCGGTAACCCTGCAAGGTGTCGCTCACCTCCGGGCTGGAGGTGGCGGTGGCCGGGTCGATGTTGGGAATGGGGCAACGGCCACAGGGCTTGACCGGCTCGATCAGCGCAGACGCGCCGTGCCCGGTGTCAATGCGCAGGGCACCCACCCGGTCTTCGTCGTGCGCCTCCACGCCGGCCAGCACCACGTTGGGCCGGAAACGCAGTATGCCCACTGGCGCATGGCCGGCCGCGCCCAGGCGGGTGTTGAGCTCATCCAGCGAGGCGGTGCTGGTCACCAGCAGGCTGAAGCCGTCGGCGAACTGCGTGACGGCTTCGCGCCCGCCGGTCCACTTCAGGCTGCACACGCGCCGCACCTCGGGATCGAAGCGCGCCAGGCGCAGGGGCTGGCCGAGGAAGTCGCTGAACCACTGCGCGGCCAGATCGCCCATGTCGTAGGCCTGCACCTCGTCGTCCCACACGCGCACCTTGAGCGGGCCTTCGGCCGCGTCCAGGGCCAGGTGCAGCGCCAGCATGCCAGGAGCGCGCAGCACCAGCTGCCCCATCTTGAAAGCGGTCTGGATGAGGGCCATGCGGGGCAGCTCGCGCTGGGTCACGAACTCGCCGTCCGAGTCCACCACCATCCAGGCGCGGTCGTACAGCAGGCCGGTGTCGGTCAGCTCGGCCTCGGTCAGCGAAATCCCGGCGCAGGACTTGACCGGGTAGACCCAGAGCTGGGCGATGGTGGCCTGCACGTCGGCGGTGGTGGGGTCTGCGCTCATGGTGATGGTCGGGACAGGGTTGCCGGGTATCGCCCGGGGGAAGGGCAGGATTGTGCCCTGCTCCTAGAATCCCCCTATGAACTCCCCTGTCCCCCGCCCCGGCTCCACCCGGCGTTTCGACGTCGCCATCCGAGGGGCTGGCGTGGTGGGCCAGACCCTGGCCCTGCTGCTGGCCCGCGACCGCTTGCGCGTGGCCCTGGTCGGTGCGCCCCGCGGCCCGCAGGACACCCCCGACGTGCGCGCCTACGCGATCAACGCCGCCTCGCGCGATGTGCTGCGCTCGGTGCGCGCCTGGCCCGAGGCCGATCCTCAGGACACCCGCGTGCCCGCCATCACCCCGGTGAGCGCCATGCAGGTGTGGGGCGACGATGGCGGCGAGCTGCAGTTTTCGGCCGACGACCAGGGCGCCGACGCGCTGACCTGGATCGTGGACGTGCCGGCTCTGGAGCAGCGCCTGTCTGACGCGATCGGCTTCCAGAGCGGCATCGAGCGCGTGAGCGAAGCGCCCAACGCCGCCCTGACGGTGGTCTGCGAGGGCAAGCGCAGCCAGACACGCGCGGAACTCGGCCTGGACTTCGACGTGCGGCCCTACCCGCACAAGGCGGTGGCCGCGCGGCTGCGCTGCGACCAGCCGCACGGCGGCATCGCCCGCCAGTGGTTCACCCACGGCGAGGTGATGGCCCTGCTGCCGCTGGGCGGCGCCTTCGGGAACTCTGTGGCGCTGGTGTGGTCTGTTCCTGCACAGCAGGCCGACGCCTGGCTGCAAGCCGACCCGACCACCTTCACCCAGGCCGTGCAGGCGCGCTGCGCCCAGGCCCTGGGCCACATGCATATGGAAAGTCCCGCCCAGGCCTGGCCTCTCGAGCTCTCGCGCGCCCAACGCTGGATTGCCCGCACCGCCCAGGGCGGCGTGGCGCTGGCCGGCGACGCGGCGCACGCCATGCACCCCCTGGCGGGCCAGGGCCTGAACGTGGGCCTGGCCGATGCCGCCGAGCTGGCGCGCGTGCTGCAGCAGCGCGAATACTGGCGCGAGCTGGGCGACCTCAAGCTGCTGCGCCGCTACGAGCGTGCGCGCGCCGCCGAAGTGGGCGCCATGGGCTGGGTCACCGACGGCCTGTTCGGCCTGTTCGCCCATGGCGACTCGCGCGTGCAGGCGCTGCGCAACTGGGGCTTGAACGGCTTCGACCGCAGCGGCCCGCTCAAGCGCTGGATTGCCCGCCAGGCCATGGGCCAGCCCCAGCTCTGAGTCCCTTCTCCTCCCCTTTCCGATTCCCGCACGCCCTCCGAGGCTCCCACGATGAAACTCCTCAAATCCCTGCTGATCGCCGCCTTGGCCGCCTTGTCGATGGCCGCCATCGCCCAGGAGGCCACCATCCGCAAAAACCTCGCCGAGCGCCTGCCCAACCTGCCGGCCATTGACGAGGTCAGCAAGACGCCCATGCCCGGCATTTACGAGGTGCGCGTCAACCAGAGCGAACTGTTCTACACCGACGCCGAGGGCAACTACCTGATCCAGGGTTCGATGATCGACACCAAGGCCCGCGTGGACCTGACCGAGCAGCGCCTGGACAAGCTCACCGCCATTGCCTTCAAGGACCTGCCGCTCAAAGATGCCTTCACCATCGTGCGCGGCAATGGCAAGCGCAAGCTGGCCGTGTTCGAAGACCCCAACTGCGGTTATTGCAAGCGCTTCGAGCGCGACCTGATGAAGATCGACAACGTGACGGTGCACGTGTTCCTCTACCCCATCCTCAGCGCCGACTCGGGCGAGAAGTCGCGCAACATCTGGTGCGCCAAGGACAAGGGCAAGACCTTTGTCGACTGGATGGTGCGCGATGTGACCCCGCCCACGGCCAACTGCGATGCGGCGGCCGTGGCGCGCAACTTCGAATTCGGCAAGAAGGCCCGCATCACCGGCACGCCGACCATCATCTTCGCCAACGGCACACGCGTGCCCGGCGCCATCGGGGTCGAGCAGATCGAGAAACAGCTCGCGGAAGCCAGGCCTTGAGCACCCGGGCGAAGGCGGCCAGGGCCGCGAGCACCATGGCCGCCGTGCGCTACACCGTCTCGGTGCACAGCGCACACGCCCATCTCTTCGCCGTCACGCTGCGCATCGAGCAGCCGGCAAGGAACCAGCGCGTGGCCCTTCCGGTGTGGATTCCCGGCAGCTACCTGGTGCGCGAGTTCTCACAACACCTGCAACAACTGCGTGCGCGGCAGAACGGACAGGCCATCGCCATCAGACAGCTCGACAAACAGCGCTGGCAGATCCTGGCCGAGGCCGGCGAACCGCTGGAGCTGAGCTACGAGGTCTATGCCTTTGACGCCTCGGTGCGCACCGCCTTCCTCGACGCCTCACGCGGTTTCTTCAACGCCACCAGCCTGTGCCTGCGCGTGCTCGGCCAGGAGGACCTGCCCCACGCGCTGGAGCTCGCAACCGGGGAGGCCACGCGGGGCTGGCAGGTCGCCACCGGCCTCACGCCGCAGGCCGTGGACGAGCAGGGCTTTGGCCACTACCTCGCCGAGGGTTACGACGAGCTTGCCGATTGCCCGGTGGAAATGGGCCGCTTCTGGAGCGCCAGCTTCACGGCAGGCGGTGTGGAACACCGCTTCGTGGTGGCCGGCGCAGGCGAGTGGATGGACGGCGAACGGCTGATCGAAGACACCCGCAAGATTTGCGAGACGCAGATCGCCTTCTGGCATCGCCAGCCACCCCCGCCCTTCTCGCGCTATGTGTTCATGCTGTATGCCAGCGCCGACGGTTATGGAGGCCTGGAACACCGCAACTCCACGGCGCTGATCTGCCAGCGCGCCGACCTGCCGCGCGCGCCCGCGCCGGGCGAGAAGCCCGCCGCCCTCAAGGCCACCGACGGCTACACCACCCTGCTCGGCCTGATCAGCCACGAGTACTTCCATACCTGGAACGTCAAGCGCCTGCGCCCGGCCGAGTTCGCGCGCTACGACTACGACACCGAGAACCACACCGAGCTGCTCTGGTTCTTCGAGGGCTTCACCAGCTACTACGACGACCTGATGCTGCGCCGCGCCGGGCTGATCGACGATGCGACCTACCTGCAGCTGGTGGCCAAGACGATCAACCAGGTGCAGCAGACGCCCGGCCGCCTGGTGCAGACCGTGGCCGAGGCCAGCTTCGATGCGTGGGTGAAGTACTACCGCATGAACGAGAACACGCCCAACGCCACCGTGAGCTACTACACCAAGGGCTCGCTGGTGGCGCTGTGCCTGGACCTCACGCTCCGCGCCGAGGGCCACAGCTCGCTCGACGCCGTGATGCGCGAACTCTGGCAGCGCTGCGAAGGCGGCCCGATGCGAGAGGCGGACGTGCTGCGTGCGCTCAAGCGCCTGGGCCGGCGCAGTTACGAAGGCGAGATGGCGGCCTGGGTGCACAGCACCGACGAGCTGCCACTGCCTTCCCTGCTGCAGGACCACGGGGTGAAGGTGGCGCACGACAAGGCGCCGCTGGCGCAGCAGCTGGGCCTGCGGGTGAGCGAGACCGGCGGCAACGTGGTGCTCAAGACCGTGCTGCGCGGCGGCGCGGCCGAGGCGGCCGGCATGGCCGCGAACGACGAGTGGCTGGGCGTGGAGTTCGCCCCCGCACAGCGCGGCGGCGAGGCCGAAGCCTGGCGCCTCCACAAGCTCGACGAGCTGCCCCCCCTGCGTGCGCGGCGCACCCGCATGACCGCGCTGGTTTCGCGCGACAAGCGCCTGCTGCGCCTGCCGCTGGACTGGCCGACCGAGTCCTTCACCGTCCGGCTGGCGGTGGACGATGCGGCCAAGCTCGGCGGCTGGCTGAACTAGCGCCCTCGCTGATCCAGCACGCGCTTGGCCTTGCCCTGGCTGCGCTCCACGCCGCCTTCCGGTTTGAGCTGCACCGTCACGCTGCTGCCCACGAAGACCTTGATGTCGTGCTGGAGCAGGCGTGCGGCGCTTTGCGCCTCGTCGCTCTCGGGCGCCAGGCCGGCGCGCGTCTCCACCACCACGGTGAGGTCGTCCATCGGCCCCTGGCGCGTGAGCACGCACTGGTAGTGCGCGCTGAGTTCCGCGCGCTTGAGGATGAGTTCCTCGATCTGCGTGGGGAACACGTTGACGCCACGCACGATCATCATGTCGTCGCTGCGGCCGGTGATCTTCTCCATGCGGCGCATGGGACGCGCCGTGCCGGGCAGCAGGCGCGTGAGGTCGCGCGTGCGGTAGCGGATGATGGGCAGCGCCTCCTTGGTCAGGCTGGTGAACACCAGCTCGCCCATCTCGCCGTCGGGCACCGGCTCGCCGGTGTCGGGGTCGATGATCTCGGGGTAGAAATGGTCCTCCCAGATCGTCGGTCCGTCCTTGGTTTCCACGCACTCGTTGGCCACGCCCGGCCCCATCACTTCGGACAGGCCGTAGATGTCCACCGCATCGATGCCCATGCGCTGCTCGATCGCCAGGCGCATGTCGTTGGTCCAGGGCTCGGCGCCAAAGATACCCAGGCGCAGGCTGCTCTCGCGCGGGTTCACGCCCTGGCGCTCGAACTCGTCGGCGATCGCCAGCATGTAGCTTGGCGTGACCATGATGATGTCGGGCCGGAAGTCCTGGATCAGTTGCACCTGCCGCTCGGTCTGGCCGCCGCCGAAGGGCACCACCGTCAGGCCCAGCTTCTCGGCGCCGTAGTGCGCGCCCAGGCCGCCAGTGAACAGCCCGTACCCGTAGCTCACGTGCACCAGGTCGCCCGGGCGGGCGCCGCTGGCGCGGATGCTGCGCGCCATGACCGTGGCCCAGGTGTCGATGTCCTTGAGCGTGTAACCAACCACCGTCGGTTTGCCGGTGGTGCCGCTGCTGGCATGGATGCGCGCGCATTGTTCGCGCGGCACCGCGAACATGTCGAAGGGATAGCTGTCGCGCAAGTCCTTCTTGGTGGTGAAGGGGAACTTCGCCAGGTCAGCCAGGCTGCGGCAGTCGTCCGGATGCACGCCGGCCGCATCGAACTTCGCGCGGTACACGCGCGAGTTCTGGTACGCGTGGCGCAGCGTGGCCTGCAGCCGCTTGAGCTGCAGCGCGCGCAGCTCGTCGATGCCCGCTCTTTCGATGGGTTCGAGAGGAAAGGTGTTCATGGCTGCTGGTCCTCGGGAAACACGGTACCGGCGATCACGGCGCTCTTGCCGCGGAACATCGCAACCACTTCACCGCGCTGGTTGCTCACCCGCATGTCGTAGATGCCGTGGCGCCCCGACAAGGTCTGTTCCACACCCTCGCAGGTGAGCACGTCGCCGGCGTGCGCGGGCCGCAGGAACTCGATGCTGCAGCCGGCCGCAACGGCGTTGCGGTTGTGGCTGTTGCAGGCAAAGGCGAAAGTGGAATCGGCCAGCGTGAAGATGAAGCCGCCGTGGCAGATCTGGTGACCGTTGAGGTGCAGCGGGCGCACGGCCATGCGCATCATGGCGCGCCCGGGTTCGCAGGCCAGCAGTTCCATGCCCATGGTGTCCTTGCTCGCGGTGTCCACCGCGAACATGGTCTCGCCGACCTTGCGGGCTTTGTCTTCGGGGCTCATCGTCATTCGCCCTTGAACTGCGCCGGGCGCTTCTCGCGGAACGCCATCACGCCTTCGATGTAGTCGTGCGTGCGGCCCAGGGCCGACTGGGTGTCGCGCTCCACGTCAAGCTGCTGATCCAGCGTGCGCGTGCCGGCCTCGCGCAGCAGGGCTCGCGTGGCCACCAGCGCCTTGGTGGGCATGGTGGCCAGGCGCGCGGCCAGGGCCATCGCCGCGCCCACGCAGTCATCGGACACGTCCCAGACCAGGCCCCATTCCCTGGCCTGTGCGGCCGGCAGTTTGTCGCCCGTCATCGCCAGAGCCATGGCGCGCGCCAGGCCCAGGCGCTCGACCAGGAACCAGCTGCCGCCGGCGTCGGGCACCAGCCCGATCTTGCTGAAAGCCTGGATGAAGCTCGCCCCCGAAGCGGCGATGGCAATGTCGCAGGTCATGGCCAGCGAGGCGCCCGCGCCCGCCGCCACCCCGTTGACGGCGGCGATGGTGGGCATGCGCAGCCCCTGCAGACGGCGCGCCGTGGGGTTGAAGGCCTGCTCGATCACGGGGCCGGGGTCGGCGCGCTTGACCAGATCAGGGCCGGGCTCGAAATCGAATTCGGCCAGATCGGCACCGGCGCAGAAACCGCGCCCCGCACCGGTGAGCACCAGCGCGCGCACCGCCGGGTTGGCCTCGGCGCGGTCCAGCGCGGCCCAAAGCTCGCGGTGCATCTGGCGGGTGAAGCTGTTCAGGGCTTCGGGGCGGTTGAGCGTGACCAGGGCCACGGCCCCTCGCTCTTCGTACACCACGGTGGCGTTGCTGCTCATGTCGGTGGGTCTCCAGTGTGGTCTTTGGGCAATGGGTCGCAATTTACCATTAGCCAACCAATCGGTCGGTTAATGTTTTCCCGGGGGGCGGGCCCGATATAGTGGTGGGCTTTCAACCCGACGCCATTGCCCCAGGAGACACCATGACCGCCGCCACCCCACCCGAATGCATCACCGTGCGCACTGAAGGTCGCGTGGGCATCGTCACGCTCAACCGGCCCAAGCAGCTCAACGCGCTGAACAACCAGCTCATGGACGAGCTGGGCGCGGCGCTCAAGGCCTTCGACGCGGACGAGGGCATCGGCTGCATGATCGTCACTGGCAGCGAGAAGGCCTTCGCGGCGGGCGCCGATATCGGCGCCATGGCCACCTACACCTTCGCCGACGTCTACAACGGCGACTACATCACGCGCAATTGGGAAACCATCCGCAGCATCCGCAAGCCGGTGATCGCGGCCGTGAGCGGCTTCGCCCTGGGCGGTGGCTGCGAGCTGGCCATGATGTGCGACTTCATCATCGCGGCCGACAACGCCAAGTTCGGCCAGCCTGAGATCAAGCTGGGCATCATCCCCGGCGCGGGCGGCACGCAGCGCCTGCCGCGCGCGGTGGGCAAGGCCAAGACCATGGACATGGTGCTCACCAGCCGCATGATGGACGCCACCGAGGCCGAGCGCGCCGGGCTGGTCAGCCGCGTGGTGCCTCTGGACAAGCTGATGGACGAGGCCCTGGGTGCCGCGCTGGTGATCTGCGGGCTCTCGCTGCCCAGCGTGATGGCCGCCAAGGAGGCGGTGAACCGCTCCTTCGAGGGCACGCTGTCCGATGGCGTGATGTTCGAGCGCCGCCTGTTTCATGCGATGTTCGCCACCGAAGACCAGAAGGAAGGCATGGACGCCTTCGTCAACAAGCGCAAGCCGGTTTTCCAGCACCGCTGAACCGCCAAAAATTCTGGCTATAATGCGCGCTTCGCTGGCGATATAGCTCAGTTGGTTAGAGCGCAGCATTCATAATGCTGATGTCGGTGGTTCAAGTCCACCTATCGCCACCAGCATCTCAAAAAGCGGGTTCCGGCAACGGGACCCGCTTTTTTCATTCCAATCCATTTTCGCGGCGCGGAGCCAGCCGGAGGCGACGCGGGGGGTGTTTCGCTCATGGCACTCAAATCCACCATCTTCAAGGCGAATCTGCAGATCGCCGACATCGACCACGGCTACTACGCCGACCACGCGCTCACCCTGGCCCGCCATCCCAGCGAGACGGACGAACGCATGATGGTCCGTCTGGTGGCGATGGCGCTGCATGCCCACGAGCTGCAGGACACCTGCCGGGGCGACGGCACGCTGGCCTTCGGTGCCGGACTCTCCGACCCGGACGACCCGGACGTGTCGCTGACGGACTTCACCGGCCGCAAGCGCCTGTGGATCGAAGTCGGCCAGCCGGAGGACAAGCCGCTGGCCAAGGCGTGCAGCAAGGCCGACGCGGTGGTGGTCTACGCCTTCGGCAGCGCGGCCGATGTGTGGTGGCGCGGCATCGAGGGCAAGCTCACGCGGCTCGACCGCCTGCAGGCCTGGCGCCTGCCGACCGAGGTGGCGCCCGCGCTGGCGCAACTCGCCGAGCGCAGCATGCAACTGCAGGCCACGGTGCAGGAAGGCGCGCTCACGCTCTCCAGCGAACGCGGCAGCGTGCACATCGAGCCCGTGCGCTGGAAGTAGCCCCGCCGGACTTCGCGCCATGCGCTGCCCCGTCTGCGAAGGCCCCGATGGCCGGGCATTCCAGGTCATCGGCGAGCGCGCCTACGGCCGCTGCACGCGCTGCGAGGCCACCTTTCTTTTTCCTGAACACCGGCCCTCGCGCCAAGCCGAGCGCGCCGAGTACGAACTGCACCGCAACACGGGGGACGACGCGGGCTACCGAGCCTTCCTCTCCCAGGTGGCCACCCCGCTGCTGCAGCGCCTGGCCCCCGGGCGCAGCGGCCTCGACTACGGCTGTGGGCCCGGCCCGGTCCTGGCCACCATGCTGCGCGAGGCGGGGCACACCGTGGCGCTGTACGACCCCTTCTTCCACCCCGACCAGGCCGCGCTGGCCACGCCGCACGACTTCATCACCTGCACCGAGGTGGCCGAGCACTTTCACCAGCCCGCCGCCGAGTTCCGGCGCCTGGACGCCATGCTGCGCCCGGGTGGCTGGCTGGCGCTGATGACGCGCTTCCAGACCGACGACGCGCGCTTCGCGCAGTGGCATTACCGGCGCGACCCGACCCACGTGGTGTTCTACCGCGAGACCACGCTGCGCTGGCTGGCGCAGCACCATGGCTGGCATTGCGAAGTGCCCGGCGCCAACGTGGTTCTGATGCAAAAGCGCACCGCCCCCGCGTGAGACAATCGCCTCTCCCCACAGCCTCTGGACACATACCATGAACCGCTGCCCACCCGCCCTCGTGGCCACCCTCGCCGGCCTGAGCACCGCGCTCGCCGCCGCCCTCCTGCTTCCCACGAGCGCCGCCCACGCCCAGGCCGTGCAACGCGAGTTCCCGGCCAAGGCGCTGCGCGGCACCATGGTGGTGGTGCAACCGCCGCTGGTGACCATGGACGACCGCGACACGCGCTTCGCCCCGGGCGCGCGCATTCTCGACAGCACCAACAAGCTGGTCATGTCCTCCAGCCTGATCCGTCAGGAGCTGGTGGTGAACTACACCCTCGACCAGCGCGGCCAGGTCCACCAGGTCTGGCTGCTGACCGAGGCCGAAGCGAAGGTCAAGCGCCCGGGCTACGGCACGCAGCGCAACTTCGTTTTCGAGTCGCAACAGACCCTGCCCGCCGGCACGCCGGCACGCACCACGAACTGAGTCTCCCAGCGCCTGCTGCGGCCGCCGTGGCCGCGGCCGCGCCCATGGCGTGCGCCCGCGGCGCGGCGCCCTTTCCCGAATGGAATTCCCCATGAGCAAAAAAGTCTTCATCAAAACCTTCGGCTGCCAGATGAACGAGTACGACTCGGACAAGATGGCCGACGTGCTGGGCGCCGCGCAAGGCTACGAACCGACGCAGGACGTGGAGGAGGCCGACCTCATCCTTTTCAATACCTGCTCGGTGCGCGAGAAGGCACAGGAAAAGGTCTTCAGCGACCTCGGGCGCGTGAGACACCTCAAGGAAAAAGGCGTGCTGATCGGCGTGGGCGGCTGCGTGGCCAGCCAGGAAGGTGCCGAGATCATCAAGCGCGCGCCCTACGTGGACGTGGTGTTCGGCCCCCAGACCCTGCACCGCCTGCCCGAACTGCTCAACCAGCGCGCGCGCCAGGCGCTGCCGCAGGTGGACATCAGCTTTCCCGAGATCGAGAAATTCGATCACCTGCCGCCGGCCAAGGTGGAGGGTGCCTCGGCCTTCGTGTCCATCATGGAAGGCTGCTCCAAGTACTGCAGTTACTGCGTGGTGCCCTACACGCGCGGCGAAGAGGTGAGCCGTCCCTTCGACGACGTGCTGGTGGAGGTGGCGGGTCTGGCCGACCAGGGCGTGAAGGAGGTGACGCTGCTGGGCCAGAACGTGAACGCCTACCGCGGCGCGATGGGCGATACCAGCGAGATCGCCGACTTCGCCCTGCTGCTGGAGTACGTGGCCGAGATTCCCGGCATCGAACGCATCCGCTACACCACCAGCCACCCCAACGAGTTCACGCCGCGCCTGATCGAGGCCTACGGCAGGATTCCGCAGCTGGTGAACCACCTGCACCTGCCGGTGCAGCACGGCAGCGACCGCATCCTGATGGCGATGAAGCGCGGCTACACCGCCATGGAATACAAGAGCACCATCCGCAAGTTGCGCGCGATCCGGCCCGAATTGGCCATGAGCAGCGACTTCATCGTCGGCTTCCCCGGCGAGACCGAGGACGACTTCCAGAAAATGATGAAGCTCATCACCGACGTGGGTTTCGACACCAGCTTCAGCTTCATCTTCAGCCCGCGCCCGGGCACGCCAGCGGCCAACCTCACCGATGACACGCCGCACGAGGTCAAGCTCAAGCGGCTGCAGCACCTGCAGGCCGTGATCGAGGAGAACGTGCGCCGCATCAGCAGCAGCCGCGAAGGCACGGTGCAGCGCATCCTCGTGGAAGGCCGCTCGCGCCGCCCAGGCAAGAACGGCGAACCCGAACTGATGGGACGCACCGAGTGCAACCGCATCGTCAACTTCGATGGCGGCCCGCAGGCCGAGCGCCTGATCGGCCAGATGCTCGACGTGCGCATCACCGAGGCCCGCCCGCATTCGTTGCGCGGCGAGGTGCTGGTGCGCGAGGCGGCCTGACGTTCCCGTGAAACCGCTGCGCTTCTCCTTCCAGCAGCTGCTGCTGGTCGCCTTCCTGCTGATCGGGGCGCTGCTCGGCGTGGCGGCGGTGCGTGCGCTGTTCTCGCTCGAAACCCTCATGGCGCAAAGCCGCGAGAGCGCGGCGCAGGCCATCGCGCTGTCGACGGCGGCGCAGTCGCTGTCCGAACGCAGTCTGACCATGGAGCGCGCGGCGCGCCAGTCGCTGGTGCTGCGCGACCGGCAACTGCGCCAGCGCTTCGACGAAGCCGCCGGCAACGCGCGCGACATCCTGCGCCGACTGGAAGACAACGAACTGCCACCCGACTTCGCCTACAACTGGCGCGACCGGCTGGACGCCATCACCGTGCTGCTGGACGGGCCGCCCGAGACCGCGCTGGACCGCGAGCGCGAGGTGGCCCAGGTCTTCCGCGAGATCGATGGTCACAGCGCGTCCATCGCACAGAAGGTGCAGTCCATCATCACCAGCCGCAACGAGGCCCTGCAGGCGCGCTTCGAGACCAGCCGGCAGGAACTCACGCAGCAGGTGGTGGGCTCCATCGGCATCGCGGCCATCCTGGCCCTGGCCTTCGGCATCTGGCTTGCACGGCCATTCAAGCGGCTGGAGAAAGCCATCCAGGGTTTGGGCGAGAACCAGCTCGACGTGCCGATCGACATTCCGGGGCCGTCCGACGTGCGCCGCGTGAGCCAGCAGCTCGAATGGCTGCGGCTGCGGCTGACCGAACTCGATGCCGACAAGGCGCGTTTCTTGCGCCACATCTCGCACGAGCTCAAGACGCCGCTGGCCTCGCTGCACGAAGGCGTGGCGGTGCTGGGTGATGGCGTGGCCGGCGCGCTCAACCCCAGCCAGGCCGAGGTGGTCAACATCCTGCAGCACAACACGCAACTGCTGCAGCACCAGATCGAAGCGCTGCTGCGCTTCAACGCGGCGGCCTTCGAGGCCCGCCAGCTCAAGCGGGAGCGCACCGACCTGCTGGCGCTGCTCGAGGACCAGGTGGACACGCAGCGGCTGCAGTGGCAGGCCCAGTCGCTGAACGTGCGCGTCGAAGGCGTGCCGACCACGATGCCGCTGGACCGCGAGAAGATCGCCTCGGCGGTGGGCAACCTGCTGTCCAACGCGATCCGGTTCTCGCCACCGGGCGGCCACATCCGCCTCGTGCTGCTGGACCTGCCGGGCCGCGCCTGCATCGACATCGTGGACCAGGGGCCAGGTGTGGCCGAGGCCGACCGCGACCGGATCTTCGAGCCCTTCTACCGTGGCGAACGCCAGCCGACGGGTGCCGTGCGCGGCACCGGCATCGGCTTGTCCATCGTGCACGAGTACATTCTGGCCCACGGGGGCCGCATCACCCTGCTGCCCCAGCGCCAGGGTGCCCACTTCCGCATCGAACTGCCCCATGCCCACTAGCCCATCCCACCCCCACCGCCCTGCAGGGCGCCTGGCTGGCCTCGCCGTGGCGCTGGCCCTGTCGCAGACCGCCTGCGGCACCACGCCGGCGCGCGAGAGCGCGGACAGCGGCACGATCTCCATTCAGGTGAGCCAGCCGCCCGCGCCCACCGAGGCCGCCACGCCGCCGCGCGTGACGCCGGTGACGGCACCGCCCGCGCAGCCGCCCGTGGTGCTCAGCGGGGAGACGGCCCCGGTGCCCGATGTGGTGACGGCTCTGTTGAGCTACGCAGACCGGTTGCACGCCCTCAGTCCGGCCGACCTCGCCGCCGAGATCGTGGTGCAGGGCGACCCCGGCAATGTGGCACTGCGCCAGATGCAACTGGCCTTGGCGCTGACCCAGCTGCGCCAGCCGGCCGATACCGCGCGCGCGCTTGGCCTGTTCCAGCGCGTGATCGCCCACCCTGGCCCGGAGAGCCTGCCGCTCAAGCCGCTGGCCCGGCTGCTCGCCAACCGCCTGCTGGACCAGCGCAAGCTGGAAGAAACCGCCGACCGCCAGGCCCAGCAACTGCGCGACAGCCAGCGCCGCATTGACCAGCTCAATGAGCGGCTGGAGGCCATGCGCGCCATCGAGCGCAGCCTCACCACACGCCCACCGGCGGCCGCGCCCAACGGCGCGCGCCCGACGGCGCCATGAACGCCAGCCCCCAGCGGCCTTCGGCCCCACGCGCGCGGCTGCTCGTCGTCGACGACGACGCCGACATGCTGCGCCTGCTGGCCATGCGCCTGGGCGCAGCGGGCTACCAGGTCACCTCGGTGGGTTCGGCCGAGGCCGCGCTCAGCCAGCTCGACATCGAGCGCCCCCAGCTCGTGCTCTCCGACGTGCGACTGCCCGGGCGGGACGGCCTGGCCCTGTTCGACGAGATCCGCGCGCGCCACCCCTCGCTGCCGGTGATCCTGCTGACCGCGCACGGCACCATCCCCGACGCGGTGGAGGCCACGGCGCGCGGCGTGTTCACCTACCTCACCAAGCCCTACGACGCCAAGGAGCTGCTGGAGAAGATCGCGCAGGCGCTCGCCCTGGGCGCGCCCGCGCACCAGAGCACCCATGTGGACGAGGCCTGGCGCAGCGAAATCGTGAGCCGATCCAACCGCATGGCCGACCTGCTGGCCGAGGCGCGCATGGTCGCTCAGTCCGACGCCAGCGTGCTGCTGCGCGGCGACTCCGGCACCGGCAAGGAAATGCTGGCGCGCGCCATCCACAAGGCCAGCGCGCGCGCCAACCGCCCCTTCATCGCGGTGAACTGCGGCGCGATCCCCGAGGCCCTGCTCGAATCCGAGCTGTTCGGCCACATGAAGGGCGCGTTCACCGACGCCGTGGCCAACCACAAAGGCCTGTTCCAGGCGGCCGACGGCGGCACGCTGCTGCTCGACGAGATCGGCGACATGCCCCCGGCCCTGCAGGTCAAGCTGCTGCGCGTGCTGCAGGAACGCGCGGTGCGCCCGCTGGGTTCGAGCCAGTCGCTGCCGGTGGACGTTCGCATCATCTCGGCCACCCACCGCGACCTGGAAGACGCGATGGCCGCCGGCCAGTTCCGCGAGGACCTTTACTACCGGCTCAACGTGGTCACGCTCACGCTGCCGACCCTGGCCGAGCGGCGCGAGGACATCGCGTTGCTGGCCAACCACTTCCTGGCTCGGCTGGCGGCCAAGTACGGCAAGCGCAGTTCGGGGTTCGCCCCGGAAGCGCTCAAGGCGCTCACCATGGCGGCCTGGCCTGGCAACGTGCGCCAGCTCTACAACGTGGTGGAGCAGGTCTGCGCCCTGTCGACCACGCCGCTGGTCTCGCTCGCGCTGGTGCAGCGCGCGCTGCGCACGCCGTCGATCGAGGTGCTCAGCTTCGCCGACGCCAAACAGCGGTTCGAGCGAGAGTACCTGGTGGACCTGCTCAAGATGACCGACGGCAACGTGGCCGACGCGGCCCGACTGGCGCAGCGCAACCGCACCGAGTTCTACCGCCTGCTGCAAAAACACGCCCTCACCCCGGGGCTGTTCAAGAGCGACTCGCCCGGCGCCGCCAGCGAGGCTGTCGCCGAAGAGTGACAAGGCCAAGCCCTTGTTTTTACTGGACTTTTCCTGAACGAAGGTCCCACCTGTCGCCATTCGGCGACAAAAACCGGCCTGAAAAGGCCTTCTGCCGCGGCGAAACGGCGGATACACATCTGGATACCTGAAAAGCCGTTGATCTGATTCGGTTTTTTCAGGTTGGCACAGGGTTTGCCCTTATACCGGCATGCCCTTCACGATTCGCCCTTTTTTCACCACCCGCCGCCTGCGCGGCTGGGGTGTGCTCGGCGCCCTGCTGGCCGTGTTCTGCGGGGCGTCGGCCCACGCGCAGCGCGTTGACTGGGATCACATCACGCAGGTCGCCAAGGCGCGTGCCCAGCAGCCCTTTCAGGCAAACAGCGACAAGCTGCCCGCCGAGCTTGCGACCATCACCTACGACCAGTTGCGCGACATCCGGTTCAAGACCGACCAATCCGTCTGGCGCGCACAGAACCTGCCCTTCGAGGCCCAGTTTTTCCACCTCGGCCTGTACCAGACCGAACCGGTGCGCATCCACGAGCTGACGGCCGACGGCACGGTGAACCACCTGCCCTACCGGGGCACCGATTTCGACTACGGCAAGAACACCTTCGACACCAGCCGCTGGGGCGACCTCGGCCACGCTGGCTTCCGCCTGCACTATCCGCTCAACGGCCAGGCCTACAAGGACGAGCTGATCGTGTTCCAGGGCGCGAGCTACTTCCGTGCGCTCGGCGCGGGCCAGCAATACGGCCTCTCGGCCCGCGGCCTGGCCATCGACACCGTGGGCGGCAGCGGCGAAGAATTCCCGCGCTTCTCCGAGTTCTGGCTGCAGCGCCCGGCAGCGGGCGCGACCGAGGTCACGGTGTTCGCACTGCTCGAATCGCCTCGCGCCACCGGCGCCTACCGCTTCGTCATCCGTCCCGGCCAGCAGACCACCACCACGGTGACGGCACGCGTGTTCCTTCGTGCCGGCGCCGGTCCCGTGAACACCCTGGGCATCGCGCCGCTCACCAGCATGTTCCTCTCCGGCGAGAACCAGCCCCTGCCGGGCGACTTCCGCCCGGAAGTGCACGACTCCGACGGCCTGATGATGGTCAGCGGCGAAGGCGAGTGGCTGTGGCGCCCGCTGCAGCGTCCCAAGGCGGTCACGGTCAGCTCCTTCACGCTGCAGAATCCGCGCGGCTTTGGCCTGATGCAGCGCGACCGCGCTTTTGCCAACTATGAAGACGTGGAAGCGCGCTACGAGCGCCGCCCGAGCGCCTGGGTCAAACCGATGGGCGACTGGGGCGCGGGCCGCGTGGAGCTGGTGCAGCTGCCCACTCCCGACGAGACGCACGACAACATCGTCGCCTACTGGGTGCCCGCCCAGCTGCCTGCCGCCGGCCAGCCGCTGGAGCTGAGCTACGAACTGGCCTGGCAGGGTGACACCCAGCAGCGCCCCCCGTCGAGCTGGGTCACCCAGACCCGCAAGGGCTATGGCTTTACCCGGCTCTCGCCGGCCGAGCAGGCCCGCCAGCCCCAGTACGTGATCGATTTCGCCGGCCCGGCGCTGGACAGCCTGCCCGCCGGTGCGCCGGTCAAGGCAGTGGTCACGGCCAATGCCAACGGCCGCGTGCTCGAAACCCTGGCCTACCCGAATCCCGCCACGCGCACCTGGCGCGTGACCGTGCGCGTCGAGCGCGTGGACCCGGCCCAGCCGGTCGAGCTGCGCGCTTTTCTTCAACACCACAACGACACCGTGAGCGAAACATGGACACATCTGCTGCTTCCCGAATGAGCACGGCCCACCCCAGTTCGCACCTCGGTGCGACGCCTGAAAGCCTCCCCATGCCCCAGCATGCCTTGACCCAGCTGCGCCAGGAGCGCCATCCCAACTCCGTCACGGCACCGCCGATCAACCGAGGCTCCATGGTGCCGCGCCCCTGGCGCGGCTTCTGGAACAGCATCGGCACCGCGCTGCTGAGCACGGCCAGCCGCGTGCTGCCCCCGCGCACGCCGCCCGCGGCGTCGTCGGAGGTCGCCGAAGCGCCCATGGCCTGGCAGAGCGCGGCCAACCGCCGACGCCTCGTGTTCGCGCTGCTCACCGTGCTGAGCACCGCTTTCGCCACCACCCTGTTCGCCGACGCGCAACCGGAGCACCACAACGCCTGGCTGCAATATGGCCAGCTGGCGCTGTTCAGCCTGCTCTCGGCCTGGGTCGTCACCGGCTTCGTGACGGCGCTCATGGGGTTCTGGGTCTCGCTGTTCGGTGACCGCCACACGCTGCGCGCGGCCGACGTGAAAGACCACGCCATGAACCCCGATGCGCGCACCGCGATCATCATGCCGATCTGCAACGAAGACGTGGCCACCGTGTTCGCCGGCCTGCGCGCCACCTGCGAGTCGCTCGCGGCCACCGGCCACGCCGGCCAGTTCGACGTGTTCGTGCTGTCCGACAGCTACAACCCCGAGATCGCCCAGGCCGAACGCAAGGCCTGGGAAGACCTGCGCGCCGCGTTGGCCGCGCAGCCCGAACTGCCGCCGATCGAGGTGTACTACCGCCTGCGCACGCGCCGCACGCACCGCAAGGCCGGCAACGTGGCCGACTTCTGCCGTCGCTGGGGCAAGGACTACCGCTACATGGTGGTGCTCGACGCCGACAGCGTCATGAGCGGCAACTGCCTGGTGTCCATGGTCAAGCTGATGGAAGCCAACCCCAGGGCCGGCATCGTCCAGACCGCCACCCAGGCCATTGGCCACGCCACCCTGCATGCGCGCGCGCAGCA
>NZ_JAHCKK010000209.1 GCF_026125825.1 Hydrogenophaga sp. | reverse complement strand
GCCTTGTCGCCCGCACTCGCGAACTTGCTGTACTTGCCGGTCAGGCCGACCAGCTGGCCGTAGATCTTGGGGTTGGCGGCCAGGCATTCCTTCTGTTCGAGGAAGTCGGACTCGCCGGTGAAGTTGCCCACCAGGCCACCGGCTTCGGTGACCAGGAGCGCGCCTGCGGCGACGTCCCAGGGCGAGAGGCCCATTTCAAAGAAGCCATCGGTGAAGCCCGCGGCCACGTAGGCCAGGTCAAGTGCGGCCGAGCCGGGGCGGCGCACGCCGGCCACGCGCGGCATCACGTCGCCGAACATCTGCAGGTAGGTCTGGAAGGCGTCGCCCGGGCGGAACGGAAAACCGGTGGAGATCAGGCAGTCGCGCAGCGTGGTGCGCTTGGCCACGCGGATGCGGCGGTCGTTGAGGTAGGCGCCGCGACCACGCGTGGCGCAGAACAGGTCGTTGCGCGAGGGGTCGTAGACAACGGCCTGCTCCAGCCGGTTGCCCACCATGAGCGCGATGCTCACGCAGTAGACCGGGAAGCCGTGGATGAAGTTGGTGGTGCCGTCCAGCGGGTCGATGATCCAGACGTGGTCTGCGCCGCCATGCCGGCCTGCGCGCTGGCCCGATTCCTCGGCCCAGATGGCGTGGTCGGGGTAGGCGGTGAGCAGCGTGTCGATGATCGCGGCCTCGGCGGCCTGGTCGACCTCGGTCACGAAGTCGTTGGTCTGTTTGACGGAGACCCGGACCGACTCCACGTCCAGCGCGGCGCGGTTGATGAGGGTACCTGCGGTGCGTGCGGCCTTGATGGCCACGTTGAGCATGGGGTGGAGTGTGGACGACATGAATTGTGAACCTTGGCGCGCTGCGCGGGGCAGGGCGCGGCTGTGGTGGAAGAGCGGGTGACGCAGCCGGGCGATGCGGGCGGCGACAATACCGGTGATTTTACCGTCCCCGCCCTTTTTCGCATGCGCACCCGTTTTGTCCTGATCCAGACCAGCCACGCCGGCAATGTGGGCGGTGTCGCCCGCGCCATGAAAGTCATGGGTTTCGACGACCTGGTGCTGGTGCAACCGCGCTGGGCCAATGTGCTGCGCCGCGAGGAGACCATCCAGCGCGCCAGCGGGGCCAACGACGTGCTGGCCAAGGCGCGCATCGTGGACACGCTGGACGAGGCGCTGGAGGGCATGAGCCACCTCTGCGCCACCGCCATGACCCCGCGCGACTTCGGTCCGCCCACGCGCGCCCCGCGAGAGCACTTCGCACAGCTGCTGGGTGCGGGCGATCCGCCGCAGGGGGTGGTCTTCCTCTTCGGGTCGGAGCGTTTTGGCATGCGCAACGAAGACGTGTACCGATGCCACGTGGCGCTGAGCATCCCCACCGCGCCGACCTTCGGCTCACTCAATCTGGCCGCGGCCGTGCAGCTGATCGCCTACGACTGGCGCCAGGCGCTCGGTGGCTTCGGAGCGCCCCCGCTGGTGGCCGAGCGGCCCCAGGCCGATGCGCGGGCCCTGGGCGGCATGCTCGAACACCTGGAGCGCGCGCTGGTGGCGGTGGATTTTCTCGATCCCGAAGCGCCCAAGAAGCTCATGCCGCGCCTGAACCAGCTTTTCAACCGGGCCGCGCCCAGCGACGAGGAAATCCACATTCTTCGAGGTGTCGCCAAGGCCATGCTGCAAGTCGCCGACAAGGCGAAGCGATAGACTGCCGGCATATGTTCGACCGCATCCGCTCCGACATCCAGTGCGTGCTTGACCGCGACCCGGCCGCGCGCAGCACCTGGGAGGTGATCACCTGCTACCCCGGTCTGCACGCCGTCTGGCTGCACCGGCCGGCGCACTGGTGCTGGAACCACGGCTTCAAGTGGCTGGGTCGGTTCATCTCGCACCTGTCGCGCTGGCTGACCGGCATCGAGATCCATCCGGGCGCCAAGCTGGGCGAGCGCGTGTTCTTCGACCATGCCATGGGCGTGGTGGT
>NZ_JAHCKK010000208.1 GCF_026125825.1 Hydrogenophaga sp. | reverse complement strand
TAGTGCCAGTTGTCCTCGTTCATGTTGCCGAGCGAGGCGCCGATGCCGCCCTGGGCAGCCACGGTGTGCGAACGGGTCGGGAACACCTTGGAGAGCACGGCCACCTTGAGGCCGGCGCGCGCGAGTTGCAACGAGGCGCGCATGCCGGAGCCGCCGGCGCCGACGATGACCACGTCAAACTGACGCTTGGGAAGGGATGCGGATGCGGTCATGGCTTCAGAGCCTCCAGAGAACTTGAACAGCCCAGCCCAGGCAGGACAGGAGCCAGACGATGGTGAAGACGTGCAGCACCAGGCGGATGCCAGCGGGCTTGACGTAATCCATCCAGATGTCGCGCATGCCGACCCACACGTGGTAGGCCAGGGCCAGGAAGACGGCGAAGGTCAGGGCCTTCATCCATTGCTTGGCGAAGATGCCGGCCCAGCTCTCGTAGCCGATGGGGCCGCTGATGAACAGCACCTGCAGCAGCACGATCAGGGTGAAGACCGCCATGAGGGCGGCGGTGATGCGCTGCGCGAGCCAGTCGCGCAGGCCATAGTGGGCGCCGGTGACGACGCGCTTGGAACCGTAGTTGACGGACATAAATCAGTTTCCTAGTCAGTGGGTGTCAGAGCGGAAGATCTGACCTCCATCAATACAAACCGAACAGCTTGGCGCCCAGCACCAGCGTCAGGCCGATGCTCAGGACCAGCGTGACGATGGCGGAAGAGCGGCCGAATTCCTTGCTCACGGCGTGGCAGGCGTCCATGTACAGGTGACGGATGCCGGCGATCAGGTGGTGCAGGTAGGCCCAGATGATGGCCAGCACCACGAGCTTGAAGAACCAGCCAGGCACGAAGCCGATGCCAGCGGAGAACGCCGAGCTGAAGCGCTCAAAAGACAGCTCGGACGACACCGAGGTGTCGAACAGCCAGACGATCAGGGGCAGCAGGATGAACATCAGGCCGCCGCTGGCGCGGTGCAGGATCGACACCCAGCCGGCCGGAGGCAGGCGGTAGGTGGTGAGATCCTTGAAGGCGTTGATGTTGCGGAACTCGGGCCGCTTCTTGGTCAACTCGGTCATGGTGGGGCTTTCTTCCGGGGAGGGAGGGGGTCGGGGCGGCTTGGTAACTCGTTGGTAACTAATGCCAAGGCGCGTCAAATTCTATTGCAATGCACCAAACCGCAGTCCGGCACTCGGACGCTCCCCGATATTCCGGGGGGTTGCGGCAAGGTCTGGCATCAGCTCAGCTCGTTGCGGTAGTGGCGGGTGTCGGTGCGGTAGTAGCCGCGTCGCAACTCCATGGGTTCGTCGTTGTAGGTGTAGGCCAGGCGCTCCACGCTCAGCAAGGGATGGCCCGGGGCGATGCCCAGCAGGGTGGCGGTGTCTTCGTCGGCGCTCACGGCCTTGATCTTCTCGACCGCGCGCACCATGCGCACGCCGAACTGCGTCTCAAACAGCGCGTACATCGGGCCCTTGTCTTCGGACAGGGCCTCGATCGTCAGGCCCTTGAAGGGCCCGCCTGGCAGCCAGAGTTCTTCCAGGATGGCAGGGGCGCCGGCGAACGCCAGCACCCGCTTGACCTGCAGCACCGGATCGCCGGTGCGCAGCGCCAGCTGGCGCGCCACTTCCGCTGGCGCTCGCAGGCGGCGGCATTCGACGATGCGGCGTTCGGCCGGCCCCTGGTCCTCCAGCGTGCCGGTATCGGGCAGCAGGCGCAGGAAGCGGTACTGGATGTGTTGCTCGGCATGGGTCGCCACGAAGGTGCCCTTGCCCTGGCGGCGCACCAGCAGGTTGTCGGTGGCGAGTTCGTCGATGGCCTTGCGCACGGTGCCCTGGCTCACACGGAAGCGCGCAGCCAGATCGAACTCGCTGGGGATCATGTCACCAGGTTTCCACTCGCCCGCCTGCAGGCTGCGCAGGATCAGCGTCTTGATCTGCTGGTAGAGCGGGCTGAAGGCCGGCGCGGTGTTCTCGAACACCGCTGCGCCGGTCTCTGCCGGTGTCGCGTCGGAGGGATTCTGGGGTGAGGTGGCCATGCGTTTGCGGGCGCCGCAGCGAGGGCGCTCACAGCTTCAATCATATCTTATATA
>NZ_JAHCKK010000207.1 GCF_026125825.1 Hydrogenophaga sp. | reverse complement strand
TGGCGGCTGTGTGGTAGCCGTGTGGCAGCGAAGAAAAGAACAGAAGAAGAGAATGGATGTTGTGGAGCTGGGGCTTGCGTTTGCGCCGCTGTGTGGGGGATTCATCGCGGGGTGGGGAACAAGACATGCGCTACGATTAAAAACCGCAAATCCAACAAAAACTTGCAAAACTTGCCGAATTTCTACAACCCTGCAGAAAAAGAAGAAGAAAACCCCTCCACCCTCTCTACAGAGCAGGCCCGTAGCAGCAACGGCGCGAAAGCGCCGCTTTCGCGCCTCTTAACGAATCTCACAGCTCACAAACTATCTTCTGCAGCGTCAGGTAGCGCAGCAAAATGTTGCGTGCCGCAGATACGTCGCGGTCGGCCTCGTAGGCGCACGTGGGACAGCGAAACGTCTTGTTGCCGCCCAGCTTCTGGTGGATCGCGCCGCACTGCCCACACGTTTTCGACGTGTACGCCTCGTCGCAGATAACGACTTTGCACCACGGGTGCAGCGCAGCCTTGTCCAGCAGCCGCTGCCGGAAACTGTAATGCGACCACGTGCACATCTGCCTGACTGTCTTGCAGCGCAGCTTGCGCTCCCCACGCCGGATCATCTGCTGCGTCTCAAACTTGGGCAACAAAATGACCCTGTAGTTCCTACAGAGCCACGCCGCAAGCTTGCAATGCGTCTCTTTGACCCGGTTGTGGATGCGTTCATACACGCGGTAAAACGCCTTGCGCCGGCGCCGGCGCTGCTGGTAGCTGATGTCGGGCTCGGCAATCTTGCTCTGCAGCTTGTCGGCCGCGTAGCACAGCCGGAAGATGCCGTTCATGTCGCCGGCGCCCCACTCGATGCACTGGCCGTCGGCGTCGTACATCGTCTGGAAGGTGCGGACGCCCGGGTCCAGCGCAATGACGCCGTGGTGGCTCGCCGGTGCCAGCGACTCGTGCACGGGCGCCACCTGCTCGGGGATGCACAGGAAGTAGCGGCCCAGCCGGTCGTATCGCAGCTTGATGTCTGCCTCTAGCATCTCGGGCAGCGGCGAGCCGGCGCGCGTCTTCAGCACCCGAGGCCCCAGCAGTGCCGCAAATGGGCTCCTGCTCTTCTCCGGCCGGTTCCACCATCTCTTGCGCAGCGCCAGTGTCTGTTGCCGGTCGCGTCGCGTGCGAAACTGCAGCGTGTACGTGACGGGGTCCTCGCCGCGCTTATTGCGCGCTGCGTTCTTGGCACCCATGGAGCCACGCGCCTTGATGAGGTCGTGCAGCGCGTCGTCGCGAATATCAAAAGGCACCTCATATAGCCACGCCAGCTTCGGGTCTGCTGGCGTTGCCTGGCCCTCGCGATCGGCCTTTTTCATGCGGCAGGCCGCGCGCAGCTCCTTCAACGTGCACTTGGGATGGGCGCGCATGTGCTTCACGCCCATATTGTAGATCTTGCGATGCGCGGCCAGCCAGCGCCGGAACGTGCTGCGCTGCTCGGGTGTCGGGTAGACGCGGTAGAGTCGCGTGCGCAGGGGGTGCTCGTAGACCTTTTCGGCGCGACAGCCGTTCTTCATCTTCTTGCGCTTCTTGCGCTTGGCCCCTGTTTCTGTCGCCGCATCCAGCGCCTCAGACTCGGCTTCATTGTCGATCACGACCGGCTGTGGCTGCGGCTGCACCTGCACCTGTGCGGCCTTGGTCTTCTTGGCTGGCGGCGGCATGCCGGAGGCGCCGGTGGGCAGCGCTGCGCTTGCCGTTATGGCTTGCCACAAAGACGGTGGTGACGGCGAGCAGGTCTTCGGCGAGCTCGTTGTAGCCGGTGGCGTCGTCGCCGTCGTCGCCGTGTCCGGCTGCTTCACGTGGGCAGTGAAGCACGAGTTTTGTGCCGTGCTGCTGAAAGACGAACTCCAGCAGGTCGGTGGCAAAGCGCGCAAGCCGGTCGCGGTGCATGACCACAACCTGTGGGACCATGCCTGTGTTGACGCGTTCCAGAAGGGCACGAAGGCCCTTACGCTTGAAGTTGAGGCCCGAGCCGACGTCTTGGATGAGCTGGTGCTGGGGGTACGCTTCTTGGAGCGCGACGACTTGTCGCTGGAGGTCGGCGCGCTGCTTGGGACTGCTGACGCGGGCGTAGATGATGCCGGGGCAGGAGG
>NZ_JAHCKK010000206.1 GCF_026125825.1 Hydrogenophaga sp. | reverse complement strand
TCGTCCTCGCAACGCTCCATGGCCCTGGCGGCCTGATCGCCTCCTGACACCGCACCCGCCCGGCCCGCGCCGGCCGGGTGTCGTTGCCCGCGCTCGGCGGCCCCGTTATGCTCGGGACCATGTACGCCGAATTCTTCGGGTTGAAGCAGGACCCCTTCTCCATCGCGCCCGACCCGCGCTACCTCTTCATGAGCGAGCGCCACCGCGAGGCCCTGGCGCACCTGCTTTATGGCATCCGCGGTGGTGGCGGCTTCGTGCTCCTCAGCGGCGAGATCGGAGCCGGCAAGACCACCATCTGCCGCTGTTTCCTGGAGCAGATTCCCGAGCAGTGCCGGGTGGCGTACATCTTCAACCCCAAGCTCACGGTCGGCGACCTGCTCAAGACGATCTGCCGCGAGTTTCACATCGAGGTCCAGCACGAAGGCATCGGCCCGGCCACGATCAAGGACTACCTGGACCCGCTCAACGAGTACCTGCTGCAGAGCCACGCCAAGGGCGAACGCAACGTGCTCATCATCGACGAGGCCCAGAACCTCACGCCCCACGTGCTGGAGCAGCTTCGACTGCTGACCAACCTTGAAACCAGCGAGCGAAAGCTGCTGCAGGTGATCCTGATCGGCCAGCCGGAGCTGCGCGAGGTGCTCGCGCGGCCCGAACTGGAGCAACTGGCGCAGCGCGTGATCGCGCGCTTCCACCTGGGCACCCTCGACGAAGACGAAACCCGCCAATACATCCAGCACCGCATGCAGGTGGCTGGCCTGCGGGGGCCGCTGCCTTTCTCCAACCAGGCGATCCAGCGCATCCACGAGATCACCCGGGGCGTGCCCCGGCGCGTGAACCTGCTGTGCGACCGCGCACTGCTGGGCGCCTACGCCACCCACCAGGCCCGTGTGGAGCGCGCCGTGGTCGAGAAGGCCGCGGGCGAGGTGTTCGAGACCGATGCGCCCGCCATGCCCAGGCACCGCCGTGGCCGCGCCACGGCGCCGCTGTCGGCCTGGGCTTCGCCGCTGGGCACCCTGGGCATCGGCTTGGTGGTGGGCGCGCTGGTGACCGGCGCGCTGTTCTGGTTCTGGAGCCACAGCGCGCCACGGGCGAGCGCGCCGGCAGCGGCGCCCGCCGCCGCCCTTCCCGCGCCCACAGCCTCCACGGCGGAAACCGCCCCGCCGGCACCGGCGCCGGCCACGGCGGCACCCGCCGACGCGCCCGCAGCGGCACCGGCCGCTGCGTCCCGCCCCGAACCCCTGCCCGGCCCCCCGCAGGCGTCGGCGCTGCTCAAGAGCGAAACCGAGGCGTGGCGCGAACTGGGCCCGCTCTGGGGCCAACCGCTGGCCTCGGGCGATCCCTGCGCCGCCGCGCAACAGGCCCAGCTGCAGTGCTACCGCACCGACCGCATGACCCTCAACGGACTGCGCCAGCTCGACCGCCCCGGCATCATCACCTTGCGCCAGCCCGGCCAGGCCACGGGCCTGGCCCTGGTCACCGAACTCTCCAGCGACAGCGCCACGCTGCAGGCGGGTGAGCAGCGCTGGCGCGTGCCCCTCGCCTCCCTGGCCAGCAGCTGGCGCGGCGACTTCGCCACCCTCTGGCGCACGCCGCCGGGTCAGAGCACCCGGCTGGTGGATGGGCGCACCGGCCCGGCCGCCGACTGGCTGGGCGAGCGCATCGCCGGCCTTCAGGCCGCGGGCAAGGTGCCACCATCGGCCAGCCAGCTCACCGCCCGCATCCAGGCCTTCCAGCGCGCCAACGGCATTGACGCCGCCGGGCTGGCCGGCCCCATCACCTTCATGCAGGTCAACCTGGCCAGCGGCGTGGACGAGCCCCGGCTCTCGCGCCCCGGCTCCTGAGGCGCCATTCCCCGATGTCTTACATCCTCGATGCCCTCCAGCGCGCCGAATCGGAGCGCGAGCGCGGCCACGTGCCCGGGCTCAACAGCCAGATCGTGCCGCCTCCCAGCCACAAGACCCGGCCCGTGCGCCGCGCCGGCCTGTCGCGGACCGCCGTGGCAGGTGCGGTGGGGGCCGCGCTGCTGATCGCCGCCGGCCTGTGGTGGTGGCTGGGCCAGACGGACGAAACGCCCATCGCCATGCCTGCGCCGGCCCCCGCCACGCCGGCACCGGCATCCGCCCCGACGGCCATGCCCCCCGTGGCCGCCGTGACCCCGGCGCCGGCCGCCGACCGCCCTGCCGCACCC
>NZ_JAHCKK010000205.1 GCF_026125825.1 Hydrogenophaga sp. | reverse complement strand
CTCAGGCCACGCACCTGGGCGTTCATGCGCTCGGAGATGGCCAGGCCGGCCGCGTCGTCCTTGGCGCTGTTGACGCGCAGGCCCGACGAGAGGCGCTGCATGGAGGTGGCCAGCGAGCTGGAGGTGGTGCCCAGGTTGCGCTGGGCGGTCATCGACATGACGTTCGTGTTGATGGTGGTCATAACTAACTCCGGTTGAGTGGTTGGGCTGACTGCCCGGCTGCCCGGGCCACGAACCCATGGAGAAGTTCGTTGCAACCTATTTCGGTGCCTGCCACGTTTTCTTGAGGAAATCGGCCCCCACCGCCGGCCGCCGCGGAAAAACGCACGAAAAAAAGCCCTGGTCGCGGTGCGCCAGGGCATTCGTGGGGCGAAACAGGGTGCGGCCGTTCTCTACTGAGTCGGAGCGCGAGCCGCAGCGAGAAAGAAAACACCCGCCAGAGGCATCGAGGGTCCGGCTCTGCCGGCCCCAGATGCCGTTCCCCCTCGAAGCGCCAAAGGCGCGCCACAGAGAGGGGAAGCCGCGCAGCGGCGCAGGGGGGTGTTCACGACGACTTGTTCCACTGGGCGATCTGCTGCGAGACGAAGGCGTTGAGCGAGTTGAACTGGCTCACCATCGCATCCATCGCGTTGTATTGCTTGAGGAAACGGGCCTCGGCGCGGGTGGCGCGCTCGTTGACCTTGTCCTGCTCCTTGGTGTTGCGCTTGGCGGCCTCGCGCATCGAGTCGGCGCGCGAGGTCAGCGTGCCGTTGGCGCCGGCGAAACCGTCGGCGAAGGTCTTGAGCTTTTCGCCAAAACCCTGCGCCGTGGGGTCGATGTGGTCGGCGTTGAAGAGGTTCTGCACCGCCTCGGGGTTGTCCAGTGCCTTGCCCAGCTTGGTGCTGTCCACGCTCATCTTGCCGCCGGACTTGATCTCGATGCCGATGTCGGCCAGCGTGGTGAACTCGCCGCCCGGCGTGAACGAGCGCATCATGCCGCGCAGCGCGTTCTGCAGGCCCACGGCCGTGCTATCGCCCTGCAGCGAGCCCGCCACCTTGGTGTCGGGGTTGTAGCCCGTGGTGCTGCTGAGCATGTCGTTGAGCGAGTTGTACGCATCGACGAAGGACTGGATGGTCTTGGTCATCGCCTCCTTGTCGTTGGTGATGGCAATCTCCACCGGCGCCGTCGTCGTCTGCGAGAACTGCAGGGTGATGCCGGGCAGGCCGTCCTTGTAGGTGTTGCTGGCCGACTCGATGGCGATGCCGTTGATGGTGGCCAGGGCGTTCGCGCCGTGCGTGATCTGCACGCCCGAGGCCACGCCACCTTGCACGGCCAGGCGCGAGAGGCCGGCGGCGGGGTCGCCATCGGCATCGGTCACCTGCATCTCGAAGCCCATGGCTTCGCCGGTTTCCTTGGAGCGCATCAGCAGGCGCTCGCCCGTGGCGTCGCGCAGCACGGTGGCGGTCACGCCGGCGTCGGCCGCGTTGATCTTGGCGGCGATCGCGGTGAGGGTGTCCTCGCCCTCGGCGATCTCGATGTCCACGGCGGCCTTGTCGCCCGCCACGAAGGAGCCCGAGCTCCAGTCGCCCAGCGTGATCTTCAGGCTGCCCGTGCCCATGGCCGTGTCCTTGGGCACCGCCAGCGTGGCCGTGGACTGGGCCCGGGCCAGTTGCGAGACCTCGACCGACATCGCCGTGGGGGCAGTGCCGGTGGCCACGGTGACACCGACGGCCGCGGCCAGCGAGGAGCTGCCTTTGACGGCCTTGAAGGCATTGGGGTCGGCCAGCTTGCTGCCGAGTTCGCCCAGGGAGTTCATCATCGACGACAGCGTGCCGAAGACCGAGATCTTGCTCTGGATCTTGGTGGCCTGCTTCTGCAGCCCCGCCAGCGGCGCGCGTTCGAGCGCGACCAGCTGCGAGACGATGGTGTCGATCGGGACGCCACTGCCCATGCCGGTGGAGGTGATGGCCATGTCAGGTCTCCGCGCCGGCGCGTGGCGCGGGCGTGTGGCGGGATGCAGGTCGGTTCTTCATGTTCTGTGTCCTCCGGGATGTACGCACCGCACGCCAGGGCATGCGGTCTGTGCATCCCGCAATCGCCGTGAGCAACGGCGCATGCGGATGTGCGCGCTCGGTCAGGAACGCAGCAGCGAGAGCACCCCCTGGGGAATCTGGTTGGCCTGGGCGACCATGGCGGTGCCGGCCTGTTGCAGGATCTGGGCGCGCGAGAGGTTGGAGGTCTCCTTGGCGAAGTCGGCG
>NZ_JAHCKK010000204.1 GCF_026125825.1 Hydrogenophaga sp. | reverse complement strand
CAGCCTCGGCCGGTGCGGCGGCCGGCACGGCACCTTGCGCGCCCGCCTTCGGCACCCCGGGGCGGGTGGACGGGCTGTACAAGGCAGGCTTTCGCATGGCGACTCCCGAAGGGCAGAACGAAAACACATCATGCCGCGTTGCGGCATCGGGCTCAAGCGCTCAACAATTGCCTGAGGACGTAGGGGAGGATTCCCCCGTCGCGGTAATAGTTCACCTCGACGGGCGTGTCGATGCGCAGAATGACGTTGACCTCGCGGCGCTCGCCGTTGGCGCGGGTGATGACCAGCCGGGCCTCGCTCTGCGGCAGCAGGTCGGGGTGCGGCACCACGTCGATGGTCTCGTCGCCGGTCAGGCCCAGGCTTTCCCAGGAGTCGCCGGCCTTGAATTGCAATGGCAACACGCCCATGCCGACCAGGTTGGAGCGGTGGATGCGCTCGAAGCTGCGCGCCACCACCGCCTTGATGCCCAGGAGCTGGGTGCCCTTGGCGGCCCAGTCGCGGCTGGAGCCGGTGCCGTACTCCTCGCCGGCGAACACCACGGTGGGCACGCCGGCGGCCTGGTAGCGCATGGCGGCGTCGAAGATGCTCATCTTCTGGCCCTGGCCCACGCCGTCGAGCTGGTAGGTGGTCCAGCCGCCCTCCTCGCGCGAGCCGTCGGGCAGGGGCGCCAGCATGAGGTTCTTGATGCGCACGTTGGCGAAGGTGCCGCGCATCATGACCTCGTGGTGGCCGCGGCGGGCGCCGTAGCTGTTGAAGTCGGCCTTGAGCACGCCATGCGCCAGCAGCCACTGGCCGGCGGGCGAGTTCTCGGCGATGTTGCCGGCGGGCGAGATGTGGTCGGTGGTGATGGAGTCGCCAAACAGCGCCATGACGCGCGCACCGCGCACCGCGGGCGGCTCGGTGGCGGCCGTGGCCGCGAGCTTGAAGGTCTCAAAGAACGGCGGCTCGGCGATGTAGGTGCTCTTGGGCCAGGTGTAGGCGTTGCCCGAGACCCCCTTGATGTGCTCCCACAGCTTGCCGGGCTCGCTGGCCACGCGCGCATAGTTCTCGCGGTAGGCCTTGCCGTTCATGGCGAACTTCATCAGCTGGTAGATCTCGTCGCTGCTGGGCCAGATGTCGCCCAGGTACACCGGCTTGCCACCTTTGCCCTTGCCCACCGGCTCGGTCATGAGGTCTTTCATGACGTTGCCGGCGATGGCGTAGGCCACCACCAGCGGCGGGCTGGCGAGGAAGTTGGCCTTGAGGTTGGGGTGGATGCGGGCCTCGAAGTTGCGGTTGCCCGAGAGCACGGCGGCGCAGATCAGGTCGTTCTGCGTGATCACGGCGTTGAGCTCGGGCGCGAGGTCGCCCGCATTGCCGATGCAGGTGGTGCAGCCGTAGCCAGCGAGCGCGAAGCCGAGTTTTTCGAGGTAAGGCAGCAGGCCGGTCTGGGTGAGGTACTCGGTGACGATGCGCGAGCCGGGGGCCAGGGAGGTCTTGATATGGGGCTGCACCTTGAGGCCGGCTTCCACCGCCTTCTTGGCCAGCAGGCCGGCGGCCAGCAGCACGCCCGGGTTGCTGGTGTTGGTGCAGCTGGTGATGGCGGCGATCAGCACGTCGCCATTGCCGATGGTGAGGTCGCTGCGCGATTCCTTGACCGGCGCGCTGGCGCGCACCGGCCGGTTGGCCACCATCTCCACCTCGAAGCGCGGCGCGCCTTCGGGCGTGGGCTTGGCCGAGGGCACGGCCACCGGGGCGATTTCATTGTCGATCGCGTGGTAGCGGGTGTGCAGCAACTCGGCGGGGCGGTTGAAGCCGTTCTGGTCGTTGGGCTTGCTGAACAGGTCGCAGAACTGGCGCGCGACCTGGCCGAGCTCGATGCGGTCTTGCGGGCGCTTGGGGCCGGCCAGGCTGGGCGTCACCAGGCCGAGGTCGAGCTTGACGACCTTGGAGTAGTCGATCTCGCCGCTGGCGGGTACGCCAAACAGGCCCTGGGCGCGGAAGTAGGCCTCGAAGGCCTCGATTTCGGCGGCGCTGCGGCCGGTGCCCCGGAAGTAGGCCAGCGTCTTCTCGTCCACCGGGAAGAAGCCCATGGTGGCGCCGTACTCGGGCGCCATGTTGGCGATGGTGGCGCGGTCGGGCAGCGCGAGCGAGGCCGTGCCTTCGCCGAAGAACTCGACAAACTTGCCCACCACCTTGTGCTGGCGCAGGATTTCGGTGACGGTGAGCACGAGGTCGGTGGCGGTCACGCCCTCGCGCAGGCGGCCGGTGAGTTCGAAGCCCACCACGTCCGGGGTGAGGAAGTACACCGGCT
>NZ_JAHCKK010000203.1 GCF_026125825.1 Hydrogenophaga sp. | reverse complement strand
GTACCAGTGGCACCAGGACGGTTTTGTGGCGCTGCCGCCGGGCGCGCAGGTCCTGGCCTCGTCGCCGGCCTGCGTGCACCAGGCCTTTGCCCTCGGCCCGCACCTGGCCATGCAGTTTCACATCGAGATCACGCCTGAGAAGATCCACGAATGGATCGAAAGCCCCGGCGAATCCTACGCGGTGAACGTGCTGCTGCACCGCGACAGCGTGCAGGACCCCGCGGGCATGCACGCGGCCACCGAACGGCATCTGGCGGGCAGCCAGGCGCTGGCCGCACACATCTACCGGACCTGGCGTTCGCGTTGGCCGGCCTGATGCGGGCTCAGGCCAGGTGCTCGGGCAGCACCAGGCCGTCGCGCGGGATGGGGCGGGGCCGGCCTTCGAGGTCGATCGCCACGTAGGTCAGGCTGGCCTCGGTCACCTTGACGTACTGGCCCTGGGCCGAGAAGCGCTCGGCAAACACCTCCACCTGCACCGTCACCGACGTGCGGCCCACGCGGGTGATGTGCGCAAAAAAGCTCAGGATGTCCCCGACGCGCACGGGCTGTTTGAAGATGAACTGATTCACCGCCACGGTGGCCATTCGGCCACGCACGTAGCGGGCCGGCAGCACGGCGCCGGCCAAATCGACCTGCGCCATCACCCAGCCGCCGAAGATGTCACCGTTGGCGTTGCAGTCCGCGGGCATGGGAATGACTTTGAGCACCAGTTCCCGGTCGGTGGGCAAGGCGGTTTCGGGCGGCGGGCTTGAATGGCTGGACATGGGCACAATCTCTGGACAACGGTCCCCCATTCTCCCGCATGCGCCCCGACACTTCCGCCCGAACTTCCATCGCCCTGCCTTCCGGCCCTGGCGCCACTGGCACCCCGCCTGCCCGGCGCTCCGACTGGGGCACGCTCAGGCGCCTGCTGCCTTACCTGTGGCAGTACAAGGTCAGGGTGGTGCTGGCGCTGGCCTTCATGGTGGCGGCCAAGACGGCCAACGTGGGCGTGCCACTGCTGCTCAAGGAGTTGGTCGATGCCATGACGATCCGGCCCGGCAGCGTCGAGTCGATGCTGGTCGTGCCGCTGGGCCTGCTGCTCGCGTACGGCCTGCTGCGCCTGTCGACCAGCGTGTTCACCGAGCTGCGCGAACTGGTGTTCGCCAAGGCCACGGAGGGAGCCACGCGCAGCATCGCGCTGCAGGTATTTGGCCACCTGCATGCCCTGAGCCTGCGGTTCCACCTCGACCGCCAGACCGGTGGCATGACGCGAGACATCGAGCGCGGCACGCGCGGTGTGCAATCGCTCATCTCCTATTCGCTCTACAGCATCTTCCCCACGCTGATCGAGGTCATCATGGTGCTGGCGCTGCTGGGCACCAAGTTCGACATGGGCTATGTGTGGATCACGCTCGTGGCGCTGGTGATGTACGTGACCTTTACCGTGCTGGTGACCGAGTGGCGCACCCAGTTCCGCCGGCAGATGAACGAGGCCGACGGCAACGCCAGCACGCGCGCCATCGACAGCCTGCTGAACTACGAGACGGTCAAATATTTCGGCAACGAGGCGCATGAGGCGCGGCGTTTCGATTCGGCCCTCAAGCGTTACGAGCGCGCGGCGGTCCTGACCCGCACCAGCCTGTCGGTGCTCAATCTCGGCCAAGCCGTCATCATCGCGGTCGGCGTCACCCTGGTGATGTTCATGGCCGCGAACCGGGTGGTCGACGGCACCATGACGGTGGGCGACTTCGTGCTCGCCAACACCTACCTGATGCAGCTCTACCAGCCGCTCAACATGTTCGGTTTCGTCTATCGCGAGATCAAGCAGGCGCTGATCGACATCGAGCAGATGTTCGTGCTGCTGGCCGTGCCCAGGGAGGTGGAGGACGCACCGGACGCTCCCGACCTGGCGCTCGACGGCGGCGCGGTCCGATTCGAGGAGGTGCACTTCGGCTACGACGCCCGGCGGCCGATCCTGAAGGGCGTGAGCTTCGCCATCCCCGCCGGGCACAAGGTGGCGGTGGTCGGCGCCTCGGGCGCGGGCAAGTCGACGCTGGCCCGCCTGCTCTACCGCTTCTACGACGTCGACGGCGGCGCCGTGACGATCGACGGCCAGGACCTGCGCGCGGTCAGCCAGGCCTCGCTGCGGCGGGCGATCGGCATCGTGCCGCAGGACACCGTGCTGTTCAACGACACCATCGCCTACAACATCGCCTACGGCCGCACCGCCGCCTCGCCCGCCGAGATCGAGCAGGCGGCGCGGCTGGCGCGCATCCACGACTTCGTCATGGCGCTGCCCGACGGCTACCAGACGATCGTCGGCGAGCGGGGGCTGAAGCTCTCGGGCGGCGAGAAG
>NZ_JAHCKK010000202.1 GCF_026125825.1 Hydrogenophaga sp. | reverse complement strand
GGGGGCGGCCGCCGCCTCGCCAGCGGCCTCCACCACCAGGACCACCGAGCCTTGCTTGACCTTGTCGCCCAACGCGACCTTGAGCTCCTTCACCACGCCGGCCGTGCTGGAAGGGATCTCCATCGAGGCCTTGTCGGACTCCACCGTGATCAGCGACTGCTCGGCCTTGACCGTGTCACCCACTTTCACCAGCAGCTCGATGACCGCCACTTCATCAAAGTCCCCGATGTCCGGGACCTTCACATCAATCAATGCCATGTTCTTGTCTCCGGGTTACGCGTACAGCGGGTTCACTTTGTCGGCGTTGATGCCGTACTTCTTGATCGCCTCGGCCACCTTCGCCACCGGCAGCTTGCCCTCTTCGCTCAAGGCCTTGAGCGCAGCGACCACGATGTAGTGACGGTTGATCTCGAAGTGCTCGCGCAGCTTGCTGCGGAAGTCGCTGCGGCCGAAACCGTCCGTGCCCAGCACCTTGTACGTGCGCTCCTTGGGAATGAAGGGACGGATCTGTTCCGCGTAGTTCTTCATGTAGTCGGTGGACGCCACCACAGGGCCTGTCGTGGTGCTCAGTTGCTGCGCCACGAAAGGCACGCGCGGCGTTTCGGTCGGGTGCAGCAGGTTCCAACGGTCGGCGTCCTGGCCGTCGCGGGCCAGCTCGTTGAAGCTCGGGCAGCTCCACACGCCGGCGCTCACGCCCCAGTCCTTCTCCAGAAGTTCCTGTGCGGCGATGCTCTCGCGCAGGATCGTGCCGCTGCCGAGCAGTTGCACGCTGGGCGCGTCCTTCTTGAGGGCTGGCGCCTGCTTGCAGTAGTACATGCCCTTGATGATCTGCTCTTCGGTGCCAGGCTGCAGGCCGGGCATGGGGTAGTTTTCATTGAGCAACGTCAGGTAGTAGAAGACGTTGTCCTGCTTCTCCACCATGCGCTTCAAGCCGTGGTGCAGGATCACCGCCACCTCGTGTGCGAAGGTCGGGTCGTAGCTGATGCAGTTCGGGATCGTGCCGGCCAGGATGTGGCTGTGGCCGTCTTCGTGTTGCAGGCCCTCGCCATTGAGCGTGGTGCGGCCCGAGGTGCCGCCCAACAGGAAGCCGCGCGCCTGCATGTCGCCCGCCGCCCAGGCGAGATCGCCGATGCGCTGGAAGCCAAACATGGAGTAGTACACGTAGAACGGCACCATGATGCGGTTGCTCGTGCTGTAGCTGGTGGCCGCGGCGATCCAGCTGCTCATGCCGCCGGCCTCGTTGATGCCCTCCTGCAGGATCTGGCCGGCCTTGTCTTCCTTGTAGTACATCACCTGGTCTTTGTCGACAGGGGTGTACTGCTGGCCATGCGGGTTGTAGATGCCGACCTGGCGAAACAGACCCTCCATGCCAAAGGTGCGGGCCTCGTCCACCAGGATGGGCACGACGCGCGGGCCCAGGGCCTGGTCGCGCAGCAACTGGGTGAGGAAGCGCACGTAGGCCTGCGTGGTCGAGATCTCACGGCCTTCGGCGGTGGGGTCGAGCACGGCCTTGAAGGTCTCCAGCGAGGGCACGGTAAAGCTCTCGTCGGCCTTCACGCGGCGCTTGGGCAGGTAGCCGCCGAGGGCCTGGCGGCGCTCGTGCAGGTACTTCATTTCCGGCGTGTCATCGGCCGGCTTGTAGAAAGGGATCTTTGAGAGTTCGCTGTCGGGAATGGGCAGGTTGAAGCGGTCACGGAAGATCTTGATGTCCTCGTCCGTGAGTTTCTTGGTCTGGTGAACGGTGTTTTTGCCTTCGCCCGCCTTGCCCATGCCAAAGCCCTTGACGGTCTTGATCAGCAGCACGGTGGGCTGACCCTTGTGATTGACCGCCTTGTGGTAAGCCGCGTAGACCTTCTGGGGGTCGTGGCCGCCGCGCTTGAGGTTCCAGATGTCGTTGTCGCTCAGGTGGGCGACCATCTCGAGCGTCTTGGGATCGCGGCCGAAGAAATGCTTGCGCACATACGCACCATCGTTGGCCTTGAACGACTGGTAGTCCCCGTCGACCGTGTCCATCATGATCTTGCGCAGCGCGCCGTCCTTGTCGCGCGCCAGCAGCGAGTCCCACTCGCTCCCCCACAGCAGCTTGATCACGTTCCAGCCGGAACCACGGAACTCGCCTTCGAGCTCCTGGATGATCTTGCCGTTGCCGCGCACCGGGCCGTCCAGGCGCTGCAGATTGCAGTTCACCACGAAGATCAGGTTGTCGAGGTTCTCACGCGCAGCCAGGCTGATGGCGCCCAGCGACTCGACTTCATCCATTTCGCCGTCGCCGCAGAACACCCAGACCTTGCGGTTCTCGGTGTTGGCGATGCCACGGGCGTGCAGGTACTTCAGGAAACGGGCCTGGTAGATCGCCATCAGCGGGCCCAGGCCCATGGACACCGTGGGGACCTGCCAGAACT
>NZ_JAHCKK010000201.1 GCF_026125825.1 Hydrogenophaga sp. | reverse complement strand
TGTCGTGCAGATCTTCCGCACCGACGCCCATTCTTCATGAACGCTTGCGGCGCCTGAGCCCGCCGCTTCATTTCAATCAACAACACGAAGAGACAGTCATGCAACACTTGATGCGCCAGTTTTCCATCCGAATCCGCATGAGGGCCGCCATTGGCGTGGTCCTGGTGCTGCTCCTGTTGGTCGGCACGGCCGGCTGGTGGGGCATGGCGCGCATGCACGCGCTCAACGAAGACTTTGTCGAACGCACCTTCGAAGAAACCCTCACGCTCTCGCGCCTGCAGGTGGCGCTGGGCGACATGGGCCGCCACGAGAAGGACATGATCATTGCCTACGAAAAGCCCGAGCTCGTGCTCAAGGCCAAGGCCCAGTGGCAGGCGGCCCGCGACCAGGCTCAGAAGCAGATGGACGTGCTGCAGGCCGGCAATGAAAACGGCGAGAACGAACTGGTTCGCGAGATGCAGTCGCACCTCACCAAGTACGTCGCTGCCGTGGGGCCGGTGACGAACCAGCTGGAGTCCTCGGGCTACGACTCGGCGACCGTGGCCAACCGCATGCTGGGCCGCGCGCACGCCAGCTATGGCGACCTGCTGCAGAGCCTCAAGCAGCTGGAAGAGGTGCTGATGGCCGACGCCGCCAATGCCCGCAAGGCGGGCCAGAGCGCCAACGACCAGACCCTGATGCTGTTTGGCCTGGCCGTGGCGATCGCCGCCCTGGTGGTGGTGCCGACCACGCTGTCCAACATGAACAGCATCTGCCGCCCGCTGGACGAAGCGCAGCGGCTGGCCAGCGCGATCGCCCAAGGTGACCTCACGCGCACCATCCAGCGCGAAGGCAAGGACGAAACGGCCGCGCTCATGCGCGCGCTGGGCGACATGCAGGCCTCGCTGGCCCGCATCGTGGGCGAGGTGCGCAGCTCGACCGACAGCATCGGCACCGCCAGCCAGCAGATCGCCAGCGGCAACCAGGACCTCTCCAGCCGCACCGAGCAGGCCGCGAGCAACCTGCAGGAAACCGCCGCGAGCATGGAACAGCTCACGAGCACGGTGCGCCAAAGCGCCGATGCCGCGCGCCAGGCCACGCAGATGGCCGTGGCCAACGCCGAGGTGGCCGTGCGCGGTGGCCAGGTGGTGGGCCAGGTGGTCACGACGATGGACGAGATCAACCACAGCAGCAAAAAGATTGGCGACATCATCGGCGTGATCGATGGCATTGCCTTCCAGACCAACATCCTGGCGCTGAACGCGGCGGTGGAAGCCGCGCGGGCCGGCGAACAGGGCCGGGGCTTTGCCGTGGTCGCCGCCGAGGTCCGCAGCCTGGCCCAGCGCAGTGCGCAGGCGGCCAAGGAAATCAAGGGCCTGATCGAGACCAGCGTGGGCAAGGTGGAGGACGGATCGCGCCTGGTGGCGCAGGCGGGCAGCACCATCGGCGAGATCGTTGCCAACGCCGAGAAGGTGTCCGCCTTCATCAGCGACATCACCACCGCCGCGGGAGAGCAGAGCGACGGCATCGGCCAGGTGAATGTGGCGGTGACGCAGCTGGACCAGATGACGCAGCAGAACGCGGCGCTGGTGGAAGAGAGCGCGGCCGCGGCCGAGAGCCTCAAGGACCAGGCCGGTCGTCTGGCCGAAGCGGTGCGGTTCTTCCGCCTCCATGACGGCACGCCGTCGCTGCGCGCCTGAGCGGCGACGAGGGCGCCCCATGAACTTCAACCAACGTCTCCTTCTGGCGTTCGTCGCGCCGGCCGCGCTTTTCGTGGCGGGCCTGGCAGGCAGCATCTGGTCGCTGGCGCAGACGCAGTCGCGCTTTGACCACTACATCAAGACCGAGCAGGCCACGGCCAGCGGCCTGCAGGACATGTATGCGCAAGGCCTGCAGATGGGCCAGGCGCTGCGCAACATCGTGCTGGACCCGAGCAACCAGCAGGCCTACAAGAACCTGGAAGCGGCGCGCGATGCCTTTGACGCGGCCCACCAGGCCACGCTCGCCGCGGCCAGGGGCACGCCCGCCGAAGCGGGTCTGGCGCCACTGGCCGGCCTGCGGACGGCCCAGGCCCAGGCACAAGACAAGGTGCTGGCCCTGCTGAAAACCAGCGCAGCCGATGCGGTGCAGATGCTCAACACCGAAGAAACGCCGGCCTGGCGCAAGCTGCGCGGCGAGCTGCTGCAGCTGGGCAAGGCCTCGCAGGCGTTGTCGACGCAGACGCATGAGCAGGTCAACGCCGAGGCCGATCGCGCCCGCGCGCTGGCCATCGGTCTGGCCTTGCTGGCGCTGTCGGCGGCCGTGGTGCTGGGCCTGGTGGTGCAGCGCACGCTCAAGCGCGAGATCGGTGGCGACCCCGCCATGGCGCGCAGCGCCCTGCGGCGCATCGCCGACGGTGACCTCAGCGGTGCCACGCCGCCCGCTCAGGATCCCGACAGCCTCATGGGCGCGCTCGCGGCCATGCAGACCTCCATGCGCACCCTCGTTGGCCAGGTGCAGCAATCCAGTGGCGGGATCGATGTG
>NZ_JAHCKK010000200.1 GCF_026125825.1 Hydrogenophaga sp. | reverse complement strand
TGGAGGCCTTCGCCATCGGCGACGTGATCGGCGTGATGCACCAGGGCCGCCTGCACCAGTGGGACGACGCCTACGCGCTCTACCACCGCCCGGCCACGCGCTTCGTGGCCGAGTTCATCGGCCATGGCGTGTTCGCACCGGCGCAGATCCAGATGGTGGGCAACCAGGTCTCGGTGCAGACGCCGCTGGGCCCGCTGCACGACGTGGAGGAATGCCCCCTGCCCTCGGCCTACGACGCCGGGCTGTGCGACGTGCTGCTGCGCGCCGACGACATCGTGCACGATGACGACGCTCCGGTGAAAGCGCAGATCCTGCGCAAGGCGTTTCGGGGCTCCGAATTCCTCTACACGCTGCGCCTGGCCAGCGGCGAGGTGCTGATGACGCACGTGCCTTCGCACCACAACCACGAAGTGGGCGAGTGGATCGGCATCCGCGCCGAGGTGGACCACGTGGTCACCTTCGAGCGCGGCTCGGGCGCCAGCTCGCCACCCGCGCCCGGCGTGGTGCGGGCCCCCAGCGCCTGATCAGCCCAGCGCGGTCCGCAGCGCCGGCAGGCGCGACACCACCAGCCAGTCGAGCAGCAGGACGCCGAGCAGCACCGCCCCCGTGAGCGGAAACGCCAGCGCGAGCCCACACATCACCAGCGCCCCACCCTTCCACAACGAGGGCTCGCGTGGGGCAGGCGGCGCCACCAGCCGCCAGCTGCCCCGGGGCCGGCGCTTCCACCACATCACGATGCCGCTCACGCACAGGAACACGATGGCCAGGCAGAACGCCACGTTGAGCAGGGCGTTCCACAGCCCCAGGTCGCCCTGGTGCAGCGCAATGCCCACCGCCATGGCCTTGGCCAGCAGCGGGTAGTCGGCGTAGGCGGCCTCGGCCAGCACGCGGCCGGTGTAGCGGTCCACGTGCACCGTGCGGTCCTGCGTCGGGCGGCCCAGGTCGCCGCTCATGGTGTCGGCCGACAGGGTGTACACGCCGGTGTCGCCTTGGGGCAGCTGGATGTGGTGCTGGCCAGCGAAGCCGAGCTGCCTGGCGAGCGCGGCCACGCGGTCCAGGTCCACCGGCTGACCGGCGGGCACGCCCACCGCGCCCTGTTGCGAACCCGAGGCCGGCAGCGGGGTCTGCTCCAGGCCCCAGGGCACCTCGTGCGTGCCCCCGGCATTGAGCGTGGCGTGCGTCGCGTCCGACAGCGGCACCGCGTCCCACTTCGTGGCGGGGAAACTGCCCCAGGGCTGCGCGAATTTCGCGCCCCACACGCCCGTCCAGGAAAGCCCCGTGAGCAGGAAGACCAGCAGCACCGCGCCGAGCCAGAAGCCCACGCTGGCGTGCAGCGAGCGCCACCACAGCCGCCCCTTGAGGCGCAGGTCGGGCAGCAACACCTGGGCCCAGCGCGTGCCACCGCGCGGCCACCAGAGGTAGAAGCCGGTGACGATCATCACGATGGCCAGGCCCGCTGCGATCTCGATCAGGCGGTCGCCCACATCGCCCAGCAGCAGCGTGCCGTGGATCTTCTCGGCCCAGGCGAACCCGGTCTGGTCCTTGTCCACCAGCTGCAGCACCTGGGCGGTGTACGGGTCGACCGCCACCGCTTCGGTGGTGCCGTCGCGAGCGACGACGAACCAGCTCGCGCGGTCGGGCGTGGCCGGCGCGATGTACTCGCGCAGCGTGGCCTGCGAGCGCAACTCCAGCACGGCCTGTGCCTGCACGCTCACGGGCAGCGGCGCGTGGTCCCTCACGCTCACCGTCACCGCCGGACCGAGTCGGGTCTGGAAACCGGTGAAGAACACCATGACCAGCCCGGTGAGGGCCAGCATGAGCAGAAAGGGCACCACATACAGGCCGGCGTAGAAGTGCCAGCGCCAGGCCACGGCATGGAAACCGGCATGGGAGGCGGACGGCCTCGTCCCCGCGTCCGCCTGCGCGGACGCGCGTTGAGCAACGGCTTTCATGGCCGCCTCAGTGCTTGTGCTTGCCGTGGTCTTCGGCGGCGGCTGGCGCCGCGGCACCGGCACTGCCGAGCGCGCGCGCCGTGGCCTTGACCTCCAGCGTGCTGCGCTGGCCGTCCTTGCCCTCGAGCACCAGCGTCACGGGCACCACGTCACCGGCCTTCACCTGGCCCTTGAGGTCCATCAGCATCACGTGGTAGCCCCCGGGCTTGAGTTCGACGGGCTGGCCTGCGGGCAGCGCCAGGCCTTTGACCTCGCGCATGCGCATGACGTCTTTTTCCATCGCCATCTCGTGGATCTGGGTCACGCCCGCGATGGGCGATCGGGCATCCACCACGCGGGTGTCGGCCCTGGCGGTGAGTTGCATGAAAGCGCCGGTGGATTTTTGCTGCGCGACGGTGGCGCGCACCCAGGCGTCTTTCACGTCAACAGAAGCGGCGGCGGGCGTTTGCGCCCAGGCGCTGGCCGTCATGGCCAGCAGGGTGGAGATGAGCAGGGATTTCATCGTGGAGTCGTCCATCGAAAGGCATTGATCGGGCTCGCCCGGCCCGCGCCGCAACGCAGCGGCGACCGGGACACGGGCACAGGGGCGGCCCGCGCTGCGGCGC